>JBEITT010000098.1:0-19222 GCA_040374745.1 Planctomycetaceae bacterium | reverse complement strand
GCCTGAAAAGCACTTACGACCTGATTCTGTGCGATGGCCAGGGCGTGGCTCATCCGCGAGGCCTGGGCATTGCCAGCCACCTGGGCCTGTGGCTCAATTGCCCGACAATCGGCATTGCCAAAAGCCTGCTGGTGGGCGATTGCCAGCCACCTGAGAACCGGGTTTTTGCCGAATCGGCTGTGATTCACAAGGGGGCCGAGGTGGCCAGAGCGATCAGGCTGCGAAAGAATGCCGGGCCGATTTACGTTTCGGCCGGGCATCTCTGCCGGCTTGACGATGCTGTGGCCCTCGTCAAAAACCTGGCCGGCGGGCGACGACAGACCTGGCCGGTCATCGCCGCCCATGAAGCCGCCAACGCCGCCCGCCGGGCCCATATGCAAAGCGCTGAAGCGATCAGCCCAGATTAAAAGCCTGCGAGTAGCCGTTCAGATACGTCCGCAGGTCGGTCGCAGCAGTGCCCTTGATGATATGGGTGCCGCTGCGGGTTTTGATCTCAACGGTGTCGGCCGCCAGATACTGAAATCGCTCGATCTGGGCGGTTTGAATGTAAAGGTCACCAAAGCGGAGCATTGTTGCAATCGGGTTCATCTTCGAATTCCTGTGAAACGATAGGATAAATTAACTCTAACTGATTGGGACGCCCCACCATGCCTGATTGATCATTCACCACGGCAGGTTCAACCTGGCGTAAGCCTGATCAGCCAGATTGCGACCCAGCGTGCCCCGAATCTATTGATAAAATCCAAAGGACGTTGCAGGAAATGTTCAGCAAATCACCTATAATTGGCGAAAAATCGTATTCAATGCGTCAAAACCCGCACATTAAGACCAATTTGTCAGTCTGCACAGGCTCAATTGCGAAGCCTCGGAATTGTCCCTGTCCGCTGCACTTTGCCATCTTAATTTACAGATATCTTTGGGCTCGCAGGCTTGGCCACGGGCACTCTGATAGGTGCAGGAACCGCGCCGGGGACGGGTGGCGTTGGCACAGGTGGTGTTCCCGGCGATTGTGGAACTCCGCTGAATAACCGCTGGTAAAGCGGCGAACGCGGGTCATCTGACACCTGCCAGAGCATGCCGTTATGAATATACATTTTCTGCTGATCAGCCAGTGAAAGCGGCCGGGCGCCCACGCGGCCAAACACGGCAATCTGGTTGCCCGACTCATCCACGGCACGGTCGCGGTCGATGCCTTCGGCAATGGCCAGGGCATGGCCATTTTTCGGCATCTTTTTCGACGCCACAATCACAGGTGTCGGACGGGGGCTGAAGCCCTGATAACCCGGCGTGTCGGTCGATGTCAGTTGAACGACCCTCAGGCCATTGTGCCCATCAGCCAGATAGGCAAACTGACTTGTGTAAGTGATACCCAGCTTCACGTCGCGCACATCGTTAATCTGGCCGTCGGCGTTAAATACCTGGTCAATCACCGGCTGTTCGGGCCGTTCGATGTCAAGAATGACCAGCCCTTCATGCCCGGCAGCAACATAGGCATAAGTGCGGGCGGGATAGACCTTGTAAGCCTCTTTCAGATGTACGACCGAAACCGGCACAGGCACCTGCGGATTGGTAATATCAAGCACCTTCACGCCATCGGCATCAGCCACAAAGGCATAGCGGAACTGGGCTTCGACATCACGCACATCGTTCACGGCCGGGGCACCTAGCACAGACGTCACACGCGGCTTGAACGGGTCATCAACCGAAACCACAACCAGCCCTGCATCGCAGCCCACATAAACATTTGTCCCAATAACCGTGACAGACCTTGCCCCGTGCAGCAGGCCATCAGGATTAAAGACGACATCTTTTTTCAGGTAATTATTCAGCGGATTGCCGTCGAGAATATTGGCCGCACTGACCATCACCAGCCCCTCTTCCGCATCTGCTACATAAATAAAAGCATAGGCCATGTGGATGGGGGCTTCCTTGTTTTCAGGCTTGTGGGCCCGGGTCGGGTCCGGGGCAATCGTGGTGGGGGCGACCACGTCGCGGGCGTTTTTGGTGCGAACGTACAGCCGCTGCCCCAGGGGCGAAACGGGTGCGGTGGTGATGCGTTCCGAAAAGCCCTTATGATCTGTAAAAGCAATGTCAAAAAGCCGCAGGCCCTGCTCGCCGCAGGCGGCATAAAGATACTCGCCGCGGGCCTGTATGGCCAGAACTTCTGGCTTCACGAAGAGTTCCGAAATATCCCGCCCCGGGTGCTCGTGAAGGTGCTCAAGCTCGCCGCCTTCGTGCAGATGCTTTTCGTGCCTCTGCGGATAGACAATCTTGTGCAGGGCCGAGCCAATCACAGTCTGCGGCTCGTCGCGCTCGGTCACTACCACGGCGGAAAGGCCATGCTCGCCATTAGCCACCCAGCAATAGCGACCAATAAAATTCGTGAAATTTGTGCCCTGCATGAGTAGCTGGGCCATGATGGCGTTGTTATCGCCATTCTCTGACAAGTGGCAATCCGTACACATCTTGGTTTCACTTCGACCCGAGATCATGGCCTCGGGGGCGTCGGGCATGCCCTTGTCTGGCCCCGATCGGATCTTCGGCGCACCGCCACGCACAGTGTGCGGCACATTCGTGCTGAAGGCGATACCGGAATGGCCCTCGGCCGAAATGGTCTGCTGCTGATAGTAAATCGATTCGCGATTGGAATTATATGAGCCAACATGAATGGCGCAGCTTGAGCGGGCCGGCCCAATGCGGTTGCCAGTCACATCTCCATCACGACCAAGCATGTAAACATCGTCGCGCAGAGTCTGAAAGTTGTAAGATATGGCGTTTCTGGTCACGTCGCCTTCGTTATGCAGTGCAGGTGTCTTGCGATTGGCCTTCTGCGGTAGGTGGCAGCCAAAACAGCTCGGGTTCCACGACGAATGACACGCAATGCACGACATATTTTTATTTTGATGGGCACATGTTGATGGATCACGCGGGGTGTCGCCCCAGACCATCTGATTACCTTCAAAACGAACGGTTTTGGCCAGGCTGGCCTTGGCGTTATAATCGGCAGATGCGGGGTTAATCGTGTCGTCAACCTGCGAGACTTCCCACTTCAGATCCTTTTCGACCATTGACCTTTGTATGATCTTCTGCCCCTGGCGTTCAAACCGGCGCTCGCCAAAAGGTGTGCGCATGGCGGCCAGGTCGCGACCAACCTTGCCCGATTCTTTGGCTGAAGTGTCAGAGGCCGGGCCGGAACTGACAAGTGTGGCCCGCTGGCCCACCTGGCCGTGGCAGTCGACACACTGAATTTCTATGGCGTTGCGCACCTCGCCATAAAGCTTGTTATTGCCGTGCATGTCCTGAATAAAGTGGCAGTCTATGCAGTGCATGCCTTTTTCAAGGTGAATATCCATTTGATGCACGGGCATGCCGTCGCGATTGTTTTGAATCGTCGCTTCAGCGGCGGCAAATTCAGCCGGTGGCAGCACGCTGCGATAAAGCTTTTTTATTTCTTCCGGATAGCCCGTGGCGGCCTGAAGTTCAGGGCCGGCCACGTTCTCAACAACGCGGCCGCGGTGATCAAGCAGGTTGCCTTTGCGATCTTTCTTGAAAACAGCTTTGAAAACCCAGCCGTGGCCGTGATAGTCGGCAAACTGGGTGTGCTTCAGTGACGGGTTGAGGTCAGTGATATTGGCCAGAAATTCAGGGTCGGACCAGTGTCCGCGAACAGCGGCTTCGTCGGGGTTCAGCATCTGGCTTTTGGTATATTCTTCACTTGTCGGATTTTTCTCTTTCTCGGGGAAGAGAAATTCGGCGTCGGTTTCGTCGTCCCACCACATGAAGCCGGTATAACTGTTCATAACAGTTGTGCCAGGATGCACATGGCACACAATACACTGGCTGGTAGGAATACCCACGGTAAACTTATGTTCAATGGGGTGGCCCGATTCGCCACGGGGAATCATCGGATCAGCCTGAAACGAGGTACCCTTATTCCCAAAAACAGCGAAAGGGCCGGAATTCACCGGCGATCGGTCGTTGGCATAAATAACGTGGCATGAAGTGCAGCCGCTGCTGCGGTAATCGCCGGGGTGGTCGTTGGTTCCCAGAAAATTCAGCGTCGGGTCGAGCAGGCGAGTTTTTTGAAGGCCGAGGAAGACGGGGTCAGTGCGGTTTTTTGTGCCAAGACCACGGGGGCTCAGGCCTGCGCGGGGGCGGCCCGGATCTTCTTTGGTATTGGGCAGGCCGACTTCCTGCGGGTCGAACCGGCCCCGCTCAAAGATGCGCAGAATATTACCGGGCTGACTGACTTCAAAGCGTGGCAGAGGTTCGAGATAGGGCAGCACGCCCTTGGTGGCCGTTTCCAGCGGGGTGGGCGGCGGAATCGTCAGAAGCCTTTGCGGCGTTCCATTCATGGAATAACTCTCGCCATAGCGAGGGTGTTTGTCAGGAATGGCCCCGTTGTTATAAAGGGCCGCATTCCAAAGCATGGCCCCGTGTGTCATCATGCTTTTGCCAACCTGATCGACAATCTCGGTGTGGCAGCCGGTGGTGCCGCAGCTTTGGCGGGCGACCCGCAGGTCGCCGGGGTTCACGAACCTTATAAATTCGGGCGATTCGCGATTCAGTAAGGTGTAAGACCTTTGGGGGTTGGCCGAGCCGGGCCACGCCTCAGGGAACTGTGGCAGAACATGGGCCCCGAATTTGTCGGCCACCTGGGCGTTGCCGCCGTGGCAGTCGGTGCAGCCAAGGCGCACAGTCTCTTTGCCGTGCGGGTCGTGCTGGCCCTGGTGGCAATTCATACAGCTTGCACTTTTGGCCAGAATATCGTCGCCCAGCGGTGCGACCAGTGGCGTTACAGCGGCCTGACCGGCAGCGTTGAACTGTGCTTTGCCCACAGTTTTATCCGTAACGGGGATGCGCCGAAATGGAGTCTGAGCCTGAACTTTTTCAAGCGAAATTACAGAAATAAAAGTACCGCCGATGAAGATTAAAGCCAGCGAGCCCAGAAGAAAGTCGCCCAGTATCCCCCGGCGCGAGAGTGTCTGACACATGAAGCCGAACTCCTTCACGGCAAATAGCATTCGTTGCATTAACTTTTTTTAACAAAATTGCTGATTTCCACAAGGGCAAAATACGACAGATCTTACGAAACCTGCAGAAATTTACTGTCGATAAAAAGCCAGGCCCGTCACTTGCCCTTTAACACAACCGACTTTGAATAATTTTCAGGGTCAACCAGGCAGTCGATCGCCCTTTGCATCAGTATGATAGTCGGCCGGTCATCCCTGTGAATTCCCAGAATCTGCCCCGCGAGCCTTGCCGACTCGCGATATTCCTGATTTTCATAATGCATCAGCGCTGTTTCATAATCGGCACAGAATTTTTCCAGTTCGGCGTTCCCATGGCGAAAAACCTGGTAAAGATCGACTGGCTGAGGAATATTTACCATCGAAACTGCACCAATCCTTCGGCCCAGAAATTCGCCATTCAGCTTTTTCCAGGTGTTGTGCGTCACCAGAAACGGGCACTGAAAATATTTGGTCACGCCCTGCACGCGGCTGGCCAGATTCACCGAATTGCCGATAGCCCCAAACTTGAATTTTCGCGGTGTCCCGATATTCCCCACAAAGGCATTGCCGGTGTTAATGCCCACGCCCACAGCAAATCGCTGGCCGCCAAACTGTTCCTGCCAGAGGTCGGCGAGCTGCTCAATGGCGTCGATCATGGCAAACCCCGCCAGCACAGCCTTTTTGGCCGGGTCTGATGCTGTGCTTATGTCGCCCCAGATCGCCATCAGCTCATCGCCGATATAATCAACTACCACGCCTTCATGCTGCGGAACGCATTCCGAAATCGAATTGAGCGTCTCCTGCAGCCATTGCAGAAGCACGTCGGGCTCAAGCGTGGCCGAGATACGGCTGAAATTTCTGATGTCGCAGAAAAGCGATGTAATTTCGCATTCCGAACCCCTCATCAGTGCCGGGTCGGTCAGGATTCTCTCTGAAATTTGCTTCGTGAAATATTGTTCCATCAATATGCCCATCTGGTCGCGCTGCCCCTTGACAGTCAGATGGGCTATACCGGTGGCCACGCAGCCGGCCAGTATCTGCATGATAATTGCACGAATCTCAGCAAGTTTCTGCGATTTTGTCTTCACACCCAGCTTTTTCTCTTCCAGGTCATGAGAGACAAATTTAATGCCGCAAAGCCCGCCGATTACCTTGCCCTTGGGGTCGAGCACAGGTGCCCCCACTGATTCAGATAGCCCCATTTCTACTTCAGAAAAGGTCAGGTTCTCATCAGAGGTACGCATCCATGCAGATTGGCCCGATTCCTTCAGCTTGCGCAGCAGAAAATCATTCGGCTCCTTCTTCACCGTGCTCATCGTGCCGGCATTGCTGCTCATTGCCACCACTTCCCAGGCTCCCTTTGGACTGATGGTCAAAGCCCATGCCTGATCAAGATCAAGCAGGTTGATCATTAACTGCACAGCCCGCTCAAAAAACTCCCGGTCAGTCATCGCACTTTGAATGATCCCCAGCGTCGATTCCAGCACTTTCAAAATATCGGGAATATCCATCTTCTCAATGCTGACCAGTGCCGAGCCCGACTCAAAATCAATCGGTGTTACAACACTGTTCTGCAAAATCATTTCAATGCTGCGCGGCGCATCGGTGTCGTCCGCTTCGAAAATCTCTGCACCATAATTGGAAAATGGCGGAATTGCCTTCAATCCCAGAAAACTGATTGAGCCCGTAGCCTCCGGCTCGGCCGACACCTCACGTCGAGGCTCAAATTTGAAGATCCACCGATCTTCCTCTGTAGCTAGCGTGAAGGGTAATTTCAAATCAACAGGCTTGTTTTCTTCCAACGCAATCCGCCTGGCATTCTGAATATAAAAAAAAGGCGTTTTGCCTAGCTTCTCCAGCCTGATCATATCACGACCGGCATCAGTCAGCCGCAGTGCCTTGCGTGAAAATTTTGTAAGCGTTTTCGGTACAAAAAATAATCGCTGAATCCGGCTTCCGTCGTCGTCCAGCTTTTCGTGTACCTTGTTCATCAGCATCGAATCTTCTACCACATCCTGTCTTCCAAAGCTCAGCGGATGATTCAGGTCAACCCACTCTGTGGCTTCCCCTTTCCCCTTTTCAGCTATGGTTAGAAAAAATGATGGCATCGATTGATTCCCTGAAGGTCCGATTTCATATAACTTCAGAATACGAGATAGATTAAAATCTGGCTACCGTATTCCGGTTTTTTCGTACGATCCAATTACTTTTTAAATTGTAATGTGTGACGAACGACCCAATAACATTGAAGTCAATTCACCAAAAAGCAACAGGGCCAGGGCAATGTATAAAATTCCGGTGGCTGACTGTGTTGAACGAATCAAAGCCGTGCGCCAGGCCAGCCACGTGGCTGCCAGCACCCCCACATAGCCCATCAGCACTCGCATGGCAAACCACATCATGATTGCCCCATCCGAAAAATCAATACCCGAAGAACTGGCAAAAATCACTGGCAGAAGTGTTGTCGCCAATCGTATACCAAAAAAAAGAAACATGCCGCGCACAAGAACCAGCAGTGGGTCGATCGACATGGCCGGCGCTGTCAGGTAATAATGCCCCAGAAGCATCGCTGTCAGAGTCGCGCCCAGCCACAATGAACTGGCCACCCGCGCCAGGGCTTCAAATATACCGCCGTCGGCATGGCCAGATAAGACCATTAAGCTGATCGAAACCAACGCCATGACTGCACACAGACCTCGACCGATTTTTGGTAGGCCAATTCCCCAGGCCACAGTACCAGAATAAGCCAAAACAGCAAGTGCCAGCCAGGCCGTCTTCACAATTATTCCCTGAAAACTACCCCACCCGGCCAGCATCCCCAAAACGTAAAGACCCAATGCCACCAGGCACTGGGTCCGAAAAAATGCTACTGGAATGGTTCGCCAGTTAATAACAGCAGACCAGGCTACAAGCCCACAGGCCAGACGCAGGGAAAAATCTGTCAGGAATAATGCAGACAAGGCTTTACCACCCAACCACCTGGGATCACAAAAGACCAAAGGCCAAGTGGCTGTGTGGCGCTTCGGCTTGGCTTAGATTACGTCGCTCGACTTGCCCTGAATCAGAGCAAGAACCTCCGAACGGGTAGCCAGACGTTCCTTAAATATACCTCGCATCGCACTGGTAATAAATGTGGCACCCGGCTTATGCACCCCTCGAATCGTCATGCAACTATGGCTGCCATGCATAACCACTGCAACACCACGGGCATCAAGCTCTGACATCAATAAATCAGCCAGTTCTTCTGTCAGTCGTTCCTGCAGTTGCGGCCGACGAGCCAGGGCGTCAACAACGCGAGGAATTTTTGAAAGCCCAACGACTTTCCCGTTAGGGATATAAGCCACATGCGCCAGGCCGGTAAACGGCAGGAGATGGTGCTCACAGAAACTCTCGTATCGAATGTCCTTGACCAGGACCATTTCATCATATTTCTGTGTGAAGACTTTTTTAAGGTAAACTTTAGGATCTGTATGAAGGCCCGAAAAGACTTCGGCATACATGCGTGCCACTCGGTCGGGCGTCTCAAGCAGGCCTTCCCGGTCAGGGTCTTCACCCACAGCAGCTAATATTTCACGCACTGCACGCTTGATTCGATCAAGGTCAACAGGGCTTTTCACGGGCACTTCAAATTCGGCATGATCGTTGGTCATTAATAATTCTTCAGAGGAGGTTTCATCGATCAGTGAAGACGCCAGTTTGTTTTGCATTCTACCATCCCCGCTCCATTCAGAATCAGCTTATTATCAATCGGTACATCACCTCTTGACTAGTAAATCTTATTCAGTGTCAGCGCGACGACAAGTGCCGGGCTTCCTCGTCAGTCGCTACTCTTTCAACCCACGTCCAGCCTGATCTGCGATCACATGGGCTCATCACCTTTAAATCAATAGATCGCCCGGGGCCAGCACAGTAATTTCGTCAAATCCGATAGCACTGACATCACTTGCCACCTTAGACCAGTCAGCCACCAGCACCGTAAGCCAGTTTGAAGGATTAATACGCCGGTGCGCAGCGGCCTGTACCTCGCCCAGAGTCAGAGTTTTATAGCGTTCTATCTGGTCATTGGAATATTGCGGGCCCAGACCCGCCAACCACAATTCCACTAGCCGGTTCGCCGCCTGAGAGCAGGTTTCATCCTCGCGTGCCGTGGCTTCCAGCCGGTTTCGGCGGGCATCCTCAAGCTCGTCTTTTGTAAGCAGTCGTTCACCAAGCAATTCGTAAACTTCCTGCCGCGCGGCAGCAATCGCCTCGGCACAACGGTCGTGCTGCACTGAAGAAGCTATTACAAATGAACCGGCCATATCCCGACGAATGTCAAAACCGCTTCTTACACCATAGGTCAGGCCCTTCACTTCACGCAGCACATGGTTCAGCCGCGAAGTAAATAGCCCACCCAGCGAGAGATTCCATAGCCCCAGCGCGTCGCGGTCGGCATCGTTGGCCATCATTCCTGACTGGCCAAGCCGAATCACCGCCTGGAGCGATCCCGGCTTGTTAACTACAATCAGCCTGGAGCCTGACTTTTCGCTCGCCACAAAGCCTGATATGTCAACTGAGTCTGCCTGCGAAGGCTGTCCCAGCCCGGCCGCAAAAGTTTCGGCCTGTTTCAATATCTGGCTTTCGTTAAAGTCGCCTGCCACTATCAACGCCAGATCGGCAGGCCGATTCAGGCGATTCCTCATTTCAATCAGTTGGTTTCTTGTCAGACCCGCCAATCCGTCAGGGTAACCACCAATGGGCCGACCAAACGGATGTTCACGGCCAAATAGGCCAAGCAAAAATGCCCTGCTGGCCAGGCTTTCAAGCCGGTCAACTTCCGATTTTTGTGAGATCACCAGTCGGTCGCGTTGTCTCTGCCAGTCGCCCTCAGGGAATTCGCTCTCACGCCAGATTTCACTTGCCACATCCCATGTCTCTGTCAGCCCCTCGGCTGTGCTGTGATACATCAGATGATAGCCGTCCCAATCAAGATGCGGTGAGATCGACGAACCAAGCGATTCAATTGCCTCAGCCAGCTTATTGCCCGAATGGCGAGCCGTTCCTTCCATAACGGTTGACGAGTGTAATTGTGCCAGCCCCGATGCTGTTTCACCCATGAATGCCGTGGCGGGCCTGGCGGCAATGGCACCGGCCACCACCGGCCAGTCTCGCCGGGGCAGCAACCAGGCTGTTACCTGATCAGTGATTTTCAGCACTTTTGGCTCGGCAAAGCGGTTCGCTCGTGGCGGGCCAATCTTCACGCCTGCGGCTCGGTCAGGCACTGAAGCCACTTTCTTTTGGGGCAACACCTGAATTTCAAGCCGGGGCCGGCCAGACAGGTAATGCTTCGTGACACGGGCAATATCAGCGGCTTCCACACGGCGATAACGCATGGCGTCTATCCAAAGCCTTCCCGGGTCTCCGGTAAAATTGTTGAAGGCATTGAGCCGGTCGGCCACGCCGCCAAACCCGCCCAGCTTCTCAAGGCTGAAGAGATAGCCCGACCATCGCCTGCGGATCACCCGCTGAAGTTCTTCTGCTGTGGGGCCATCGTTGGAAATGTCAGTCAGTGTTCGGTCAATTGTCGCACGCACCTGTTCGGCAGAAGCACCCGGCCGCAGCGTGACGACCACCGAAAACTGCCCGGACAATTCACGCGACCACTGCCCGGCCGAGACATCCTGGGCCAGTTGCAGCTTCACGACCAGTTCCTGATAAAGCCGGCTGGATCGGCCACTGGTCAGAATCTCGCCCAGCAGCGAAAGCGGCGGCTCATCTTCTGTTAACTGCCTGACGGTAGGCCACGTCAGATAAATTCGCTCAAGGCTGACATTGTCACGCAACTCAATTTTGCGACTCTCTGCCAGAGTGTTTTCAGCCACCTGCGGCACAGGGCAGCGAAGGCCTGATCGAAAGCTCCCGAAATAGCTTTCAGCCATATCAAATGCCTGCTCCGGATCAATGTCGCCGGCAATGCACAGGCTGGCGTTGGCCGGCACATAATAACGTTCAAAAAAAGCAACAACCTGGTCGCGGCTGGCCGCGTTCACTTCTTCCATCAGTCCGATGGTCGTCCAGCTGTAAGGATGTCCCGTCGGATAAAGCGATTCAGCCATGATCTGCGAGACCATGCCATAAGGTTGATTCGAGTAATTCTGGCGATATTCGTTGGTAACCACTCCCTTTTGCGTTTCAAGCCGAGAGTCGTCAAGCGATTCGACCAGATGCCCCATCCGGTCTGATTCCATCGCCAGTGCCAGTTCCAGAATATCGGCTGGAATGTCTTCGTAATAATTCGTGCGGTCTGATGATGTCGAGCCATTCACGCCCGCACCATACTTCTGCAGGTGTTTGAAAAAATCGCCGGGAAAATGCTTTGAGCCTTCAAACATCAGATGTTCAAACAAATGCGCAAAACCCTTCTCGCCATTCTTTTCAGTCTGCGAGCCCACGTCATACCAAAGGTTCACGCTGACCATCGGGCTCCGCCGAACCGGGCAGAGAATGACATCAAGCCCATTACCCAGCGTTCTTTTTGTGCTTTCCCAGTGGGGGGCATTCGTAAAATCCATGGTCGGTGGTTCCTTCCCGGCTGTTTGTTCGGTAAGTTGATGCAGGATTATAAGCCCGAAACATGGCTGAAGTACAGTCGCGGAAAAAATCAGCGAAGAATCTCGGGAGTCAAAGCAGTGGAAGAAAAAACCATGTCAGGCACTGGCGATTCAGCCGAACAGATGGAAATCACCACGGCCTGCGTTCGCCCCCGGTCGCTGCCCGCCTCGACCACAGAAGCGTTGGTGCCGCCTTTAGAACTGTCTGTCGTTTATAAATTTGACGACCTTGATCATGTCGATGCCGTTTACGCCGGCCAAAAACCGGGCTACGTCTATGCCCGCGACGGCCACCCCGGTGCCACACGCCTGGCCAACCAGCTGGCCCGACTGGAAAACGCTGAAGCCGGCCTAGTCACGGCCTCGGGCATGGGTGCCGAAGCCGCCCTCTTCCTCGGCCTGCTCTCTTCAGGCGATCATGTGGCCCTGGCCCAGGGTCTTTATGGCCGCACCCAAGTGCTTATTGCCAAGGAACTTGCCCGATTCGGCGTCGACTTCAGCCTGTTTGACGCCAACGACTTAAATTCGCTGGAAGCTGCCATCACGCCGCGAACCAAAATGGTTTTTGCCGAGACGATTACCAACCCATTGGTGCGCGTGCCTGATCTTGCCGCAATTGCTGGTGCCTGTAAAGAAAAAGGCGTAAAGCTCGCCGTTGACAACACATTTGCCCCCGTCATCTGCCGGCCGATCGACCTTGGTGCCGAATTCGTGACCCACTCAGCCACGAAAATGATCGCCGGCCACAGCGATGCCACCATGGGTGCCCTGTTGGGGCCGAAAAAGGCGATCGACGCCATTCGCCCTGTGTCGTCAACCTTCGGCCTCTCGGCAAATCCGTTTGAAGCCGCCCTGACAATGCGAGGCATGGCCACCCTGCCCATTCGCATGTGGAAGGCCTGCGAAAATGCCCTTGAGGCGGCCAGTTTTCTGGCTAGTCAGGCAGCCGTAAAACAGGTGCATTACCCAGGCCTGCCAACGCACCCTGACCATCATCTGGCCCGGAATCTGCTCAGTGGCGGCTTTGGCACGATTGCGACAATTGACCTTGGCTCGCGCGATGCGGCCAATCGCTTTATCCGCCGCCTTCAGGGCCGCATTCCGTTCGCCCCCAGCCTGGGCGACGTGGCCACCACGCTGAGCCACCCGGTCACAACCAGCCACCGGGGATTGTCAGAGGCAGAAAGAGCCTCGCTGGGCATCATGCCGGGACTTGTTCGGCTCTCGTTTGGAATTGAGGATGCCAAAGATATTATAGCTGATTTCAGTTTTGCCCTGGCCAATTGATCAATCGATCAGAAATCAGCCTGAGCCTTTTTTAAATCGGCGTAATCTCTGCTGAATTTCTTTGAGCAGGTTCCTGACCTCGCTCAGATCGGCTGCGTTCATGAAGGGCGACAAAGTCTCAACCAGCCTTGTTTCGTCGGTCGGGTAATAATGCAGCAGCGTGGCTACATCGTTTTCATAAAGCCCGACTCTGGCAAAATTCCCCCGGCGATAAACCGAAGGCAAATCATAAAGTTTCAGCAGAATCAGCCCTTCTACGGTTGAAAGGGTAATCGGCTGATTAAAAAAACTTCATTGCAGGCATATTCCCGCCTTATTTTCTGAAAAAACTGATTTCTGTCGAGCAGAACATCAATCCGCAGATTATTGTAATTTGCCCGCACAAAATCATTATCTTCAAGGCTGATTTGAAGTTCAGGCAGACTGGCCAGATCACCGACACTCATGAGAATGTCGAGATCTTCCGTGTTTCGCCCTTCCACATAATGCAACATGCAATGCCGCCGACCAGGACATAATCAATTTTCCGCACAGCCAGCAGGCTGAAAAATTCCTGCACCGTCTGAATCAGCAAATCCGGATTCATCGTACCGCCGGACCAATTCTTGACATGAAATGCAAAGGCATTGCGAATGACAGCACCGATCTGTGGCCCTTCACCAATCGACATAAAACAATGGGTCCCAAAAGCTGGTTCCACTCTTCCAGGCCTCCAGATTCAGTCAGAGGAACAGCCGGAAATCGCAATCAACTGTCTAAACTTAACCATAACCTGCATTTGCAGTCCACACGAAGCATAAATTGTTTGTGATTCAAGCCAATTCACCGATCCAGCGAGCAGGATTTCAATTGCCGTTTTGCCAATTGCGTTGCTGTTCGTTATAGTATGGCTATCTCAGGGAACGCGGCATATTGCCCGGACCTTCTCCGGTAATCACGGGTGATTCGCAAACGACATGGCCTGGCTTCATTCAGCGGTTGACAGCTTTCACATCCATTTGACTCTGTCAACCCAGCTCGAAAACGAACATAACAACGACTCGCTGTTTCACTATTTTGAGATGATGCAGCGATCTTTCCCCGACATGACCAGCCTCGACTCGGGCGATAGCCCTGAGTGGTACAGGCTGCTTGAAGAAGACCACGAAAAGCCATATTGCCGGTGGATCTCCGTCGAAAAACGCTGCGTCAATGCCTGCTTTGACAACCCCGAAACCCTCAGCGACGCCTATGAACTGCACCGCCGTGCCCTGGCCCTGGCCCCCACCGCCCTTGGCTATAGCCCGCTGAACCTGCACATCATGGACGTGATGTATGTCTTTGAAATGACTTACTCTGGAAATAACAGCGAGCTGGTGGCCCGCACCATGGCCCCCTCAGGCTTCGAAACGCTGGCAGGCGACCCCAACACCAAAATAGCCATGTATTGGCCGGAAATGGTATTTTCACTTGAAAATCCACCTGACATTCAGTGCCGAATCTCGGTTGAGTCGCGCATCTGGTTCCCCGACTATATTCGCGATCGTTACGACGAAGAAAACCGCTTTGCAGTTGTCTTCACCGCCCGACAGTATTTTACCGGTATCAATAAAGATCTTGAGGCCGTGCACAAGCAGCTGACCTCAATCGCCGAAAAAATGATCGAGAAGAAAGTCAGGCCCCACATTATCGCGCCTCTGGCTGAAGCCATTGGCTCCCGCTGATTCTTATCACAACCTAACGATTACCCTGCCCCATCCCACCCCGAAAAGAGTCGCCCAACCATGCCGCCACGCCTCTCTCATCTGGCCAATAATCTCAGCACCGAAACTGCATTCACTGTGCTTGCTGAAGCCCGCGCCCTTAAAGCAAAAGGCAAAGATGTTGTCGAGCTTGAAATCGGCGACAGCCCCTTTCCCTCTACCAATCATGCCAAGTTGGCCGGCATTGAGGCAATCGCCCGCAACGTCACCGGCTATTGCCCCAGCCTCGGTATTCCCGAACTGCGCCAGGCTGCAGCCGACATGATGGGCCGCGAATTTGGTGTGAAAGTCGGCCCCGAAAATATCGTAGTCGCTTCAGGCGCCAAGCCATTTGAGACTTACTTTGCCGAGGTTTTTCTTGAGCCCGGCGATGGTGTTCTTATCTTCAGCCCGCACTTCCCGACATACACCCCCAACCTTGATCGTCGCGGCGTTCGGGCCGTCTTTGCCCCGCTCAAGCACGAAAACCAGTTCCGGCCCACAGCCAAAGATGTCGAGAACTTTCTGGCGACCGACCCTAAACCCCGTGCCATTTTCCTTAATTTTCCGCACAATCCCACCGGCGGCGTGGCGGAAGAAGCCGACCTGAAGGCCATAGCCGATGTCGTTCGCGGCACAGATGTGGTTGTTTTCTCTGACGAACCCTATTGCCACATGATCTGGGAAGGCCGCCACGAAACTATCCTGGCCCAGCCCGGCATGCTTGAGCAGTCACTGGCCGCATATACTTTCTCCAAAAGTTATTCCATGTCGGGATGGCGCATCGGTTTTGCCGTGGCCCATCCCGAAGTTGTCACGGCAATTGGCAAGCTGATCAACACATCCATGTCGTGCAGCCCGCCTTTTGTGCAGCTTGCCGCCGCTGCGGCACTCAATCACGACCTCGCCCAGCGTGAAGATTACATGGAACGCTTCCGCCGCAAGGTTCACATGCTATCGGACGGACTGGCCAAAATTCCGGGTGTTAATGTCAATCGCCCGAAAGGCACGTTTTATGTCTTCCCTGAAGTCGGCGAAATCTGCCGCAGGCTCGGCATCACCTCGCACGGTCTGGCCCTTTATACGCTGAAGGCCGCTGACGATCAATTCGGCGTTGCCTGCCTGGGTGGTGAATGCTTCGGCGAAGCGGGCAAGGGCTTCCTCCGATTCAGCTGTGCCGAGCCCGACGACCGTATCGAACAGGCCCTCGCCTTCCTGCCCATTGCCTGGTCCCGGCAGGATCGAGTGAACAAATTTGTGGCTGAAAACCCCCATTTTCGCCTGAATGTCTGAGCCAGGAACTTCCATGCCAACGCTCAGCACCAGCCTCTGTCTCTGCCTGCTGTTATTGGCCGGTCAAGGTTCGCCGGCCACGCAGCCTTCCGACCCAGGCCGCGTTTCACTTGTCGCGGCCTCGGCGAGACTCTCCGGCGAACATCTGGCGGTTGATAAATCCAGCAGCACCATTACGGGGCTGGCCAAACCCGCCGAGCGACTTGACTGGTCATTTGATATTGCCCGCTCCGGCTGGTATCAGGTGGTGGTACATTATTCGCTGAAAGACCTTGCCAAGGGCCAGAAAGCTGGCTTTAACGCCACAGTGGGCGACCAGAATCGCCTGGGACCGATTCACTCCACGGGCGATTCCACCAGGTTTCTGCCGCAGGTGCTTTTCGACCCGATCGAACTGGGCAAAGGCCCACACTCGCTTAGCCTGAAGCTCACTCCGGGCTCCAACCCCGTCGGTCTGGCGATCAGCAAGGTTGAGCTGGTTCGTGCCCCCGAACCTGGCGTTCCTTGATAAAAATGATAGTCCGCAACCCTCTACATTCGACACTTCACTGAGGTCAGATCATCATGCATTTCGACTGGATTCTTCGTGGCGGCTGGGTAATTGACGGCTCCGGCGCACTGCCTTATCGAGCCGATGTAGCCATTACAGACGCCATGATCGGCGACATTGGCCGGCTTGATGAAGCCAAAGGCATTCAGGAAGTAGATGTGACCGGCCACTATATTGTGCCTGGCTTTATCGACGCCCACGTACACGGCGACCTGATGATGCTGGCCGATACCAAACGCGTGGCAGAGGCCTGCCTGCGCCAGGGCGTGACCACGCTGATTAATGGTCAGGACGGCAGTGCATTTGCCCCGGCCTCGCCGCCGGTCATGGACCACATGCGCCGCTACACCGTGGGCTTTAATGGTAACCCGCCAAATCTTGATTACAACTGGTCAACCTATGAAGAATATTTTCAGCGATTCAGCCGCACCACACCGCTGAATATGGCCTATCTCATTCCCAACGGCAACGTGCGAATGGAAGTGATGGGCCTGGAAAATCGCCCACCCACGGCCGACGAAATGAAAGCCATGAAAAAAATGGTGCGCGAAGGCATGGAAGCAGGCGCAGTCGGCCTTTCCACGGGCCTCGACTACATTCCCAGCCTTTATGCCGATGCTCGTGAACTGGGCGAGTTGTGTCGTGAGATTCGCGATCAGGGCGGCGTTTATGTCACTCACATGCGTGGCTATGGCCCCAAAGCCGCCGTGGGCATGCCTGAAGTCTTTGAAATCTGCCGGATCGGCGATTGCCCCGGCCATATCTCGCACTTCAATGGCCCGGCTGAACTGCTTCTCGGCCTGCTTGATAAAGGCCGTGCCGAAGGCCTCGACCTTACTTTCGACACTTATCCTTACCTTCAGGGCAGCACCATTCTGGCCATGGTGGCCCTGCCCGGCTGGGTGCAGCTTGGCGGTGTTGATGCGACGATTGAACGGCTGTCAGACAAGAAAATTGTTGACCAGCTTGAAAACGAGTGGTTTAACACGGGCACGCCCTACCCTCTGGAAACAACAACCATTGCCATGGTTGAAAATACTGACTGGGAGTGGGCTGCCGGCAAAACCGTAACCGAGGCAGCAAAAATGGCCGGCACCACGCCCGGCCGGTTCACCTGCGAAATTCTGGTCGCGAATAAAATGGCGGTTGGGATTGTCGGTTATCGTGCCGGCGACCGCACCGAAGCCGACATGCGCGCCATTATGCGGCACCCGGCACACATGGCTGGCTCCGACGGCATCTATCGCGGCCAGCACCCTCACCCACGCGGCTGGGGGTCTTTCGCCCGCTATCTGGGCGTGCACACGCGGGAACTTGGTGATTTTGACTGGGCCGGTGCCATCACCCACCTGGCCACTCATGCAGCCCGCCGCTATCGCCTGAACGATCGCGGCCTTCTGCGCACCGGCTATGCCGCCGATATTGTTGTGTTTGATCCGGCAACGGTCAAAGACAACTCCACTTACGCCAACCCCACAGCACTGGCCACCGGCGTGCCGCATGTCTGGGTTAATGGCCAGTGTGTGCTGCAAAATGGCGAACTGACTGGTCTGACCCCCGGCCGCACCCTGCGCAGGGGCTGACATTCAAATTCAGGCATTTTTGAGTTCGGGTGTTGCGAAAAAAATACTCAATCGCAATCACCCGACCCTAATCTTAGAGTTTTCCCACGTAAGTCATTATAATAAAGTCAATTCTTAAAAAAACATGAATAAGGAACTGATAAATGCTCATCCCTCGATCTGGATATTCTGGTCTTATTTTAAATCTGATTAACAAGCCATATAACACAGTCAGTGAAAAACACCATCTCTATGCTGACAAGGTTTTTGATGTCCCATTTGTAGGACAGAACCACGCGAACATGTGCGTTGACGCTTCTTTAGCCATGCTCTACCGTTGGGCAAAAGTGGCCATGCCCGGAATGTACAATTTAACTTATCAAAGTGCCGAATTCAGTAATCTTGGAAAGTTTTTGAAAACTGTATCTGCTTTTAAAAAGAAGTCTCGCGATAAACTGCGCGATGAAGCTGTCAAAGTTTTTGACAAATATTTGAACCCCGAGTTCACACAGTCAAGCGATAATATCCTGCGATTTTGTAAAATCGAACCATTAAGCATCGAATTTCTTGAGTTGTTTGACAAAATCGAAGCCTGTCGTGAAATGAAAATGAAAAGAGATATGGAATTTAAGGGCTTGTCGAATCGATGGGCTCGTCACAAGTCAAAGGCTCAGGGCTATGTGGTTGACCACTCTCTTTTTGATAAATTGCTGGAAGCCATACAAATGGCATATTTCAGCGGTCAATCCGTCGCAGAATTTATCACAAATCCAAGGTTAACCCCATTATCTGGTCTGACATACGATGATATAGACGCAAATCACCTGGGTTTTCTAGACTGGTGGGAATTGCAACGTCCTACAACATTTGAAGAATTTTCTCTGGTATTAGATTCATATGGCCCCTTAATAGCTCTTAGAATATCATTCAGAAGTCCGTTTGGAATGAATGTTTCCCATGCTATTGTAATTACAGGTTATGTAAGGAGTTCACAGTATTTGATCTATCATGACCCCTGGACAGGACCAAATAAGCGAGTTCTGTATGGTGAGATTTATGAGAATCTCTGTAACTATTTATACGGCGTTAAACCAGAATTCATTCCTGACAATTCTGGAATCGTATGACAGTTAAATGGATGAGTCCACTCAGAACACTTAAACTCACCATCGTTGTTTACATAATGCAGAATCGGCGGAAACCTATG
>JBEITT010000180.1:0-5205 GCA_040374745.1 Planctomycetaceae bacterium | reverse complement strand
TTCGACACAGCCCGCCGCCAGGCCGATGCCATGGCCGACATTGCGGCGAAACAGGCCGGCGGGGCCACAAAGGCCGACCATTTTGGCCGGATCAGGCAGAAGGCATATGACCTTGCGGCATCGCCCAAAGTGCGCACGGCACTTGATTTAACCCAGGAATCGCCGCGCTTGCGCGACCAATACGGGCGGCATCTTTTCGGGCAGTCGTGCCTGATGGCCCGGCGACTGGTTGAGTCGGGCGTGCGGTTTGTGACCGTTCATTACGACTGTTGCGACGGTTATAGCTGGGATTCTCACGTTCATTCCGACGACGTTAAAAAGCACCTTCTGCCCACCTTCGACCAGGCCACGGCGGCCCTGCTGGATGACCTTTCCAGCCGCGGCCTGCTTGATGAAACCATGGTGATCGCCATTGGCGAAATGGGCCGGACGGCTGCCCCCACGCCTCGCTGGGGCCGCAGCCACTGGAGCTACCTCTTTCCGGCACTGGTTGCTGGCGGTGGCGTGAAAAAGGGCTTTATTCTGGGTAAGTCCGACAAAAATGGCGAATATATTGTTGACAGGCCGGTCACGCCCGAAGATCTTGCCGCCACGATCTATCAAAGCCTTGGCATAGACCCTGAAACCATGCTGACCGACCCGCTGGGCCGGCCCATTCGGCTGGTTGACGGCGGGCAGGTTGTTCATGAGTTGTTTGCGTAAGCGAATATAAAAATGCAGCCGGCTGGCCTTTTGAACCAACCGGCTTTGCGGATCAGGTCTGAATAATCAGGTAAAGCCTGTGAAGATCAGGCCTTGCGGCGGGCGTGGTTCAGGGCCTGCAGGGCATAGGCGGTGACGAGGTTGGGGTCGCCTTCAAGGAAGCGGTCGGCGGGGTTCACCCACGATCCATCGGGCCTTTGTCGCTTGCCCAGGGCGGCCACCAGTTCATCCCGCCAATTGTGGGCCTTGCCGGCCGAGTCGGTGATGGAATCTTCGCCCAGCAGGTTCATGGCCTTGGCAAAGGTGTGATAATAGTAGTAAAGGCCCTGCTGGCCCATGCCGGGGTTTTCATCCAGCGTATAGTTTTTGCGAATATAGCCCAGTGCGGCCTGCACACGCGGGTCGTCTTTTTTGAGGCCGGCATAAATCATGCTTTTCAGGCCGGCGTAAGTCATGCCGGCATAGCTGCGAAAGCCGTTTTGGGCATCGCCACCGGCGAAACTCTGGCCGCCCTTGGCCGGAGTGTAAATAAAGCCGCCGTCGTTGACTTTGCCGGCCCAGGGTTCGCTGTTGAACTCGCTTTTCATGTTCTGGCAGCGCGAGACGAAGACAAGGGCCTTCTGCAGGGCCGGGTCGTCGGCTGGCAGGCCGGTGTCTCGCAGTGCTTCAATGAAGAAGGATGTGTTGGAAAGGTCGGGGCGGTCGTTTGATCCGCCATAACCCGCCCCGCCAAAATAGGCATCGGTGCGGGGGCGGTTCTCGGTTTCGTCCCACTGCCGCTTCTTCAGAAAAGCCTGCCCCTTGGCAATCTGCTCATGATAAAGTCCGTCTTTATTGGCTTCACGAAAGGCCAGCAGGGCAATGCAGGTGGTGTAGTTGGCATGTGCGGCTGTGGGGAGGCCGCCATTTTCGCGGTCGAGAAACTTTTCAAGAAAGGTAAATGCTTTTTTCACAACGGGCTCATCAGGCGAAACCCGGCCTGAACGCAAAAGGGCTGTAACCACCAGTGCCGTGATACCGGGCTCTCTGGCAGTTGACCAGCCGCCGTCTGCTCCCTGCCGCCCCTTGAGGAATTCAACCGCCCTGGCCGTAATGGCTACATCCTGGCCCCATGCCTGCAAAATCGATGTGAAAGGCGAGAGGCACACCGACCTGAAAAGCACGCGTCTTGCAAATCTGAAATCAGCCATCGATTCAATCCTCAACCAGTCGATTGTGTTCGCTGAAGATAGAGACTTTACCATGAAATTTATTCTAACGAGATCAGACCTGGAATGAAAGTGACATGAACTTTAAGGCAATTGACCATGAACTGAAAGACTGTTAAGCCAAGGAAATCAGCATTAGAATTAAGATAAACATATAATCATATTACAATAATATGTTTTATGAAATGCTCGCTGTAATTAATAGGAAATTAATTATACTGATATAAACATATCAGCAATTACTTTGTATTTATTTCGTCTCCCATGAATGGGAAGGCTGTGGCCATGCTCAAACACATAGACAATTAAGCAAATGATAATATATTATGTACTTCCGGTGCGATCGGTTTATAAATTCCTGAAATCGAAAAAAGCGATCAGAAGACAAATTTTTTCAAAAAATTTTGTCATGTTTTTGATCATGAAAACACGTTATTTTACGAAAGTCAATGAAAGGCATGAATGAATTTTTTCGTTGTCAGGGTATTGCCATGAGAAGTTCACAAGATTAACTTACCTTTCGATGAGTAATGCCTCGATTCAGAAGGCTGCTTCTTCATCGCTCAATTGACTAAAGTGTCTGTGGGTACCGCTAGAGTAAAGGAGGTCATCAGCCGCGGGTTTACTGTTCAAGATATTCAGGAATTCAGCTAAGGATGCTCAACGAACCGATTTTTGTTGCCTCTGGAAATCAACATAATCGAGAAATCATGGAAGACTCTTCCTGGACACTTCGTCCCCTGTAGGAGTCTAGCCAATATGCAAGCTACATTTACCTGTATTCTCCAGATCCATTTACCTTCTGATCTGGAATCAGGGTCAACGTGAGCGGGTTCTGATTCCCGCCATGAAATGTGAAGCCATCTTCATTTTTCTGACGTCTCCCGCCTGACGTCGCGTCTGATTGTATGTACTTGTTACAGGTTTAAGCCAATCACATTTGATCATGTGTATGGATGAGAATATGTTTATATTCTCATGCTACACGGTATTTCCCTTCAAATGTAGAATTGCCGGAACTGGTCCGGCTTGGCCTGTGTTTTTCCGCCATTAAGGAGATATCCGGAATGAGTCATATCGTCCAACGCCGTGCGTTTCTTGGTCAGGTTGCTTTCTGGCCGCTTTTTGCTCGCAGAGTTACCACTTCTCCTGCTTATTATTACACTAATGGAACACTTCCCCCCGGCTATACCTATGCTACCGAACAGCCTGTTCAATACGTAACTCAGCCTGCTGAAATCGCCCCGACTGCTGCCCCCGAAACTGCTCCTGTCGACGCACAGGTGCAGCAAACTGCCGCCCAGGCACCGGCCCAGCCGGAAGTTGCCCCACAGCCCGTTGCTTATGATTATGGCGATGGTGGTGTGCTGGCTGCGATGAACGCCATTCGTGCCTCAGCCGGTATTCATGCCCTGGCTTATGATCCAGGCCTTTCCGCCTCGGCTTACGGAGTCGCAGCCAATTGTGCTGCCCGCAATGCCCTGATTCACTCTAATCTTGGCATGGAAAACCTGGCCATGTCCTTTGCTCCGGCCAACGCGGCCAATATGTGGCTCAATTCGCCCGGCCATCGTGCCAATATGCTCTCCGGGGCCACACGCGTCGGTATCGGTGTCGCCTCCAATGGCAGCTACTGGTACGTCGCTGCGATCTTCTCCGCCTGATCTTCTCTCTCAGACTGTAGAAGAATCGCCTGACCGATCCCCGGGTGCTCTGTGCCCGGGCGGTTTATTTTATGGGCCTGTTGCATCAAAACCGTCGCACAGGCCATTATTCTCTTCGTTCTTTAGGTTCATCATTTTGTTTTCCTGTCGAGTCTCCGCCATCCTTCTGTTTTCAGATGATTGTTGCAGATCGTTTCGACCTGAATCCGGAGAACTTACCTGAATCTTCGGCAACTTCTTGACTTCGTCCCGTTGTTTTCTCAAATTAATGAATCTCAAGTCATTCGATCCCCAACCTGAGCCATGCCAATGATTCGCTTTATCAGCAATGCCCTGTTTTTCGGAATTCTCGCAATTGCTGCTGGCCAGGCACGGGCCGAGCAGTTTGTCCTGTTCGACGTCACTTTCACCTACACCAAGGCCGACGCCGACAACTCCAAACCCAGCAAATCACATTTTTATGTCAAGGGAGACCTGATCAACAAGGACCGTCCAAAAGACTGGACCTCGCCTGTCGATTATCGCAACGGCACCGCCCATGTTCGGCTTGAAGTGCTGGATAAGCCACCCGGTAATGCCCCGACAACTTGGACAATCTGCTACATCCCCAATAAGGGTCAGGGCAACGGCTACGGCTGCATGAGTACAGGTATTTATCGCGAGGCGGGTGTTTATGAACGAGATATTCCCATGACCGAGTTCTGGGAAAACCGCTCAATCATCTGGGAACAGGGAATTAAGCAGATGGATCTGGTGATTAAAGACGACAGCGGCGGCCAGGGCCACGCCCACAAGCGAAAAGACGCTGAGCGGTTCTTCCCCACCCGCGTGCGCATGACTGTGGTGCAGGTCTCGGCCGGTTCGAAATACGACCCCAGGCAGGTGCCCGGCCTGGCAGGCTCAACATCCATCAAGCCATAGCCTCAAGTTGATTCACATGAATGAAGCCATGCTGGCCAGGCCCTGAATCCTGCCGGTCGTAACCACCCGATAACCCTTCCTCAATCAAAGCCCAGTGCCGGTTTCAACATAAATCTGGCTCCTGCAACGCCAGTCGCTCACCAATCTCGACCATGCCCACGACTGCCAGTTGGGCTGAAAGCACGCGATCTGTTTTCTTAAGTTAATTTATTGTAAATAGTTAGCGTTTTTTTGGTGCCACTTGCAACCGGGGCTTGTCCAGTCGATAGACAGGTCTGTCCACAGCTTTGGTCAAAAACTGTCCAGTTATTAGACAATTTTTGGTGGCAAAACACGTGCCCGGCCCCCCCAAAAGCCACTGCGAATTTAACATAAAACCATAACATGTATAAGGTTGAAGTTAATTTGTCAGGTTGTTTGAGAAATTGTCGATGGCGGACTTTCGCATGGTTAGCAATTACTTTCTTTCGTTCGAGCGGTCAGTGGAAAACGAAATAAAGCCCTGACGAACTCGTTTTGAGATGACAGAAACAAGCCCCTTATCAAGGAGTCGCAGAGATGAAAACCCTGATCAAGAAGTTCCGCAATGACGAGTCTGGCGCATCGATGGTTGAATACGGCCTTCTGGTCGCCCTGATCGCCGCCGTTCTGATCACCAGCGTCACCACGCTGGGCACGTCGCTCCTGGCGATATTTGACTCGATCAACAC
>JBEITT010000176.1:0-5543 GCA_040374745.1 Planctomycetaceae bacterium | reverse complement strand
TATCAGTTCTATGCATAAACTGAAATAGCAGTTTGTTATCGACAGATGTTGATTCATTTTTTACGCATGCTTTACATTGACTCGTTACGGGTTTAAAATTCTCTTCTCTGAATTGAAAGACGAACATTGAGGTTTACTTTCTGTACATGCAACCTATTGAATTGTTTTCTACACTCTTGAAATTATTTGCCAATTGCGCTCCACTGAGACCAATGGTGAGACGGTTCCTTATTGGATGGGCTCGAATAAACAAGGCTCCAGGTTATCTCTACCAATGCATGGAAGAGGTTGGCCCATTGCTGGCATCAAAAAGCTCGCTGAACGGCCAACTTCCGAACGGAATGCAGGTCGTTTGTGATTTACGGGACCACGTGCAGCGTCACATTTATTTCCTTGGTTCATATGAGGTTGTGGAATCCTACCTGTTCTCTCAAATGATCAGGCCCGGGTTTATTGTTCTGGATATTGGAGCCAATATCGGGCAATATTCAATGCTGGCTTCGAAACTGGTAGGTGAATCCGGGCGTGTTTTTGCATTTGAGCCAGTACCTGCCAATTTCAATCGATTTCGGAATCATATTTCACTTAATGATCTGAAAAATGTAGTTGCCTGTCAGCTTGCAGTCTGGCATGAATCTACAACGGTAAATCTCGGCCTTCATGAGTCGAATGACATTGAAAAAAATAATGGTTCTTTCGCTATTGGTGGTTCTGTGTCGAATGTTAACGCACAATCAGTTGTTATCGATGAATTTATCGATAACAACCATATCGACAGAGTTGATTTCATTAAAATGGATATTGAAGGTGCCGAAGGCTACGCCATCAGGGGAATGATTAAGACTCTGAAAAGGGACAAGCCGCCCATTTTAATGGAACTCAATCGCGATGCTTGTGCCCTGATGGGCTATGACCCTCAAATTTTTTGGGATTTGTTGGTTCATCAGCTTGGTTACAAAGCATGGGTTGTTGGGAATTCAGCAGATGATTGGTTTGAGCAGACTTCTGCCAGCGGTTGTTACCGGGCAAATCTGCTATTCGTTTTCGGGGATTTATGCGGGGCAGTCAAGCAAGGTTGGAATTTGAAAAGCTGTCTTAAATGGGCCAGGAATTGAGTTAAAACTCTATATTCAAGTTACAATCAATAATTCAGCTGGTGATTTATTTTGAGACAGGATTATTCGAAAGATTGGTTTCGGTTTGTTGAAGATTGACTTTCGCGGTATCAATACGCTGGGCATGATAAATAGAACGATGCCCTGAGGTTATGTATGCCACAATACAACCAAACGCCATGGGTGTGGCTATTTCCGAACCAAATAATTCCATTCCCATGATCATGCAAGAGACAGGCGTGTTGGCAGCGCCTGCAAAAACGGATGCAAAACCGACTGCTGCAAAAAGTGGCACCGATAATCCAAAAAATGCGGCAAAACTGTGGCCCAGTGTAGCACCTATGCAAAAAAGTGGAGTCACTTCGCCACCCTTGAAACCTGTGCCAAGAGAAGTGCATGTAAAAACCAGCTTCAGCAGAAATGCAATTGATGCAACTCCTCCAGGCGTGAAACTCTGCACGATTAGCGGAAGGCTAAGTCCCAGATAATCGCGTGATCCCACAATCTGTGTAAACAATATGATTATCAGACCACCAAAGAATGGGCGAAAAATTGAATCACCCGCCCACTTTTTACTTAATTTCGAAATGGTGTGTGTCAGTTCGATAAAAACCAGGCTTGTCAGCCCGGCCATGACACCCAGCGGCAGCACCCAGATCACATTGGCAAATGTTGTGGGGATGGGTTCAAACTGACGGTAATTTTGATGGCTTGCACCCAGCATTTGACAGACTTCATCACCAATCACGCTGGAGATAAAGCATGGTAAAAGGGCGTTGAACCTGATTCGACCGATGCTCAAAACTTCAAGGCCGAAGATGGCTCCAGCCAGCGGCGTTCCAAAAACGGCACCAAATCCTCCGCTCACACCGCACATGAGCATAGTCCGTCGATCATCATTTTTTATTTTTAACGATCTCGCGAGCCAGTCGGCCAGACTCCCACCCATCTGCACGGCTGTACCCTCGCGACCGGTCGATGCCCCAAATAAATGCGATATTACAGTCGAGCCCGCAACCAGTGGTGCCATTGGCCATGGAATCTGGCCGACCGGCTTCTCAATCTCCTCCAGAATCAAATTATTGCCTGCTTCAATTGATCTATCGAATTGCTTGTAAAGCCAAGCGACTAAAAGGCCCGCGAGTGGTAGCAGGTAAAGCAGCCAAGGATTGCTTGTTTGCATTCGAGTGGCCCAGTCAAGGCTGATGAGAAACAGCCAGGAGCTTGCACCACACATGCCACCGATGGTTAAGCCTATCAAAACAGAACGTAATATAATGCAAAAAACGGCTCGCCGTTCATGAATGAAACCGCTGACTTGGGAATTTGAGTTTACAAGCGGGGCCAATCTCAATTCTGAAGTTCCTTTTTTCAGGCAATTGTGTCATAACTGATTCACTTCATGCATATAATACATGATAGGATTAAGTCGTGTTGAAATAACTATACTGAGGCGATTGGCGTGGACCAACAGCCGGCTACTGATCAGGATATTCCGAAATCGATCGTTATTGACGAATCGAATATTGAATCTTTTTCATCGATTCGAAATACCTTAAAGTCATTTGTTCCTTTTTTTATAAGCGTTATTAGCCATTTACTTCTGCTGTTAAGCATGGTTTGGATTTACACGAGCATTCAGCAACGGGGGCCGGGAGTTTCGTTTTTCGCAAGCAGGGGCGATGTCGGTAAGTCATTAGAATTTGAGAGGATTGAAGGTCTCAACGAAGATCTTAATCTTGAGAATGCAATTCTTGAACATATGCCTTTCGAGGTATCGGCAGAACCTGGCCCGAAACATTCTAATCCTGAAGTTGCCTTGTTCAGACCTGAAAATATTCCGGAACTGAAAAGCCAGATTCCCGCGATTGAACCGAAGGCTAACCTCGCCTCACTGGTGCAACGGCAGTGGTCAAAAGCGGCTGTTTCCTCACGTTCTCCAGGAATGAAAGCGGCATTACTTAAGAGTGAGGGCGGGACAAATGACAGTGAAAAAGCAGTGGTCAGGGGACTTAATTGGCTGTCGGAGCATCAGGCTAAAGATGGTTCATGGTCATTAAGCCCGTCTGCCGTCTGCGGTAATCAGTCGTGTGGTGAGGTTAATGTTGAAAGTCGTGAAGCAGCGACCGGATTGGCAATTTTGCCTTTTCTCGGTGCCGGGCATGTGCCCGGAGAAAAAGGACCTTATAAGGATGTTCTTGATAAAGGCATGGAATGGCTGGTTTCAAAAGTGAACAAGCAGGGACGCCTGATGCCTCCAGATTCGCCAAACCATTTTCACATGTATGCCCATGCTATTGTGACAATCGTGCTGTGCGAAGCAACAGCACTGAAGCCTGACGGTCCATGGAGAGCTGCGGCTCAGAGGTCTGCACAATATATTGTTAACGCACAGAATCGAACTGATGGCGGCTGGCGATATGCACCAGGCGATGCCGGCGACACATCCGTTTTTGGCTGGCAGGTGATGGCGTTACGAAGTGCCCGTGTTGCAGGAATGAATATACCTAAGCCAACCACAACTCTGGCCCGCCGCTGGCTTACCATCGCTCAGGCCTCAAATGACCAGAGTGCATACGCCTACCAGCGAGGGCGGCCATCGACACCCGTCATGACTGCCGAGGCATTACTCTGTCGGCAATTGTTTGGCGACAGCCCCCGGGCTCGTGGCATGGCTCGCGGCACAATGCTGGTGATGGATGACCTAAGTCGCAGCTTTTCCATCCGTAACTATTATTACTGGTATTATGCAACCCAGCTTATGCACAACTCAGGCGGCAAAAACTGGTCGAAATGGAATCCATTGATTCGTGAAAAACTTATTTCTGAACAGCTCTCAGGTAAAGATTCTGGCCACGCTTTTGGGAGTTGGCAGCCTTTGCTTCCGACAACCGATCGATGGGGAAGGACTGGCGGAGCCATCATGCAGACATCTCTGGCTCTACTAACTCTGGAAGTATATTACCGCTATCTGCCGCTCTATCAGGTTGAGCTACCAAAAGAAGCAGAATTGTCCGGTTTCTCGGGTTGAATAGTTCGGGTAATCCATTTGTCCGCTTGAATTTACAGACACATTTCCAGAATTAGATTCGTCAAACCAGCAGATCCCTTACGACGCTTGCTGGTTCGACACCTGTAAGTTTCATGTCAAGGCCCTGAAATTTATAGCTGAAGCGATTATGATCAATTCCCAGTTGATGTAGCAAAGTGGCATGAACATCGTGGACTGAGACTCGATTTTCGACCGATTTATAACCAAGATCGTCGGTCGAGCCATAACTGAACCCTGGTTTGAAGCCGCCACCGGCGAACCACATGGTGAATCCTGCCAGGTGATGGTCACGACCGTTACCCTGAGCCATGGGTGTACGGCCGAATTCCGAGCCGAAGACCACAATGGTGTCTTTCAGCATATCTCGCTGCTTCAAGTCGGTAAGCAAAGCGGCCACACCCTGGTCAACTTCTTTAGCGGTACCGGCAGAGTGCTCTTTGACTGCACCATGATGGTCCCAGTCGCGGTGATAAAGCTGAATGAACCGCACGCCCCGCTCAGCCAGACGTCTTGCAAGTAGACAGTTCGACCCGAATGAGCCATCGCCCGGTTCCGCCCCATACAGCTTTCGGATATGTTCGGGTTCGCCTTTGAAATCCATCAGTTCAGGCACGCTTGACTGCATACGGAAGGCCAGTTCGTATTGGCTGATTCGTGTTGCAATTTCGGGGTCGTGCAGGGATTTGTCGGCCAGACCGTTAAGTGCTTGTACTGAATCAACCACGCCCCTCTGCATCTCGCGTGAAACACCCTTGGGGTTTGAAACGTAAAGTACAGGATCGCCTGTACTTCGGAACTCAACTCCCTGATACTGGCCTGGTAAAAATCCAGAATGCCACTGGCGGGCGGCAATCGGTTGCTTTTGACCGAATTTACCTGTTGAGACCATCACCACGAAACCGGGCAGGTTCTGCGATTCGGCCCCCAGCCCATAAAGCAGCCACGAGCCCATTGCCGGTCGCCCGGTAATCATTGACCCTGTGTTCATAAAGGTGTGGGCAGGATCGTGATTGATAGCGTCGGTAAAAAGTGATCGAACAATACAAATATCATCAGCACATTTCTCACCAAGATTTGGCCAGATCTCAGCGATGGACTGCCCGGACTTTCCCCATTTTTTAAATCCATGCTGAGGTCCAAAACACTTGAGCTGCTGCCCCTGGAGCTGTGCAATCTGTTGCCCTTTGGTGAAGGACTCGGGCATTGGCTTGCCGTGCAGTTCGGCCAGTTTTGGCTTGTGGTCAAACGTGTCAAGGTGAGTCATGCCACCAGCCATATATAACCAGATGATCCGCTTGGCTTTCGGCGTATGGTGCAGGCTGCTGATGATCCCGCGGATGCTTGTGGCAGAGTTGTTCGATTCTCCGGAGACAAGC
>JBEITT010000020.1:0-59208 GCA_040374745.1 Planctomycetaceae bacterium | reverse complement strand
TCCAGATCCAGTTCGGCATAAATCTCGGACGTCACGGCTGAAGAGTGCCCCAGCGTGGCCCTGGCAAGCTCAATACCGAACTTCTTACGGATCTCGGTGGCGGCCGTATGGCGAATCTGGTGCGGATGGAACGCTGGAATGCCAGCCTTTTCACAGGCCCGGCCAATGCACTGACGAATGCTGAAGGCAACATAACGCTCGCCAGGCTTACGCCGGGCATCAGGCTTTGATCGGTCTACCTGCGATGGCTGCACCCTGCTCTTCCGGTTCATTCGCAGAACCTCTTTCCTGATGGCCATGGCCTCTCTGGGCTGGAAGATGTAGGATGTCGGTTCGTCGGGCTTCAGATACTTGCTGACTATTGCCATGCCCTTGCGGCCCAGCGGAATGTAGCGTCTCTTGCCCGTGTAGTCGGTCTTGTGCGATTCGGGCGTGAAGATCCATTGATCCTGACTGCTGTCAACGTCGCACGTTCGCATTGATGTGATTTCACCAACTCTGGCACCGGTCAGAAGCAGCAGATCAACCACAGCCATAGGTATAGGATTCATGTATGGGCGTATCGCTTCGATGTGCTCGACGGAGACAGGGCGGACCTTTTCTGATTCACGAGCAGCACTCCTGCCGGCCCGCAGACCATCGACTGATTTGAGAGCCTGGAGAATCTCCGGTTTTACGAACTCTTCGCTCACACCCCACTTGAAGCATCGGACGATTTTTTGCGTGCGCTGATTGATGGTTTTTCGGGCGAGCCCCTGCTCAATCATCTTGTCGCGTGCCAGTTTCAGCTGTTTAGGACCGAATTCATTGACTGGGATGTCAGCGAACAGTTGCAGCAGATGCCGCATGGCATACTTGACCCAGCACAGCTCACCCGTGGGGCGACCATTCTTTTGATAGTATCCTTCGGCAAACTCGTAATATTTCACAGCAAGGTCAGCCACGGTCAGCACCGACGGCACGCCAGCGATGTCATTTACTCGACGTTGAGTTGCCAACCGTATTGGTGGCGGTGATTTACGCTCGTTTGCAAGGAATTCGGCAACCAGTCGATCGTATTTGGCTCTTGATTCAGGAGCGTCATACGGTCCTAGATGGATTTCACGCCGACCTGGGAAAACAACCTTGGCATAAATTTCTTTGTAACGACGATATTTTGGAACCTTCATTGGTATTGTCCTGACGAAAATAGGAGATTCTCCGCATATTGCGATGAAAAACGCCTATTCCCTTCGTCAGGCTATCAGCTTTAAAGTGTTGCTGAATAACCCTTTGCGTTAGTGGAGACGATCGGGATCGAACCGACAACCCCCTGCTTGCAAAGCAGGTGCTCTCCCAATTGAGCTACGTCCCCTTTGAATGAGAAAGAATCATAACCCAATACTGACTGGATGACAACCCGAATTGCCTGTTTTTTCGTAAAGTAAGTGCTGTAAGAGCTATAAGATTGGTTCAAAATGCCAGAATAACCAATTCTTTATTCAGAAACAGTTGATTTTATGCTGGCTCAAGTTGACCTTGGCTGAATTTGCCAAGTGAATTACCATTCCTGCAATTCAGAACAAATTCGGTTCAAGCCCGCAGTGCCTTGAATCAGCAGAGATGATGGAGCAACCAGGCATGAAAATCAGAGATCCTCGAGTGATCAAGTCGATTGGCTTCGTTGGCTCTCACCTGGTGAAACACTGGGTGGGCACTTTGAAGTTTCATCTCCGGTTTCGCGAACCTGACGCAAACCCGGCCATTGCCCGCAGATTTGGCAAGAGATACATTTATGCCTTTTTTCATGAAAACATGTTATTTCCGGCAAGGTATTGGAATTGGCCAGAAATGAACATATTAATATCTGAACATGCTGATGGAGAAATGATTACGCAGATTGTACAAAGACTGGGCTTTGGTGTTGTCAGAGGTTCGTCAACGCGTGGCGGTGTACGGGCGCTTATCAAATTTCAAAGCATGGAGAGCGGGAATCTCTGTGTCACGCCCGATGGACCACGCGGACCAAGGCGGCATGTGCATCCAGGCATTGTCTATCTTTCTAGCACCACAGGGCTGCCGATCATTTGTGGTGGCATGGCTTTTAAAAACCCCTGGCGAGCCAGAAGCTGGGACAAATTTGCCGTGCCACGCCCTTTTTCTGACGCCGTAGCTGTGGGAACCAAGCCTATTTTTGTGCCACCAAATATTGAACGCGACCAACTTGAAGAACATCGACTACATATTGAGCGTGAAATGAACGATGTTCAAAACGAGGCCGATGAGTGGATTAATCATTTTTAATTCAGTGGGCAATTATCATACAGCTTGCATTTCTACCTGAGAAATTTTCATGGAAAGTATGAGATTCGAGCAAAAGCGTCGATTCCATGCAGTTATATTTGACATGGATGGCTTGATGTTTGACACTGAGGATCTTTTCTTTAAAGTCGCAGACCAATTTATGATCGATCATGGGGGCCGCTTCACTGAAGCAATGATGGCAAATATGATCGGTCGACGTGCCGAAGATGCCGGCAAAGTTTTCCACTCGCTTGGTAGGCTGACTCACCGAAGTGTTGAAGAAATCATGTCGGATGTAAAGACAAGGTTTTATCAACGAATGTTGTCAGATTCAAATACAATGCCTGGGCTGATTGAATTGCTGGGCCATATAAACAAATTGGCGATTCCAAAGGCCGTAGCGACCAGTTCCGGCCGAAATCATGCTGAAAAGCTGATCGGGCATCATGGGCTTTTGCCTGAATTTCATTTTCTGGTGACGAGTGAAGATGTGACTAAGGGCAAGCCGGACCCGGAAATATATTTTAAGGCTGCTGCAAGGCTGGGAGTCAGCCCGGCACTGACACTAGTTCTTGAAGACAGTGTTGCCGGCCTTCATGCCGCGAAATCGGCTGGAGCTTTCGCAGTGGGTGTGCCACACCGTTTCAGCCCAGCAGAAAACATGCCTCATGCTGATTTAATTATTGATCGGCTTGACTCGTCAATCCTCCTGGATTTACTCACTTGATTAATTCATTGAACAATTACAATTTTGCCCTGGCAAGCATGGCAGATCGAATAACAACAGTAATGCTGCTGGCGCTCATGGCGACCGAGGCGATCAGCGGGCCATTTTCAGCGAAAAAACCGAAGGCGGCCAAAGGAATGGCAATTGCATTATAGGCGAAAGCCCAGAATAGATTCTGATGAATTGTGCGCAGGGTTGCCCGGCTTAATGAAATGGCAGCAGGCACCAGATTTAAATCGGGCTTGACCATTACAATATCCGCCGCCGATTTGGCGACGTCTGTGCCTGAGGCCAATGCCATACTGACATCTGCCGCGGCAAGTGCCGGGGCATCGTTAATGCCATCGCCCACCATGGCAACTTTATTACCTGCTTCACAAAGACGCGTGATTGCTTTCAGCTTTTCGTGCGGTTGCATTTCGGCAAAAATCATTTCTGAAATTCCAGCCTGATCAGCCAGGTGCCGAACGACATTTAATTTATCTCCGCTTATCAGACCCGTCTTTATTTGCATATTATGTAATCGGTCAATTGCATTTCTGACAGTGTCGCGAATGGTATCCTGAAGCGAAACAAGTGCGACACATCGACCATTAGAGGCAACGGCAACTATACTCACCTGCTCCTTTTCCCACTGCGTGATTTTGTCTCCGGCAGCTTCAGAAATCTGGCAATTCTGTGATCGAATATAAAACAAAGATCCAATCAGAAATTTTTCATCACCTATAGAAGCATCCATTCCTAGGCCACTGTGATAACAGAAGTTTCGAACTTCCGTGATAGTTTGGCTTGATTTGAAGTGATTTGACAATGCAATTGAGAGAGGATGATCGTTACGAGATGAAATCGCCGCAATTGCATTTAAGATTCGAAATTGATCGATACCTGATTCGATCCACACTTCATTCACCACGGGCTTTCCCAGTGTCAATGTACCCGTTTTATCAAAGAGGCAGATATTTAATTTCGAACTTCGTTCATAAAGACTGGCGTCCTTGATGATGAGCCCCATGCGAGCCGCACGGCTTGAGGCCACAGCCACGGCCATGGGTGTGGCCAAACCCAGTGCACATGGACATGAAATCAGGAGAACTGCCGCCGCTGCGAGTGTGCCAGAAGACCAGTTCTGGCCAATCAGCCCCCAGCCCAGAAAAGTGAATAATGCAATCGCAATGACAACTGGAACGAAAACCGAAGCGATTTTATCGGCCAGTAATTGCACATTGGCCTTCGAGCTTTGTGCCGATTTCACTGATTGAATGATATTTTCAAGAACTGTATCCCGACCAATTCGAGTGGAACGAACCAGCAGCGAGCCATCAAGATTTCGAGTTCCACCTGTCACACCATCACCCGATTTTTTGGATACCGGCATGGATTCACCGGTGATCATCGATTCATCAACGCTTGCATTTCCTTCAACAATTTCACCGTCGGTTGCAATGGATTCACCAGGTTTGACTCGAAACAGCATATTGAGACGAATATCGGCCTGATCGATTTCAATTTCCCGGCCGCTTTCACGCACGGCCGTGACGCGTTTGGGTGCCAGATCCATGAGTTTTTCAAGGGCATCAGATGCATTGCCGCGAGACCTTGTTTCAAGCCATTTTCCTAAAGTGACCATGAGTAAAATGATCACACCATCGGCCAGAAAATGGGTCTGAGGATGATCAGGTATTAAGGTCATCCAAGTGCCGTAAAGAAATGCAACCAGCGACCCCATGGCCACCAGGGTATCCATGTTGGTCGAGCCTTTTTTCATCAGTCGGATTGCATTTTGGAAATAAGGCATTCCGACTACAAGAGTCGTTACAAATGCAAGCAACACGAGGTCGGCACGATTCGCGAAAAATTTGAGATTATGGTGGCCTGAGCCATGAGACAGAATGATTGTCGGCAGACCAAGCACCACACCAATCAGCAGGCGATTTCGCCAATCGCGAATTCGTGTCTGTCTTTCACGTCGGAGGGCATCTGCTTCTTCCGCCATGGTCAAACCCGACTCTTTTTTCACCATGTCATAGCCGGCATCGCGAACCTTTTGCCGTAGAAGATCAAGACGGGTTGCATCTGGATCAACCATAACCTGGGCTCGTTCGGTGGCCAGATTCACCACGGCTGAAATAACGCCGGGGGTACTTTTGAGGGCATTTTCCACCCGTAAGACGCAACTGGCGCAGTGCATGCCTGAAATTGACAGATCCCACGGCTCAATGCCCTGCACTGCCTTTACATTTAAATTTGTATTTGTATTTTCATGTGTAATCGGCAAAGGCTGCAGGGCTGGCTCAGTTTTATCTTGCAGAATATTCAGTTGTGGCAGTTTTGTAACAGATGATTTTTGAAGATTGTTATTCGCAGGTTCAAAAACAGGCAATTTAATTTGAAAAAGCGATGTCTCTGGAGGTGATTCCAATGAAGATTCGTTCAGGAATATTGATTCATATCCAGCATCGGCGAGTTTTAACAGAACATTTTGCCTGAGATTATGATCAGGTATCTTTTTCCAGACGATTCTGCCCGAGTCAGGCAAGTGCACAGTAACTGATTCAATATCAGGCAATTCAGTCAGTAATTTTGTTACTTTTGTCACACAATTCTGGCATGTCATGCCCTTGATTTGAATGGAATCGACTGGTTTTTGATTTTCCATAACTCAACTTGCCTTGATTTGTTTCGAATGCCAACAACGGTTATTATTTGTGAATCGATTGACATAGAAATGCAATGCCCCTGCCGAAACAGGGGCATGCATTAATCAAGTTACACCGAAAGCAGCTTATTTCACGCCTGATGGAAGCTCTTTGACTTCGATCTTGCGGATTTTGACAACGCTGCCCGGATCGTGCTGCTGGAAGCCGAAATGACCCTCTTTCCAGGCAGGGTTGAAGTCCTGATATTCATAAAGCAGTTCGCCATTCACGCGCACCTTGATGCGGGTGATTTGCTTGCCGCGATACATGACATCCTGAACTTCCACTTCTTCGGTATAGAATTCGTCGGGCTTGTGCGGAGCCTTCATCAGGTGAACCATGGTATAAAGCGAGCCAGTTTTGATGGGGTCGCCGTGGGTGGCGTTGATCTGGACTTCATAACCCTTGGAGAAATCGCCATTGGGGTCGGCGGGCGTGCGAAAATACATGCCCGAATTACCTTTGTCGTTGATGCTGATTTCAGCGCGGAAAATAAAATTTTTGTAGCTGTTGGGGCTATAAAGCATAGAAGCCTGGCCCGAGCCAACGATCATTCCGTCTTTCACTTCCCACTTGCTGGTTTCACGATTGGCCGGCCGGGCCTTCATTTCCCAGCCTGAGAGTGTCTTGCCGTCGAAAAGTGAAACAAAGCCGTCTTCAGCCATGGCCTGGCCGGAGAAGATCGAGGCTGCCGCAAGGGCAAGTGCCCAGATGCGTCGTGTCATAAGGGTTAATCCTTTCATCACCAGTTGTTAGAATAGTGCTTGTCTGAATCGAAGATGAGCGATTACGGTTGGCCGAATACCTTATCCGATTCATTCAATGATGCATATTACGGCATCGGCAAACAGAACTCCAGCACCTGAAAGCTGGCCATGGCAAGAATGACGGGCCTTAACCGGTTAATTAACGACCGACTGCTGCAACTCTGCCTGATTCCCAACGTGCTGCCAGGACGCGTGATCGAGGTTCAGTCGGCTGCACTGCGAAGAAGCCTTAGGGGCTTTTCATCAGGCCGAGAGGAATTGACCACAGCAGATCGGCTGTTCGTCGGCCTTGCTTATCTTGACCCTTCACGATTAATTGAAAATCATGAGACCAGAGACACAGACCCCAGGCAATTAAGCCGCCTGGAGCGAACCTGGGCTGGTGATGAGTTGCGGCGACAATGGGCAATCGTCATGGCAACAAGGCTTCTTGGATCTATTGAAGCGGCGGCAGTTGCGAGCGGAATGAATTCGGTCTGGATCAACGAAGGTCTGGATTTCCGCAAAATCAGTGAGCTTCTGGCGGTGCCTGACGACCATATGCTGATCGGTTTTCTGGCGATTTCCGGCGGGATGGTCAGTGAACAGAGCGAGGACTTCAAAAGCCCGCTGCTTGATTACGATGGTTTTTTGGGTTCAGCCTGAGAAGCACCCGGCAACCACTGGCCCTGATGGGCCGAAAATTGGTAGTATCTGCTTCTGCATATGGGTTAATTCCCAACAAAATCCGGCAGTCGCCAACATCCAACCATTTCAGAAACAGGCTTTTGTGAAAAGGCTTGGCAATCAATTTCAGAGGTGCTTTCAATGAAAACAGGAACGAAGATCATGCGGAGCCTTGCCCCTTTGGCCATGCTCGGTCTGATGGCACTGGCGGGCGTGGCTCAGGTGGCCACCAGGAATTCGGCCGTTGAGCCAGCGCCCCGGCCTGACAAAGGCTGGCAGGATCGCCATGCGAAGTTTGTCGATCGTATTAAGAAAGGCGACGTTGACCTGCTTTTTATCGGCGATTCAATCACCCAAGGCTGGGAAGGTGCCGGCAAGGCTGTATGGGCCGAAGAGTATGACTCGAAAAAGGCCGTAAATCTGGGCATTGGTGGCGACCGTACCCAGCATGTTCTGTGGCGACTGGAGAATGGCGAAATTGATGGAATCAGCCCCAAGGCCGCCGTGGTGATGATCGGCACAAATAATCTTGGCGCCAACACGAATGAAGAAATTGTGGCAGGTATCTCGGCAATCGTGAAGAAACTCAACGATAAGTTGCCGAAAACCAAGGTTTTGCTGCTGGGTGTTTTTCCACGGGCTGAAAAGGCCGATCATCCGCTGCGTGCCAGAATCAAGTCAATAAACGAGGAAATTGCCAAGCTCAACAACGACAAAACTGTTTATTACAAGAACTTCGGCAACCGCTTCCTGGCTGAAGATGGTAGTCTGCCCAAGGCCGTCATGCCTGATTTTCTGCACCTCTCAACCGATGCCTACCGCACATGGGCCGATGCGATTGAAGGCGATCTTGAATTGCTGATGAGCAGCAAGTGATTCAGCCTCTTCAGGTTGAATAAAAAGAAACACCGATCGGTAATGGCTTCCTTGAAAGCCAGTACTCGATCGGTGTCATGAACAGGAGCATTGGGTCAATGACCGAAGTCCCTGACCGCAGGTTGATCAATCCCTGATCAGAATCCGGACATTTCGTCCAGAAGTCGATCCAGGGCGATTTCAAGTTTCTCGGGTGTTTCATAAACACCCTGAGCGATCTGCTGGCGAATCGCCGCAACACGCTCATGGCGAATGTCAGGAAGGCTTTCTATGCCTTCAAGCATGCGACCAATAGAACTGATCTCGACTTGATCCTGGGGTGCGCTGACACCAACTGAAGAACCCGATTCAACGGTATAAGCCGCAAGTCGGGGATAAATTGGTTGAGCACCACCAGTACCGTTTAAGCCATGGATTTCCATCGTTGGACCCCCCTCTCATAGTTGCAAGCAAGCGGTTGACTTTTAGGTCCGCCAGCTCGGGACCTTATTCGACGGGAATCTCCGGGAACCGTAGCCCGCGGAGCCTCCGAGCCACCTTCCCCACACGGGTTGGCAGCAGGAGCCGAATAAGCCTAAGTCTGTCACGTGCTCCTCCGTGTCAAATCCACCTCTAATATCGGATGTGAAAAGATTCCGACTTTAACGTCTTCCAGAAAATTTCCAAAAAATTTCCCGGAAAAATTTCTCAAGTTCATAAGTCTCATATTTTCAATCGTTTGAGTCATCACATTCCCAAAACCTGGCCATTCTGCGACGTTTTTTGTGTCACAAATGGCACGCGTTTCTGTAGCAGGCCCCTTTTCAGGTTGGCCACAGGTTATCGCCGCAAGCCCTGTCTTCCCTGCGGCGCCATCGAGGCCGGTTGCAGGCCATCGGCCATTTTTGACATGGTCTGATTGAGCTTTTCCGACATTCCGGCCGCACGGGCATAAAGCTGGTCGATGGCATGGGCTTCTTCCTGGGTTCGTGCGGCGGCTCTCATCGTCTCCAGGGTCTTCACGGTGTCGTGCAGTTCTTTGGCACCGACAATCACCGCCTGAGCCGAATCAAAATAGGCATGCGCCTGGACATCAGCCGCGGTTGGTTTATAGAAGGGGCTGAGATAGAAGGGGTTAGAGTAGATTTTCTGCACCAGCTTGTCGCCCCATTCAGTCGCGTCTTTCACATTGGAAGCCGTTCGTTCAATATTAGCCTTGGACTTATTGACGACGTCAATTCCCTGTGATGTCAGGACTTCCGTGTTATAAAGCACCCTGTCGGCACGGATTCGCGTACTTTCAAGGTTGGTAATGGTTTTGGCAATATTGGGCCGTTGTTCGGCCAGCAGTTGATCAGCATTGAGCATGATGCCCCGTGCACCGGCAACGGCCTCGCGCACATCAGGCCCGGCTTCAGTCAGAAGGGAATCAGCCGTACCAACGAAATGATCAACCTTTTTTAATGACGCATCCACTTGGGGAATAATCGTTTGCAGCTTGGTTATCGTCTCATTCACCTGCGCGACAGTCGCTTCAACTCCCGGTCGAACAGATTCGGATGTCGCCTTCAGGCCCTGTGTGGTCTCTTCCAGTGTGGCAACCGTCGCCTGCACCTTGGGCAAGAGTTGATCCATGGTCTTTCGCACTTCGGCGATCATGTGGCTGATATTGTTACGCTCACCCGGCCCCAGACCAACCTGCTCAAGAATTGGGTCGAACAGGCTTGTCTCAGTGCCTACAACCACCTGCCCAGCAACAAGTTCCATCTTGGAATTGCCGGAACTGATGATGTTCAGCATAGTTTGGCCAGTAAGGGTCGATTTGATCGCTATCTTTACATCTTGCTTGAGTTTAGATGCCAGACTCTCGGGAATGGTCATGCGGACACGGGCCTTTAGCGTGCCGTCGATGTCAACAAGGTCAACGCCTTCAACCCGGCCGCTCGTCAGTCCAGCGATTTGAACAGCTGAACCGACACGCACCCCCTGCCCGTCCTTGAATATCACGTCGATAGTTCGCCGGTTGGCAAGAAAACCAGGCCCGCCGGCTGCCAGGGCAACGAGGCTGATCATTCCAGCCAGACACGCCAGAACAACAATGCCCACAAGGATTTCCTGAGTTGAGCTTCGTTTCATGCCCGGCATCCTGTCAGAATTATCAGGTCGTCATTAAGTCGTTGTATAAATGTCACTTGAGTGAGTCTCAGCGAGGAATGGGTGGTTCCAGTACAGTTCGTCCGAAAGGTGCCCCACTGAGGAACATGAACGTGAACCACCCAGCATTGGCCAGCAGAATGGCGAATGTGCCGAGGCAGGCGGCCCGCCACATCGAAACCGCCAGGTCTGAAGCATCGCCTTCAGGCTTTCTCAGCCCTTCGTAGCAGGCAATGGCAGCCGCAAGGCCGCAGAAAATCATTCCCTTCACAACAATTCCCACAAGGTCTCTGGCCCACAGCATTTCCGCGAAGTGATACAAAAACCAGACTGTCGGCACATCTAGCACGGTGCGACTGACCATGAGGCCGGCGATGAGGCCTGTAACACATCCGATAAAGCCCAGAACAGGCCCGGCCAGAGCAATGCCCAGGACACGGGCCATGGTAAGCCTCGCAAGATCAGGCTCCATATCAGTTTGTGATTGTTTCAAACCACGGGCGACATCGCGGTCAATCGCCCGACCATGTGGTGCACGGTCAAGTTTCGATCGATTCAGCCTCATCTCGGCAACGGTATGGGTGCAAACAAGGCCTGTAACAACCATGGCTGACATCTGGCTGCCGACATTTCGGAAGAGGCCGACACCGACCACCGGGCCCACGGCGTCAAGAAAAATGGCCCCATGAAAGGCCTGCAGGGCGAGAAATCCACCCATCCCGATATGCAGCAGGATTACCAGTGGCACACCCCACACGACCGCCCAGACCATCTGAACGAAGGCGGCGGTGTGAATCTTCATTTCACCTGCCCTGGCGGGTCGTATTAGCGATGCAAGACTATTCAAAAAGAGCGTACCGAAGCCGCCACACCAGCAGATTGTTTGTAACGCAAACCAACCCGAAAGCCGAAGTGGGTTGATCGTATTTGGCCAGTTTGCAGTCAGTGATCGCTCAAGCATTGCCAGGACCTGTGTTGCGTGTTTGTGTCTTGCTGCGATGAGTCAATTATTTCGACTAAACAGTCTTTGTAATGGGCCTCGTTTTTTCTGAAATCTAGCTTCAGAAAGTGTTTTCGGTCCCATGTTTGATTGCCGAATCTGGGGACTTGCCTGCGGAGTCGGCACCGGACGTCCTGCAAACATTCGACCGTTGTTCGTGCCGGCCCACCACTGTTTCCACCTGCTAACGGCTGCAACCAGTTCGTCGCCCTCAATATATGGCTGATAGCCGAAGTTCTGGCCCGTTCGACGTTTAAGCGCCTCGTGGCTCGCCAGTCGCACAACCGGGTCTTCATCCGTCAGCCGATCGATTAATACCGGAATAGCTACAGCATCAGGCTCACTCTGACCATAAGCCACAGCCCTTGCACGATTTATGGCAGTCGGGTCGTTCATGCTGAGGAAACTTTTGGGAGCCATAGAACAACCAAAAGTGCTGAGGATATTCAGGTAAACGAATACGAAAAATAAATGCGACGAACTCAACTGGTAATGAAAAGACTTGTGCTCAACGGAGTTGTTTAGACGCCAATCCATGGCAGTTACCCTCTGTGCCACGCCCCTATCCATGGAGCAATCCAACATAAATCAGTGAGATTATGATGGTTGGCGATCACTAGCCTGCTTGAGATTAACCCACTACAGGATAATTGAGTGATAAATTACGAAAAACATTAAAGTTGGCAAGGTCAATTACCCGGATGAATGCCCGGAATCGAATTGAGCCTCAAAAAAAAGACGATCTGAATCATCTTCAGACCGTCTTCTGTATCGATATTTAAGTCTTTTTAAAAAAGACACTTAGATGCCAAGCCATGACCAGTTGTCAAGAGCTTTCTTGATCAGTGGGTCTTGGTTCGGCTCCCAATCCCGATGCGTCCGGTTGTCTGGGAACGTCCTGCGATCATGATTGCATGTGTATCTTCGATGATTCTACTGATCGAATCTGCAAATCGAGAATCGAGAAGGTCTTCCAGCTTGTGCTGAAGGTCTGTTCGCCCGGTAGCAACATCAAAAGTCTGGCGGGCATCACGATAGCTCGTCAATTCAGGGTCATCCGGATAAGACCAGTCACGATCGGTATCCACGCGTGGTTCAGTTTCTCGGACAGAGCCAGTCAGTTCATGATCTGAAGCCATCATTGACTCTTCTTTTGGCCAGTAGCCAAGAAGGTCGTCAACCGGTACTTCCAGTGCCCTGGCAATTCTTCGAAGTGTGCCTGCCCGTGGCACTTCAGTTTTGCCACATTCAATCTGGTAAAGTGCAGTTCGGCTAATTTCAGCTCGAGCGGCTAATGCGTCAGGCCCAAGTCCTTTTTTGTAACGAATATCACGGATTCGCTGTGCAAGGTTCGACATTGATGACCACTCCAAGGATCAAGAGGACACAGGGCTTAACGAAAGTGAACATATCCAGTTCTTTCGACTGCGTCAACACCCTGTTATATCAGGAACGTAGGACAAAATTCAGCTAACTTAAGCAACTTTTTTACATTTTCTGAAATTTTTTCCGCTCAATTGTCCGTTTGGATCGATTTTACCGACGCACTTTGCTTAATTTCACACAACAGTTCTTCACCTTACAAAACATTATAGTTCAATGAACACCTACTGAGTATTAGCATAAGATCTTTCATGAATTTAATTTAAAACAGGCGATGCTTAATCGGAATTAAGCCTTTCATCTAAAAAACCGATCCAGAACGCTGTTTTCAATAGCCAAATGAGGCAAGGTCTATTTTCAATCAGAATTCTCATTTTTCATGATTTTGTCTTATTGCGTTTAACGAAATTGTTTCCGAAAATGAACTTCTGAAGATTTTTCGAAACAACAGGCCCATCAGCCCAGAACTCGTTGGTACCCAATTCATGGTCAGATTCTTTCAATCCGTTTGTAGCATTGGTATGTTGTTGATTTTCATGGGGTTGAAAAATGCAACGGCTGAGGATGTTGGCGAGATCATTCGTCTTGATCCCCGATTCGATACGATAATTCCCCAAGGAGCGAAAATTGAAAAACTGACCGATGGCCACGACTGGGCCGAGGGACCGGTGTGGCTCGCCGGAGAGAAGGCCCTGATCTTTTCCGATGTGCCAGGAAATGTTGTGCACCGTTGGGACACATCTACATCCAGTTTAACGACTTACCTGAAACCGAGCGGAGACACGGGACGCACCGGAGGCTCAAGTGGCCAGGGGTCGAATGGCCTGACTCTCGACCCGGTCGGACGTCTTGTTTTGCTGCAACATGGCGACCGGCGAGTTGCACGCCTGCTGAACAACGGCTTGTTTGAGACCATGGCAGAAAGGTTTGAGGGCAAGAGACTCAACAGCCCGAACGACGGTGTTTTTGGCCCGGACGGCAGCTTTTATTTCACCGACCCGCCTTATGGGCTTGCCAAAGGAGCCTCTGACCCAGCCAGAGAACTTGATTTCAGCGGGGTTTATCGTATTTCACCAGAAGGTCGATTGAGCCTCTTGACAAAAGAACTCAAATTCCCGAACGGTGTCGCGCTTTCTCCCAACGGATCAACGCTTTACGCTGCTAATTCCGACCCCGATCGCCCAGTCTTGATGGCTTATCCGCTTGATAAATCAGGTAAAATTGGTCAAGGAAAAGTCTTAACAGATACGACCGAACTTTTAAAAGCCAAAAAACCAGGACTGCCGGACGGCCTGAAATTAGATTCATCCGGTAGAATTTTCATGACCGGGCCAGGTGGCGTGCATGTGCTTAGCCCTGATGGAGTTCTGCTTGGACGGATTGATCCGGGGGTTGCCACTGCAAATTGCGCCTGGGGTGATGATGGAAGTACTCTTTATCTCACTGCCGACAACATGTTATGTCGTATTAAGACGAAAACAAAAGGAATTCTGCCCGGCCCAGGGCTCAGATAACTCAAGTTAATGAATCATATTGAATCATTTTACAAAGGGCTTGGCAAAGCCATGGATGCCAAACCCTTACCTGATGTTCCTGCTATTGTTGATGAACTTCTTGAACTTGCCCAGCAATCGAAGGCGAGTGACTTACACCTGACCCCATTTTCTGATTCTGGCCTTCGACTCGATTTACGGATTGATGGAGTCATCCAGCCTGGCGGCACTTTACCGCAGAGCATTTCATCGCAAGTGGTTGCAAGGATCAAAGTGCTCTCCTCTCTGCTGACTTACCGCACGGATGTACCACAGGAAGGCCGGATTGCTCCTGAACCTGCGAGAAAAAGGCCCGAAGTACGTGTCAGTACGTTCCCAACCATTGATGGCGAAAGAACAGCCCTTCGTTTTCTTGTCCAGGCTGAGTCGCGGCATGAATTCGCTTCACTGGGTCTGCCTGCTCCCGTTCAGAATGAGTTATCCAGATTGCTGGCTGACACTTCGGGAATGATCATCTTCACCGGTCCAACGGGTTCTGGCAAAACGACGACACTCTATGCGTGCCTTCGCGAAATTCTCAATCAATCGAGAGGATCGCGCAGTATTGTCTCGCTGGAAGATCCAGTGGAATCAGCGATTACCGGCATTGCCCAGACATCGCTCGATCGCCGGGCCGGCCTCGGGCTTGCAAGACTGGTGAAATCAGTCATGAGGCAAGACCCCGACGTTATAGCGATCGGTGAAATACGCGACAGGGCCACCGCAAGGGCCGCCTTTCAGGCCACACTTACCGGCCACCTTCTGCTCACGACCATGCATGCTGGCGACTGCGTTGAAGTGCTTACCAGATTAATGGATATGAACATTCCACCTTATGTTTTACGCAGTGGCATCAAGGGTATTCTGGCACAACGGCTTTTGCGCCGACTTTGTGATCAATGCCGGGTATTAAAAACCGCGGCAGAGCAATCAACATACTCTTTTAATCAAGAATTTAATGAATATTTCGAGCCACGTGTCGGGCACTGCGATATTTGTGGTGGAACCGGTTACCAGGGCCGGATCATGGCTGTGCAATGGCTCGATACCAGTCTTAACGGTCTGCCTGATGCCATCAGCAATCGTGCTGATTCGAAAACGATCAGGCAACTATTGAGAGATCAGGAAGTTATGTCATTGCGTGGCCATGCAGCCAACCTGGTAAAACAGGGCCTGACTTCACCCAGCGAAGTCATCCGGGTGCTGGGAATCGGCTGACAACACAAGATTATTTAGAACAAAGGTTTAGAACTTATTTTCGAGCCAGACGCTTGAGAACTTCGATACCTCGGTCAAGGGTACGATCATCAACGGCATAACTGATTCTGAAATGGGTGTCTTTCTGGCTGAAAACATTGCCGGGGATAATCAAAAGCTGATTTCTGAGAGCCTCAGCCACAAATTCGGTTGCAGTTCCCCGAGGTGCTTTGGGGTATATATAAAATGCACCATCCGGACGAACGATCTCGTAGTCGTCCTTCAATGCGTCATAGATCTTGTCACGCTTCACTTTATAGGCGGCGATACGGGCAGTCATGTCGGTCTTCATTGCTTCAATCGCAGCAAACTGAACAAGACTTGGGGCACACACGAAGCTGAATTGCTGCAGCTTATTCATCTCCTGAATGATGCGTGACGGGCCATGAGCGAAACCAAGACGCCAGCCTGTCATGCCATGGGTTTTTGAAAATCCATCACAAACCAGAACATTCTCATCGAAGCGGGCGGGGCTTGTTGTCGGGGTGTCATAGCTGAATGCACCATAAACTTCATCGCTGATCAGCAGGATTTTTCTTTGGCGACAAAGTTCGGCCAATTCCCTCATAGACTGCTCGGATTGAACTACTCCGGTGGGATTTGACGGCGTATTGACGATCACCACTTTGGTTTTTGGAGTAATGGCGGCTTCAAGCCTGGTCATGTCGATCTGAAAATCAGGGTAAGTGTCCACCAGAACACTGGTTCCGCCGACCCAGGTGACCAGATGGCGATACATTACAAAATAAGGGTCAAAAATGATGACTTCTTCGCCCGGATTTACCGTGACCGAAAGTGCCAGTGTCAATCCACCAGCCGTTCCGGAGGTGACCATCAACTGGCGGTCGGCATGGTGATATTTAGCGTCTACCTCAGCCTGAAGGCTGTTTCGAAGTTCGGGCAGCCCCTGTGTTAATGTGTATTCAGACCGGTTTTCCAGAATGGCTTTGATGGCAGCAAGTTTAACTGGCTCAGCCACCGGGAAGTCAGGGAGTCCGATCGACAAATTGATCGGATCAACCATCGACTTGGCCATTTCAAAAGCCTTGCGAATGCCAGAAGCGTCAATCCGGCCCATTCGTTCGGCAATCCAGTGGTCATGCACCAGGAGCCCCGACTTTCTTCAATAATCAATTCGTTTCAACTGTGAGGATTCTATTCTAACCTTAGGATTTCGATAGAGTTGGCAATTTCACTGCAATCGTTCTGCCTTCGATCATCGCCAGACCGGCAAAAAGGGTGGCGCTCCAGATCAAGTCTGCCGAGAGCATGTTAAGGGCGAAAGGTAATGCAGCAGCATAACATGCCATAAGCCCTGCCATATTATCTGGATACCAATCGCCGAAATACCAGATTGAGAAATTGGTCACCAGGAAAAAGATGACTGAACTCAACGCAGCCAGGCTGCCAATCAGCAGCGGACGGCGATTGGATTTGAGATAAGCCTTACCCAGAAAAACAGGCAAGAGGAAACAGAGGTAAACCGAAACCATAACCTCAATGGAATACGTGCCAATGAGCAAGTCGGTCAGGAAGAGTGTACAGAGAGGAATAAAAATCGCCCTGTAGCCACACAACGAGGCACCCGAGACTAAAGCAAGTGCAGTAAGTGGTGTGGCATTTGGAGCATGGGGTAGAAGTCGTCCGGCAATTCCAGCCAGAATCAGCATGGCCACGGTAATGACCGAAGATGCGTGCTTCAATTTGTTCATTCCTGTGAGCATCTCTGGAAAGCCTGTCCTGCAAGAGGATGATGGGTGTTTTTATTCAACAGGCACCAGTTTTTGACAAAAATCCTGAGGGTTAAACCTTAAGCAACCCATTTCAGGAAGTTTGCAAATGGTGATCTGATCAATATTGTCATATTAAAACCCGGGCAGAGGAATGAAAAGTGCAATCTAAACTGGTTTTGTTGAAAAACAGCTGTTTTGAATCAAAAACTTAAGTATGATTTATCATATTAGACCAGAGAAACAAGAGGTTTTAAGATGAACCAACTCCTTGACCGCCGCAATTTACTGAAATCGGCTCTGGCCGTTTTTTCGGGCCTTCCCAACAAATTATTCGCAGCTGAAGAATCACAACCCTACAGGAACCAACTGCGACGCCTGACAGACATTCGCCCCATACTTGGCGACTATCCGCATTATGTAGAGCCTGTTGCCTGCCAGACACGATTCGAATCACCACCACTTCTCGACGAGCCCGATGCCGACCTTGAAGTGCGTGCCTGGCGCTGGAGCTATAACGCACGAGGTATAATTGAAATACCGAATCGGCTGAGGGCTGACCGTACAGCCGTGATTGTTGTGCATCCATGGGCAATTGACGACGGGCAGGGATGGAAGACACCAGAACCAGCAGGCGTGGCCTTTCAGTGCACGCCACAAAAAAATCAGCTCGTTCTGCAACATGCCCGGGATGTGATCAATCCGCTACTCAAACGACTGAGAAGTAAGGCCAGGCTCATCGCTTACAGCCTTCCGGGTCTCGAAGATCCTGTCCGCGACAAAATTTATCGTTCATGGAACTCGGCACCCACGGCGGCTACACGCGCTGAGGGAATGAAAGAACTGAGAGAAAAACTGAATGACTTCCAATATTTTGGAGGCTCATTGCCCAAAACAATTCAGCTTGATAGCGAAAATCCAGTGAAATCATACTTCAATGCCTTCCCGGGTCTTGATGCGACTGACAAATACGACCCGGCTGGTTTCTGGCAACTGCCAGTTCCTGTGATGGCCACTATTGATGTGGCTCTGAATGACCTCGTTATCTATGACGGCGATGGCTACCCCAAACTACGCGACCACCTGCGGCAAATGGGCATAAGACATGTGCTGCTTGCAGGTTATAACACTGACATGTGCGTCTGCAAAACCACGGCAGGCTACGAAAATCTGCGAGAAGACTTCAATGTTTTTCTCGTTGGCGATGCGACCATCGCGACTTTTCCGGCGCAGGATTCGCCACGACATGCGACAAATGCGTCCGTTTGCTTTGCTGCGCTGAATCTCTTAATCACGCAATCTTCGTGGATCAAATGACACTGAAAAATAAAGTGCTGTGTCGTGTTAATCATTCAAGATTGTGCGCTGGTATGCCCGCAACCGAACACGCTCGAAAAGTTGTTCTTCCAGCATTTCCCAGCCCCAGTCTCTGCCGATTTCGGGGCGTTTATGTGGCGTAAGAATCAGCATGATTGATGATATTCCGGCAAGTTGAAGGCAGAGTAGAGGCAACCAGCTGGGGGCACAGAGGTGCATGGCAAACGAGCAGATAATGACATCAAACTCAAATTCGGGATGCTTCCTTAAGAGAGAACCATTGGCAATGGCTTCGAATGAATAATCATGAGCAACCAGCCCTGTACGTATTTCATAAGCAACATGAGTGTAGGGATCAAATCCGGTAATATTTTGAAAACCCAGATGCTGCAAAAGACTTGTTACTTCGCCTGATCCACAGGCCAAATCCAGAAAGCGAGTCGAAACCGGCAGATTCTTCGACTTAACCCATTGGGTCAGCAGCAAATGAAGAATTCTTTCGTGTGGGTTTTGATAATCAGTGCCATGAGTCTGGTAGAATGCCGAAACACCCAGTTGGTCATAGCCCTGACGCACCGGCATTGTTGCTGTAGAAATATTTGCCGGAAGTTTTGGCTGGTTGCGAGGCTTTTTCGGATACCTGCTCATGAAAACACCAAGGATCGTACTGGCAAGCACATCCGTTTACCGAAAGTCGCTGCTTGAACGACTTGGCCTGTCTATTGAGTGTATCGCACCCGGGGTTGATGAAAAAGAGTTCAAGCAGAGATTCAATGATCCTCATCAAATTGCCAATAGATTGGCCCGGGCCAAATCAGAAGCAGTATTTCGTGAGAATCCTGATGCAATAGTCATTGGTGGCGACCAGATCGCAACAATCGATGGAACACTGATGGACAAGCCGGGAACAGAAGAAAATGCAGCCCGACAGCTTCAAGCACTTTCAGCCCAAACCCATGAATTGATCACTGCCGTATGTATTTTGAGCCCAGGCCATAAGCCCATGGAACATTTAGATATTTCAAGACTTGCCATGCGGCCGCTGAATAAAGAGACAATTCAAAGATATATTCGACTGGACATGCCGCTTCAATGCGCAGGCTCTTATAAAATTGAATCAGCCGGAATTGCACTGTTTGACCGAATTGAAACTGCCGACCACACGGCGATTACCGGATTACCTCTGATCTGGGTGGTCAGTGCACTTCAAAGCATCGGTATTTCAGTACCCTGAAAGTTGTCATAAAATACAATTATCATGCATTCCAGACCTAAAATGATTGAGTGGCACAGTGGCATAGGCGGTGCATCGGTTGCCGTATGCGATCAATTTGAAACAATCGCTGCAATTGACATTAAACGGGAAGCCACTGAAATATATGCCAATAATTTTCCGAATCATAAAGTCTTTGTAAGAAACATTGAAACCATTCCAGATTCTATTGTTGCCGGTTGGGGGCCTGCCGATGTCTGGTGGATGAGCCCGCCATGCCAGCCTCATACAATCCTGGGCAAGAAACTGGACATGGCCGACTCTCGATCAGCCTCATTGGCTCGCATGCTACAATTGATTTACCACTTTCGTCCATCTTGCGTGGCCTTGGAAAATGTGCCAGGCTTTGGCAGGAGTCAATCACGCGAACTGATTATTGAGACTCTTGAGAAATGCAGATATACAATTCATGAAGAGATTATCTGCCCAAGTCGCTGGGGTTGGCCCAACCGCCGTAATCGTTATTATCTTGTTGCCAGCCGTGAACAGTTTTCAGGCCTGAAATTACCTGACGAGTCAATCATAAGAAAATGCAATCTTTCAGATGTCATTGATCAGGAGGCCGACTTAAACGAGAGCCTTTTTATTGACCAGTCGTTTCTCGAAAAGTATGCAGGGGCAATTCATCTGGCCGACCGGTCGAATCCCGGCGAGATTACCAACTGTTTTACTTCGGCATATGGGCGAAGTGCTACTCGATGCGGCTCGTATCTGCTCTTGCCAGAAAACGAGCAGCAACAGAAAGTTCGTCGCTTCAGCCCACGGGAAGTGCTCTCGTTTCTTGATTTCCCGACGAAATACCAGTTACCGGCAAGTTTATCGAACAAAAAACTCTGGCCGATGGTTGGCAACAGTCTTAACCTGAATGTTACAAAATATATCTTATCACGATTGCCTGTCTGGCAAAATGCAATTTAAAAAGCAACTGCAGAACTATTTTGCCAGTTTAACGGCTAATTTAATAGCGGCAAAAAGGCTTGATGGGCTGGCCGATCCTTTCCATGCAATGTCATAGGCGGTGCCGTGGTCAACACTCGTACGAATAATTGGCAATCCCAGGGTTGTATTAACAGCACTGTCAAATGCAAGTGCCTTCACCGGAATATGGCCCTGATCGTGGTACATGCAGATTACAGCGTCAGAACTGGCCCTTCGCGATGGAATAAATGCTGTGTCGGGTGGTAGCGGGCCATCGATTAATATTCCTTTGGCTCGGGCGGATTCAATTGCCGGCAGAATCAGTTCTTCCTCTTCCCGGTTTCCGAAAAGGCCTTGCTCGCCGGCATGGGGGTTCAGGCCGCAAATCAACAAACGGGGCTGGTGCCCACGAATCTTCCGGATGGCTGAATCAGTAAGTTCAATCACATCAAGAATTCGGCCGGGGCTGAGAAATTTTGGTACTTCAGCATATCCGACATGAACCGTGACGAATGTACATGTGATGATTTCTGAATATTGCATCATGCAAGATCGAGCCGCATTAGTGCGCGAAGAAAATATTTCAGTGTGCCCCGGAAATTTGATACCGGCCTGGCTCAGTGCCAGCTTGTTGATGGGGCCCGTTGTCACTGATGCAAGCCTGCCACCGATGGCACTATTCAGGGCAGCATTAATGTAATCAAAACTTGCCTGCCCGGTGGCGGCACTTAATACACCAGGCCGAAAGTCATCGACCCCGATTGAATTTAATGATACAACAACTGGTTGATATTTTTGAAATTGCTGATCATGCCATTCATCCAGACTGATGACCAGAGTATCAAATGAAAGCTGAAGCCTATCCGCGCAGGCTTTCAAAACATCGGCGTCGCCAAACACAACCGGATTACAAATATCAGTGATTGCCTGTTCATTCAGGGCCCGCAGCACAATTTCGGGGCCAACACCGGCCGGGTCGCCCATGGTAATTGCCAGTGGCATTTTATCTGACATGCTGGCAGCCCCCGTTTTACTCGATGGCGACAGGCAAATCGCCGCCTGGGTTGGCCACTCGAAGCGTTTTTCGGCCTTCAAGCACATCAAGCATCAGGCTGCCGCAGACATCGGCACGCCACGCCTGCATTAAAAGCGGCAAATCATCAGCCGGCTTGCCGTCTAACAGCCATCGGACCAGGTCTTTAATGTCGCTGACGGAACCGACCAGGCCTTGGGCTACCTGGGCCTGTACGCAGGCATAAGCCATGGCCGCCGTCATGATTCCGATCAGCATCCCGCCACCGGAAAGATCGTCAACCCGTCTGGGCAGCTTTGGCAATTCTGAATCAGACACATTCAAGGCCTGTTGAACAATCGCCAGAATTTCTGGGGCGGCTTTCATGTGACTGGTGCGATTGAAATCTCGCAGATTTTCAAGGTCAGCTCGTGTTTTGGGTTGGCGTTTTGCTATGGCAACAAGCAAATCGTCTCGCATAAACTGCCGAAGCGGCCTGTTGTTTCGGATGGCAATTTCAAGTCGCCAATGATAAAGCCGCCTGGCAATTTCCTGGCTCCGCCTGCCAAGCGTATGAATACCGGAAATCCTCATCCAACGGTCTGGATGGTCGCGTTTGGCAATCTCGCCCAGCATGATTCGCCCCTCTTCGTCGCTCCAATCCTGCCGATTGGTTTCGCGCAATCGCTGACGCAGAATCTCAGCAATAGGAATAAGGTGACGAACATCATCCAGCGCATATTGCACCTGGCTTGGTGTCAAGGGTCGCTTTCGCCAGTCGGTGCGTGTCTCGCTTGAGTTGACGGTTTTTCCGATGTATCGCTGGACAAGTGCAGTAAGCGATGAAGGGAAAGCCGGGCTGACCAGCCCAGCTGCAATTTGAATATCAAAAATTCGCCTTGGCAGTTGACCCATCTGAAGATAGCAGATGCGAAGATCTTCTGATCCCGCGTGAACGATCACATCAAGTGACTCATCGAGTACTGCGTTCCAGAAAACCGGTAGACGCGGAATTACCCGGGGGTCAACCACCGCAAGCTCGGTTGGTGTGGCCACCTGTATCAGACAAAGTTCGGGCTCATACGTGTCTTCAGGTATGAATTCGGTGTCAAATGCGAATGTGCCGGACTCATAAATTCGCCCAACCAGCTCATCGAGCCCCTGCTGTGTATTGATCAGTTCAGTCGGCATGTTCGGCTCGAGCTTGAATTTCTGGCTTCTGCATCATGCTCTATAGCATAACAAAATTCAGTCTGTGAGAAAGCACCAGATACCGAAGCTCTATTGACTAAGAGCGTTTTCCAGGAAAATCATCGAGACCGGAGTCCATATCCTACACATATCAAAGTGAATGTCAAAGACGACTTTACGATGTTAAATGCATCTGCCGCCAAAAATACAACACCCCTAAAATTCAGGATGTGACAATACACCTGGCAGGGTTGCGCCCCGACAGCTTTTCCACCACGCACCAGGCAGCCAGTTCGGCCATGTCTGCCATGCTTTTGGAATCAATGCCACCCAGATGAGGGCTCATGATGACATTCGGATGTGATCTCAGTTGGCTCATCGGTTGTGGTGGTTCCGGGTCGCTCACATCAAGACACGCAGCGGCTATTCTGCCAGAATTCAGGGCAGAAATCAGGTCGGATTCGTTCACAAGACCGCCACGAGAAGTATTCAGCAGTATTACGCCTGGCTTCATCGCGTCAATGGTTTCTTTTCGTATCAGATGTCGCGTTTCCGGTGTCATAGGCACATGCAGGCTCAATACGTCAGCGCACCGAATAACCTCGTCAAGCGAGACCAGTGGCACATCCGTACCAAAAGGTGACTCTTTAATGAAGGGATCAAAAGCAACGACATTCATGCCAAAAGCGAGGGCTCTGGGCACCATGGCCTGGCCAATCCGACCCAGCCCGATAAGCCCGATTGTCTTGCCACGCAATGGTATGGGAAGCGTACGATCCCAGCCGCCGCGTGCGATGTCTGCCACGTTCACAGGAATTCGCCGTGTGAACCCGAGAAGAAGACCAAATGCCTGCTCAGCGACACTTTCCTGATTCACCCCAGGGGTGATAGTCACGGTGATCCCGAGCCGGTTCGTTGCTGCCATGTCAATCGCATCGTAGCCAACCCCTGTGCGGGCAATAACTTTCAATCGGCTGCATCGTTCAAGCAATGGCCCCTGCAATTTTTCAGAGCCGGCAATCACGGCATCGCATTCAGGCAACATGGTTGAGATACAGGCATCGGAGAGTTCGCCGGCGTTTTCTTCACGCGGCGGGTCAACAGGCTCAAGGCCGGCTTCAAGCAATAAATCACGAAACTTACCTGGTTGATGACGAAGCGGCAGGGCGGCGATCAGTACTCGCATGGGCATGATGCTATTCCGGCAAAGGCTTACAGACAATTCCTGACCGATGAATCATTGAAACCGCCACTATTCAAAGTCTCGGTTTCAGAAATATTATCCCAGAAATCCAACGTTTTGAACACCCGATGTCGGATTCTGACTGTTGAATATCCAAGCCGGAACCAATCAAAAAAATACTGGCAAATTCAACTGAATGGTTACCTGGCTGAGAAAGTATCCTCATTGCCGTCTATCATGATTTTTTTATTTCTCTGCTGACGATTGCATTGCGAATCACCAGTTGCCAAAATACACTGGCTGGACGAAGAAGCGGGGTGTGGCATGGATCGTCATCGCCTATCCGGTGTACTCAACGGCGTTCCATCGCTCCATCATTCAGGTCTCAGGAAATCGGGCATCTTACATGGCAACTGTGAAGTTTCTGTTAAACGGCCCGACCGAAACCGGATGGAAACTTGACCCGGAATTCGTGCATGTTATTGATTTAGAGCGAACCCCTTACCCTGTAAAGGTTTCTATTGACAACGGCTTGATGGTCTGCGAGACAGGCACGCCTGAAAGTCTGCGAGTACAGGTGCCATGGGCGTTGCCTGGTCAAAACGCAGCAATTTTTGGCACATCAACTCTCCCTGGTAATCAGCAACCATATATACTTTTGATTGAACTGGCTCGTGGAAGATTGACGGATCTGCGACATTTTTTTCAGGAAGGACCCGCTGGCACATCGCGGCCGCTGCCTGCCAAATTTCGTGAAGCGAGCGATCTGTTTATTTCAGCCCTGATGTCACGTACGGATGTTGAGTCAGCAGCGGCATTGGCTGCTAAGTCATTACAGATCTCTATTGATCTTGGTCGCGAGACGATCAGTCGGCAGTGCGATGCTTCGTCGGTTGACGAAAGAATCCTTCAAAAGTTGTCTGTTGACCTGAGTTCCCTTCGAGGCAATGAACTTTCGGCTCCGCAACGCTGGGCTCTTTCAAATGTGAGGAATTGCCGGATTGCTCCGGTATGGTCAGAACTGATGACCGTTGAAAATCAGATTCACTGGCACTCGTGGGAAACGCCCGTTAAAATTGCAAAAGAAGCCAATTTGCAGGTTCATGCCGGTCCTCTGATTGATTTTTCGAACGACTTTCTGCCCCCCTGGGTTTATCGTTACACAGATATTTCGCAACTCTCACGCGTTTTCAGCAACTATGTTCATTATGTCGTAAGCAACCTGAAGGAAAAGGTAAACGTCTGGCATGTTGTAAGGCGTCCTGCCATGCGGCAGGTGAATGTCATCAGTGAAGAGCAGCAGATCAAGATTACTGTTGCTGCGATTCAGGCCGTTTCCCGTGCCTGTCCTTCTGCAGAGATTGTTGTTGATTTAACTGCTCCATGGGCGGAGTGGCTGACTACAGCAAGTTTCGAATTAGGGCCTCTGCACCTTGCAGATACGCTGGCAAGGGCCGACCTGGGGCTAACGGGTATTGGCATAGAACTGGCTATGGGCTATGAATTTCCAGGTAGCCACATGCGTGAGATGATCGATGTCGCCAGACTACTTGATATGTACCAGCTGGTAAATCTGCCGTTGCACCTTACGATTGCCATCCCCGGACGGCAACATGGAACCCAGACAATCAATCTGAACCAGGTGAGTGCTGATTCCAGACAATGGCCGGTCGGGTGTTCTCAGGAATCTCAGGCGAAAATTGGAATGGATCTATTACGACTTGCCGCTTCACGTGCTCATATTCGAAGTGTGCACTGGGCGACACTGAGCGATACAAACGGTTCCGAGTTTCTTGATTCAGGATTGTTTGACATCGGTCATAATCCGGTAATACTCGCCAATGAAATTGAGAGATTAAATGAGACGCTTCGGGAGTATGACACAGCAATTATTGAAAAGAAGCAATTCTGATATGAATATTTATGGTGCTTCTCACCGGGCATCTCAATCAGGTATAACAAAAAAACTTAACAGTCAGTGATCCATTCCAGACTCTTCAGGATATTCGAACCAGGAGTAATAATATGGGAGCCGATGCCAGAATAGCTGAGCTAAAACTCGAACTGCCACAGGCACCAAAGCCTGTTGCCACCTACAAGACAGCCGTCAGGCACGGCAATCTGCTCTATGTCAGTGGCCACGGGCCGCTCAAGACAGATGGTACTTCCATCAAGGGCCGCCTTGGCGAGGATATGGATATTGCAGCTGGACAATTAGCCGCCCGTCAGACAGGGCTGGCAATCCTGGCCACGCTGAGAGCCCACCTTGGCTCGCTTGATAAAGTCGTCAGGCTGGTCAAGACTCTTGGCATGGTTAATGCCACACCTGACTTTAATGATCATCCCAAGGTCATCAATGGCTATTCTGACCTCATGGCAGAAGTCTTCGGCGAAGCCGGAATCGGTGCCCGATCGGCGGTGGGCATGGGTAGCCTTCCCAACCAGATTGCAGTCGAAATTGAAGCAATTTTTGAAATCGCCGACTGAATTCAACTATCGATTAACAACCTGATTTTAAGGCAAATGGTGAGCCCGACAAGCTCACCATTTGCCTGTTTTTGCTTAACTGAATTTTGATTATTTTTCAATTGATTCGAAAACGCGCACTTCCGGGTGCATGGTATACAGCCGCCAACGACCACCACCTATTGCGATAATCTGACCACTGGAACTGTTGTTTCCCAAAATGGGATTGTCCTTGACTTTCTCCCAGTGTTGCAAGTCTTTTGATCGAGCGAGGGTCGTTGTCCAGAAACTGTTAAAAGGCCTTGTCGAGTTGGCATGCAATACCGCGTAATAAACGCCGTTGAATTTCAATATCTGATTAAGTGCAAGGCCGCCTTTATCATAAGCATCAGGCCCCATGGCGATCACAGGATCATCAGTCAGGTTTGTCCAGACTTTTCGATCTTTTGATTTTGCCAGCCACACACCCATGTCGCCACGCTCATAAAAAAGATACCACTCCCCATTTTCAAACATGATGAAAGGAGTTCCACGAGGACCGTCACTGATTGATTCGCCATTTGCCTTTCTTATATCAAGGGGCCCTTCCCTTTGCCACTTTATACCATCTTTTGAAGTGAAGCTGTGTGCAATGTCATCTCGCCCTTCGGCCACCATGATCCAAAGACCATCGTGCTGTACAATAGATAGATCCTCAATCCACTGGTCGTCAACAATGGGTTTGTCGCCAACCCTTTTCCAGCTCAGACCATCCTTTGAAACAGCCAACCCGAGTCGCCTGAGATCGGTTTTCGCATTTTTTGAAGTGTTATAACCGGTGTAGTAGAGCCGCCACTCGTCGCCAACTCGAACAATCCAGCCGCGTTCCCTGATTTTGGCGTCCCAGTGATCGCCGGCAGAGCCCTGAAATACCGGATTTTTTCCTGTGACGGCCCTCCAACTTTTGAGGAATGAGGGGGCGGTGGCAGCTTCAGGTTCCTGCCCAGCAAGCGTGTTTACACCTCCGACAAGTATCACCAGACCCAGGAAGGCAGGAAATATCAGAAACCAGTTCTTACAACTTTTTGCTTTTTGTGTTCGCATTTACCCGATCCCGGTTGACAGACAATGAGGTCTCATTCTCCCTCTGATTCTTATGTTGAAAACCTGTCAATGCAAGGGACAAATTTCCTGGCAAACACTTTTGCCGCCTGATGTGAACTCCCTCAGGCAATTGGAAATCGAAAGCAAACATGAAAATCCGCTGAAATTGTTAAAAAAACGACAATTAGCTTGACTCTAACTGAGCCTTCTATAAATATGATTTGAATCTTGCCCCAGACAAATTCAAGCCTTCGAATCTGAAACATTCCTCTACAGGATTTCTCCCATGACAATTCGAAAAAAACTCTCCAGCAGTGGTTTCACGCTCATCGAACTGCTGGTGGTAATTGCCATTATTGCAGTTCTCATTTCGTTACTTCTCCCGGCAGTCCAATCGGCCCGCGAGGCCGCCAGAAGGGCCCAGTGCTTTAACAACCTGAGGCAGATCGGCCTGGGAATGCATAATTATCTGAGTGCCAACGACTCTTTCCCCGCCGGTGGCATGTATGCCAACGATGCCTTTGCCCAGTCAACAGGCACAGTGCTACGCTCAAATTACATGGGCTGGTCGATCTCAATTCTTGCATTTGTCGAACAGTCGCCACTTTTCGCAGCCTATAATGCGAATGTGCAGAACTGGCAACCACAAAACAGCACAGTTATTTCGACAAAGCTCTCGTCTTATATCTGTCCATCGGATATTCAGATTGATCTTCCCTATCCAACTTTTGCTGTCGGTGGCGGAACCACTCCTTACACCAATATTGCGCCAGCTTCATATAAGGGGGTTGCCGGGCGATACAGCACCCCAAGCGCAGGCACCGAACTTTTCTGGGACTACGCTTCTTATGTTGACCAGCTCGGGGCATCCATGCAGGCGGAATCACGAGGAATCCTTACGGCTTCGGGTGTTGGTGGTATCGGTACAGTGCGACTGGCGGAAATCACTGATGGCACCTCGAACACTTTTCTCGTCGGAGAATATGCCACAAATCAGCAGGTGGCGGCCCGTGCATTCTGGTCGGCAAGCTGGGCTTACATGGGTCTTGGTTCAGCTGGCCCAAGCCAGGGCGTGCGCGGCATTCCCGACTACGCCATGTGTACACGTTATGTGGCCGCTAATCGGTGCAATCGCGCTTTTGCCAGTTTTCATCCGGGTGCCATGAATTTTGCCATGGCTGATGGCAGTGTTCGTACAATCAAGCGTTTTATTGACGCCATCGTGTATCAAAACCTTGCCACCATGAAGGGCGGCGAAATTGTCAGTGCCGATGCACTTTGATCATTCACGCATTTCATTGCGACAGAGGAATCAGGATGCTGAACCATCGATGTTCAATTCTAATAATCGGTCTTTTCTGCGTCGGATTGGTATCGGGATGCGGCTCGGGTGATGGATACAGACTTGCCCGGGTTGCAGGTGTGATCAAGGTCGATGGCAAGCCGATGAAGGGCCTGAGAGTCTCTTTTGAACCCATTGGCGGGGCTGATCGCCCCTACCCCGGGCCTGAGTCTATCGGAATTACTGACGATGAGGGGCGATATACACTGGCAACCTTTAATGAAGGGTCAAAAATCGGTGCAGTCGTCGGGAATTGTCGTGTGCGGATATTCACCCTGCCGGCCAGCCAGACGGCTGGAGAAAAAGATATTTCCAACGATCGAGCCGCTGATTACGACCCAATTGCTGAAATCAAATTTCTGAAGGGTCAGATTAAATCAGCCAATGCGAAAAAGCCCAAATCGGCAACATCTGCATCAACAGAAAACCTGGTTATTCCTCTTAAATATAACGACCAGACGACGCTGACTTTTGAAGTACCCGAAGCCGGCAGTGATTCTGCCAATTTCGACATCACCTCAAAATGAAGCCATATCGGCATCCTCCGACAAATATTTAACCCTATTTACCCGTTGAATCCATCAAAATTCACCGGGTGTTTCCATTGAGGTTGCAGCATGTTCAGTGAAACTCGCCGACTCTTCCTCAAGCTCCCCTTTTTTGAATCTCTTCTGGAATTCTTGTCGCCCCAGGGTACAAAAACAGAAACAGATACAGAAAAGAAAACCACAGAATCCAAACCACAAATTCAGCCGGAAAGAATGCGTCTGGAACTAAGGCGGGGCCCCTATCTTCAGAGCCACGGTCCAGACCGTATCACCATACGCTGGCGTACAAGCCGAACCACCGAACCGGGGCAAGTACGTCTGGGCAATGATCCAGCACAATTAAACGCAATCTTTCCTGCAAAACCATTTCAGAACAACTTGCACGATGGCTCTGACTGGATCGCTGAAATCAAGGGCCTTGAGCCATCAAAAACCTATTATTATGCGATTGAGCATTCCAAATCGATTCTCGCCGGTTTTGATGAATAATTTCAATTTCGCACGGCCTGCCTGCCAGGCCAGCATGGCAAAAGCCGATTTCTCGTCCTGGGCGATGCCGGTACGAATCGATTCAACACGGGTAACCCGCTGAAAGAATGGCTGGCTCGCCTTGGATTTCTGAAATACAATCGCAATCAACCTGCCCCTGATGGCATTATCCTTCTGGGTGACAACGCCTACAGCCACGGCACTGACGAACAATATCAAAACGGCCTTTTCAGTGTTTATGCCAAAGAATTTCGTTCGATTCCGATCTGGCCATGCATCGGTAACCACGAAATCAGCGACGATTACCTTACAATCTTCAGTGTTCCGGAACATGGTCAACTGGGCGGAACGCCTTCGGGTTCAGGCAATTACTACAGCTTTGACTTCGCCAATATCCACTTCACTGTACTTGATTTGTGGAAATCTGAATGGCGAAAGGAAAGTGCCGTGCAGATTGAGTGGCTGAAAGCTGACCTGGCAGCGACCCGCCAGCACTGGAAAGTTGTGATCAATCACTTTCCCCCCTACTGCGACGGCAAATACGAGTCTGACAACAATGGTTTTCTGGTCGAAGTTCGCGAGAAAATTCTGCCTCTGCTCGACAACGCCGGGGTCGATCTCTTTCTGACAGGCCACGACCATACCTACCAGCGATCTTTCCTGATCGACGGCCACTATGGCGTGCGTTCCACATTTAAGCCCGATTTGCACCTGAAATCGCATTCCGACGGTGTTTCCTCTCCGATCATCAAGCAATCGGGCCCGCACACCGGGATCGTGACAATTGTCACTGGCACAGCCGGCGGTGAACAACCTGCAGATCTGAACAATCCAAACAGTCCACAGCTTGCACACCCGGCCATGGTTCCGCTGGCCAAAGGCGATCAGGCAGGCCGGGGCATACGCAAAATCGGTACTTTTCTGCTTGAGATTGAAGGCGAGAACCTTCAGGGCAGACAAATTGACGAAAACGGCCAGATTCTTGACCACTTCACAATGATCAAGAAAGCCTGATCCAAACAGTCACTCATTCGCCTGTCATGTCAAAGCCGCGAAAAGAATCGCTGACTATGGCTCTTCAATCGAGTATACCCTTCATGCGGTTGGCACGTTTCTCGACAAAAGTCCTGGTTGCCGCGTTTGTTTTGTCTTCAGCAACATCTCTTCATGCTGAAATTCCGCCCAGGTCTCACCCTAATATCGTGGTGCTGCTGACTGATGACCTGGGTATTGGTGATGTCGGCTCCTACAACCCGAAATCCAAGGCACCCACGCCATTTATGGATCAACTGGCCCGCCAGGGTCGCCGGTTTACAGACGCCCACTCGCCTTCTTCCGTCTGTTCACCCACTCGCTACGCCTTTCTGACCGGTCGCTATGCCTGGCGAACCCGGCTCAAACTCGGTGTGCTGAACCCCTGGGACGAACCGCTGATCGAAAAAAACAGGCTCACGCTGCCTCAAATGCTTAAAAATCAGGGTTACAGCACCGCCGCCTTCGGCAAATGGCACCTGGGGTGGAACTGGACAACACGCAACGGCAAGTCACAAATTCCAGGCAGGAATCAGGATTATCTTAACCTGATCGACCTTGGCGGACCCATCTCAGAAGGGCCGACTACGCGAGGGTTTGACTACTTCTTCGGCATGGTCGGCATGACCCCTTCACAGCCCTGCCTTGTTGAAAACAACCAGCCCATTTTTGATGGCAAAGGCAACGGCCCCTCAATTGCCGGTGTTGATGACGCTCTCATGAAACCCTGGCGGGAAGAAAACACGCCGGCCATGCTGAATCAGAAAGTTGTCAGATATATCACTGATAAAGCCAAAGCCCCGGGAAAACAGCCTTTTTTCATTTACTATGCCATCACCACACCGCACCAGCCAATCATGCCATCGGCTGCGTTTCGTGGCAAAACCGGCTATGGCGAAGCCTGCGATTTCGTTACCCAAACCGACGACAGCATCGGCCAGATTATCAGGGCAATTGATGACAATCGATTAGCAAAGGACACGATCATCATCGTGACCAGCGACAACGGTTCGCCAGGCTATGCCGAAGCCGACTCTCCTACGGCATCTGTCATGGAACGATATAACCATTTTCCCAGCGGCCCATGGCGAGGCATGAAGGGCGATGCCTATGAAGGTGGCCACCGCATTCCCCTGATCGTTCGCTGGCCTGGCGTGATTCCAGCCGGTTCCACCAGCAACGAAACGGTTTGTCTGGTTGACTGGATGGCCACACTGGCCAAGCTGACTGGCTATTCACTTCCCGACAATTCTGCCGAAGACAGCTACGACATTTCTGCTGTGCTCGACGGCCCGAAACCTGCTCAACCAATCCGCGAGGCAACGGTGCACCATGCCCTGATCGGCATGTTTGCCATTCGCCAGGGCCCATGGAAATTGATCCTGGGGCTCGGCTCAGGTGGCTTCACCATGCCACAGTTCATTGCGATAAAGCCTGGTGAAGTAGGCCGAAATGGTGTCGGCGGGCAGCTTTACAACCTTGAAACCGACCCGGCAGAACGAAACAATCTTTATGCGTCTCATCCTGATAAGGTCAAAGAACTGTCGGAACTGCTGAAGCGGTATCAGGATTCAGGCCGCAGCGCACCAGGCAGGCAGCGATAACCTTCATTCAAAGCCACTGGAAAGTTGAATTGAGGTCTATTATACTTTCGTTGTGGGGCGGTAGCTCAATTGGGAGAGCGCAGCGTTCGCAATGCTGAGGTTGAGGGTTCGATCCCCTTTCGCTCCAATCGTTTTGGTTTTTAAAAATCGTTATTTTCATCAAGTTTAAAAGTCTTTAAGTCTTCAGGCAGTCTGGATATAATTTTAATCAGTCAAAAGCCTGATTTTGATACCAATGTCTGGGTAAATAGTTCGGTGCTGTCCAGAATCGCATGAAAATTTCACTCTCCGTAATTGCCGGTCCCCAGTCAGGTCAAACTTTTTCGTTCGATCGGCATGAAACTTTTATCTTTGGCCGAAGTTCCAAGGCTGATTGCCGGGTTGACGACGATGGTTATATTTCACGCTATCATTTTATGCTTGAAATTAATCCGCCAGTTTGCATGCTCAAAGACATGGGTTCACGCAACGGCACTAAGCTCAATGGCCAGCGGGTGGGTGAAGTGCAGGTCATGTCGGGCGACATCATTTCAGCAGGCACATCGCAGTTTCAACTGAAAATTGACCCTGGCACTCTGCTTGAAGTGGAATTGATTCGCTGTGTTGGCTGCGGTGCCACGTCGCACAGAGATCAAACGGTCATTGTCGCCGAGGATGATTTTGAAGACCTGCAGTTTATCTGCAAAACCTGCGAACGCCGAATGAAACAATTTCCCAACCCGCCTTCAGGCTATCTGATTGAGCGGCGGCTGGGTGGCGGTGGAATGGGCGATGTCTATCTTGCAAAAGATCTGGGCAGCATGCGGCTTGTCGCCATCAAGATGATGATACCGACAGCAGCCAGTTCGTCGCGTGTTCGCGAATATTTCAAGCGTGAAATGACGGTGATGAAGCAACTGAGACATCCAAATATTGTGGAATTTTATGACGTTTTTGAGACAAGCCACACATTCCAGATCATCATGGAATACGTAGCCGGTCAAAATGGCTACGAAATGATCTCAAACATCAAACGCCCACTGACTGTCAGCGAAGCATCGCATATCGGTGTGCAACTGCTCAACGCCCTTTCCCATGCACACACGAAAGGCTTTGTGCACCGAGACATCAAGCCCTCAAATCTTCTGCTCTCAGGGGCCCAGGCCAGGCCCGTGCTCAAGCTATCCGACTTCGGACTGGCCAAAAATTTCAGAGATAATGCCGGCCTGAGTGGCCTGACGATGCAAGGTGATATTGGCGGTTCAATAGGGTTTTTATCTCCAGACCATATTAAAAATTTCACAAAGGTAAAAGAACCGGCAGATATTTACAGCACCGCCGCCACACTTTATTTTCTGCTGACTGGCCAATATCCATTTCATGATTTTGACCCGAACAGTGTTCGTTCTTATGCCGTCATTCTGGATCATCCGCCCGTGCCCATTCGCATGCGACGCCCAGACATTCCTGAAACTTTCGAAAGAATCCTCGCAAAAGGCCTGGAGAAAAATCCCAAAGACCGCTGGCACTCAGCCCGTGAAATGGCTTTGGCCCTTGAACCTTTTCAGGATTAAGCCTCACGGATTCAGATTGTTAAAGCCAGCAATATGCTCTTCAACAGCTCGCTTGGCATCGGCCAGGCCAAGACCGGTCTCGTCTTTATAGGCTTTAATTGCTTCAACTTTTCGTGACGGGTCACTGGCGATCTGTTTCACAGTATCTGAAAGTGGCGGCAATGCCATTTGCGGTTGTGCTTGATTTTCCTTTCTAAGGCGGAAAATAGAGATCATCCAGAAAGTAAAAGCTACAGCAGCAACAATAAATACCCCTGTCTTTTTCCGGCCATCAGCCTGATTCGACAACTCTAGCAGTATCATGGTCAGGATCATCCAGACTATCATGATTTCCGAATGAAATTCCTTTCTGGTGATATAAACCGTTGAGTCTGAATGATTTTTTGCAGGTTTTGGGGGCATTTTTTCCTCATTCGGAAAGCGTACGAAAAAGCTCAAAGGCCTGTAACGGAACCACATTATAAAAACATATCTTCACTACAAATAGATGTTTAAATCAAAAACACAAATCCCATCTCTAACCATTCTGCCTTTACGATCCTCAATTATGGAACTTTTTGGAGTGTGGTAGAATCTAAACAGCATTGCTGACCGGCACATTCTTCGCGACCGACAACTTCTGCCGAACTTTCCGGGAAGGCTTGAATTATGAAGCGAGCACACCTGTTTATTTCAGCCCAGGTGATATTCTTTTCAGCAGCATCTGCCTGGCTGGCCCAGGCCCAGAAGCCAGTTGTGCCGCCATCAGCCAAGCTGCCGGGCGCAGAACTTCCATCAGTCGACAAGTCCAAAACGCCGCTGGTGCCTCAATGGCCCGGTGAAATTGTGCAGCTTCTGCAAAGCAGGAAATATGCAGAAGCCAGGGCGGCCGTTGATCGGCTGGAAGGCGGCAAGCCACCGGAAAAAGCAGAGACACGGGCTTTTCATGATCTGGTGCGGGCCCTGAGCCTGCGGCTTGAAGCCAAACCGGCGGAATCAGCGGCTCTGGTACGAAAGCGATTGGCGGCAGACCCCGAAACACCATGGACAGCCAAGCTGCGGGGCGAGCTGGAAGTTTCAGAACTGGCGGCCGGCAAGCCCCAGATGGCCCAGCAACTGGCCAGGGCCGATGTCGAAAGCCTGCTGGCCCCTGTTCGAAAAGATTCTCTCGCAGGGGTTTATCGCGGCTTCGCCCGGCAACTTCTTGAACCGACCGAAGCCCTGACCCAGCCTAACTATGCCGCTGCCGCACCGTTTTTGATCCAGGCACGCGAAGTGGCTGAAAGCGAAACGCTGAAAAACGATTTAACCTATCAACTGGCCAGGCTGTTTCTTGACCAGGGCAACCCAGGCCAGGCCGTTGCCGAACTGGACGCACTGATAAGAATCGAAAAGCGACCGGAAATCAAAAATCAGGCGAAGTTTGACCTCGGGCTGGCCCAATTCCGCAGTGGCCAGCACCCACTGGCCAAACGCACCTGGACTGACCTTGCCAGAAGCCTGGAATCGGCCGCTGCCACCGATAAATCGGCCACAACGCTGAAAAACGACTGCTACTACGCCGTTGCATTGGCTTCAGGGCTGCAATTTCCGTGGGAATTAGAGAAAAAGGCAAATATCGCGGAAACACCACAGCTTCCAACACCGATAGGAAATATCACTTTTCTGGCCAGAGCCGTCGCCGCAGGCGAAAAAGCCCTGACGGCCGACCCCGCCAACCCACGCGCAGTGCGAACGGCCTATGCCATTTGCAGTATACTTGGGCAAAAACCGGCGGAAGCCGTTCAGGCCCTGCAAAATTTCATCGGCGAGAAGCCGTTTCGGGCGGAAACCGACATCGCCCGCAAAGACTTGGCTGAATCAAAGCCCAAGGCCCAGATTGCCCTGGCCACAGCACTCCGGCAAATTGAAAAATACGACGATGCCCAGGCGGCGTTTCGCGAATATTCGCTGAAATACCCTGACGGTGCGGCTTCCGCCCAGGCTCTGCAGGCCGTAATCGATATTGAAATCGACAAGGCCAACAAGCTGGAACGAGACAAGAATTACGCCGGATTTCGCGAAGCCATTGCCCGTTTCGTAGCCGCCAATCCGCTGCAGCCCTCTGTCCCCCGGCTGATTTATCGTTCCGGTTTTTCATTTGTTACTGAGAAAAAATATGCCGAGGCCATTAATGCCTGGAAGGTACTGCTGACACGCTTCCCCGAGTCGATTGAAGCGGACGAGGCGCGTTATCAGACCGGCTTGAATCAGGAAACGCAGACAGGCGAGCTCGCCAGCGCAATTGAGACCTATCGCAGCGTGCGGCTCGATCCATGGCGAGGCCTGGCAGCGGGCCGAATTGCCGTGATGGAGCAAAAATCGCTGGCGGTGATCACGCCACGGGTTTATCGCACCCATGAAACGGCAAAGCTCAAGATCAGCACAAGAAACATCGAAAAACTCAGCTTTTCAGCATACAGAATCGATCCTGAAAGCTATTTCCGCAAGAAACATGTGCTGGGAGCCGTAGAACAGCTTGATATTGGCCTGGTGAAGCCTGATGCCGAGTGGTCGGCCGATGTACCCGGCCAGGCACGTTATAAGCCCGTCGATCTGGAATACGACCTGAAGAGCTTGAAAATGCCGGGCGTGTGGGTGGTGAAAGTCACCGACGACAAGACATTTCAAGCGACCACAATGGTGATAGGGTCTGACCTGGATGCCATCGTGAAGACATCGCGAGACCAGATTCTCGTCTACTCACAGAACATGTCAGGATCAGTGGCCAAGCCAGGTGCCAGGGTCCTGGTCAGCGATGGCCAGAAAATTTTAATGGAAGACAAAACGGGAGCCGATGGGGTTCTGCTGAAAGACTGGCCAGGTCCGCGCGGGAATCAGGCAAACCATCGCCTGCTGGTGATTGATGGCGACCACGTGGCCACCACCTCGGCTGCCCAGGTGCCAGCCGTCTCGGCCCGCGGCCTCACAGCCAGAGCCATGATCATTACAGACCGGCCCGCTTACAGGCCGGGGCAGAAAGTTGAGCTGCGCGGGATTGTGCGAGAGGTCAGCCAAAGCCGTTACTCAGTCACCGAAGGTGCCCAATATACGCTTGAAGTGGCGGACAGCCGGGGCCGCAACCTGTTAAGCCGGCAGGTGAAAGTCTCCAAATTCGGCACTTTCAGCGAATCGTTGCCTCTGGATCAATCAGCCTCGCTGGGCGACTACGCCGTAAGGCTCTTTCAGCCGGGCGGTTCCAGCTTCAGCGGCAGTTTCCGCGTGGAAGATTACCAACTGCCAAAGGTGGTACTGAGTATCGAACTGGGTTCGTCAATTGTCGAACGGGGCGAGAAAATCACCGGTAAAATCATCGCCCGCTATGCTTATGGCACGCCTCTGGCAGGCCGGGCCGTGCGTGTGCAGCTTCCCGACGGGCAGGTGCTTGATCTGGCGACCGACAACGCAGGCACGGCGGCGATCAGCGTTCCCACCGAGGAACTCAGCGAAAACGCCCAGTATTCCATCACCGCCGAGCTGCCTGACGAAGGCATGTCGACTTCAGCCCAGTTTGCCATTCCAGGCGCATCGTTCACGGCATCACTCAAATCAACACGGTCAACTTATCTGGTCAATGAATCAATACCGGTCAGCATTCACACCGACGATGCCCTGGCCAAGCCAACAGGGCAGACGCTTGATCTGGTGCTTGTACGACGTTCAAATGAGCAAGGCCGCGTGACCGAGCAGGAAGTCAGCCGCCAGAAAGTGAAGACTGACGAAAAGACAGGCGATGCCCGCGCCTTATTGCGTGTTGAGGACAAACGTGGCGGCACACATGTGGTGAGATTGGCAGGCAGCGACAAATACGGCCGGCCGGTCTCCAGTGAACTCGTTTTAGATATTTCAGGCGAGGACGACCCGAACGGCTTGCGACTGCTTGCCGAAAATAGCTCGTGGAAGCTGGGAACCGAGGCCGAGGCACTCCTCTTTGCCCGGAACAGCGGCGGCCCCGTACTGCTCTGTTTTGAAGCCGACCGCATGCTTGGCTACCGGATTGTGCAGGCGAAAGAAGGCGAGAATCGGCTGAAATGGATGGTCGCTGAAAATCAGTTCCCTAACATGACCCTCTCGGCAACCCGCATGCGCGACCAGAAACATGATCTGGCCAGGCTCGATGTCAAGGTGGAACGCGGGCTGACCGTTCAGATCAAGCCACTGGCCACGAATGTGAAGCCAGGCGACTCGCTTGATGTAGAGATCACCACGACCGACCAGAACGGCAAGCCGGCCGCGGCCGAACTTTCGCTGAGCCTGGTTGACAAAGCCCTTGTGCGGCTTTTTGGCAAGGGTGGGCCAGATATTCAGCAGTTTTTCTATGATCAGTCACGCGTGGGGGCTTTTGGTTCGACATCGACCAATCTCTTTCGATATAACCCGGCAACCATTCGCGTGCCCGAATCAATTGTGGAAGAATCCGAGCGTCTGCAAGCCCAGGTGGCGAACAACGCCTCTCGCGAGCTTGCCAGGGGCCGTGCCCAGAGCTTCGCCGGCAGAGGCATGATTCCGGCCCCGGCAGCAGCAGCCTCACCGGCCCCCATGATGGCCGACGCAGCGCCCCCTGGTTCACCCTCACTTGGCGTGGCTATGGCACCCGCGCGAGTGGCTCCAGCGGCTTCAGCCCCCGCCAAACCTGGCGGAATGGCGGGTGGCGGTATGGGCGGCATGATGGGCGGCTTCGGCGGCCAACCTGGGTCAGGCGGTAGGCGCGACCAGGAAGCCGCTAAGGATAAGGCAGGGCTCGCTTATGCCCGCAAATCTAGTTCGACAGAGTCACTTGATCGGAGAGCCGCCGGTGAAATGGCCGGAAAGCAGCTCGCACTGGTAGAAGAGAAAATGGAGGCAGGCCAGTCTGTCGCGGAAGCCCCTGCCCGCGAGAGAACCATTGAAACGGCCTATTGGAATCCCGCAATTCTGACCGACGAAGCAGGCCGGGGCAAAGTCACCATCAAGGCCCCCAATGCTCTGGGTGAATATGAATTCGATGGCCGAGGCGTGACGGCAGCCGACACACTGGTGGGCCAGGCATCAGCCGAACTGGCCGTACGAAAGCCCTTTTTTATTGAGCTTGACCTGCCCGGCCACCTGACGGAAGGCGATCGCCTGAAGCCCGCTGCCAGACTGCATCACTCAGGCGTGAAAGGCGAAGTCAAGGTCTCGCTGGAACGCTATATCAATGGTCAGACATCACGCGATGTGAAAACGGTGAAGGTCGAGGCCGATGGCGTGACGAATGTCGTTTTCGATGAAATCACCATTCCCGCCACTCAGGAAGTCAGGTTTGTGGCCTCGGCCACATCGGGAACAACGACAGATCAAGAAAGTCTGAGCGTGCCGGCAAGCCCCTGGGGCACACCCGTGCTGGCTTCTGATCATGGCTCAAGCCGCGATGACCAGACAGTCTTGGTCAAGCTGCCCGAAGGCCGCAAATACGAAAGCCTGGGCATGATGGTCTCGCTTTCACCCACCCTGCAACGGCAGGTGCTGGAAGCAGCCCTGGGTGCCGAGATCTGGCCCATGCCGCGCGACCGCTGGAGCTGCATCATTCCCCCACCCTGGAACACCACGGCCGACCGTGCCGCTGACCTGATGGCCACCAGTGCCGCCGTGGGTTATCTGCGGCAGATTGGCGGCTCGACGGCAGTTGATCAGGCCCGGCTGGCCACTCGCGTCCGTGGCCTGGTGGCTGAACTTGTTTCACGCCAGAACGACGACGGTGGCTGGCCTCTGACGAGCCAGGGGCCCATGAAACCGGCGAATCCGCAAAATAATCTGGCCAGCGACCCAAGCACCTCGGCTCGGGTGCTGCTGGCACTGGCCATGGCCAAAGAAAGTGGCGTGGCCGAAAACGCCGACGCCATCAACCGCGCCAGTGCCTATGTTCAGGCCAATGGCGGCCAGGCCCGCCCCTGGAACACGGTGGCCCTGGCTTATGTCGGCAAGATCGGGTTTGAAGAACTCAACGCCCTTTCGCGAAACCGTGATCAGCTTGATTCCGCCGAACTGGCCACCATCGCCCTGGCCTGGATGAAGCTCGACCGCCGCACTCAGGCCGACGAACTCATCGGCACACTTCTAACCCGCAGCCGCACCCTGCCGCCCCAGCCCGGCAAACCGCTGCAAAGGTATTGGCAGGCGGGTGTGGTTGGGCAGGAATTGACCACTGCCTGGGCTGCGTGGGCTTTGGCACTCGTCAGACCCGGTGCCGATGAACTGTCACAGGCCATTGGCTGGTTGAATGCTCGCCGGCTTGGCCCCGGTTGGGTGCCATTTGAGACCAAGGGCCCTGCCGTAGCGGCCATGGCCGCATGGTATGGCCGGGCCGAGGCCGTTGAAGACCGATACCGCATGACCATCCGCGTGAATGACCAGGTGCTTGAGCAGATCACTGTCGATGGTGCTGCCGGAGCCGCCGTTCGGCTCTGGAATATCCCGGCTGCCATGATTAAGCCCGGTGAAAATCGCGTCACTTTTGATGTGGAAGGCCGTGCCCGGTTCGGCTATGGTGTCGAGCTTTCCGGCTTTTCACGTGATTATGGCCCTGATCAGAAGCCCGAAGGCAAGCGTCTGGTCATAGCCGAACGCAAGACACTGGCCGCCGATCCTGAACTTGACGGTCGAAGCCTGCCAACTGGCTATAACGTTGGCATTAACCCTGATCAGTCTGACAATCTGGTCTCAATGCTTCCGGAAGCCCAGCGTGCAAAGCGTCGAATACGCATCGAAAGGCGGGGTCAGGAAATCTCGCCCAATCGCGGCAATCTGGTAGTCATTGAAGAGCCATTGCCTTCAGGCACTCGCGTCGTGGCCGGAAGCATCACCAGCTCGTCCGGCCGGCTTCAGCGTATTGAGGAAGAAACGGGCCTTCTGCGGCTCTATTTCGACCCCAATCAGCTTTATAACGAGGTCATCACTTATGAACTCGTCGGTGTAACTTCGGGCAATTTTCGTATTCGTCCGGCCCGGGTCTATTCGCTGATGGATCAGGCCCAGGTGCATGCTTCGCTTGAATCATCGCTTGCCGTCCTGCCTGCCGGCGAAAAATCAACCGATCCCTATAAACCAACCCCCGACGAACTCTTTAACCGGGGCCAGCGGCACTTCGAAAAGGGCCGGCTGGCTGAAGCCGCCAAAGCCCTTGAAGAACTGACCGCCGGTTATGCCCTGCAGGACCCACCGGCGCGTGAAACGGCCCGAATGCTTCTGGATGCACACATCGCTGCCAACGAGCCCCGGAAGATTGTGCAGGACTTTGAAGTGCTGAAGGAAAAGGCGGCTGATTTGGTTCTGCCGATCGACAAAATTCGTATCGTGGGCGATTCATACGCGGCCATCGGCGAATTTGAGCGGGCCTGGCTTGTGTGGCGGGCTGTGCTTGAAGCAGGCTATCTTGAAGAAACACGGCTGGGGCAGACGCTGCGCCAGGCGGGTCGGCCACTTGAGGCCGCCGCTTATCTGCTGCGGGTCTGGCAGGCATATCCCGGCTCGGCCAGCCTGCAAAGCGACTTTTTTGGCCTTTCCCGCTGGCTGGCCCAGCTCGCGGCCGAGTCGCAGAATAATCCCGACCTCCGCCGACAACTGCTGGATGCCAGGATCACAAGATCAGAACTGATCACTCAGGCCATCAGCCTGACACAGATCTTCCTCAGCCTTTCGCCCGATGATCCGCTGGGCGACGAAGCCAGCCTGGCCCTGCTGGGCGATCTCTCGCTGCTTGACGCCCATGAGGCCGTGGTGAAAGTGGCCGAAAATGCCGCCAGGATCTATCCCAGGAGCAAATTCCTCGACAGCTTCCAGTTTGGCGAAGCACTTGCCCGATTTAATCTCGGCGAGTTCGACAAAGCCATAGCGATTGCCCAGAGAGTGGCGGAAAGCACTTATGAAGAGCCGGGCGGCGTGCGCCGGCCAAGCCCCAACCGGGGGCAGGCGCAATACATCATGGCCCAGATCTTCGACGCACGGGCCCAGTTCGAAAAGGCTCTTGGCCAGTATCAGCAGGTGCAGGGTCAGTTCCCCGACGCCGCCGTGGCTGTGAAATCCATCGAACGCAAGTCGCTGAAAATGCCGGAAGTGACAGTGGTGCCCACCACGCCGGATACTAAGTCAATCACGGCGAAATTCAAGGTTGATTATCGCAACATCGACACGCTCGACCTCAAGGTCTATCCCGTTGACTTGATGCGTCTCTACCTGACGAAGAAAAATCTTGATCAGATCGCCTCGGTCGATCTGGCCGGAATCAAGCCACTCACGGAAACCACCGTGAAGCTGGGCGATGGCAGGGATTTTGCCGACAAAAGCCACGAAGTCTCTCTGCCAATTCCCGGCGAGGGAGCTTATCTGGTGATGATTCGCGGGCGAGAGCTTTTCGCCTCTGGCATTGTGCTGGCCACACCCATTGAGCTTGAGGTGCTTGAAGAGGCGGCCTCAGGCCGGGTTCGAATCTCGGCGCGTGAAGCCGGCACAGGCAAACCACTGCCGAAACTCCAGGTGAAGTACTCGGGCAGTATCGACGGCACCTTCCGCGATGGCCTGACGGACCTTCGCGGGGTTTATGTGGCCGAAGGCCTGGGCGGGCTGGCCACCATTGTGGTGCGACAATCAGCCGGCCGATTCGCGTTTTATCGCGGTAAAACACCGCTGGGCGGCGTGATCGTTGAGAACTTTCAAATGAATGCTCCGGCTGTTAATGATCCGCAAAATAGGCCTCAACAGATGCCGATGGAAGGGCAACAACTTGACCAGAACCTGCGTGGCCAGAACAGGGCTAACGAACTGAAACAGATTGAACGGCTGGAAAACCGCTATAACTTTGAAAATCGCTCAAAGGGTGTGCAGATCCAGTCAGTCAAGTAAGACTGGCAGTTTCAGCCAATCATGCAGAAGCTGATAAAAAAACCACATGCCGTGAAGCATGTGGTTTTTTTTGGTTCGATACTGCGAGAGATTTATTTGCTCTCGCTGATGGCGGCCTGGGCGGCGGCAAGACGGGCAACGGGCACGCGATAGGGCGAGCACGAAACGTAGTCAAGGCCGAGCTTGTGGCAGAAGACGACTGAATCAGGGTCGCCACCATGTTCGCCGCAGATGCCCAGCTTGATCTTCGGGCGAGTGCTGCGACCCTTGGTAATGGCAATTTCCATCAACTGGCCGACACCCGTCTGATCAATCGAGGCAAACGGGTTCTTCTTGATGATTTCCGACTCCTGATAGGCAGGGATGAACGAACCGCTGTCGTCGCGGCTCATGCCCATGGTGGTCTGCGTCAGGTCGTTCGTGCCGAAGCTGAAAAACTCAGCCGATTCGGCAATTTCGTTGGCTGTCAGGGCACCACGTGGCACTTCGATCATCGTGCCAACCTGGTAGCTCAGCTTCAGGCCCTTCTCGGCTTCCACCTGCTTGGCCGTTTCATGAACGATGGCCACCTGCAGGTCAAGCTCCTTCTTGAAGCCGACCAGCGGGATCATGATTTCAGGCTTGCAGGCAATGCCTTCAGCAGCACACTGGGCGGCCGCTTCAAAAACGGCACGGGCCTGCATGCGGGTGATTTCAGGGAACTTGATTCCGAGGCGGCAGCCGCGGAAGCCAAGCATTGGGTTGAATTCGTGCAGTTCGTGCACGCGGGCCATGATCCGCTCAACCGGCACGCCGATCTTGCGGGAAAGGTCCATCTGCTGCTCTTTGCTGTGCGGCAGGAATTCGTGCAGCGGTGGGTCGAGGAAGCGAATGGTCGCCGGCAGGCCACCCAGAGCCTTGAAGATGCCGTAAAAGTCTGACCGCTGGTAAGGCAGCAGCTTGGCCAGGGCGGCCTCACGCGATTCAAGATCATTTGAGAGAATCATCTCTCGCATGGCGTCGATACGATCACCTTCAAAGAACATGTGCTCGGTTCGTGTCAGGCCAATGCCCACAGCACCAAAGGCAATGGCGTTAGCCGTCTGCTCTGGCGTATCGGCATTTGTCCGAACCGTCATGCGGGTGGCATCGGCACACCACTGCATGAGCTGCTTGAAGCTCTGGAATTTCTCGGTCTTCTGGGCTTCGGTATCGCCGTTGAGGAGCCCAGCGATAATTTCCGAAGGAGCGGTTTTCACCTGACCGGCATAGACCTGGCCCGATGTGCCGTCGATTGACAGGTAATCACCTTCGTGGAAGGTTTGTCCACCGACTGAAACCGACTTGGCTTCGTAGTTCACTTCAAGGGCGGCTGCACCACAGATGCAGACCTTGCCCATCTGGCGGGCAACCAGGGCTGCGTGCGACGAAACGCCACCACGGGCCGTCAGAATGCCTTCCGCGGCGATCATGCCACGAAGGTCTTCCGGCGAAGTTTCCACACGCACCAGCAATACCTTTTCGCCCCTTTCGGCAGCGGCAACGGCACGTTCTGCGTTGAGATAAATTTTGCCGGTTGCTGCACCCGGGCCGGCAGGCAGGCCGGTGGCAATCACTTTGGCCTTTTTCACTTCAGCCAGGTCAAAAACCGGGGCCAGCAGTTGCTCAAGCTGGTCGGCCGGGTTCCGCATGACGGCCGTTTTCCAGTCGATCAGGCCTTCCTTAACCATGTCCATCGAAAACTTCAGGCCGGCCATGGCCGTGCGCTTGCCGTTTCGCGTCTGAAGCATGAAGACCTTGCGGTCCTGAATCGTGAATTCAAAGTCCTGCACGTCCTTGAAGTGCTTTTCCAGCACTTCGCGGATCCGGTCAAGCTCATCATAGGCTGAAGCCATGACACCCTTGAGTTGGGCCACAGGGTCGGGCGTACGCACGCCGGCAACCACGTCTTCGCCCTGGGCGTTCATCAGGAATTCGCCGTAGAATTCCTTTTCACCGTTAGCCGGATTACGCGTGAAGGCCACGCCCGAGCCCGACGTTTCGCCAGTGTTACCGAAGACCATCGCCTGCACGTTCACGGCCGTGCCCCACTCGCTGGGGATGTTGTATTTACGGCGATAAACAATGGCCCGGTCGTTCATCCACGAGCCAAACACTGCACCCACGGCACCCTTGAGCTGATCCCACGGGCTGGCCGGGAAGTCATGGCCAGTGCGGTCCTTAACCAGCTTCTTGAAGCGGCCGACCAACTCTTTCAGGTCTTCGGCCGAGAGCTTGGTGTCTTCCATGTTGTGGTCGTGATAGCGTTCTTCCTTCAGGGCTTCAATCACCAGCTCGAAGGGCTCGTGGTCTTCGCCTTCCCGCTTCTGCACACCCAGCACCACGTCGCCATACATCTGCACGAATCGGCGATAGCAGTCCCAGGCAAATCGTTCGTTGCCCGTGGCATTAACAAGCGACTGAACCGTGTCGTCGTTCAGGCCAAGGTTCAGAATGGTGTCCATCATGCCTGGCATCGAGTCGCGGGCACCCGAACGCACGGCCACCAGCAAAGGCATGGCGTTCTTGTCGCCAAATTTCGTGCCCATGATCGCCTCAACCTTGGCGATACCGTCTTCCACCTGGGCCTGAAGTGCTTCGGGATAATTTTTGCCGTTGGCGTAAAAGTAGTTGCAGACTTCTGTTGTGATCGTGAAGCCAGGAGGCACCGGCAGACCGATCCGCGACATTTCTGCCAAGTTGGCACCCTTGCCGCCCAGCAGGGCCTTCATCGAGCCATCCCCGTCAGACTTGCCACCGCCGAACGAGTAAACATACTTGGAAGAATCGGCCATCGGTTTGATATGCTCCAAATTGCTGGTACTCTGCAATCGCCACAGCCACATTGGCATGCGACATTTTCAACCATTTTGTCAGATTGCCGTCACAAAATGCTGTCAGCAACGTTTATCTGTCGCTTGATTCACTACAGTCGACAATGAGTTTCAACCCATGGCACGACCGGGACGCAATTTCATTGACCAGCGGATTTTATCAACTCAATCAAGATTGGGCAACCTTGCCACCGGCTGAATATCAGCCTGGTCCTGCGCAAATCTCGAATACCTTCCTGAAAGCGGACACCCGTCTCCGTTTTTGTTTTTTTCAACAAGCCATTGTGGATAATATTCTTAGAGACTTGAGGATTAACCCATCTGTCAGATAAAATGAAGTAATAATGTCAAACAACAAACCAGGTGATCTGGTTGGGGAGGGGTGGGTCATGAACCAGGACGAAATCGATGCCGAGTTCCTTGAACTCAGTCAATCCATTACCAAATCGGATCATGACCTGCTTGAAGCGTTTCGCAGCGGACAAATGGATGCTTCGACTCGCCTTTACATGAAATATGCAGATCGTCTGATCGGCATGACAGCCCGCAAAAGCAGTTCGGAACTGGCAGCGAAAGTCGATCCGGAAGATATTGTGCAGTCAGTATTTCGTACTTTTTTCAGGCGTGTTGAGAAAGGCCAGTACGATGTTCCCGAAGGTGAAGACATCTGGAAACTCCTTCTTGTCATCACCCTGAATAAAATCCGTGCTGTTGTCGCTTATAACAGGGCGGCAAAACGGGATATGCGACGCACCCGATCCGATGCCATGGTGGAAGATGCTGTCGCCAAGGCAGATGATAAGGATGAAATCGCACTTGCGACATTGCGGATAGTGATTGATGAATTGTTATCTGATCAGATAGAGGTAAACCAGACAATTATTCGTCAGCGGATCGAAGGATATGACATCCTGGAAATCGCCAAGAATGTCAACCGGTCCAAACGGACTGTGGAACGAGTGCTACAGGAGTTTCGGGCAAGACTTTCCCAGTTGATCTGACTCAGGAAGCGGTTCATGGGCTCTTTATCTGTCGAAAATACTCCTGATTCATGGGAAAAATTCGATTCCATCATCGATCGCTTTGAAGAGTCACTTGCCAGCGGCAAGCGTGACGCGATCCTGCATAACCTGCCGCCAGATGAACATCCTGATCGCGAAAGAATCATCTCTGAACTGATCCGAATCGATCTTGAATACGGTTTTGAACATCTCCAGATCCGGAACCCTGCCTGGTATGAAAAGCGGTTTCCCGATCTTTTCAAGAAACCTGGATTCAGGCAGGAAATACAGTTTGAACATAACCGGCTCAAGGCCGTTTACCCGGAAGTCGGCAACTTCGATACCTGGCCAGAAAAAATTGATGAAGCCTCAGATAAAACTCTGGCAGGTAAAGATCTTCATGGCAGTAACGCACCGACAATCGGTGATGAGATTGACCAGGTAAACAAGCCTTACGACCTGCTTTATCATGTAACGAAACTATACGCGAGCCTTCGAACAGACAAACCAGCCGACCAGGCGGTTAACCTTACTGATCATCTCGACTTCGACCCGGCGAATGACCCCACTCTGAGCGTTTTTTGTGACACTTGCAAAAATGCCCCGGAACTGGCTGACAAAATTGCGGCAGCCACATTACAAATCCCCCAGGTCGGTGAAAAGTTTCTTGATTTTCTGCTGGAAGCCAAACTTGGCCGAGGTGCATTCGGGCACGTCTTTCTGGCTCGACAGGGCGACCTTGCCAATCGATATGTCGCCCTGAAAATCACGGCCGACATCGGCGGCGAAGCCAGAAACCTGGCCCAGTTACAGCACACGAACATTATCCCGATTTATTCCGTGCACAGGGTGAAAAATCTGCGGGCCGTCTGCATGCCCTTCCTCGGCAGGGCTACCCTGGCAGATCTCATCTACCAGATTCGCGACTTGCAGTCACCGCCCAATACCTGGGCCGATCTGATCAGCACACTTCGGCTTGATCTGAACCGCGATCTGCCGGGAACGTCCGAGCTTAAAAAAAGGGAGTCCACCTCAGGAGCCTCTCCTGTAAAAGCCGAACTTCTGCCCAGCAATCAAAACCCTGGCGATGGCCAGTTATCGCATCTACAGCGGGCACTTGATGTTCGGTCGCTCAAGGATATGGATTACGTTACGGCGATTCTCTGGATTATGAAAAAAATCGTTGATGCACTCACACATGCGCACCAGCGAGGGATCATTCATCGAGACTTAAAGCCGGCTAATATCCTTTTTTCTGACGATGGCGAGCCACTCCTTCTAGACTTCAACCTGGCTGCCGATGTCAAGGTGCAGATGCTGAACCAGGTCGGTGGCACTCTGCCCTACATGGCCCCCGAGCATATCAGACAATTGATGGAAAACAGGCTCTCAATTGAGCCCGGGTGCGATATTTACAGCATTGGTGTCATTTTTTATGAGCTTCTGACCGGCAGACTGCCCTTTCCCAACCGCACCGGCAGCTTCAATAGAATCCTGCCAGAGATGATTGCAGACCGGTTAAACACCACGCCAACACCGCCCAGCGAGATCAATCATCTGGTAACGCCGGCCGTGTGTGCGATCATCCGCAAATGCATCAACCCTGACCCGCTGGCCAGATACCAGAGCAGCGAAGAACTGGCCGAAGACATCGAGCATCAGATTAAAAACCTTCCTCTGCGGCATACCCGTGAACCGTCTACGCGTGAACTGGCCAGGAAGTGGGTAAGGCGTCATCCCCGACTGACATCAAATAGTTTCCTTACAGTCATTTTCATTGTGCTGGTAAGTGTGACTGGTTTGCTTTACGCCCGCCACGATCATCAATACAAAATTGCACAGGCAAAAATTCAGTATCAGAAAGTTGTCGAACAATGGCCTAAAGTCATGTCTTCTTTGCTTTCGGGCAACACCCTGGAAGAAGAGCGGAAAGACGGTGTGAAAATTTGTCGGGAAACACTTGGGCCTTATCTTGAGAATGCAACATCTGAACACTGGACCGGTCAGAACCTCATCAAACTGCTTGATCCTTCACAGCAGCCGATGCTGATCAGAGATCTTTCAGACCTTATGTATGTTCTGGCCAACGTTCAATGCATGGATGCTGAAAAAATCAGCGATGCCAAGTCGCGTCAGACACTCCTGAAAAGTTCCAATGAATTGCTCGCCATGGCCATGCAGGCCTATCAGGGCCAGGATGCGCCCGACCGCTTGATTGACTTGAACCTTCGTGTGGGCAAATTACTCAGGGGCGAGGATCCTGGCCCGCTGAACAACCGTGCTGATGCTGCCCAGACTCTTACGGCTGAATCCAGCCCCAAAGATATTCGTGACCAGATACTAGACCTTGTGAACCCGGGGGTAACGGCCGTTGATCCAGCCAGGCTCGCCGCCCTGGCCCAGCTTAACGATCAATCAAGCACCAATCCTTACATGTGGACACTGCTGGGTGGCACATTCGCCAACTATGGTGAAATTCGGCGGGCCATTGAAGATTATGGGCATGCCATTGCCCTTGACCGAAATCAGATCTGGTCCCGTATTCATCGTGGCATCCTTCTTTATGAAACCCGGGATTATGAAGCCGCCCTGCGAGATTTTAACCTGGTTGTTGAAAAACGCCCCGACCTGCTGATTGGCTGGATCAATCGGGCAATCGTCAGGCTCGCCCTGAATGATCCTTCAGGAGCCATGGAAGATATTGATCGCATCGCCGCCAGTCCGGAAGCTCCTGCCAGACTTGGCTTTATCAAAGCCCGTTGTCTCGATCGCATGGGTCGGCGAGACGAAGCACAGCAAATTCGTCTTGCCACATTGAAAATCGAACCCGTCGACGAAGCAAGCTGGGTGGCAAGGGGTCTTGAGAGTCTCGCGAACAGCCCACAGGATGCACTGGCAGATATTGATCGGGCTTTGAAAATAAATCCAGCATCGATTCTGGCTCTCCAGAACAAAGCCTATATCCTGTCAGACTTTCTGAAACGCAACGACGAGGCTATCGAGGTTCTTAATACCCTGTTATCGTTTCATCCGCGATTTATACTCGCAATGACGGGTCGGGGAGTCCTTCATGCCAGAGCTGGTCATGTTGAGCCAGCCCTGAAAGACGCAGCGGATGCATTACTTTTTGACAAAAGCTCGACCACCGATTATCAGGTTGCATGCATCCACGCACAACTATTCCCAAATCGAGCCGAAAGCCTTGATCCGGCTATTGATCTGCTGCGAGAGGCCTTTAAGGCTGATCGCCAGTGGCTGCTAACGGCAGATAGTGACCCGGATTTGAATCCCATCCGAAACGAAATTTCATTCAAAAAACTGATGGAAGGAAGTCGCTCTTTTTATCAGGAGTAAGAACCACCACAGAATTACCAAACCAAAAACAAAAATAACTGACGTCACCTAAAGCATTAAATCGTAGATCCTTAAGAATATCAACCAAAAACTTTTCAAATTATTTAGTCACTATTTTGAAGAATTCCGTAAAAAATGTGGCGGAAAGAAGTGAGAAAACTTTCTCCTACTTAAAGAGGAAAGTTTTGATACTTCCGATTCGCCGCGTAACATGTCAACCAGACTGAGACTGTCACAGCGGTTGCCAAATCGGAACAGAGGAAAGAACAATGACCAGGTCTTCCCGCCGCCACTCTCGTTCAATTATTTTGGCCAACGACACTCTTGAGTCTCGTGACTTGCCTGCCACTTTTGGTTTTGCATGGCCCAATGCCGAACACCTGACGATCAGTTTTGCACCTGAATCAACCTCGATTAACGGTCGTACGAACGACCTTAATTCGGCTCTTGGCTCACAGTTTGGTGCGACTCTTGGCTCGGCCTCAGCTGCTCAGACCGCATGGAAGTCTGCCATGCTTAAGGCTTTCTCAGCCTGGTCCTCACAGGCTAATATTAATTTTACGACAGTCGCTGACAACGGATCCGCATTCGGTTCCAATGGCCAGATAGCATCCGATTCTGGCTTTGGTGACATCAGAGTTGGCGGCATCAAGCTGACTAACAACGTACTGGCAATTTCAGTACCTTACGACCCGGCAAGCCAGGGCACATATTCGGGTGATATTATCCTGAACACCAACCTGAACATGAATGACAGCCCTGATAAGCTCTATCGTGTTGCTCTCCATGAAGTTGGGCATTCCCTCGGCATCGATAATTCGTCCACCACTGATTCGGTAATGGTCAGTACTCTGGCCACAAGGTTAACTCTTTCTGCAGCCGATATTGCTGCTGTCCAAAGTCTTTACGGGATGCGTCGGGCTGACTCGTTTGACGCAGAAGGATCAAATGGCTCAGCATCTTCAGCGACGAGTCTCAACCGGTTCGTGGGCAATGGCTCCGAACCAGTTCTACTCTTCGGCGATCTCACTTCGGCTGGCGATGTCGACTATTACAAATTCCGTAATCGTGTGAATTACTCAGGGCCTGTCACAGTAAAGTTGCAAACAGCTGGAATCAGCCTGCTTAATGCACGGGTTACTGTAATGCAGGAAAATGGCGAGATTTTGAACCAGGCAGTGGTGAACCAGCTGGGCGGGGGTCATGCAACCATCTCTCTACCAGGTTCCACAGCAGGTTCTGAATATCTCATCAAGATTGAGTCTCTGGAAAACAATGTATTTCAGGTCGGATCCTATGGGGTTGCGATCTCTCTTGATGAACTCAACACCTACTCGCCAAACGAAATTACCAGTGTTCTCAATGGGAGCAATCTGGGCATGTCGCCGCTGGAACTTCAAGGAATCCTGAAGGATGGCGGTGTCAGCAACAATAACCATAACGGGAATCATCTCTCACCGTCGATGGTCGGGAACCGCGTTAACTTCTCAGTTACCGACAGATTAGAAGGCTCCAGCGTCAATACTCACCGCATCAGAAACCTGGCGGGAAGAGGTTCTGTCGCCACAATCCGTGTGACGTCTCTGGGTACGGGTCAGGCCGAACCGGTTGTGGTCCTGACCAACTCAAATGGCGACGTGATCCCCAGCCGGATTCTGTTGAATAATGGTCAGCAGATGACGATTGAAGCCACTGGCGTCAGTGCTGAAACAAATCTTCGGATCATGGTGCAATCCAGCAATGGGACCAGTGCTGATTACCGCATTGATGCCACATTTGGTAACGTAACTCACAATTCCACGAACATCATTTCGGGTGTTGTTTCTTCGACTACCCCCGCACAAACTGCCAAGTTCTATGTGGCCAGACCTCAAATCTTTCAGTTCACAGGCCTGGTCAATTCGCTCACCGGTGGCTCGAATAATCGCGTTTCCTGGACAATAATCAATGCTCAGGGTCAGGTTGTCTGGTCCAATTCGGCCGAAACTGGCTTACCCACCACGGGTGATTCAGTCCTTCTTGGCACTGGCGAATACAGGATACAAGCAAGGTATACGGCCGGTAGTACAACACCCGGCTCCATGAATTATCAGCTGATTGGTGATGTGGTCAGCGACCCGATTGGTCCTGTCGGGATCGATGCAACAATTTTCCCCCAGTATCAGGATCCCAACATTCCGGGCATGTATATTTATCCGGGTGGCGTGATTCTTGACCAATCATTCTTCATCTACATCATCCCTGATCCGAACTACGATCCCTACGGCAATATCGGTACCGGTGGCTGGATCGCCTGAGTTACAACTCCAGATCTAAATATCTCAAATACGAGCCATGCTTCTGCCTGGCTCGTATTTCTTTTTGCAGGTCGGCAGCTTCAGGTTAATCAGGTTGAATCACGAGATGTCCCGGGAAAGCTGGATTAATCCGGTCGGCAGAGATTCGCCCAGGGCCCTTTCGCTCTCTAACTGGCTGATCATTTGATATTCTTTAAAAACCAATAGTTGATCTTCAGTCATACCAATCGACCTGCACCTGTCGAGAGCTTTTAGCCTGATCTCTTCAGAAAAATCAAGCGACCGATCAATTTCTTTCCTGAAAGTCATACTATAAAACAGTTTAAGTGCGTCGATACCGCGCTGCGAAACTGGTTCAAACGACGAAACTCCGGTTAGCCACCCGGTCATTGAGCTGGCAGTTATCACACTTGAAACCGGCCCATAAAGTGGTTGTCTTGACCCCACCCGAGCAAGTGACCAGAGCAAGGTGGCCGACTGATCCTTTTCTCTTGTTATTCGCTGAATCAGGGCATTGCCAAGCTGCAACTTCACTCCCGGCTCAAGTCGCTCAAGCGATGCGCCGGTGCGGGTCATCTCCGCCAGTTCCTGTGGAGCAATTTTGCGATCAGGTTTCTTGCCCTGGCCGGTCAGCGGTGCCTGAATCCGTCGCCAGATCTCTTCCTGCTGTGCCCGGTTCAGCCCCGGGGCCAGCCTTCGCCACAGCACCCACCACTCCACCCAGACCTGGTTTTCTTTCACATGTGTCAATGGCACACTGGCCAGCGACCACACAAATTTCATTCGCTGATCGTCTCCCGCCTGCCCCAGCCCCGGCCTCAAGCAGTATCCAACAAGGTTCAACCAGCGTGATTCATGCCCCGGGCTTTTTTTTCTCAGCTCTGCAACAGCCTTCAGCGAATCAAATAATGACCGGCAAGCTGAAGCCGGCCACTGTTCGCGCGGCGACTGCAAGGCCTCTTCAAGCAATTTCACCAGCCGTTGCGGGCCATTATCGGCTTCGGCCCTGCTTTGAGAAAATGCGTTTGAAATGATTTTTCCGGCCTCTTCCAGCAGATTGGCTTCTATCACGCCTGCTTTCTCAGGCTGGCCCGGCACACTGATTGTCTCTTTATCATCGTCGGCAGTCTCGCCCGCCCTGGCATTTCTCACACCGATCTCAAGAACCCATCGCCGAGGGTCATTCACCGCCACACACCACAAATCCACAGTGCCAATCGGGTTCACCCTCGCTTCAAGCCGCACTGGCACCTGCTCGGCTTTTGCCTTCCGGCCCACCCTGATCTCGGCTTCAAGTGGCGGCAATTGCCGAAGCCCCTTTGTTTCCTGCGGCAGAATATCGCCAATCGCATCCTGTGCCCGAATAGAGCTGGTGGCCAGCGGAAACGCCACGCGCCGACCCGCCAGAAGCTCCAGATTCGTTGCCGGAATCGGGTAAGGGTCACCTTCCTGTGCATTTCGCGGCACAACACACAGCCAGTTCTCAGCGGAACTCGCCCCAGCCAGCCCAATATAAAGAGACCTGGCCAGGCCGCTTCTCATGCGAAGGCCCGCCCCTCCCTGCCTCACCGCTGCGTAATAAGCCGCTCCCCGCGCAACAGCCAGGTCAAGATCCGGATTTTCCAGCACTCTCAGCGAGTCAGGTTCGCGGCCTGAAGCAGCAAGCCAGCCGCGAATCGTCTTTTCGATGCGGTCCCGGATTATCGCCGGCTTCAGGGCACCACCGTTAAAAAGCAATGCCGATGGCAATTTATCCGGTGTAACACTTGCCAGAAAAGCCGCCAGATGCCGCGTAATCGCCGGCTCCTGTTCAAACGGCAAACCAAATTCCTGAAACCCCGATCGCCCACTGCCTGCCGGGTGTTCATCAATCCGGCATTCCGGGAAAAAGCCTTCAAGAATGCTTTTCAGCACTTCCGCACGTGCTACGGTGGCCGACATTGACCCACCCACAACGCGCGAACCCTTCCCGGTTATGCCAATGCTCACATTTTCCGGCGGATTTTCGCCCAGCATCTTCTCTTTGGCAGCCCGGGCCTGAGCCCGCAGACTTGTCCACTGATCTACTGAAAGTCGCTGCCCCAGCCTGCCTTCCACCAGGTGTGCCAGGGCCAGGTCCATATTATCGCCACCCAGCATCAGGTGATCGCCCACGGCCACTCGCTCAAACCCCGGCCCCGTCTCATCTTCTGTTGCGGCAATCAGGGTGAAGTCGGTGGTGCCTCCGCCCACATCACAAACCAGAATCGTTTCACCGGCCCGAAGTTGATCCTGCCACTTGCCGGGATGATCGGCAATCCAGGCGTAAAAAGCCGCCTGAGGCTCTTCCAGTAACGTGAGATTGGTGCCCAACCCTGCCTGTTTTGCAGCTTCGACAGTCAATCGCCGGGCCGATTCATCGAACGACGCCGGAACTGTCAAAACAATCGGTAAATCTTGTAATTGTTTAAACTTACTATCGTTGTTAAATGCGTTACGCAGGTGTTCAAGGACCAATCGAGAAGCCTGAACCGGCGAGATCCGTGCCGAATCAGGCGGTGCGCCCCACGGCAAAATCGGGGCAGTGCGTTCCACGCGATCATGGCAAAGCCAGCTTTTGGCGGAAATCACAAAGCGAGTTGGCACCCTGGGGCCAAGCTGGCGGGCCAGTTCGCCAACAATCGGGCCTGATTCGGCTGCTGAAGCCCAGGGAAGTGCTGTCGAATCAGCCGGTAACTCACCATCGGCTGATAAATAAATGGCGGAAGGCAGCATTTGTCGGGCCTGAATTTCACCCAGGGCGACAAGCTGGCGAACTGGCAGAACGGCAGGCCGAATCTGGGCAAGGCCGGGCGAATAATCGGCCCAGGCCAGGGCACTGTTGGTCGTTCCAAGATCGATGCCGACAGCGATTCGGCGACTTTCCGGCGCGGCAGCCATTTCACGAAGTTCCTTTTCTATAGATCCTTACAGTTTCGATCGCTGAAATGTCTGCTGATTTTCGGGCAGCGGTCTGTTGCGTTCGAAACCGGTATCGATAGACTAGCCGCATGGGGAAACTCGATTCCAGACTGACTTTCAGTGCTTCCGGGAGGACACTCATGCTTCGCCGACCAATCTTGCTGAGTCTTGTCACTGTATTATGCGCCACGCTGGCCACTCAGGCGGAAGATACCATGGGCGCGGCACCGCCCCAGGGTGCCATTGTGCTGCTGGGCAAAGAGAAAAGCTCGACCGGGCAGTGGACAAAGAAGAATGGCCAGCCAGTGGGCTGGGTTTTTGAAGACGGCGTGCTGACCTGCAAAGGCGGCACCGGCGACATCAAAACCAGGCAGGAATTCAGCAACTATAAGTTGCATGTAGAACTCCGCACCCCCTATATGCCCGATGCCAAAGGCCAGGCCCGTGGCAACAGCGGTGTCTATCAGGCTGGTCGATATGAGTTGCAAGTGCTTGACTCCTATGGTTTAAAGTCGCAGGATAACGATTGTGGCGGCATTTACAAGCAGTTCGCTCCGCTGGTCAATGCCTGCCGCAAGCCGATGGAATGGCAAACATATGACATCACTTTCCATTCAGCCAAAGTTGTTGATGGTAAGGAAGTTCAGAAGGCAAAGATCACCGTTCACCAGAATGGCCAGTTGATTCATGAGAACCGCGAAATCAGCGTAACTCCCGGTGGAATCGACATGAAACCCGGCCTGCCCGGCCCGATTCTGCTGCAGGACCATGGCAATACAGTGAGCTTTCGCAATATCTGGATCCAGCCTCTGTAAGCCCTTGATATAAATCTACTTAAGAAGCAGCCACAAGCCTTGTCGGGTTTGTGGTTGCTCGTTGATTTACACGACTCGATCGAGAATAACCTCCGATGAAAAGCACAAAACGCGGGTCTGAGCTTGGAATTCCAGTTGATTTGCCATTCCGGTTCGATCTCGATGCCGAAATGTGCAGGGCCCGCCGGGCGAAGCTCTTCAGCAGACTCGACCCCAAGCCTGATCTGGTTGTGCTGGGCGGAGTTGACCATCTCGCTTATTTCGCCAATTTCTTTGTACCTCAATATATTTTTCAGGCGAATAACGCCTCGGCCTATCTCATCATAACCCCTGACGAATGCACCCTGGTGCACGACAACCTGCTGGAGGGCTTTGCAGCCCAGGCTGCCGTCGATCATCGCCAGTGTGCCACCTGGTATCGGGGCCTGGAACCAGCAGGCGAACGCCTGGCCCTTGCGGTCGAAGAAACCCGCAAACTGGTCGAAAAAGCCCGGCCTGAATCGATCGGGGTTTCGCTGGGCCGAGTTCCCGGGAACATTTATCTTGGACATATCGAAAAGCATGGCCGATCGGTTGCGATCGACATTGATCCCGTCGTCAGGCGCATGCGTATCCAAAAGGATGACGACGAACTTCAACTGCTGCGAACCTGCGGAGCCGTGGTCAGCCGGGTGATGGACCATGCCTGGAAAACGGTAAAACCCGGCATGACTGAACTTGACCTTTTTGATGCCATGCAGGTTGAGGCAAACCGGCTGATCGGCGAACCGGTCAGGCTTTATGGCGACGTTGTCTCTGGCCCCCGTTGCGAAGAGGTGGGCGGGCCGCCCAGCGATCGTAAAATTCGTGCCGATGAACTTGTCTTGCTTGATTTTTCCATCGTGGTGCATGGTTACAGAGCCGACATTGCGGCCACCAGATACATGGGCACAAAACCGCCCAATGAGCTTTGGATCAGGCACAAGGCCCTTGTCGAGGCCCTGTCGGAAGCCTCTACGCATCTCAAGGTGGGCAGCGGCGCAGCCGTGGTTGAACAGGCTGTCAAGCGAGTCATCGCCGACGCCGGTTTCGCCGGAAAAATGCCGGGCCATGCCGGCCATGGTGTGGGCCTGATGCACCCTGAACCGCCTTTTTTCGTGGCCCGAAGCCCGGAATCTCTGCTCGGGCGGGAAGTGGTAACGATCGAGCCCGGAATATACGAAAGAGGCATCTGTGGCATGCGTATCGAACATAACTATTATGTATCCGACAGCGGCGTTGAGCGGCTGACAAGCCACGATGTCGAAACCCTGGGCCTTGCCTGACATCGCATAAATCAAACCCCCTGAAAGATTTGCCAACGGTAAAAGTCGATGAAAATCACGTGGTATGGTCATGCGGCATTCAAGCTGGAATCGCCCGAGCTTTCGCTGATTCTTGACCCCTATCGCCACCCTGATGCCGGCGGCTATCTGCCCATCGATGATGCGGCCGATGCCGTGGTGATCAGCCACATCAACGACCGCTACCACAGCCATACCGGACAAATCAAAACAGGCTTTGAACTGATTGCCGCCCATGAATTTAAGCCGGGTGGCCAGCATTTCAGGGGCGTGCATTTCCAGGCAGTGCCAGTGTATGAAACGCCTGAAAAACTCGCCGGCGATGAAGTCACGGTCATTTATTTCACCATGGAAGGGCTGAAGATCGTTTTTCTGAGCGACCTTGGGCATGCTCTTACCCCCGCCGAACGCGCCCCCCTTGAAGATGCCGATATTGTGATGGCCTCGACCGGCGGCAAGCCGACCATCGCTCTTGACGAACTGATGACTCTTCTGGGCCAAATCCGGCCCAGGGTTGTCATTCCCATGCACTTCAAAACGGATAAGATCAACCTGAATATTCTGCCCAACGAAGAATTTCTCAAACTGGCTGAAAACCGTTACCGAATCAACAGGGCCAAAACCAGTTCGGTAGAGATGACCAGGCATAATCTGCCCAGCGCACCTGAGATTCTGGTGCTGGATTATGCCCGATAGACCGGCTGATTCGATCGATTTACCCGTCGATTGCGACACGCTTATCCTTTTTTCAGGCTGTGTTTCTCAATTGGAGACCTTTGACAAAGTGGCCGGTTCGGCTAGAATGATCATAAAGAGATTTCCATTCGCCCATTGGTGAAAAGGCTCATTTCAAGAGGAGGTTCCAGTCCATGTCAGTGACTCTTACGGAAACGGCCGCGAACGAAGTCAAGCGAATCCTTGATGAACAGGGCGTTCCTGAATCGACCGTTCTGCGTGTCGGTGTCAAGGGTGGTGGTTGCAGCGGATTTTCCTACGACCTGAACTTTGACACGGAGACATCCGAAAAAGACCGCGTCAGCGACTTCTTCGGCGTGAAGCTGGTGATCGAAAAGAAATTCGACCCCTATCTCGACGGCACCGTGATCGACTTTGTGACCAACGACCTTGGACAGCGCGGGTTCAAATTCAATAACCCGAACGTCGTCAAGTCGTGCGGCTGCGGATCCAGCTTCCAGGTCTGATCGATTACAGATCTCTTTTGATACTGCCTTCAACGTCCGGCCTTCACCGGACGTTTTTTTTGCTTTGTTGAAAACATTTTGCTCTTTTTACGCCACCTGAATTTATCTCTTCGACAAGGTTTTCCATAGCAGGCCGGCTCCTTTTTCACAGGTTCATCTTCAATCTGGTGCTCAATATTCATGTGGATGTGAAATTGAATTTTGCGGCAAACTCATTTCAGGGTAAAGTTACAACTGGCTAACACAGGCATCCGCCGCAGGCACCCTGGTTAATGGCCGCGTCGGTCGATTAAATATCAGGTTTTTCCATCATCCGCCGCCTGATCGACAAGTGTCGATCAGGCCATGTAGGGTGTCTGACTTCGGTCAAACCGCCTCATCTTCTCTTTCGCCAGCAATCGCCAGGCAATGTTCACAAAAACACCGTCGGGAAGATGGTCGAAAAGCGGTTGAAAGTTTTCAAGATCCGCTTCAAGCCTGGCATCGTCCC
>JBEITT010000078.1:0-25689 GCA_040374745.1 Planctomycetaceae bacterium | reverse complement strand
TGAATGATTCACCGGATGGGCCTGAAAAATCAGTCGTGAGAACTGTCCGGAGAAGGTCTCCGGTCAACGAGTTAGGGATAGACTCGTTCGAGAGTGGTCCTTTGGTCAGGCCCTCACGATCAGCCCTGGAAGATCAATGATATGAAGACATCAAGAACACTCACCGCAATGATTCTGGGACTGGCCCTGGCTCTGGCCGGCCCGAATGGATCAAAGGCGGGCAGTATCGGCAACACCACCATTCAGACGCTGGCCACGCCTGAAATGCCTTCGGCACTTTTTAACCAGCTCTTCAAGCCGCTGGACAGTGCCCCGGCCATCGACTCAAGCTATCAATATCTGGACGCACCGGTCTCCGGCTCGGTTCGCTCCCAGGTTTTTGAAGGCCAGGGTGCCGCCAACGGCCTCTATGCCTATGCCTATCAGGTTTCGGTTGCCGACCATGGCGACTCGCCACTGCACACCGACAGTGCCTCGTTTCAGTTTAATGCCACGCCCGAAGGCACCGACTTCACCGGCCTGGGCACACCCACCTATGCCTATGTAGTCAAAGACGGAGCCATCGGTGGCCTGGCCACCCCAGCCGGCAGCCCGGGTCAGCCCATCGCCGACCCCGCCAGCCTTTCATGGCAGCCAGGGGCCAAAACCGGCACGCTGCGAGCCACTTTTGTCGAGCCTGAAACGCAGACTCAGCCTCTTCTGAGCGGCGCCACCAGCTCGGCCTTCGTCGTCATGACGAAATACCCCTTCACTACCCAGTTTGTGAATCTGCAAAGCGACAACCCCACAACGGGTCCTTACACCTCGGTTTACGCGGCCACCGGCGGCAAAATCAACCCCGTGCCCGTGCCTGAACCGACAACAATTCTCTCTTGGGCCGGCGTAATGGGTGGGCTTCTGGCGGCTCGCCGTTATCGCCGTGGTTAATCCTTAGCGGTACGCGGAACCCGCATGGTTCCATGTACCAGCCAGGCGGCTGACCCCCGACCGGAGGCCGTGCCGCCTGGGTATCGATGTGCTACTCGCTTCATTTTCACACCAGCCATGCTCAGGCTGGTGTGATTTTTTTTACGCCTTTTTTTGATATGATTTTAGCAATCTTCTCAATCGGTTCGCCCTTTATCTCCAACGCACGACGCTTGCAGGGCATCTTCGACCATGAATCTTCCCAGGATTTACCCCGCTAACCAGAAAATCACTGTCGCCGACCTGCCCGACCCCGCCGCCGTCACGTGCCAGGCCATTCTCCAAAGCAAGCTCAAAAGCCGCCTGGCGCCCGGTGCCCGCGTCGCCATCACCGCCGGCAGCCGCGGCATCTGTGGCATCGCCGGCATCCTCAAATCGGTCGTCGACACCCTTCGCCAGCTTGGTTTCCAGCCATTCATCGTCGGGGCCATGGGCAGCCACGGCGGAGCCACCGCCCACGGCCAGCGCGAACTCCTCGCCGAATTCGGCATCACGCCCGAAGCCATGGCCTGCGAAGTGCTGACCGACATGGAAACCGTCTCGCTGGGCACCAATTCCTTCGGCCTGCCCATCTGTTTCGACGCCAATGCCCACGCCGCCGATGGCATCATCGTCGTCAATCGCCTTAAGCCGCACACCTCGTTCACCGGCCAATACGAAAGCGGCCTGCTCAAAATGCTCGCCATCGGCCTGGGCAAACGCGAAGGGGCCAACCAGGTCCACAAGCTCGGCCTGCCCGGCCTTCGCAAACTTATCCCCGAAGTCGGCACGTTTCTCCTGCAAAATACCAAGGTCGTGCTTGGCCTGGCCATTCTTGAAAACGCCCGCGAACACACCGCCGACATCGTCGCTCTTGAACCCGAAGAAATCCTTGAAAAAGAGCCGGTTCTCCTCAACCGTGCCCGCGAGATCATGGGCCGTCTACCATTTGACCAGATCGATTTTCTGGTCGTCGGCGAACTCGGCAAAAACTACAGCGGTACCGGCATGGACCCCAATGTCATCGGCCGCCAGCGCGTAGAAACCATGCCCGACCTGCCCCGCCCCCAGGTCACCCGCCTGGCCGTGCTCGACCTCGCCACCGAAGCCCACGGTAATGGCCTCGGCGTCGGCCTGGCCGACCTCACCACCCGCCGATTCGTCTCGAAGATCGACCCCAAACCCATGCAGGTCAACAGCTTCACGTCGAACTTCCTGACCCGCGCCCGCGTGCCCCTGGCCATGGCCACCGACCTTGAAGTCATCACCACCGGCCTCGACACCTGCTGGCGTATCGAACGAAGTGAAGCCCGAATGGTCATCATCCCCAACACGCTTGAGCTTGAGCATCTCTATATCTCTGAAGCACTTCTGGAAGAAGCCCGCGGCATCGCCTCGCTCGAAGTCTCTGCCACCCCGGCCGACTGGCACTTCGACGACTCGGGCAATATCAACCAGGCCCGGCTCTTCCCTCATGCCAATCAGGGTCGCCGCCTGCACCGGGCCAGCCACTGATGCCCCCGGCGGAACCCTCGCCGCAATCTCCTTCAGCCACCTGGCAAGTGCAGGCCACCTCGGTGCGCGGCCTTTCTCACCATTTAAACAATCAGCCGGCACAGGATCGTTTCCTTTCGATCAGCTTTCAAAATCGCGACTTTCCAAATTTTCTGCTCCTTCTGGCAGCTGATGGAGCCGGCTCGGCCCGCAAGTCGTGGGCCGGTGCCTGGGCCGCATGCCGGTCATTGGCACAAGCCGTTCGCCTGCTTTCACTCACACCACATGGGCGTAATCGGCTGTTCTCGGCCGGCGCCTGGCAGGCAGGGCTGGCGGCTGAATTGTTCACCCAGGCCCGGCGCGGCCTGAATGCCCGGGCACGCGTGCTGAACTGCGAATATCCTGAGCTTGCCACCACTCTGAATATGGCCATCATCTTCCCCGATTTCTGGGCCTGTGGCATGGTGGGCGACGGCCTGATCGCCGCCCAGGCCAGCCGGCTTGAATCACCCTGGCTGGTGCATGGCCCGCCACACCGGGGCGAATTTGCCGGCGAAACCGTTTTCCTGACAAGCGACAACTGGCGTGAACATTTTCAATCAGGTGTGATCGAAGGCTGCCCCGACCGGCTTCTGATCACCACCGACGGCCTCCTGCCGATCCTGTTTCAATCGCAATCAGGCTCGATTTTTGAATCGTTCGTCAATCCGCTTTTTGCCGCAGCCGAATCGCCCCGCTTCCCGGAAAAAGAAAAAAACACTCAGCTCGGCAAATTTCTCGAAGGCGATCGTGTCCGGGCCCGTTGCGACGACGACCTCACACTCATTCTGGCGTCGAGAAGTTGCAGGGCCGAAGTTGACGAATCGCCATCGGCAAGTTAATTTATGACAAACGAGATCGTTGTGAAAAAGATCCGTCAAATAGAATCGTCAAGCCAGAAGCAAGGGCAATAATCAGATGGGCAAGGGTGATCCACGCACGCGCCGCGGCAAGATTTTCAAGGGCAGTTTCGGTAAGTCCCGCCCCAAGGGCCCCCGCAGAAAAGGTGCAGCCAAGGCCGCCCCTGCTCCCGCCGCCGGCTGATCCGGCGATCCTGTATCGCTTATGCATGGGGAGTCGCTTTGTCGCGACTCCCTTTTTTTTACTTTTGTACATAAATCCGAAACTAATTCCCGATTTTTGCTTGACAATCGCTTTCTAATATCTTTTGATAATGATTAAAGCAGGTTATACGTCAGAATAAACCAGTATTAACATCACAAAGGTCATATATGGCAGATGCGGTTCAGGTTGCACGGATGATTGCCGAAGCCCGCTGTGGTAGCAGTTCATCACTCGACAAACTCTTCGCTATGACTTTTCCCCTCGTGCAGGCATGGAGCCGCGACTGGCACCGCCTTTTGCAGAAACGCAGCCTCTCAAGCCGCGACCTCAGCCAGGAAGTCATGCTTGTAGCCCAGAAATGTTTCAGCAAATTCCAGGGCGATTCGGCCACCGCCTGGTTCGCCTGGGTCAAGCGCATCCATTTTCGCATGGCTGTGGCCCTTCTACGCACCCAGTCAGGCGCGGCCCGCATCCAATTGGCCATGACCGACACCCTTCAGCCCGACGATAACCGCGAAATCTTCGTTTCAAAAGACGCCACACCCGGCACTGCCGCCATAATTCGCGAACAGTCCGACCGCGTTCAGCTTGTTCTCAGCCGGCTCCTCCCCGAATATCAGCTTGCCCTGAAGCTCTGGCTCGATGGCGAAACGCTTGAAGCCCATGCCCAGATTGTCAACTGTAAAATACATCAGGTTCGCTACGCCCGAATGAAAGCCCTGCAGGAGTTCAATGCACTTTGGAACACCCTCCGGATCACGGGCTGAAAAGCGACGACTCTTTCTCGAAAATCGATTCAGGTATTCAATCGCCAATTGACAATTCATTATTGTCCCCGGATTCGATTGATGCCACTTACGACAAACTTGAACTGGCCATGGCTCGCATTCGCCAGCCAGGCCATGCTGATTCGCCCATGGGGGCTTTGCTTGGTACAACCAGCACTGAATTTGACGACCCGGCTGTTGCCCCTTTCGCCCAAAGTCTCAGGCTCCTGGCCCTGACTGGCTTCGCTGATGCCCAGGCGTTATTGCCTGATACCAGTCTTTTGATCAATCAACCCGGCGTGTCTCTGTCAGATGTCAATCATGACGACACCCCCGCCCGGCTATGCATCGCCAACCGTTTTGAGCTGCGCGGCCGCATCGGTTGCGGCAGTTTTGGCGTGGTTTATCGCGCTTTTGATCTCCTCGCCCAGCGAGAAGTTGCCCTGAAGTGCCCCCGCCCCGAACTTCTCGCCATTTCCGCCGTGCGCGATCGATTTTTTGTCGAAGGCGCAGCCATCAGTGAAATTTTTCATCCGGGCGTCGTTCCCCTGCTTGATATTGGCGTGCACCGGGGCCTGCCTTACCTCGTCAGCCGCCTTGTCAATGGCCCCAGCCTTCAGCAGTGGCTAGAGCAGCACGAAGGCCCCATCCGTCCCGAAATTGCCGCCCGCTGGGTCAGACAACTGGCTGAGGCCGTCGATCACCTTCACAGCCACGGCATCCTGCACTGCGATCTCAAGCCTTCAAATATCCTGCTTGAACATCCTTACGCCGATAATCCCGCCGAACTGCCCCCCGAACTGCTTTCCATCTGCGTGACCGATTTCGGCAGCGCCGCTCGCCTGACAGACATTCAACCCCGAAATTCAGGCCATGTCGAAGGGGCTCTCTGCTACATGGCCCCCGAACAAATCTCGGGCCATGACCGGCCCGATGCCCGGACGGATGTGTACAGCATCTGTGCCGTGCTTTTTGAACTGCTCACTCGTCAGCCGGTCTTCGCCGCCGACAATTCACACGAACTTGAAAGACAAATCCTGCATTCAATTCCGGCTGTTTCCATGCAACCCCCTGCAGAAATACCCTATGCCCTGCAGATGATCATGCTTAAGGGGCTGGCCAAAAACCCGCATGATCGCTATGCAGGCGCTGCCGCCCTGGCTGCTGATCTTGATGCATGGCTTAATCATCGCACACCTGTCGTCTTGATGAACAGCATTGAATATCGCCTGGAAACCTGGCTCTGGCGAAACCGTGCAGCCGCGGCCATCATGGCCATTGTCGCGCTGGTCACCTTGCTCTACGGCTCTTTTCAGTTGCAACAGATACAGTCGGCCCGTCGCGTGGAAATTGAACGCATGCGCAACGCCTGGCAGCAGCTATATGTCAATTCAATTGTTGCCGCCAGTAAATATTACTATTTGAATAATCAGAGTCAGTTAAATTCCATTTTAAATTCCATTCAGCTTCCGCCGCAGGAAACCAGTTTAAAAGCAGATCCCCGAGAATTTGCCTGGCGCCATTTGAATGAAATGAGCCGCCCCATTTCAACAGTCGTTGGTGGTCTGCCAGTCGATGTTCCCCATTATGTCATGCACGCCTCTGTGGCAACCAGGTCACTCTGGGCCGGTGGGGCCGATGGCTTTGTCAGGGAAATTGATACCACGAAAAATCGTGTCATACGCGAAATCAAATTGCAGGAAAAGCCCATTGAAAGTATCGACATATCACCTGATGGCAACCTGCTCGCCATCGGGAATGATGCCGGTGAAGTGAAGATCTTCAAATTACCTGAACTGACTCTAATCTCACGAAATAAACTGCACAGTGGCGAAGTTGCTGATTTAAAATTCAGTCGCGATAGCCAGAAAATCATCACTAGTGGCCGCAATGGCCAGATTTATATCTGGCGAATCAATGAAAATGTTGTCCGTTCTCTATTGAAACAATCAAAATCAGGCGAAAGTAAATTTGCCGAACTTTTCGGAATCACTCTGCTGGCTGATCCAAATCTTGCCGCTGTGGGTACCGACAGGGGTGAAATTCTCATCGTCGATATTCAAAAGGTTGATGTAGCCTATTCCCTGCGTGGGCATCACGATGCTGTGTTGTCTCTTGTGCTCTCGACCGACGCAAAATGGATGGTCTCGGCCAGCCTTGACAATTCACTCTGTATCTGGGATCTGGAAAAGCAACTGCTTGTAAACCGAATCAACATTCAGGAAACAGAATATTACAACGGAATTCAGCGCGGTTCAGGCCGAAAAATCCCCTGGATCAGTCAGGTTGTCCAAATTGACACACTCTCCTGCGTTGCATTTGATTCCGGCAACGGTGTTATTTCAATCTATCATATACCGTCAGGCATCAAAATGGGCGAGCTGCGTGGCAACGACAAGCCTGCCTGGTCGCTTGCCTATCTGCCCTGGAGCAAACAACTGGTGAGCTTCAGCCGCGATTTGCAGATGCGCGTCTGGAATGAGCCTTTCATCAGTAATACGACCGGGCATTTCTTTCATTTCGACCTGGCACCTGCCAGGCTGCAAAATGAAATGCCGTTTCTCTGGCTTGATCCAGCCGTTACGTTGCCAGGATCCGCAAATAATCAAGAGATCAGGCCCTTTGTGTCGCCCATTGATTATTACATAACAGACTCTGCCTGGTCGAATTCCAATCAGGATTATCTCGTACTCGTGATGAAGCCGACACCCAGGCTCAAAGATCCTGCCGTGCATCAAGTTCACCTGCTGAAATCAAAGTCCAACGAGGCTATCAGCCAGTCTTATTTTCAAAACGGGAAAAAAAGTATTTTCAAATATAGCGCCGAAGCGCGTTTACAGGATGCCAAGCTGGCCGCCAGCCCTGAGAAACCGCTGGCAACGCTGATTACCACTGACCGTAAATTGTATTTCCTCGATTATTCCAATCCCGACAATCCTGAAGACTTTTTTATTGAAGAAAATGTCAATCACTCCATTTTTATCCCCGACACTGATCAGATACTCGTCCTGACAGACGGCTTAAAACCACCCCGTTTTTATGATTACATCAAAAAAGAATGGCTCGGTTCATGGCCTGATGACGACGGCCATGGCTGGATTCTTGCCGAACTGAGCCCCGACAAATCATCGCTGGCAGTACATCGTGCCCCGGGACGATTGCAATTCTGGAATTTTTCCGGGCGAACGCTGCAAAATCAGACAATCATCCCTGAAGTCGGGCAGAGAAGATTTCGTGAAATCAGGTGGATGCCCGACAGCAGCGAGGTGGTTGTTGCCATGGGCACAAAAGATCTCTTCCTGATCGACCGAAAAACCGGCACCGTCATGCTTAACTGGGATATGGGTAATTCCCGGATCCTCAAAACGATGGTTGCCGGTAATGGCGAGTCAATCTGGGTCTTTGACACCAAAAATCCCGCCATCAACCTGCCCGCCTATTCACGTCGAATTACACGAATCGCCGCCCCAAAAACCGAAATCAATGTCACCCGCGAAAATTAAAGTTTTTTCGCCTGGATATTCCTGAACGAAACGCGGCCATTGTGGCACTGCAGCCCAATCTTCCCCGACTTCCGGGCCAGCCCCGTGTGCTCCTTGTTCAGTTCCGGGTGCTTGTCAATCATGTCATCGACAATCGTCATGCCATTAAGCCTGATCACCACATGGGCACCCCTGGCCGTAATTTCCATCTTGTTCCACTCGCCGGCCGGCTTCAATTGCCCGGTTTTGGCAGGTGCCACATGATAAATCGACCCGGTACGCTGCCAGTCCTTCACCTTGGCATACTTGGCGTGAAAATCATCCAGGATCTGAATTTCCATCCCCGTGCGGGAAATATGCGAACTGTCGGCCGGTGCCCGAAGATAAACCCCTGAATTGCTGTCGCTGGTTAATTGAAATTCCAGGCTGAACTGAAAATCGGCATATTCGCCATCGGCCGCAATCCAGCCTCCGCCTTCGCCATCCATCACCAGAAGGCCATTTTCCACTTTCCACGCATTCTTGTTCTTACCGCCGATCTGTGTCCATCCAGCCATCGATTTTCCATCGAACAGCGATTTCATTTCATCGGCACCTGCCAGCCCGGCCACGCTTAATGCAATCGTCAGGGCAATCGTCATAATTCTCATGATTCACTCTCCTGATTGGTTTACATTTCAATGATTCTGAATTAATCCCACGGCCGCACCACACCGGTCGCCCGCAGCGTCTCATCCTGCGACAAGTGTATTTGAAATCGCAGCCCCGGCTCCACCGGCACCGCCCTGTCCAGCTTCAGGTCTATGCACATGCACTCTTCCAGCGGAAATCCGCCCAGGCTCGACCTGAAAATCAATTCGCCAGTCACCTCGGCCGTTCGTATCTTCACATGCCACAGGCTTCCCGGCACCGCCTTCTGCACCAGTTCCCCAGCCTTTTCAGCCTCGTCAGGCGCAAAAAGGCCCCGCACCAGCACCACTTCTCTCGCTTCAGGCAATTCCCGTTTCATTTCACGCCCCGCCTGAATTGCATTTTAATTCTTCCCGGCTGATTGCATTTCTTCAATCAGCGAGCCCAGGCAAAGGGCCAGATCACCATGCCCCGCTGCCGCCCGGGCCAGCAAATCCAGCCTTCTCGCCTCGCGGCACAGCGTTGTCAGGCTCGGGCACAGCAAATATCCCTCGGGCACGCCCATCAGGTGTTCTGCCGCCACCTCGATCGCTTCCAGCTTTCGACCCAGCCGCGCCAGTAGTCTTACAAGCGTCTGTGCCGGCAGTGTCTCCATCGGGTCGGCCGGTTCGCCATATTCATCACCCTCCTCGCCTGCCGTCAGCTTGCCGCGAAAATGGCTGATCGCATTTTCCACTTCATTCCCAAGCAGCGCATTGAGATAAACCAGGTGATCGGCATAAATATCTTCAAACGGCGGCAGACCATCATACCGGAATCGGTCTGAAAGGCCTGATCCATATTGTGCAAGCTCTACGGCCAGGCGTATCCTGGCCTCGTCCTTAAGCAGCGGCGAGAGCCTTACGACTGACGACAAATGTGAAATATCAATGGCATAGGCATCGTCGTCATATATCCAGGGCCGGTCTTTCAGCAGATCAGCCACCCGCACATTTGCCTCAGGCCGCGTGCCATCGCGACGCTCAATTTCTGAGGCCAGGCTATATTGCAATTGCTCGTAAAGGGCTTTTGTCAGCATGCCTGCCGCTTCGGCACGCACCTGTTCGTCATTCGGCAGGGCTTCAAACGATGAAATCGTCGAACAGATGCCATAGCGGTCAAGAATCCACGAAAAACCCTTCACCGGATGCACCTGCTGCTGAAAGGCCACGTCAATCACCGCGCCCAGCGTGTGTTCGTCAGCCTCGGCCGGCTCAAAAGCCTCAATCGCAGCCTTCACCGGATCTTTTTCGCCAATCACACGAAAATACGGCCACGCTGCGGCAATCTGCCCCTGGGCCAGCAGCCGCTGGCCCACCTGCCTGATGGCTTCAACATAGCGGTCTTCATATTTTAATTTCAATTCAGGGTCAATCTGCTCGCTGATTGCACCGCTGCCCGGCAGGCCAAGCTCAAAGCGGGCCTTCAGCAGAAGGGCGTCCAGAAGCGGCCTTGGCTCATTCTTCGCCATGCTGATTTCAATCAGCTTTTCAATGGCTGCCGCCGGCCCTGCCGATTTCAATACAGATTGTATTTCATCAGCACCTGGGTCGGGTTGCAGTTCAGCAGGTGTGTTGGTGGTGGTGTCGTTCTGGTTGGGTCGCATGGCAGGAAGGCTCGGGCAGGTCTGTCGATGAATGAAATTGTATTTCAGGCGGGCAGGCTACTGGGCATCGCTTTTCTCGGGGTTAACGGCCGTGGCCGGTGCGCCGGGCGGGTCTGAATGCTCGCTCGCCCCTTCCGACCGTTTCCACGTCACCCAGCAGCGGTTGAAATAGCAGTCAAGAAGCGTCTTGCGAATCTCTTCCAGGTCGTCGCTCACGACCAGCAGGTTCAGATCCTCGGGCGATATGACACCACGGTCGATCAGTGTCGAATGAATGAATTCAAGCAGTTTCGACCAGAAACTACGGTTGTAGAGTATGATCGGAAATCGCTGAATCTTCAGCGTCTGCACCAGGGTCATGGCTTCGAAAAGCTCATCAAGTGTACCAAATCCGCCCGGAAAAATCACAAATCCGTTGGCATATTTGATAAACATCGTCTTGCGCACGAAAAAATACTGAAAATCAATCGACCGTGTCAGATAAGCGTTCGGCTTCTGCTCAAATGGCAGCTCGATATTACAACCTATCGAAAGCCCGCCGGCTTCCAGCGCACCGCGATTGGCCGCCTCCATAATGCCCGGCCCGCCGCCGGTAATAACCGCAAACCCCGCTTCAGCCATCATCTGCCCCAGCTTCCGGGCCGCGGCATAATCGGGGTCATTCTCCTTCAGCCTTGCCGACCCGAAAATCGCCACGCTTGCCCCAAGGTCCGACAACTTGTCAATACCCATCACCAGCTCGCTCTGCATCCGCATCACGCGCCACGTGTCCGTCCGCGTAAAATAGGCCAGCTCCGGGGCCAATGGCCGTGGCATGGCGGGCATTGATCGCGTGAGAAACTGCTCGTCCTGCGTGTGCGTCGGCTCGCCCCGAAACTGCGGGCTCGTGTCGCGAATGCTCGCTTCCATCGGTTTCTGATATTTTTCCGCCATTTTTCGCCTTCCAGGGTGTCGAAATTCGTTAAGATACATGTATCATAACGAATCGGCCCTGCGCACGTCATGGCTAATTCCGGCAAAGACACCGGTCAATGCACCCCGGAAGCTGTTGCTTCAGGGCAGATTCAGGCAGTTACACTGACGGACACCAAACCCGCAAACTGCGAAAAAATGAGCACTTCAACCCTGCCACGCGTGCTGGAAACCGAACTGATGGACACGGCCGACGAGGCCCAGGGCTATGACGCCATGGATCACAGCGTCGTCAATGCCCGCTTCGTGGCCGATTTTCTCGCAGAACATGGCTCCAGCCGGGGCGGCTGGTATGTCGATGTCGGCACCGGTACCGCCCTGATCCCTCTCGTTCTGGCCATCGCCGACCGCTCAGCTCATATCAGGGCACTTGATGCCGCGGCCCACATGCTCGCCATCGCTGAAAATCACGTCCGCAATGCCGGTCTGGCCGACCGCATTGAACTGGTGCAGCACGATGCCAAAAAAATTGCATTTCCTGATGCTTCTTTTGAGGCCGTTATCTCCAATTCCATCGTGCATCACATCCCCCGCCCTGAAATTGCAATCGGCGAAATGATCCGTCTGGTCGCACCCGGTGGTACACTCTTTGTCAGAGACCTGGCCAGGCCTGTTGACCGGAACCGCCTTGATTCCATCGTCAATCGCTATGCCGAAGTGGCCCCGCCCATCGCCCGGGCCATGTTCGCCGACAGCCTTCACGCCGCCCTGACAACGACAGAAGTCGCCGATATTCTCGATGATTATGGCCTGCCGCGAACAGCAGTGGCCATGACATCTGACCGTCACTGGACAATTCTCTGGCACAGGCCAGTGTCCTGATTCCCTTAATGCAATATCATTGAAATTTCAATAACATCATGTGCGCCAAGCGACGAACCAGCCCGAATTTCAATTTTGAAGAAAACGATTTTGAGACCGTCAGCGGCATTACACTCCGCATCAAAGGCGTGCTGGAACGAGGCTTCGCCGAAGTCTCGGTTCAGGGCGAACTTTCCGGCGGCAAGGTCTTTTCCAGCGGCCATTTTTACGGTGCCCTGAAAGATGAGTCGGCCAAACTCAATCTCACCATCTGGCGAAGCATGCTGGCCCGTATTCCATTTGATCTCGACGACGGCCTCCAGGTCATCGTTCATGGCAAAATTGAACTTTATCCCAAAAACGGTGCCTATAGCCTCATCGCCGATCGCGTGGAACCTATGGGCCAGGGCTCGCTTGATCTCGCCTTCCGCCAGATCTGCGACCGGCTTCGCGCCCAGGGCCTCTTCGACGAAGAACGCAAGCGGCCATTGCCCCCGTTTCCAAGAAAAGTGGCCGTTATTACAAGTGCCAGTGGGGCGGCCCTCCGAGACTTCTGGCGGGTAGCCCGCGACCGCTGGCCACTGGCCAATCTGCTGGTCATTGATTCTCTGGTCCAGGGCGACCAGGCCGCCGCCATGCTCACCAGGGCCGTTCGACTTGCCAGCCGGCTTGAAGATGTAGATCTGATCGTCGTCACTCGTGGCGGCGGCAGCCGCGAGGATCTCTGGCCGTTTAACGACGAACAACTGGCCTGCGCCATCGCCGCTTCGCCTGTGCCAGTTGTCAGTGCCGTCGGCCACGAGGTTGATACCTCTGTTGCCGACATGGTCGCCGATTTCCGCGCCGCCACGCCAACCCACGCTGCCACAGCCATATTTCCACATTATAATGAAATACAACAACAAATTGCACAATATCAGTTGCAATTGCAGCACGCCCTGAACCACCGCCTGACTACAGCCGAAAAACGTCTGTCTGATCTCGATCGCCGTCTCACCGCCTCCGGCTCGCGCCTTGTTGAGCGTGCCAGTGCCAATGTGCAGCAAATGGAATCGCGATTAAAAAATGCAATCCAAAAACACCTGACTCGCCTTGATACCAATATTCAACGCCAGGCAGCCGTGCTTGATTCCCTCAGCCCCCTGAAAGTCCTTGGCAGAGGCTTCAGCGTCACTCTCGCAGCTGATGGCACCAGCGTCATTCGCAGCGTCGATCAAATTCAATCAGCCGGCCTGATCGAAACCCGGCTGATCGATGGCCGGGTTTTCAGCCGGGTTGAATCAGTCACCAAAAATAACGACAACTGATTCCGGAGTTAATCATCAGATGATCTCCGGTTCCGTCTCGCCCTGTCCTGCTTATGTTCCAGCTTGGCCAGTTTCTGGGCAAAGTGGGCCATGTCGTCGGGCAACTGCGTGTCAAATTCCATCGCCTCGCCAGTCACCGGATGCTTGAAATGCAGCCGTGCAGCATGCAGGCAAAGCCTGGGCGGCTTCACCTGGTCATTCCTCACCTTGCGGCCATAAAGCTCATCGCCAAAAACCGGGCAGCCAATCGAATTTAAATGCAGCCTGATCTGGTGTGTCCGCCCCGTCTCCGGAATACATCGCACCAGCGAACCCCGGCGCGACAACACCTCCACCAGCTCAATATGTGTCACAGCCTCCTGCCCCTTCTCTCCCGGCCGCGCCAGCCTCCTCCTTCTCTCACCAGTCTCAACCACCTCCCGCCGGCAGGTCATCGACTCCTTTGGCAGACTGTCCATCACAATTGAAAGATATTCCCGGCCAATGTCGTGCGATCGCCATGTCTCCTGCAGCTTTCGCGTTACTTCCGGATTCTTGGCAAATATCATCACGCCCGATGTGTCCATGTCCAGCCGATGCACCACGCCCACATAGGGCTCCTGCCCGCCATGACGAATGGCAAAATACCGACCCACACGTGAGACAACTGTATCAGTCTCCCAATCGCCAGAAGGAGTCGTCGGCACGCCCGGCGGTTTTTGAATCACCACAAAATGACTATCGTCATAAAGCACATTCACCGGGCTGTCAACCACCCGCCGCGCCTTCGGCCGATTCATGTCAAAATGCAATTGGGCATCAGGCTCCACCATCCGGCCAGGTTCCTGGCAGAGAAAACCTTCCAGATCAACTCGCCCTGTAATGATCGCCTCCTGCGCTGCCCGTCGCGACAGGGCAAATCGCTGCGAAACCAGCTTGTCAAGCCTTGTTTCCTCTGTCTTTTCCGTTGGTTCCGGCAATTCAGAATCTGACACTTTACCACTTCTGTATCTAATACAATTGTCTGTTTCAATTCAAAAAGTGAGGCACGCCCGCGCGTGCCTCAACTGACTCCCGCTCAGCAATCCCTGCCGGTTATGGCAATTCCTTGATCTGGATATTGCGGAACTTGTAGGTCAGCCCCTTCTCGCCATGATGCTGAATGGCAATATGCCCGTCAGCATCCATTGAATCATGAAAATCAACGGTCTGAACACCATTTACAAATATCTTGATATGATCACCTGTTGCTTCAACCCGATATTTGTTCCAACCGCCATTTTTAAAGGCTGCCTGGGCCTCGGGCTTGTCCTTCAGGTTCACCAGCCAGCCCCTCCGGCCCTCGTCATAAAGCCCGCCCGCCCATTTTCTGTCTGATGTGTCAACCTCCGCCTGATAGCCCCACAGCTTGTTCTTGCTGAAATGACATCGGAATTGAAATCCGCTGTTGCCGCCCTTGGGGCAAAAAACTTCACCTTCCAGAATGAAATTCCTGTATGTCTTTTCAGTCACAAGAAAAAACTTCTTGTTCGCTGTTAATTCAATTTCACCATCTTTCACTGCCACATCGCCCCAGTCATAAGGCTTTGTCCAGCCCATTGTTGATTTGCCATCAAATAACGGCTTGAACTCCTCAGCCGCTGGCAGATAAGGGGCCGACAGAAACAAATACGCAATGGCCGAAATCATCTGACTCATTTGCAATCGTCGCATGTTTTCAATTCCCAGGTGTCTTTTCGTCTCGACTTTCGTTCAGCAAAGGCCCGCCGGCTCAATTTCCGGTTGCATCTTTGCCGCATCACCGCCCATAATAACATAAATCAATCACAAACGGTGTGAGTTTCCACCGGTTTTTCGCCGGAATCAGTCGGGCAGGCAGCACAATGGACGATCTCGTTGTCGGTGCGGGAATTCTAGGTCTGGCTCATGCCTACCATCTGGCAAAAATGGGCCGGAAAGTGCTTGTCGTTGAACGCGGCCGTAAAGCCGTCGGTGCCTCGTGCCGCAATTTTGGCATGGTCTGGCCCATCGGCCAGCCCGTCGGCCCAATGCAGGAAATGGCTCTTGCCAGCCGGCTTCACTGGGAAAATGTCGTTGCCGAAGCCGGCTTCTGGCACGACAACGCAGGCAGCCTGCACCTGGCCTATCACGACGACGAAGCCGCCGTTCTGGCTGAATATCAAGATTATATCAAGCAAAATTCGCCTGAGGTTTCCGCCCGTCGCGAACTGCTCGCTCCCTCTGAAATTCGTCGTCGTGTGCCACTTGTGCACGCCCATGGCCTGAAATGCGGTCTCTGGAGCCACACCGAAATGGGCGTTGACCCGCGTGAAGTCATCTGGGGCATGCCTGCTTATTTAAATCGGAATTATGGTGTTGAATTTCAATTCTCGGCCGTTGCACTGCCGCTTGCCGATGGATTTTGGCGAGTCGGCCCCGGGCGAAAAATTAAACCGGCCCATATCTGGGTCTGTTCGGGCGAAGACTTTGAAACTCTCTATCCCGAAGTTTTTGCCGAATCAGGCCTGATCAAATGCAAATTGCAGATGATGCGTGCCGAATTGCCCGATAAAACCAGCCGCCTTGGTGTGATGCTTGCCGCCGGGCTCACTCTCTGTCATTATAAATCGTTCGCCGAATGTAAAACATTACCTGCACTCAGGTCGCGGCTTTCTCAGCAGTTGCCCGAATATGAAAGCCTGGGCATTCATGTGCTTGTCAGCCAGCAGGGAACAGGTGAAATCACCCTTGGCGATTCCCACGAATATCAAAATGAAATTGAACCCTATGATAAAAGTCGAATTGATGATCTCATCCTCCGCTATCTCGACACCTTCCTTGATCTCGACGGACTTCGCGTAACATCCCGCTGGAATGGCTGCTATGCCAAACATCCGGAAAAGCCCTTTTACACCGCCCTGCCCGAACCTGGCGTTACGATCATTAATGGCCCGTCAGGCGCAGGCATGACACTTTCATTCGGCCTGGCAGAGCATATATTATCAAAATCTGATATTTAATTATCAATATTAATCAATCCTGACGGTCCGTCCGCTGTCCGATGATTCATAAATCGCATCTATCACCCTCAGTGCATCCTGCACGCTGGCGGTAGTATTACGGCACGCCTTGCCATTTCTGGCTGAATGGATCCAGTCGCTGATCAAATCCAGCGTCTTCTGGCCTCCATAACCCTTGAATGTATCCGCTGGAATTGAAAAATCTTCATTCATCGCCATAAACTGCGGCTGCGGTCCGTGAATTTCAAAATGCCCCGCCGTGCCCGATCGGCTTGGGTCCCAGTGCAGCCATCGCTGGCTCCCGTAAATCGATACCCCAGCCTCGCCCGCCCATCGTGGTAACCAGTATCCTCCTGTAATTGTCACCTGGCACCCGTTATCCAATTCCAGAATCGCTGTTCCACCATCCTCCACTTCAATCATTGATTCGCCAAAATTTCCAACCCTGGCACAGACACCTGTCACTTTTCGACCGGTGATCCACGGCACAAGATCTATCCAGTGGCATGCCAGCCAGTTGAAAAAGCCCCCACCACTCACACTTTTATCGAAAAGATAATGCCCCGGCCCACGCCTGCCCACATCGCTGGTCATCCAGTGCATGCGCATTGCCACCGGCTTGCCAAATCTCCCTTCGGTAAACATCGCCTTCAGTCGGTTCGCACCTTCGTCATATCGCCACATATAACCGGCCTGAAATGCAACCCGGCTTTGCTTAATTGCATTTGCCAGTTGCTTCCAGTCATCGGCCCTTGCCGCGCATGGCTTTTCCACCAGCAGGGCCTTGCCTGCAGCCGCCAACTGGCAGCCGGCATCAATCACTTCGTCATTCGGCAGACAAATAATCGCTCCGTCAAATTGCCCCCACGTAATCAGGCTTTCCACCGTATCAAAACGGGGCAGCCCTGCATGACGTTCCTCAAGACTTGCCACTGAACCATTGAAACCGGTTAGAAATGCAACAATTTCAATTTTATCTTCAAGCCCTGCCAGCGATTCCCGCCAGCCGGCTCCATGCGGATGATCTATCCCGGCAAATACAACGCGAAAACGTTCCGACATTTTAATTCTCCACCAGCTCTTCTGCCACCAGTTGCGGGTCAATTGCAGGCCTCTGTTTTCGGCTGAACCACGTCAGCCCGATGGTGTTTATCTCCGGCCCGCGTAAAATGCAATTAAGAATGATGGCTGCTGATAACATCATAACCAGCGAAAATGGCATGACAAGCGTGAAACTCATGTTCTTCTCGAACCCCAGGATTTCTTTGCCATAAGCCACTGCAATGGCCGAAGCAAATGCAATCAGGGTCGCCGGATAAACAGCCCTGCCCCTGATCCATGGCATAAATATTCCAACCAGAAACATTCCACCCAGCGGGGCAGTGAAGCAATTGAAACTTCTGGGCATCATTTCCACGATATTGCGGTCCTGAACCAGCCTGTCAATGCCGAATGCAAAAAAGGTTGAAAATAGCCCGGCCGAAAGTGTAATCCTACGGGCAAAACCAGTACGATCACCATCAGGCAAGCCACTTCTTTCAATTGTCAGTACAGTTGCCAGTGAATTAAAACCTGATGAAATGGTTGACATTGCAGCAGCCAGTACGGCTGTCAGAACGCCTCCGGCAAGACCTGTGGGTAGATATTCCACGATAAACCGGGGGAATATCATGTCGGCTTTCTTGGCCTGCGACAGGTCGATCGCCGAATTCCCCTTCAGACTGGTGTAAAGGATGGCCAGCCCCACCAGCGCCATCAGGCCATTAATTGCAATGTTTCCTCCCACGGCCAGCACAAAACTCTTGCGGGCAGCCGCTAGGTCGGTCGTTGAGAAATATCGCTGAACCGTCATCTGGTTGCCCAGGTGTATGCAGACGTGCCACACAAACATTGTCAGGGCAAATGATAGAATCGTCGTACGCTCGTAAGGGTCAAAGCTGATCCATCGTGTCTGATGCGGGCCATGCACTTCAATGGCCGTCCGAACCCATTCTGCCGGGCCTGAGCCGGTTCTTATGGCAACAATCAAAAGCACACCGATGGCACCGAAAAGCATCAGAAAAAACTGTGCGACATCTGTCCAGACGACTCCCCGGTAGCCTCCAACCATCGTGTAAAGTGTCGTGACGATACCGATCAGAAAAATTAGCAGGGCAAGATCAAATCCTGTCACTTCCGACATCGTCCGGGCCATGGCCAGTATCACAAAACCCATCCATGCCAGAGTCTGCAGACTGAAAAGCCAGACGCCCAGTCGCCTCGTTCGTCTGTCAAACCGCCAGCCGAGATATTCATAGGCTGAAGTAAACCGGAACCGCATGAGAAACGGAATGAACAGGAACAGGACGAAATTCGCTTCCAGCACCACTGCAATAAACTTGCCTGTGATATTCGTAAAACCGGAAAGAAATACCTCTCCGGGCTCTGAAATGTAAGTCAGCGATGAAATCAATGTCGCCACAATGCTCAGGCCGATGGCATACCAGGGAATCTGTCGTTCGGCCAGAAAATATTCGTTTTTCTTCTGCGAATGCCGCCCGGCGCGAATGCCAATAACAAGCATGGCCAGAAAATAGACCAGCATTACCAGGTAATCAGGCCACTGAAATTCGTGTTTCGGCATAATCAGGTGCTCGGTCAATTCTGTTCAGTCGCTATGGTTTCTGAGAATAGCTGAAAAGTGTGATCGACAAAAGTGAAAAGCTGCCAGATTTCATCATGTTTTTTCAGTTGACAATGGCAAATTCAGAAAATTGGGATTATTGATATGAAAAATGCATGCGTCAGGGTTCGGTTCTGATAAGATAATTCCGGGTTGATTGCCTGCCAGAGATTTTGCCGCCCTTTGCCGCTGCACGATCAACCTGATTTTCTGCAACCACAGGAAGATGATATTTCAATGGCCAGAATTGTCGTGATTTCCGCTGCCTGGAATATTATTCTTTCCCTCATTTCAATTGCCTCGGCTATGCAGCACCTGGCAGCAAATGAAATGGCCATGGCCTATCACAGTCTGTTTTTCGGCGCATTTCTGCTCTACACATCGGCAACTCTGGTTCTCGCAGCCCGAAATCTGCCAGACCGGGCCAGCATTATCTTCTGGGAAGGTTATCTCCGATTCGCCGCCGCCCTCATTCTCCTGACCATCGGGCCAAATGCAATCGGTCCCATGGCCTGGCCACTTGCATTTGCCGACCTTGCCTGGGGAATAATCTATCAATACGGCCTATGCCGCACCCTGACCAGAACTTACAGCCAGCTGCTGCTTGACCGGACCAGTTGAAATAAATCAGGAATTATTCAAAATGCAGTGGATCATTCATCAAGGAATTAAAAAATATTATTCTGGTTTTGTGCTGCTGTTCCTTCATTTCCAGCCGATTAGCCATGCTGAAGTCAGCCTGCCTCCGATTTTTGGCAGCCACATGGTGCTGCAGCATGGCCGCGAAATTCAGATTGCTGGCACAGCCGCACCCGGTGAAAAAATCAAATTCACTCTGGGCCATGAAACAAAAAATACAATTGCTGATGGTATCGGCAGATGGTCTGTTCGTTTCAGCCCGCGACAGCCATCATTTAAGCCTGTCAATCTCACGATCGAAGGCAATAACAAATTGATTTTTGAGGATATTCTTTTCGGCGATGTCTGGCTCTGTTCAGGTCAGTCGAACATGCAGTGGACACTAAAAGATTCCATCGGTGGCCCCAGCCTGGCCCGAAGCCCTGATCTGCAGAATATCAGGCTCCTGCAACTGCGTGGACGCCCACAGACCCAGGGTCGTGAATTTCACGAAAACGAACTGGCGAAATGCAATCCGCATGATTATATGGCTGGTGCCTGGGAAGCAATCTCGCCTGCATCAGCCCTTGAATTCTCGGGTGTGGCAATTTTCTTTGGCCAGGAATTAATGCAATCACAGAACATTCCCGTCGGCCTTTTGCAGAACGCCGTTGGTGGTACACCCATTGAATCATGGCTTTCGCTGGAAACCATCAGTGGCGATCCGGGCTTAAAACCTTTTCTGGAAAAAGACTGGTATTCCAATGAAATGGTGCATGTTTTCTGTCGTGAAAGAGCCCTGGTCAATTTAAAGAAAATTTCAACGGAATTGAAACTTGCCCGCCCACCGGCATCGCATCCCTATCATCCCGGTTTCATGTTTGAATCGGGAATCAGGCCACTGGAACAAATGCAAATCAAAGGTGTGATCTGGTATCAGGGCGAATCCAATGCACATGATCCGGCACTTTATCGCATAATGTTTCCGAAACTTGTTCAGAGTTGGCGAGCCTTTTTTCGCCAGCCACAATTACCCTTTCTCTTCGTGCAACTGCCTAATTTTCAAAATGCAATCAACTGGCCCGAAATTCGCGAAATACAGCGTGAAACATCTGCCATGAATTCGACAGGCATGGCAGTCACCATCGATGTCGGAAGCCCTGCCGATGTCCATCCACAGGACAAAGCACCTGTGGGCCATCGACTTGCATTATTAGCCCGGGCAATGGTTTACAGAGAACCGATTGAATCCTCGGGGCCGATTATGCAATCAGCAATTTTAAGGAATAATGCTGTTGATATTCAATTTACTCATGCGGTAAATGGCCTGAAAACCAAGGATGGAGAACCTCCGGCCGGGTTTGAAATCGCCGGGACTGATGGTGTCTTCAGGCCGATAACAGCTGAAATCAGAAATAATGCAATATTCATCTCTGCAGCCAATATCGATGTTTTCATAGTGCGTTATGGCTGGTCGCAGAATCCTGTCTGCAATCTGGTGAACGCTGAAGGCCTGCCCGCATCGCCATTCCAAGTCAGGGTGTCGTCAAAATGATTAAAAGGTTTCTATTAAACAAACAAACATATATCTATATAACTGTTCTTCATATTGCCTGTTTTAATCCGTTAAAATTACAGGCAGTTGATGATAAAACCAAACCCAGACCCAATATCATTTTAATTGTCAGCGACGATCAGGGCTTTGATCTTGGTTGTTATGGCAAAAGCCAGTTTCGCACACCCAATCTTGATAAAATGGCAACTGAAGGTGTGAAAGCCACGCAGTTTTATGTCACTGCGTCTGTGTGCACGCCATCTCGCAGCGGCCTGATCACTGGCCGTTACCCGCAGCGAAATGGCACTTATGAGATGATTCGTAATGACATGGTCAATTTTGGACATCGTTATTCTCCTACAGAATATGCCGTATCGCCGGAAATGACACTGGGCCTTGACACCCGCGAAATGACATTCGGCAATATATTACAATCTTCAGGCTATCAAACGGCTGTAATTGGTAAGTGGGATATGGGCCAGGCGAAACGTTTTCTGCCAACCCAGCGGGGTTTTCATTATTTTTATGGTCATGGTAATAATGGAATTGATTATTTCACGCACGAGCGTTATGGTGTGCACAGCATGTTTCGTAATAACCAGCGAACCACGGCTGACCAGGGGCAATATGCCACTCATATTTTCCGCCGTGAAGCATTGCAATTTATTCGTGATAATAAAACCCGTCCATTTTTCCTTTATCTGCCATTTAATGCACCGCACAGCGCATCAAATCTTCAGAAAGACTCGAACCAGGTGCCGGCCGAATATCTCAAAAAATACTATCCAGGCCACGACCATGCCAATCCGGCCACGAAATATGCCGGCATGATTACAGCCATGGATGAAGCCATTGGCGATATATTTCAACTGATTCGTGAATTGCAACTCGATCAAAACACTCTTGTCATTTTCATGGCCGATAACGGCCGAAATGGTGCAATTATTGATGGAATAAAACTGCGTGGCGGGAAAAGCAGCGGCTTTGAAGGTGGCCTGCGTGTGCCCATGATCGCCTGGTGGCCAGGCAAAATTCCGCCGGGACGCACGACCACGGCGTTTCTTTCATCGCTTGAAATCCTGCCAACTCTTGCATCCGCTGCCGGTGCTAAAATTCCCGGCGGATTGCATCTGGATGGTTTCGACATGCTTGATGTGCTTATGGGCAAACCACCCACCAAGCGAAATGAAATGTTCTGGGACTGGCCCAGCGCCTATCAGGCTGCGCGTGTTGGCCAATATAAATGGATTTCATGGAATGAACGCGATCGCCGCGGCCTTGAACCGGCCAGTGAAGCTCTTTATGATCTTGCGAATGATCCTTCCGAATCAGTTAATTTAAAGGAAACCAGGCCTGAAATTTATCGTGAATTAAAACAGAAGTTCCACGACTGGCAGATCGAAATGCAAATGGCCGAGCCCCGTGGGCCATTTCGCGATTACTGATCTCAATTGCCGGAAACCTCTTTCTGCTCTTTCCTAAATGCAATGACGGCGTCAATCAAACCCGCAATTGTAAATTCAGTCGCCTCAACCGTAATTTCAATTCCTGACTCGCGTGCTGCTCCTGTTGTCACCGGACTGATGCTGGCGAATTTCATTTTCTGGCGACATTCCGGCGACAGATCCGCTGGCAAAAGTGCTGCAAAACGCCGTGCCATAGCCGAACTGGTCAGCATCACCCAGTCAACTTTTGCATTCTGAATTTCATTAATCACATCGTCTGGCAGCTTTTCCGCGTCAGCATTGGTGTAAACCGGCACCTGCACCACTTCAGATGCCACCGATTCAAGCTCGTCTCTTAAAAGTGTCCGACCGCGGTCGGCCCTCGCAAGCAGCACGCATTTTCCACCAACTTCCCTGCTCAGTGCTTCCGCAAGCTCCTCCGAGCGAAATTTCTCTGGCACCAGGTCGGCCACCAGCCCCACATCCCGCAGCCTTGCCGCCGTGGCGGGACCAATCGCAGCAATTTTCAGCCGGCCCAGGGCTCGCAGGTCAAAGCCAAGCTCAAAAAGTCGCTCGATAAAATACCGAACCCCATTGCCTGACGTGAACACCAGCCAGTCAAATCGCTCAAGTGTTCTTATGGCTGTGTCCAGCGGGCCTTTCCCGGCGATTGGCCCTACCCTGATCGCCGGGGCCGAAAGAACACGCGCCCCAAGCCCTTCCAGTGGCTGAACCATCGCCGCCGCATCGCTTTCAGCCCTTGCAATGACAAATGTCATTCCTGCCAGCGGCAGCTGCGAGAACCAGTCCAGCTTGTTTCGCACATTCACCACCTCACCGATCAAAACCAGGGCCGGGGGCTGAATCAGCAGCGTATTGGCTTTGTGCAGGGCCACTTCCGCCAGCGTCAACACCCGCACCTCCTGCCCGGGCAGGGTGCCCTCGCGCACCAGGGCCACCGGCGTTTCGCCCGCCTTGCCATGGGCCAGCAGCACCTGTGCAATGCGCACCAGCCGTGTCACCCCCATGTAAATGGCAATCGTGCCACAAAATCGAGCCAGCATCGGCCAGTCCACCCGGCATTGCGGCGAATCAGGGTCGTCATGGCCTGTCACAAATAACGCGGCCGAAGCATAATCTCTGTGTGTAATAGGGATGCCTGAATAAGCCGCTGCGCCAATCCCTGCCGTCACACCCGGCACTACCCGAAATTCAAGTCCTTCACTGGCAAGTGCTTCTGCCTCCTCTGCTCCCCGACCGAAAATGTAGGGGTCGCCGCCTTTCAAGCGAACAACACACCGACCCCGGCGTGCATTATCAACCAGCAACCGGTTAATTTCTTCCTGTGGCATCTCCTGATGCCCCCGGCGTTTACCGACAAAAATCCGTTCGGCTCCCGTCGGGCAGAGATCCAGCAGCCGGGGCGATACCAGCGCATCATAAATGACTACATCAGCTTGTTTTAAAATAGCGGCCCCGCGAAGTGTCAGCAATTCCGGGTCACCCGGTCCCGCCCCCACCAGATATACTCGTCCGCCTGGCATCAGTCCGCGTCTTTCAATTCTAATCGGCCCGGGTAATTTTGAGGCCTCTCTGTCAAAGCTCTCGCCCGTGCTCAGGCACTGGCCCGCGAGGGCAGACGCGACCCATTCGAATTCACCAGGACAATGCCAAGTTCATAAAGTGCATACATCGGAACAGCCAACATAAGCTGACTGAAAACGTCGGGTCCGGGAGTCAGAATGGCGGCAATAACCACCATGATCATCAGGGCGATTTTCCGCTTCGATCGATAGTCCTCGACCCCAAAAATACCAATGGCCGCCAGAAAAAGCATGACCAGCGGCGTCTGGAAGCAAAGCCCGAAGACTAGCGGCAGAATGGTGGCAAAACTGATCCACTCATTGAGCTTCAGCATGGGCTCAATGCCCAGCCACACGTTAAATTCCAGCAAGATCGACAAGGTCACTGGCAATATCACATAAAAGCACATCAGCACGCCACTTAAGAAAAGAAAAATCGAAAATGGCAGATACTTTTTCACATAGGCCCGTTCGTGCCGATAAAGCCCGGCAGCAACAAATGCCCAGGCCTGGTAGAAAACCCACGGGCTGGATAGCACCAGGCCCGTGACCAGGCAGACCATGAAAAAAATCATTACAGGCTCGAGCGGGGCCGTGTTGATCAGGGCCGACCGTTGCTCGGCCGTCTCGGCCACGGTTTTGATCACGTCGCCTTCAGACTGCCTGATCGAGAGTGTAATCTCTTTGCCCTTAACACTTTGCGGGTCGGGCAGCTTGAGCTCGGGCGAAAGGGCGAGAAGTTGGCTTATCAGTTCGTCGGCAGGAATGACACTTTTCAGCACAGGCGTAAGGCGTTTTTCCTTATCAGCTTCGGTGGCACGGGTTTCCGCCTTCTGGGCGTAAAACTTGTTGAGCGCGGCCTGGGCCGGGTCAGAAAGCTGCTTCAGCACATTCCGGCCAAGATTCATGGGCGGAATAAACGTCAGCACCACGCCCACGGCCAGCCCCATCAGGGCCAGCACCAGCCGCACGCGAAGTTCTTCCAGGTGGTCTCCAAAACTCATGGAGACCATCTCGTCCTCTTCCTTAAACAGGTCGTCGTCAGTCGGCCTTGGCATGGCCCTGTCATCACTCCGGCGGGGGTCGCTTGGCACACCATTCATTGAACCTAGATCATACCGCCCCCGCCCCGGTTTTGACCAGTGGGGGGCCCGGCCTGATTCAGATCCAGCTGACACTCTGTAATGAGAGTACTGGTTTTATCATGATATTCCACTTCGAAATGCCTGATCGATCAGGCCTGAGTCGGTTTTATCATCTGCTTTTGAAATCAAAAGCCGGTAGTCGTCGATCACCGCCGAATCGGGCCCGCGTTCATTCGCCACCCCCTGTTGTAGTCCACCTGCCCAACAATATTTAATTGAATTTCGGGTGTAAATCAATTGTCACAGGCCACTGCTGACGATATACTACCTGCGTTTACTACGGCTATATTTGGCTGTATGTGTTCCCCGCTTTGTTCGTCAGTCACGCATTCAGGAAGGATCCGGATCCATGATCAGACCAGCCCGACGTTCCGCCGCCAATGCCGTCAAGCACGGTTATGCCGCCATTTATCATGTGCGAAAGGAAGACGAACCCCAGCTTCGTGCCATCTGCCGAACGCTTGTCCAGGCCTGGCAGCCCATCGGCCACCGTGAAACCGACCTCGTCAATCGCCTCTCTGTCGCCACGCTCACC
>JBEITT010000038.1:0-44900 GCA_040374745.1 Planctomycetaceae bacterium | reverse complement strand
GAATCGCAGATTGAGAAGCAACGTGTCAGGGAAGGCCGGAACAGTGAAGCGGCCTCTCTGCGGCAGAAGCTGGATGAAAAGGAGACCCTTAAATTAAGGTTTGAACTTTACAACGATGAGATAAATCTCATCGAAATCGAGCCTGAACCGATGGCCGGGCAGGTGACCGAAGAGGTGTCGCAAGCTGAAGTGAGCACGAAGTTTACATCGCTATTTCCAAACAAGCATTCGCTGCTGGCAAAAAAGCCTGAAACAGGCGGAGTTCGGCCCACCGGCAAGGTCGGTCGAGACCTTTTTGAGGCACCCAAAGACTACTCTTCGGTCAATTTCCGCATCGGCGGCTGACCGGCCAGCCTGATTTTGACTAAGCGCAAGTGTTTCTGCAGAGAGACTCTGCGCCGAGTTTTTGAACATTGGTTTACCAGGGAGCAAAGGCGCATCGAACATAATAGCTTATAATTCAATCATCAATGGATCATGGCTGGATTTCTGAGTGACTCGCCGGGCAATTGCGGAGTTGAGATCATGAAAAACCGCCAAATTTCCGTTCTCTGGCTCGTGCCGACACTCCTTCTGGGCCTTGACGTGGGCTGGCGGCTTGCCCCAGGCCTGCGTTTGCCCATTCAGGCACAACAGCCGCTGGTTGCCCCGGCAACAGCACTTGCCGCCAGACCTTCAGAAGCTGCTGCAACGTCTGATATTCTCGAATCTTATCGCCAGTTTCAGCCAGTCAACACCATCTTTCAGAAGGTCTCGCGCACGCTCTCGCCTTCGGTGGTGCACATCGTGGCCCGAAAGAACGATGGCCCCGCCGGACAGGTAGAAGAAAGCGGCTCGGGCGTGGTGGTCGCCTCGGAACATCCGGGGCAATACATCATGACGAACAACCATGTGGTGACCAACTCGCGCCCGAAGCAGATTCGCATACAGCTCAGCGACGGCCGCGTCATTTCCCCCGAACGGGTCTGGACCGATCCCCGGGCCGATATTGCGATTCTGCAACTTCCTGAAAATGCACCAAAGCTGATACCGGCCCGCATGGGAGATTCCGACGAAGTCAGCGTGGGCACCTGGGTGCTTGCCCTGGGCAGCCCCTTTGGCCTGATGCACTCAGTCAGCCAGGGCATCATCTCGGCCCGCGGCCGACACGAAGCCGAACTATTTCAGGACGGCGTGGAAAACCAGGATTTTCTTCAGACCGACGCCGCAATCAATCCCGGCAATTCCGGCGGCCCGCTGGTTGACCTCAAGGGCGAAGTGGTCGGCATTAACACCGCCATCGCGTCGCAGGGCGGCGGCAGCGAGGGTGTCGGCTTCTCCATCCCCATCAATCTCGCCCGCTGGATCATGGATCAACTGCTCACCCACGGCAAGGTGCAGCGTGGGGCCATGGGCATTGATCTTGACGAACTGCCTGCCCACCGGGCCGAACAGCTTGGCCTGGAACGGCCGATTGGCGCGATTGTGACCACCGTTCACCCCGACTCGCCCGCGCAGAAAGCCGGGCTGCTCGGCCAGGACGTGATTATCCGCTTTAACAGTAAAGAGGTAAAGGACTTAAACCATCTGATCAATATGGTCAGCATGGCCCCCATCGGCATACCGGCCGATGTGGAAGTCTGGCGTGAAGGGGCCCCGGTGCGGCTGAAGGTGCAAGTCGGTTCGCGCGATCAGGTTCTGGCCCAGAATGGCGACGGTATCCAGCGCGAGAATGCACCCATCAACAAACGCCCGAACCGCCCCCGTCGCCCCGAAAACATGGAAAAAATCATCGCCGGCCCCTGGGGCATTGCCGTTTCGGGCCTCTCGCCCGAAGTGCGCCAGCGAATTGAGGCCGAGCTTGAAGGCGAGGCCGCCCTGGTGGTGGGCATTGATCCAGAAAGCCCTCTGGTGAAAGAACTTGAAGCAGGCGATGCGATCACTTCCATCAACGGTCGCCGCTATGCTTCGCCCCAGGCTTTGATGGACGCCCTGCAACAGGCCATTAACGAAGTGCCCGGTGACAAGGGCAACGAGGCCAACCGTTCCATTGAAATTGAAGTGATTCGCAGCCGCACGGTCGGCCCGGCCCAGAAGTTCGTCCTGAAAGTCGATTTATGAACCACCTGCGCGATGCCCTGGCCAATCTTGCCCTGGGGCGCGAACTGACCCGCCCCGCACTTGACGACGCTTTTGAAGACCTACTCCATCCTGATACGCCGCAAGTGCTTATCGCATCGTTCCTGACCGCCCTGCGGCTTCAGGGCGAGTCGGCCACGGTGCTTGAATCGGCCGTCGGCACCGTGCTGAAGCATGCCCTGCCCTTTGCCGGTGCTGATGAGCTGGGGCCGGTTCGGCTTGACACCTGCGGCACCGGCGGAGATGGTGCCGCAAGTATCAATATCTCAACGGCTTCCGCCTTTGTGGCGGCAGCGGCCGGCGTGCCGGTTGTCAAACACGGGAATCGCTCGGCTACGGGAAGGTCGGGTAGCTCCGACGTGCTTGAAGCACTCGGCATTCGCACCGACCTTTCGACAGATGTCTTGCGTCAGATTTATGCCGACCTGAAATTCGTTTTTCTCTTCGCCCCGGCCTTTCACCCGGCCCTGAAAAACCTCGCCCCCATCCGCAAGCAACTCCCGTTCAGAACAGTATTTAACCTGGTTGGCCCGCTGGCAAATCCGGCCCGGCCCACGCACCAGCTTCTGGGTGTGGCTGACCATCAACTGGCCGGCCTTTTTGCCCGGGTTTTGCAGAAAAGTGGCGTCGAACGTGCGGCGGTGATCAGTGCGCAGGACGGGCTTGATGAAGTTTCGACCGCTGCCCCCACGCGGGCCCTGCTCGTCACGCCTGATTCAACCGAAGAGCTGCTCTGGCACCCGGAACTGACCTTCGGCACAGAACTTATGGAGACGGCCGGCCTGCGGGTAGAATCGGCCGAGGAGAGTGCCAGGCGCATCAGGGCGGTTTTTGAAGGGCACCCCGAGCGGGCCGTTGATGAGGCGGCCATCGTCATGAACGCCGCCGCCGCCGTCTGGCTGGCCGGCAAGGCAGCTTCGCCGATGGAAGGCATGGCCCTGGCCCGGTTGGTGATCCGTTCGGGTGCTGTGCTTGATCTGCTGAATCGGTACCGGAAATACGCCTGATTGCTTAAATCAGGGCGGGTCATAACCGCCGGGGTTCCACGGGTGGCAGCGGCAGATGCGCTTGGTGCCCTTCCAAATGCCTCTTAGAAGGCCATATTTTTCAATGGCGCCGATCGTATAATTGCTGCAGCTTGGGTAAAACCGGCAGACATTACCCAGCAAAGGGCTTAATAATCGCTGATAAGTTCTGATCAGCAGGATCGCAAGCCTTTTGACCGGATTCATGCCCCCGGCCTTTCTTGCAAAGGCTTGCCAAACCGCTGTTCGGCTTTGGGCACCAACCGCCTGAGTGATTCACGCAGCGAAGCCATGCTGAATTCCCTTGTTTTCGGCCTTACGACGAGATCAAGCCCCGCACCAAAGCCCGGCCGTTCCAGCCGGAAGGCTTCACGAATGAGCCTTTTGGCCCGATTGCGGTCGACGGCCCGGCGAAACATCTTTTTCGATACGCCCAGGCCCAGGCGATGTTGTGCCAGCCCATTGGCAAGACAGTGAACGGCGATGGTCGAGTCAGAGACCACCTGCCGCACCGCAAAAACCCGCTGATAAGGCCCACCGGCAGGCATCCGAGCCGATTTGGGCAGCTTCTGGCGTGGGTTTATCGGTGGCTTTTCGCCTGGTTCCAAACCTGGTTCAGCCGATGGCAAAGCCTCGGGCCCGGTTGATTCAGAATCAGCCGGCATCACGCTTCTACCTGATTCAGGCCTGTCTCGGCAGCCTCATCAGGCGGCAGATTCACAGCACCCGAGCGAATGACCGGCGGTTCAATGCGATTTCTCACGATGGAGCCGCGTCGTTTGAGGTGCCAGATCGTAAAAACCGACACCAGCACCAGCCCTGCCAGCGTGAGCAACTGCCACAGAACAACGGCATCGCGAATGCGACGTTTGTCAGGCGGCAGCAGCGGCGGCTTCTTTGTCACTTCCAAAGCCCTTCACGGGGATGGGTATTAAGTTGTGTCCTGATCTGTTCAACAGCGGCTTTTGTGGCATCATCCACTTTTTTGGGCACGGCAATTTTGGTCACCACATACATGTCGCCGGCCGGTTTCTCGCCCCTGGCCGGCACGCCCAGCCCCTTAAGCCGAAGGCGGGCACCGCTTGAGGTTCCGGCCGGGATGGGCACCGTCTTGGGGCCTTCCAGCGTGGGCACATCCACGCGAACACCCAGCACGGCTTCGTCGATGGAGATCGGCACATCAATGGATATATCGCGGCCGTCGATCTTGAAGAACGGGTGCGGGTCAACAATCACTTCGACAATCAAATCGCCCCTGACACCTCTCGGGTTCAGGGCGCCTTTGCCTTTCAGCCGCAGTTTCTGGCCGGTTGTGGTGCCGGTCGGCACTTTCAGGGCCAGGGTTTCGGTGTCGCCGGCGTCGAAGGTGATGTCAATCGATGTTTCGCCACCCCTGATGGCCGTCATAAATGGCACATTGATACTGGCATGAAATGGCTCGGCCGCTTCGCCTGAACCGCCATGGTTCGGGCGTTTCCGGCCCTTGGGCTTACCACCGCCGCGAACCTTTGAGAGAATCTCCTCAAAAATGCCGCCGCCGTCGTCGCCGCCAAAGCCCGGCCCGGCATGGCCGGCACCGGGGCGAGCCCCGCCACCAAAAAGGTCGCCAATGTCAAAGTGAAAGCTCTGGCCGCCATCGGCCGTCGGCTGCCAGCCGCCCTGAAACGGCCCACCCTGACCAAACGGATTGCCCCCGCCCGGTGGCACTCCGCCCGGCCCGAAGGCCTTGCCGAATCGGTCGTATTGCGATCGTTTATCAGGGTCGCCAATCACGTCATAGGCTTCCTGAATCTGCTTGAATTTCGCCTCGGCCGCCTGCTTGTTGTCAGGGTTCAGGTCAGGGTGATGCTTCCGGGCCAACGATCGATAGGCTTTTTTAATATCATCGTCACTGGCATCCTTCGAGACACCGAGAGTCTGATAATAGTCCGAATCCGCCATGCCCGGGCCTCAATTCTCTGCCATTCTGATCAGGGTTAATCTATCATATCAATTTAATCCTTACAGCCAAAGGGTCAATCGTCAACGACCAATCACCACGGGCCAACATGCAGGAACGTCAAAATCGAGACAGGCTGATCCTCTTCGCAGTGCACACCGACACCTTCTGGTGGCGAATCGGCTGGCGATTGTCAAAACCCGGCTTTGCTTCGCAGCAGTTGCTGATCGAATCAGCCGACCCTTCGCCTGAAACCCTGAAAACAAAACCGGCCGACCTGCTGCTGATCGACCTGGGCTGGAAGGAGACAGAACAACTGGCCGCCATGCGATTTCTGTCGGAATTCCGGAAGGTTCATCCGGCCACCCCCGCCTGTGCCCTGGTGCCAAGGCTTCAGCCCGATTCACGCCCGGCATGGGCCGAGCTGGGTGTGGGCCTGGTGCTTGACCGCGCCACGGCCCCGCCTGAATTGGTTGATCATCTCATGAAATGGCTTGCGGGTAAGTGGGTTTAGGCAAATCATGACACCTGCCTGACTGGACTTTTATTTTTTGACTTTTCGATTTTTACCCGCAATGTCTATAACAATATTGGATAATACTACTATTGGCGGCTGGCTCCCGAACGGACCGGCAAACAGTGGCCCTGATCGCCAAACTGACAAACCCTGGCCACGGATTAGTCTGGACACGAACCAAAAATGTCGAGCACGCTGACTCAACAAGATGTGATTGCGGCCCTTAAAGGTGTGCAGGACCCTGACCTGCACCGCGACCTGACCGATCTTGGCATGATCAAAGACATTCAAATCGGGCCCGACTCCGTCAGTCTCACCGTGAATCTCACCACGCCCGCCTGCCCGCTGAAAGAAAAAATTCGCAGCGATGTGGACAACGCCCTTCGCAGCCGGCTGCCACAGTCGATCAAAACGATCAATATCAACATGACTGCCGAGGTTCGCGGCAAGTCGAACCGTGAAAAAGGCGATATTCCGGGCGTGAAGAATGTGATCGCCGTCGGCTCGGGCAAGGGTGGCGTGGGCAAAAGCACGCTGGCCACTTCCATCGCCTTTGGCCTGAAGCAATATGGCGCGGCCGTGGGGCTGATGGACGCCGATATTTATGGCCCGTCGATTCCGCACCTGGTGGGTGCCTCGGGCCGCCCCATGGCTCGCGGCGAACGCATCATGCCGATTGAAGCTGCCGGCATGAAAGTCATGTCGATGGGCTTTCTGCTTGAACCCGAACGGGCCGTGATCATGCGGGGGCCGATGCTTCATGGCGTGATTCAGCAGTTTCTGCACCAGGTGGAATGGGGCGAGCTTGATTATCTGGTGATCGACCTGCCGCCAGGCACCGGCGATGTGCCTCTATCGCTGGCCCAGGCCCTGCCCCTGACCGGTTCTGTGGTCGTCTGCACGCCGCAGGCCGTGGCACTGCTTGATGCCGTACGGGCCATCACCATGTTCCGCCAGTTGAAGGTGCCAGTGCTTGGCATGGTTGAAAACATGTCGGGTGAAATCTTCGGCCGGGGCGGCGCGGCCCGCAAGGCAGAAGAAATGGGCATTCCCTTCCTGGGCGAAGTTCCCATGCTGACAACCATTCGCGAAAAAGGCGATGCAGGCCAGGCCGGCAGTGTGTTTGACGACCACGCCGCCTCGCGGATGCCTCTTCTGGGCGTGGTGGAAAAGCTGGCCGCCCAGATCAGCATCCAGAACATCAAAAAGCCCAAGATGCCCAAGCTGGAAATTCTGGGATGAGGTGGTTTTGATCAAAACGCTAATCTGAAACAAAATAAGCGGTGATCTTCTGAATCGGCCGGTTTCTGGGTCTGGAACGAGAAGTTGACTTAGCCAACCAACGTAAAGAATCGAATTCAGGTATATCGACTTGGTGAGGAACCACTGATCGACCCATACGTTGCCCAGCTAACCATGGAACAGCGAATGGAACTGGCCTGGCAGATTACGAGACAAACCTGGCAGTTAATGGGAAAAGATCCCGATGAACCATTTCGCCGAGATGTTGGCGTGCTTATACGAAGAACGCGGTAAATTCTTGTTGTCGGTGGTTATGCTCTAGCTGCCTATGGCATTCCCAGAGCCACAGGCGACATTGGTATCTGGATCGAACCAACGCAGGAAAATGCTCAAAAAGTTTTCCGTTCTTTGACCAGGTTTGGTGCTCCTTCGAAAGCCCATGGTGTTACTGTAAATGATTTTGAACGAGAAGATTCTATTTTCCATATCGGGTTACCTCCACAACGCATCGATATTGTGACTTCAATTACAGGTGTCAGTTTTGCCGATGCCTGGGATAACAGACTCCAATTATCGATTCTTGGCAACTCCGTTGATGTCATTTCTCAGAAAGACTTTATCGAAAACAAAAAGGCAGTGGGTCGCCCCAAGGATCTCTCTGACGCCGCCATGGTTGAAGAAATTATTGACCAGGGAAATTAATATAAATTGCCCATCGCTGAAACCCTGATAAGAAAAAACCCGCCCCAGTCAGGGCGGGCTTTTTCATATACTTTTCAGGTATAACCTAAAACAGGTGTCAACTGTTCTTTGCCAGAACCAGGGCCTTTTCAGGTGTTTCGGGGCTCTGCCAGTCGAACCATTTTTCGTCGAAAGCGATGCGCCGGCCCTGCTTCATGGCAATGTTCGAGGTCAGGGCGATCACGGCATCGGCCAGGGCGACTTCACCCTTGCACCGAGGCTGATACTCATTCTGGGCATGATAGTTCTTCGGGTCGCCCTTACGCATGCAATAGGCGAAATGCTCAAGCTCTTCACGATAGCCGCGGGATGGATCAGCCGTGGCCGAACCGCCCAGGCTTGAAGCGGCCGATGGGCCAGACCAGGTGGCCGAAGTCTCGGCAGCAGGCTTGCCGCCGGGCCCGGTCTGCATGGTGATCGACATATTCCGGCCACCAAGAACCGCCTTGTTACGGTCGTTTTCTTTGTAGAGCAGGATTTCCTTCTCTTCTTCGATGATCATGGTGCCATAGGTGCCCATGACTTCCTCGCCATATTTTTCAAAGGCGTTGGTGTTAATCGAAGAATAGGTGACAATCACGCGGTCATCTTTGTCTTTGCCCGGGAATTCAAAGGCGGTGAAGACATGGTCATCAACCTGGCGATTATCCTTATAGAAATAGCTGCCGCCATAACCCTGAACGGAAAGCGGGTGCTTCTTGCCCAGAAAGATGGAACAGGCGTCAAGCTGGTGGCTGCCCAGTTCGGCCATCAGGCCCGCGCCCGTGCGGTCATAAAGCCGCCAGCGGACAAGCTCGTCAACCGAATTCCAGCCCCATTTCTTAATGTCAATCGAACGGTCGTCTTCCGGAATCGGCCGCTTCCAGCTATCCCAGTAAACCACGTTTCCGGCTTCGTCCTTCATCACAACCGGCGTGCCGTCGGCGTTATACTGAATATTGCCGTCTTTATCCTTGGCAAATACAGGCTGGCCATTATTGCGGTGCCACAGGGCCCGGATATGCCGGACATCGCCCAGGCTGCCGTTCTGGATCAGGAAATTGGCATTGTCATAAAGCACGGAATAATGACGCTGGTGGCCAATCGCCAGAAGGCGGTTGGTTTCGTGGGCCGTCTTGACCATATCCTTGCACTGACCAACCGTGCGGGCCATCAGCTTTTCGCAGAAGACATGCTTGCCGGCCTTCATCGCTTCAATCGCCACCGGGGCATGCAGCCACAGCGGCAGGGCGATTACGATCAGCTCGACTTCCGGGTCGGCCAGGGCCTTGCGATAGTCAAAGTCGTATTTGGTCTTGGAACGGTCAACCAGCTTGGCCACGTCGGCCGGGGTGTATTGCTTGTGGGCCAGAAATTCCTTCTCGCCCCGCTTGATCTGCGAAGGCCGGATGTCGCAATAGCCTACATAATCAACATAATCACGGTTATGGTAGCGAATCATCGCCTGGCAACCTTCGTCGCCCGTGCCAATGACCACGGCCTTGACCGGCTTGACCGGCTCGCTTGATTGATAGCCAAAGTAATAGGCACCGGCGGCCGGAGCGGCAGCGGCACCTTTCAGGAAGTCGCGACGCGAAAAGCCAAGGGCCTCGTTGGTGTTTTCTCGGCCAATTGTCCGCTGTTCCGGGGTCAGGCTCGTCATATTTTCAGATCCTTATTGATGATTCCGAAGGTTGGCGGTCGATGAATTATATGTCAGAAGTCTCTGTCTGTCAGGAGCCGGCCGCTTCACGGCGGGCGCGGCGGGCACGAATCCACGGGCCGAAAAGCACTGCATCAAGGCCCACCCAAAGGCTGGTAGGTATGAATAAAAGTGCAATGCAGGCCAGAAATTCAATCAGGTTCTTGTTCACTATCAGATAATGCCCTTCTGCCATCGGGTTTTCAGGCAGGCCCGGCAGGGGCGGCATGGCCAGATAGAACATCGTCAGCAGATAAGCGCCGCCCAGGCAGCCCAGCGGCGTGAAAAGCCCCAGCAGCAGGCTCACACCCGAAAGTGTCAGACCCCAGGCCGTCAGGACATTTATCAGGTCGAGCTGTGACCAGTCCTTCGGCACAGGGCCCCGGGCTTTCTGTTCGGCCGTGAGAGATTTGTCGGCCGTGGCGAAGATCTCGTCGCGAATGGTGTCAAGCGATGTCACCAGTTTCTTGCGATCGCCTTCCAGATCCTTCCGCTTGGCCTGGGCCCGCTCGCGTTCATACGACATGGCCTGAGAATTGGCCAGCATGGCCTTGGTCTGCTCAAGTTCGTGCAGATATTTGGCCCGGTCTTCCTGGTTCTGGCGGTCTTTTGTCCAGGCATCCAGCTTCTTCTCGGCGGCGGCATAAGCCGCATCCGCTGCCGATTTCTGGTCGGCTGTCAGCCCGTAATGGCTGGCATAGGCATCAAGTTCAGCCTTCCAGCCGGCTGCACTTTTGCTTGTATCAAGGCGGGCCACGCTGTCAACATCAGGAATAATAGCCCGGAAGGTGTCAGTCAGCGGCCCTGTGGCATTGCGAAGATAAGCCTCAGCCGAGAAAGGCTTTGGCGTCTGAAATGAACGAACCTTTTCCATACCTTCATAAAGAAGGTGCCAGCCAATCGCCATTCGCAGGGCAACCAGGAAAAAGGCGGCAAAAAAGCCGGGGTATCGGTCACGCTTGGTGGAAGAACTCATTTTACTGTGAGATCCAGGTCAATCGAGTGTTTTACCGGGCGGGGGCCACGAGCAGTTGCAACATGCTGGCAGAAGGCTTCACTGATTCTTATCTAATTTACACGATCCACTGCCCTTTTGCCAGTCACCACTGAACGGAATGGATGCCAGGCCGCAGAACGAACGGCAACAGACCGATTCTCTCTATGATCCGGTCCAGATCATTCCTGTTCAGTGCTGTCGGCAGGCATGCGCAGAACCTGCCCCGGCCGCAGCGGCGTGCGTGAATCTTCAAGCACATCGCTGTTCAGCGTGATGATCTCGCTGCTGCGTCGGGCATCGCCCAGAAAGTCGCGGGCAATGGTTCGTAAGGTTTCACCCTGCTGCACCCGGTGCCGACGGCCGCCGGTGGCACTGGCCCGGGCCGCGGTTTCGCCTATGGGTTCCGAGATAATCTCGCCAGGATTCTGAGGCTGAGGTGTCACCGTTTTTCGCTTCGGGGCCACTGGGGCGTCTGTCGGAATGGATTCAATCTCGTTGCCCGTGCGCACGGCCCGGTTATCTCTTGACCGCGCCACGGCTTCCGGCTGATCATCCGTCGGTGCCTGACGCTTGCCTGCGACGTTGGGTGTCTCGATCAGCGATTTATCCAGGCTCTCCATGGCCGGAATCCGGATCGTATCGCCCACATGAAGCTGGTCGATCCTGGCGACCTGCTGCCGGTTGGCACTCCAAAGGGCTTTGTAATAGCGGCCCGAGCCATAATAATCTCGCGAAATCGTCCAGAAGTTCTCGCCCGACTGCACCACATGCTTGATCGGTGCAATATCAGCCGAGCTGATTGGCTGAACGGAAGCCACCTGGGTATTCTCGCCGGTCAGGCCCGATTCGCCCCGATTGTTTGTGCTGTTCGCCGCCAGGCCCAAACCCACACCCGTGGCCGTGGCACCCGCCATGGCTATGGTGTTGGCGCCTGTTCTGGTCGGTGCTGCAATCGACCTTAACACCCGCCCCTTGCCATTGGGGATGGTCGGCCAGTCGGCCTGGGCCACGGGCAGCCCTGCCCTGCCCCTGGTTGTGCCGGGCAAAGTTTTGGAATCAGCCAATGAATCGCTGTTTTTCAGCGTCGCGGGCGGCTCAATATTATCAGCAACCGGGGCAACCGGCATCTTTTCAGCCGGTGATTCAGGCCCTGCAGCCGGCACGCCCTTTGGCTCAGGCTGTTTTAAATCATTACCTGAAACTGGGTTGGCCGCAACTGATGCCGGTGGTTCTGCGGCCCTGGGTGCCGGGCTATCAACCGGCGGCAAAGCCGATGGCTCAGCAGGTGAAGCCGCCGCAACCCTGCCCGGCTCTTCAGGTTTTGGCACGTTTTTGGCCGCATCGCCCGCTTGCTTCAGTGAATCGGCCAGTTTGCCTGCACCAAGACCAGTGGCCAGACCTGCCAGGCCCGCCGCCATTTTCCCTTTATTATCATTTTCAGGCTTGATTGTCGGTTCAGGCACATTGCCCAAAGGGGGCAAGCCGGGTGCTTCTTTTGCCGCACCAATCGATTCATCCCTGGCCAGGTCGCCCGTCAGAGGCGGGGCTTCAGACTTGGCAATCGGCATGGGCAGGCCCGGCAAATCAGCCGCTTTATCCGGCGGTAATGGCGGCGCTTCTTTCAGGCCATCGGTCGCCAGCCTGGCCCCTGTTCCGGCAGAAGCTGCAGCCAGCCCGGCAATGGGCGGAAGGGCGTTTGTCTCTTTGTTTTCTTCAACTGGTTTTGCCGATGCATCAGTGTTCGCCACGGCAGCAGGGCCCGGCGGCACACTGGCGTCGCCAGGTGGCAGCGGCGGTGCAGCTTCAGCAACCGGCAAGGTTCCTGTCGGGAGGGGCGGCACATCCGAAGGTGGCAGGGGCGGAGCCTCGCCCGGGGCCGGTAACCCCGGCAAAGCTGCGGCAACCGGGGGCTGCGATTCACCTGTGGCAGGTGCTGAAGGCAGGCCCGGCAAGTCGCTTGCAGCCAGTTTGGATGGTTCTTCGGCCGGCACTGGGGCAGGTTTCTCTTCGGCAACAGGGGCGGCGACTGGTGGCGTCGCCTCAGCCACGGCATTAGCCGGTTCAGGCACAGGTGCCGCCGCAGGTGCAGATTCTGTTGCCGCCGGTGGTTCAGCCAGAGCGGTTTTTGTCCCGTCGTCGGCTTTTGGCGTCTCGTCGGCCAGTTCGGACTTGCTGATTTCAGGCACTTTTCCTGGATCTTCCGTGCCGCTGGCCATGAACCAGATCGCCCCGGTGGCCGATAGCCCGGCAACCGCCGCAGCCGCCGGTGCCCAGCGTTTGGCGATTTGTGCCACCCGCTTCACGTCGATTTTTCGGCCGACTGCCGCTGCACTCTGGCTTTCGCTTAAGTGGCCATAATACTGCCGGCGGATCAGCTCAATCACGATATTCGGATTAATGCCCAGCTCGGTCAGAAATTCAGGGTCGAATTGAGGCAAGGTGGCCGGGTCAAGCCCCATGGCTTCCAGTGTTGATGGATCAAGGCCGAATTCAGCCAGCCCCGCCGGGTCAATCGTGGCCATAACGGGCAGCGTAATCTCGACCGACGCGGCATCGGTTGCCGGTTGCGACATGGCAGCTTCCTGCTGCGCTGCCAATTCTTCAGAACCGGCCTCTTTCGGCTTTCGTTTAAAAAGCCGGGCGGCAAAAGCGAAAGGCGATTTTTTCGGGCCTGCCGGTGCCCCGGCATCCACCGGATCATGCTCAGCCGATTCGTTTTGGGGCGACGCGGCCATATCAGCCTGGGCCCGCTGGGCGGCTTCACGCTCGGCGGCTTCGCGGCGGCGGCGTTCCTTACGGCTTTCGCGTGGCACCAGCCCGCCATAATCTTCATGATCATCTGATTCAGGCTCGGGCTGATGGCTGCTGCCTGAAGGCGGGATATTCACCTGAACCGGCTGCTGTGTGTATTGCTGCCAGTCGGCATGTTGAATCTGGCCTTCGTCTTCGTGCTGGCCATCATCGTCGGAATCATAGAATTGATCGTCAGGTTTCATGGTTTGGGTCACTCCGTTAACAGATCGCTTCAGTCCGCTTGTAAGCTCGCAGTTTGGCACTTCGCGACCTTGGGTTGGCCGCCAGTTCGGCATCTGTTGCCGTGATTACTTTTTTGGTCAGCACTTCCCACGCCTGGTTTTCACGCAGCCGGTGCTTGATCATCCTGTCTTCCAGCGAATGGAACGAAATCAGCACAAACCGCCCGCCCGGGGCCACCCACTCGTGAGCCTTTTCCAGCAGTCGTTCCAGCTCGCCCAGCTCGTCATTCACGGCAATGCGCAGGCCCTGAAAAACCCGCGTTGCCGGGTCAATCCGCCCCCGCGGCCCCGGCATCGCCCGCCGTATCATGTCAGCCAGTTGTCCGGTGGTTTCAAAACGACTGACCTTCCGGTCATTCACCACAGCTTTTGCCAGGCGGCGGCTGTGTCGTTCCTCACCGTAGTGATAGAAGATGTCGGCCAGCTCGGTCTCTGTCCATTCGTTGACAATCTCGGCCGCCGTGGGCCTGTCGCCCGATGCGTCAAATCGCATGTCAAGCGGGCCATCGTGCTGAAAGCTGAAGCCCCGGCCAGCCCAGGCCAGTTGGTCGCTGGAAAGCCCCAGATCAACCAGAAAGCCATCGACCCGATCAATGTTCAGCTCTCGCATGACAATGTCGGCGTCGGCGTAAGAACTTTTCCTGAAAGTGATTTCTGCAGCCGCTTCACTGGCTCTTCGCCGGGCCAGTGCCAGCATGGCATCGTCGCGGTCAAGCCCGATCACACGGCCGGAAGGCTGCACTTTTCCGGCAATTAAAATGCTGTGCCCGCCCGCCCCGGCAGTGCCATCAATGATTGTCAGACCCGGCCGAAGATCAAGCCAGCTGATGACTTCATCGGGCATCACGCTCAGGTGAACGTGAGGGGTGTCGCTTTGTGATTCTTCGATAGGCTCCAGGGTCGCCTCCATGCGAACCTTGTGAGTGAAGTGGCATCAGCAACAGAAAAGTCTCATGATTGAGTCGCTGATCCGCTTATGAATCAGGCTGCATGCCGGATTTTTGGTAAATCCTATGCGAATCGACAAATCGGTCAAGGTCGAATCGATGCAATGTAATATTTTACGTTTGTATTCACGCCGATCGAGACGATCGTTCCCGCAGAAAAAATTATTATATCGAAAGCGGGTCGGCCCCCAGAAAGCCGACTTTTATTCCATTAGCACGTAATATCCTGGTTGCCTTTGAGTTAACACTTAACAGCAACAGCAAACCGATAAAAGGAACCATCAAGCCAAACACGTAAATGACGGCAACGAACCTGCCTCTGAGGATTGCAGCCAGGCGGTAAACAGAAATCGCTCCGAAAATCACTATTCCTAAAAGGGCGATGGGCAACAGCAGGCTGATGAATGGAAGAGCTTGCACAAGCCCAACGCTGAACGGACTTAATACAAGAACAAGGATGTAAAATAGAGCGGCAAGATTCGTGCCTCGCTGGGCTGAGGCAATTTGTCGCAAAGTGTCACGATCAATGTCACTATCATTTTGCCGATTTTGCTCAAAAGACAGGTTGGATTCCGGTGCTGCGAAAGGGTTATCCTGCATGATTTTCTCCAAATCCTGAATTGGTTTCGGTCAAAACGAATACACTTGAAAACTCATGAAGCAGAAAGTATTTGCTCAGAAGACTTAAGTTAAACATGCAGGCGTTACCTGTCAACGCAATCCATGGCCAACGTAAACTTCTTATCTCATAAAATGGCCTTTGCGCTTTTTCAAAGATGTGTTAGAGATTTCATTTCAGAAAACTTCAGGCAGGTGTCTGCCCGCTTTATTGACCGGCACGTCTGCTCCCACGGAGGGGATCAGCCCATGCGATACGGCCACATTCAGAATTCAATCAGCCAGGCAATTCACCCATTGAATGCCGGGGCGGCCGCATTCTGCCACACTTTGCTACTTATCTTCTTTGCGGCATTCGCCCAGGCTCAGGATGCCCCGCCGGCCGAATTGCCACCGCCCGATCTGCCACCGGCGATCGAATCTGCCGCCAGACCCGCTGAGCCTCTGCCCGCCCCAACTGAGCCGGCTGATGCTCCACTGGCACCACTTGCTGGCGACCAGAAAGCCCAGCCCAGGCCGGAAGTGGCTGCACCATCAAAAGCCACCAGACCGGCCGACGACGACCTGCGCGAAATATCGCCCGGGACGGCTGATGGGAAACCATCTGCGCCCAAGGCGGAAGAGGCGAAAGCCCTTGACGCCGGCGACCTGCCACCCATGAAAAAACCGATCGCCGTTCGGAAGATTCCGGATAGCAAGACAGCCGACAACGCCCCGCGTGATGAATCAGTCGTCCGCACCCGCGACGACCCACCGCCCATCAGCATTGGCACCCCCGACAGCGGCAGCCCTTCGGCCGCGCCGCCCATTGGTTCAGCCGATTCTACTTCAACTTCCGGCGGATCGGCCTCACCACCAACTGGCGAGACCAACCCCGAAACCGCACAATATCGCCCCGGCGTGCAGGGCGTGGGCCTTTTTGTGCAGGCCATTGCACCGCCCTCAGCCAATCTCCAGCAGGAAACCACATTTCGCATTATTGTGCGCAATGCCATGAATACACAGGCCTTTGGCGTGGTCGTGAAGGACATTCTGCCCGACACCCTGGAATATGTCAAAAGCACGCCTGAGGCCAAAAAAGAAGGTAATACGCTTGTCTGGGAACTGGGTGAAATGCCCATCGGGGCCGACAAAACCCTGACAGTGATCGCCAAGCCGGTGCGTGTCGGAACCATTGAACAAACCGCCACGGTGACATGCCAGACCGGCACCCGATCAAGGGTTGTCGTGCAGGAACCGAAGATTCGCGTGGAACAGACACTTGTCCCGGCCAAGCCCCTGAAAGGCCAGCCGGTGCAGTTGCGGGTGGCGGTTTCAAACCCCGGCACTGGCGTGGCCCGGAACGTGGCCGTGGTGGTGAAGGTCTCGCAGGGGCTTCAGGACGCCCAGGGCTCGCGGGTGTTTGACCAGGAAATCCGTCGCCTTGGCCCCGGCGAACGCATGGAACTTCAGCCGCTGACGCTATCTACAGTGGGCGGAGGCAACCAGTCGAGCGAAATTTCAGCCACCAGCCCTGATGTGGCCAACCAGCAGCCTGAAAGCAAGTCGTCGCAACAGATTGAGGTGCTTGAGCCGAAGCTCAAAGTTACCATGACCGGCCCATCGCAGAAATATACGAACACCGAGGACATTTACGAGGTGAACCTGGAAAACCCCGGCACCGCACCGGCACGCAATATTCAGGTCTCGATCTTCGTGCCTGATGGCCGGGGCGTTATGAAAGCCAGCCGCGTGACCGGTGGCGAAGCCGATGTGGACCATGCCTCACGCCGGCTGAAATGGCCGGCCATCACGAAGCTGAACCCGGGCGAATCAAAAGTGCTCAGGTTTGAATACAAGGTGGGGGCCATGGGCACCTATCCATTCACAGCCGACGTGCGTGGCGAAGGCGGCCTGGCCGACAAACAGTCAGTCACGACACTCGTCACGGGTGTGGCTGATGTTGACTTCCAGATCAGCGAAAAAGCCCGGATTATCGATGTGGGCGACACCACCGACTATATCATCAATATTCGCAACAATGGCACCAAAGACGCTGAAAACCTGCTGATTTCGGCCGAGCTTTCCGAAAATCTCAAGGCCATTGAAACCGACGGCCACGAAGGCAATGTGCAGTTTGACCCGAAAGACCCCAAACAAACCACATTCCCCAAGATCGATCACTTGCCGGCCGGCCAGGAAATGACACTCGTCATTCGTGTTGAAGCCGTCAAGCCAGGTCTTTCCAGGCTTCGCGTCTTCCTGCATCACGAAGACCTGGGCAACGAGCGGCTGGAAAAGCAGATTGTTACCCCGCGCGTGACCGACAAAACCCAGATCACCTCCACTAACGCCAAAAAGCCAGGCTGATCTCCATGTCTGAAAATCAAAACAGCCCCCACCAGCTGCGCATCGATCACCCGCACGCAGCGGGCCGCCAAAAGGCCAGACTGGCCCTGATTGCCCCTGTTCTGCTTGTTATCGCCCTGGCAGGCACTGGAATTGGCCTGGGTCTGAACCATGTGTCAGACACCGTCATCTGGGACAGGTTTGACACCGTCAAGCCAGGACTGCTTTATCGCAGTGGCCAGCTCACTTCAGCCCAGCTTCGCGAAGCCATCAAGACCTATGGTATCAAGACAGTTGTCAATTTTCAGGTTGGCCAGCAGGCAATCGCCGAAGAAGCTGCCATTGCACGTGAGATGGGTGTCGCCTTCCTGAATCTGCCCATGCCCGGCGATGGCTTTGGTGAAGCCGCCCAGTTTCGTGAATTGATCAGGACACTTGACAACCCCGACCGCCAGCCTTTGCTTATGCACTGCGCCCGTGGCACCTGCCGCACCGGTGCCGCAGTGGCGTTTTATCGCTTTGCCCGCGACGGCTGGACGATCGATGATGTGTCGGCCGAAATGCAGCGTCAGTCATACCCCCTTGGCTGGATCACCGGCTACATCTACGGCATGCAGGAAAAGACGCCTAACGTCGAATTCCGCGACGCCTCGGAAAGCCCCCTGCCACCCATCCAGTTACCATCATCAAAGCCGGCGGCCGTCGTTGGCCAGTCTGAGAAAGCCACTACCGAGGTCACCCGATGAGCCATCCCCACGCTTCATCCAGCCTGTTGACCGCTGAATCGCCCTCTACACCGGCACCGGGCAGGATCAACCCCGCGCCTGGCCTTTCAGGTGCCCTGGCCGAAATTCTCTCGGCTTCGCCTGCCATCAGCCACGCTGCTGGTTTTCTGGCTTTTGCGACAATTGTCTGCACTTTCCTGATCTGGGGTGCCACCGGGCTTGAAATCGGCTCGCAGGAAGCCCGCCTTGGCATGGCCGCCCGTGAAGCCTTCGGCCCCGTGGGGCAAAGTTTTGGTGGGCTTGACCCCGGCATTTATCCCGGCCCTGTTGCCCTGATCAAAGCCTTCAGCATTATTGAAGAGTGGAAACCGGCCCAGGAATCAATTCGCTGGACATCCGTCATCTGTGCGGGCCTGATCGGCATCGCCCTGACTCTTCGCTCTGAATGGAAAACCGGCAAGACAGCTGCACTGGCCGTCGCCTTCTGCTGGTTCACCAGCCTTGCTCTGCTTCATCGTTCAGGCGAACTCGGTATTGATTTCTACCTGGGTGCCGGGCTTGTACTGGCCCTGAACGACACCATTGCCAATCGCGGCCAGCTTCGCCTTCGCTCGGGCATTTATACCAGCATCGCCTTTCTCTGCGGTGGTCTGGCTCCTGTCATTCTCGTCGTTGCTGCCTCCATCATCATCTGCCGCAGTTCCTCTGGCCTGCGTCCATTGTTTTTGTCAATCGTCATTGCCACCATCGGCGGCTGGTCGGCGTGGGCCCTGAATGAAATATCAGCCGAAGCATGGGCCGCAGCCATTGCCCTGCCGGTGGTCTTTCGTTCGGGTTCCAGCTTCCCGACGATTGTCATGATTCTCTGCCTGCCCATGGTGCTTGCCGTCCCCGCCTTTTTCAGCCAGAATCTGCGAAACCGATGGTCTGAATCGACACGCGAATATACCTCGAACTGGTGGACAGTGGCCTGTGCATGCCTCTTTGTGGGCACCGTGCTGCCCCAATTTTCACGTGCCACATTGCTGCCGATCATCGCCGGTTGTGCCGTTGTGGCCGGCCATGTCTGGGCCACTGCCTGGCAAAGCCGCCAGTTCGCCAGCCTGGGCCCTGCAGGCAAATGGCTGAATTATTCAGGTGGCCTGCTTCTTGTTGCCACAACTGCCATTCTCATTCCGGCGGGCATTTACCTGAGCATGGCCATTCCCTACTACAGGTGGTCGAGCCTGGCCTGTGTCGTTCTATCCATCGCCTCAATTGCTCTCTATTTCGCTGGCAATTATGCCGGAAAGTCGCGACAGGTCATTCTTTCACTTGTCGTTCTCGCTGCTTGTCTCAAGATGGCACACACGGCCATTTATGTTCCTGAATGGAATTACCGGCGTGGCCAGGGCCCATGGGGCCGGGCCATTGGTCAGTGGGTGCCTGCTGACTGGCCGATTTACACGCTTCATGGCTGGCCGACTGACCTGGCCTTCGCCACCGGACATAATTTCCGCCAGATCACCGCACCTCGATTTTTACCGGGTCAGGACCGATCGCCCGACGGCCGACCTGTCTTTATTCTGCTCCACCCAGCTGATTTCGAGCGATGGCCCAAAACCGCCGCACCGATCCGCAAAGTCTTTGAATTTCATGATCAATCCGGCTTTTCTTCGAAAATCCTGGCCAGAACCGGTGGTGAAAAGCTCAACTGGCTTCAGTGGACCAGCAAAAAATACAATCCGGGTGCCGAACCCGCCAGTGTCAGTGAGACAGTTGTCGCTGAATAATCAAATTGCCCTGATTATGCCCGAATAACCCAGATTCAGGCTCTTCTGAACAGGCAATATTGAAATTTCTGCTCTTTGCCGGCCGGCGTTATGTGGATGCAGCAGGCTGATTTCACAAGTTTCAATTGATCACGCCACTTGAATTGCAATTCATCGGGCGAATATCGCTGAACATCAAGGCCGCTGCACCTGGTCGGGCCATCTTCCGCAAAAGTGGCCACCACCACTTGCCCCATCGGCCTGAGGGCATGCAGCATTTTCCGCAGATAGCCTGCCTGGTCTTCTTCATTTGTCAGGAAGTGAAAAACGGCCCGGTCGTGCCACAGATCATAACGCTTTTCCGGAAGATCAGCATGAAGAATATCAGACTGGAGCCATTGCACAACCGCCGATTTTTCACCCAGCCTTTGCCGGCTCGCGGCCAGTGCCTCGCCTGAAATATCAAGAACGGTAATATCGCGAAAATCGGCAGCGAGCAGATCATCTGCCAATACAGACGCACCACCACCCACATCAATGATGGATTGCCCTGAAGAAATATCTGACTCAGCGATCAATTGAAGGCTGACAGTGGCCTTGGCCTGATACCAACTGACCTCGCCTGGCTTTCTGGTCCGGTAAACATTCTCCCAGTGTTCTTCGCGATTCACTTGCCCTGCCCTTGTTTTCTGAGTTTTTCATGGCTTATGAACTTAAATTACTATAATTCAGCTTGAATTGAAATCAGTAAAATTCTCGTCGCAGCCAAGTAGTCATCTCCTGAAAATCAAGAATTTCTCTCCGACAGATGATTCGCCCCGGCTAACTGAATTGCTATAATCAATGGAATACATCTGAGAAAAACCACCAAAGTCGCCTGAATTCCGCTTTGGCCTGCCTTGAAGACCACTCGCACCATGAACCGCACGACAGTCCTGATTCTGGCGTTTCTGTTCCACCCCGGCCCGGCACTGTTGCTTGCCGACGAGAAAAAGCCGCTGGATTTTAATCGAGACATCAGGCCCATCCTTTCCAACCACTGCTGGAACTGCCACGGCATGGATGACCAGTCTCGCAAGGCCGGCCTTCGGCTTGATCTTCTCAGCGAAGCGACCAAAAAGCTGAAAAGCGATTCGCGTGCCATTGTGCCTGGCCATCTTGATCAAAGTGAACTGGTGGCCCGCATTGAAGCCGACGACGAAAGCCAGATGCCGCCGGCCTCGTTCAAAAAGCCACTTTCAAAAGTTCAGAAGGAATTGCTTCGCCAGTGGGTCGCCGAAGGTGCACCTTATGCCGAACACTGGGCCTTTTCGCCGCCCAAACGTGTGGCAAGTCTGCCGGAAACAAATCAAAAAAACTGGCCGCGAAATGCTATCGATCAATTGGTGCTGGCAAAGATCGAGAAAAATGGCCTGATGCCTTCTCCGCAGGCTGATCGCGGCACCTGGCTTCGACGTGTGACACTTGACTTGACCGGCCTGCCCCCGACACCTGAAGAACGGCGTGATTTTCTTTCAGACACTTCGCCCCAGGCTTACGATAAGGTTGTTGACCGCCTACTCGCATCGCCCCGGCACGCCGAACGGCTGGCCATGCAGTGGCTTGACCTGGCCCGATATGCCGACACCAATGGCTATAACAACGACGAGACACGCACCCTCTGGCCCTGGCGAGACTGGGTCATCCAGGCCTTTGCCGCGAATAAGCCTTACAACCAGTTTATTACCGAGCAGCTTGCCGGCGACCTTCTCCCGGAAGCCACTGTGGCCCAGAAAGTGGCTACCGGCTTTGTGCGAAACCATGTTCTGACAACTGAAGGTGGCATTATTGAGGCCGAATATCAGGCGGAATATGTGGCCGACCGCGTGCACACCACTTCCACCGTCTTCATGGGCATTTCCATGCAGTGCGCCCGCTGCCACAACCATAAGTACGACCCCTTCACCCAGCGGGATTATTACCGCTTTGCTGCATTTTTCAACAATATTCCCGACAAGATTGTGCCCTATAGCAAGGGCCGCATGGCCGAGCCTCTTTTACAGGTGCCATCGGCTGATCAGCTTGCCCAGAAACAGAAGCTGGAAGCCAGGCAGAAAGAACTTCAGCAGGAACTGGCATCACGCCCGGGTAAAATCGCCGAAGCGATGAATCGCTGGGAAGCAGGCCTGAATCACGCCGAACTTGAAAAACCGGCTGCCGCCGGGCTGGTCGCTCACTTCCCGCTGGATGAAACAAGCGGTCCGACAATTACTGAATATCTCGGAATCCAGCCACAGGCAAGGCTTGAAGGAAAATTCGAATCAGCTGAAGGCCACCTTGGCAAAGCCATTGCATTTGATGGCAAGACGCACATTATTGCGGGCAATACAGGTTCTTTTGAAGCTGATCAGCCGTTTTCCATCTCTGCATGGATTTATCCGACAAGTAACGCCGCCGGCACGGTTGTATCAAAAATCGACGATGCCAATGCCTTTCGCGGCTACGACATGATTCTTGAACAGGCCCGGCTGGCCGCCCATTTCGTGAATCACTGGCCAGATAAGGCCTTCAAGGTGATCACCAGAAAGCCTCTTTCGCTGAACGTCTGGCACCATGTGACCGTGATTTACGATGGCTCTCGTGCGGCAAATGGGGCGAAGATTTATGTTGACGGACAAGTGCAGGAACTGGAAATCACCACCAATAACCGGCTGGAAGGCACGCTGAAAACCGACAAACCATTCCACATCGGTAAAAGATCAGCCTCAGCCCCGTTTCAGGGCCGCATTGACGACGTTCGCCTCTATTCAGCGGCCCTCTCGCCCGAAGCCGTTGCCAGCCTGGCCAAAGGCGAATCGCTGTCCGACCTGAAAGATATTCTGACCACAAAACCGGAGAATCGATCCGCTTCACAGAAAAAGCGGCTGGTTGATTATTATCTTGCCAATATCGATGAGCAGGCGAAAGAGCTGCGTAAAAGCCTTGGCGAAATACCCAGACAACTGGAGGAGCTGAACAAGGCCATACCTGTGACGATGGTCATGGGCGAGATGTCGCCCCGCCGCCCGACCCATATCCTGAAACGCGGGCAATATGACCAGCCCGGAGAAGTCGTTGAGCCAGGCGTTCTTGGCACCTTTGCCAGCCTGCCATCGGCAGGCAACACCAGGCTTGACCTGGCACGCTGGCTCACGCATCCATCACACCCGCTCACGGCACGTGTCGCGGTAAACCGATATTGGGAAATGCTTTTCGGCATGGGTCTGGTCGAAACAGTTGAAGATTTCGGTGTGCAGGGTGCCCTGCCAAGCCACCCGGAACTGCTCGACTGGCTGGCGGTCGATTTCATTGAAAGTGGCTGGAACCTGCGAAAATTGTTGCGAGAGATCGTGCTTTCATCAACCTATCGACAATCATCTGACACCACGCCCCGTCTGCTTGAAGCTGACCCCCGCAATCGGCTGCTGGCTCGCGGCCCACGCTATCGACTGCCGGCTGAATCAGTCAGAGACAACGCCCTGGCCATCAGTGGCCTGCTGGTTGAGAAAGTGGGTGGGCCAAGTGTCAGACCCTATCAGCCGGAAGGCCTTTGGGAAGATGTTTCGGTTGAGCGTCGTGAAAAATACACACCCGACTTTGGAGATGGTCTTTACAGGCGCAGCATGTACACTTTCTGGAAGCGAACCTGCCCGCCGCCCGGCATGGCCACATTTGATGCACCCGACCGCGAAACATGCACCATTCGCCGGGCCCGCACCAACACGCCCCTGCAGTCGCTGGTGCTTCTTAATGATCCGACTTATGTCGAGGCAGCCCGAAAATTCGCTGAAAAAGTGCTGGCGTATACTGGCTCTGACAATGATCGAATCCGGCAGGCTTTCCTGATGGCCATCTGCCGTGAACCATCTGAAAACGAAATAAAAATCCTGAATGAACTGCTGGAGACTGCCATTTCGCGATTTGAGCGTGACAAACCCTCAGCAGAAAAGCTGCTCCAGGTCGGTTACAGCAAACCTGCTGCAAAAACAGACCAGACCCGGCTTGCCGCCTGGACAACCGTCACCAGCCTGATCCTGAATCTTGACGAAACCATCACCAAGCCATGAATCGCCCTGAAAACAAAGTCTTCACCGAACCGATGACTCGTCGCAAGGCATGGCAAACAGCCAGCGTTTCAGGCTTGTTTACGGCAACTGTAATAGAGGCTGATGACAAAGCCCCGACGCTGAAAAACAGCAGCCCTCTGCCTCGCCAGGTCATTCAGCGGGTCGGTTATCAGCCCGCCCTGGCACATGAGCACGCCCCCGGCGGCCCGAAGCTGGGGCAAGCCGAACTGACAATTGCCGGAGAGTGGTCGGGGCGTGTACCTGCACGGCTTGAAGCCCGGACACTCTTGCACCCGGGCTGCACTGGCTTGGCCATGGGCTGGACTGATCTTGGCGTCATTTCTGCCGCTGGCAGCTTCAGCAAAACGCTGATTCTGCCGGCAGGCGGATGGTATCGGCTGGAAATCAGGGTGCTTGATTTCGATGGCCGGCAAATGGCGAATTCAGAGGTTGAAGCGGTCGGCTGTGGCGAAGTTTTTCTTATCTCCGGGCAGTCGTATGCAGCCGGAGCCAACGACGAACATCTGAAGATTGACGACCCTTTGGGCCGCTCGGTGCTTTTTGACTGGGTGCAAAAGTCTTGGCGAACGGCCAACGACCCATTTCCGCATGTGGATACAGGCGGCACGATCTGGCCGGCTTTTGCGAACATGATTCAGCCGATTCTTGGCGTGCCGGTCGGCCTGGTGAATGTTGCTGTTGGCGGCACGGCCAGTCGTCAGTGGCTGCCCGGCGAAGCCCTTTTCGACCGATTTCTGAAGGGTGGCCTGGCCGCCGGTCGGTTCCGATATGTGCTCTGGCAGCAGGGCGAAAGTGATGTGATCGAGAATATCGACACCAAAACATATGTTCAGAGAATCGTGAGAATCCGTTCCGAATTATGCCAGAAATGGGGGTTTGAGCCACTCTGGCTACCTGCCAAGTCAACCATTCATCCGACCGTTTACAACAAGCCGATGCAGGAAAACCAGATTCGCGAGGCCATCGCCCAACTTTGGCGGTTGCCCGGTTTTGCTCCCGGCCCTGACACCGACATCCTGACCGGCGAAAATCGTGGTGGCATCAAGTCGCGGCGGCATTTTTCACCCATTGGCCAGCGGCGTGCCGGGGCCATGTGGTTCGCCTGCGTCTGGGCTGCCCTGAATGCTGAGAAACTCTCATGAAAACGACAACTACTGAACTGAATCAGCTTCATCGCCGGGCTTTTTTACACGGCTCAGGGTCAATCCTTGGGTCGGCGGCCCTGGCGGGGCTGCTCTCGCGTGAATCGCACGCAGCAACCAGCGGGGCCACGCCCACGCATTTTGCCCCAAGGGCCAGGCGAGTTATTTACCTGTTTCAATCGGGCGGGCCTTCACATATCGATCTGCTGGATTATAAGCCCCAGCTCAAAAAACATCATGCAAAGGAATTACCCGACTCCATCCGCCAGGGGCAGCGGCTCACGGGCATGACTTCCGGCCAGAAAAGTTTTCCGGTGGTTGCCTCAAAGTTCGGTTTTCACCAGGCGGGTCAGTCAGGGGCATTTGTCAGCGACCTTCTGCCGCACACCTCGCGTGTGATTGATGAAATCTGCATGATCCGCTCGATGCATACCGAGGCGATTAATCACGACCCGGCCATTACATATATTCAGACAGGATCGCAGCAGCCGGGCAGGCCTTCGCTGGGTGCATGGCTTAGCTATGGCCTTGGCAGTGAATCCGACAACCTTCCGGCATTTGTCGTACTCATCTCGCACGGCACTGGCAAAGACGCCAACCAGGGGCTGCTTGAAAGGCTCTGGGGCAGCGGTTTTCTGCCTTCCAGCCATCAGGGCGTGAAGTTTCGATCGAGCGGCGATGCTGTCCTTTATTTGTCAGACCCGCCCGGGATTGACCGCGACCTGCGACGCAAGATGCTTGACGGCCTGGCCGCTCTGAATGGCCAGCAATTACAACAGTCGGGCGACCCGGAGATAGCCACACGCATCAGCCAGTATGAAATGGCCTTTCGCATGCAGGCTTCAGTGCCTGAACTTACCGATTTCTCGCGTGAAAGTGCAGCCACCTTTGAGCTTTATGGTCAGGAAGCCAGAAAGCCCGGCACCTTCGCCGCGAATTGCCTGCTGGCCAGGCGCATGATTGAACGAGGCGTGCGCTGCGTGCAGCTTTATCACCGGGGCTGGGATCAGCATGGCGGCCTGGCCACCAATTTGCCCAAGCAGGCCCACGATATTGACCAACCGCAGGCCGCGTTGATTGCCGACCTTAAACAGCGTGGCATGCTTGACGATACGCTGGTGGTCTGGGCCGGCGAATTTGGCCGCACGGTTTATGGCCAGGGCGGCCTGCTTGAAGATTATGGCCGCGACCATCATGGCCGATGCTATTCCGTCTGGATGGCCGGTGGTGGCATCAAACCCGGCATGGTTTATGGCGAGACCGATGAATTCGGCTATAACATCGTCTCAAATCCGGTGCATGTTCATGATTTTAATGCCACAATCATGCACTGCCTTGGCTATGACCACACCCGATTGACTTATCGATTCCAAGGCCGCGATTATCGCCTGACGGATGTCCATGGCAATGTGGTTCGGCCGATTCTGGCCTGATCAGTTGAGAATCGGCACATCAGATACTCTATGACCATAATCAGGGTGTCAATGCCCGGGTTCCGGCAATTCGGCAGTGATCGCCAGGACCATCGGGCTTGAGCGATCGGGCCCCTTGACAAGCTCTACCTGCCTGATCGCCCTGGCTTTCAGCGGATTAACTTTGAGGTATCTCATCTGCTGGCCACCGGCCATAAATGCGAAGTCAGAGCCTGGAACATCAACCCGACGAATGTAGTCGGCAAAATGCTCGCCATTGAGAAGTTTATGATCTTCTGTCGATCCATCGTCATACGTTAGCCGGATGATCATCGACACCGAACCCTTGCCACTGGCCGGATAACCCCAGCCCGACACGCCTGAAAGCAGGTGCAGGGCCTTCACCGGGGCATTCACAGGCAAGGCCACGCTGCGTGGCATTTTCGGCGGCATGCTGCCCTGTGGGCCATAAAGCAGCACCAGATTTCGGGTCGCCTTGCCACGCGGGTCTACAAAATCAAATGGCACGCCCTTCACCTCACGCCGGTTCCAGTCCTTCAGCACAAGCCTGTCGGGGCCATTATCGCCGTCATGAAACAGGCCCTTTGTCGAGATGGCTGTGGCCACCCTGTCAATTGAAAGAGGCAGCCAGCGGCCCTTCTGCGTGAGGAATTCCAGCAGATTGGTCAGATCCTTCGGGTTGATTGTCTTTTCAAAACCTTCGGGCATGAGTGACTTGCTGCTCGCGGCCATCTGGTCAATGTCAGAGCGCGACAGGCTTACGGTTTTAGCGTCGGCGTCAAGCAGTTCAATTGCTGTCTTCGACTCGCTGGCCAGAAGACCCGTCAGCACTCTTCCATCTGTCGTGGCCACGGTGTAAGCCCTGAAATTGCCTTCCACTGACCGGCTGGGGTCAAGAATATGCACCGCCAGTTCGGCCTTGGGGTGCACAGCCATGCCTGTCAGGTCAGGGCCGACATAATTACCCACGCCGCTGTGCCGGTGGCACTTGGCACAGTTATTTTCAAAGACTTTCCGGCCGGCCACCGGGTCGCCGGTTGTGGTGCTGATCGACGCCAGTTCATCCAGCACCTTCTGGCGGTCGGCATTGGGCAGGCCGCCGCGTGATTCAATCAGCCGGCGTGCTTCGGCCGCCAGCGATTTATCGGGGTGCGATGCCAGGGCCGTTCGCTGGTCAAGTGCCAGTTCGGCAAGTGGAATTGTGTTTGACTTGACGCTATCAATCAGAATCTTTGCCCAGGCTGTCTTGGCCAGAAGCTGCCCGATCGCCGCCTGTTTAACGACAGGTGTCCAGCCGGGGATTTTATCCACCACCACCGCACCCGCTTCAGGTGCTGTGGCATCAGCCAGAGTCGCGACAAATCCACTGGCCAGTGCTGAATCCATCTGGGGTGTCACCAGGTCCATCAGTTGCTGCACGGCACCCGGGTCATCGCCCCGCAAAAGCACCCACTGGCTGGCTGCCTGAAGCCTGTCTGCATCGGCCGCTTTTGTGTCCGACGCCTGTTTCAGGAACACTTCGGAAATCTGGCGGGCCTGAGCTGCCAGAGAATTCACTTTCCATGCCCGGGCCAATTGCAGCACGCGTCCCTTGCCCTGGGCGTTCTGGCTGGCCAGCAGGGTCGCCAGGGCCCGCCCCAGTTCAGGTGTATCCGCCACTTTCACATTGCCCGGCCAGCCAGCCACAAAACCCGCCAGCACCGGCTCGGCCAGGGCCGGGTCCATCGCGGCAACGGCGGTTGTAAAACCAGTGGCCTGGTTCGCATCGCCGCCTCGACCCACGTGCTCGCCCAGTACCGTCAGGATCCGGTTGATCGACCGACCCGTTTCGCCTTTGTTCAGCACAGGCAGCTTTTTCTCAGCGGCCAGGGCTGTCAGGGCATGCTGATCATGGCGTGCCAGGGCAATTGTCAGGGCATCGGCCAGCGTAGTGTCCATCAGGTTTTCTGGCCGGGTCATCGCCGACACAACGGCCGAGGCCGTCTCGGCTGATGGTTCCGCCTGAGCCAGGGCCAGAATTGCTGAGAGCCGCACCTGCATATCGCGGTCGTTTGTCAGATTCTTCTGCAGAATCGCTGACATGCCTTTTACACCCACCTGAGGCAGAATATCTGCTGCCGCCTTCCGCACACCGGCTGATGGATGCCCAAGGGCCGCCACAACCGTCGGCATCTCAGCCTGCGCTGCTCCAAGGCCAGCCAATGTCCACAGGGCATGAATCGCACCGGCATTCAGGCCGATGGCATCAATCGACTGATCCTGAATCAGTTTTACAAGAGCCGGAACAACATCTTTCTGGCCGCGTTCCACCAGCAGCCGCTGGGCATGTTTACGCCAGAAGGCATTGGTGTCAGCCAGGGTGGCCACCAGTTCCTGCGGCGCTGCACCGGCCAGCGATTTCTTGTTCAGGGCCGGCTTGTCACCATAAACCACGCGATAAATCCGGGCGTGCTTCTTGTCGCGCAGGTCGGTTTCATAGGCATTGCCCTTGCCCGTCACAAAGCCCTGCGGTGTCGGGTTGTGCTGCACAATAATGTTATACCAGTCAATCACCCACACCTGGCCATCGGGGCCAACTTCCGCCGCAATCGGCGCCACCCATTCGTCGTTGCCAGCCAGCACGTTCCAGCTGTTTCGACTGGTGTAAGTGGCACCCAGCGGCTCAATGACGAATGTCGCGGCGATGTGGCCCGTCGGCTCGGTCACGAAGGCCGCGCGGTTCCAGTACTCACGCGGATAGGCCCTGGCCGTGTAAAGGGCATGCCCGGCTCCGGCGGTGAAGTTGCCGTGATGGTCTACCTGCCGCACTTTGTCGGTAATGGGGTGCATCCGGGCCGTTTCCGAAATCATCGGCAACACCCTGCTGGAAAAGCCCCTGACCTGCTCATAAAACCGGTTCGGAATTGGCATGTGCACCGACGGATTGCCATTGGCTGTCGAGCCGAAAAGCACACCCTCCTCGCTGATGCCCACCCCCCAAGAATTGTTCGACGTATTCCGCAGGAATTCGATCTTCGAACCATCAGGCCGAAACCGGTAAAAACCGGTAGAGAACTTCATTTGCTCGCCACCCACCGTGCCTTCAAAGCCGGAATAGCCAAGGATGCCGTAAATCCAGTTATCAAGGCCATAATTCAGGTTCGATGGCCCGGCGTGCGTGTCTCGCGTGCCCCAGCCCGTGAAAAGCACTCGCCTTTCATCAGCCACGTCGTCGCCGTTGGTGTCTTTCAAAAAGAGAGTATCAGGGGCCTGATGCACAATCACGCCGCCGTTGGAAAAGATCAGCGAGGTCGGAATTGAGAGCTTTTCGGCAAAAACCGTGAATTTATCGGCCTTGCCGTCGCCATTGGTGTCCTCGCAGATGCGAATGCGGTCGCGACCCTTGCCTGGCTCCTGCAGCTCGTTCGGATAATCCACTGTTTCAATGATCCAGAGCCGCCCGCGTTCATCCCAGTTCATCGCCATCGGCTTGCCTGAAATCTGTGGCTCCGCTGCGAAAAGCTCCAGATGAAAGCCTTCAGGCACGGCTATGTGCCGCATTGATTTTTCAGGTGCCAAAGGGGCCTGCATCGTGGTAATGGGCTCGCCCTGCACGCCCCATTTCGGGCTGTTTGGATAAAACGGCAGCTTGCCCGGAATATAGCTGAAATCGCCCTTTTGCACCGGCGGTGTCAGCACCTGTGGCCTGTCATTCCACGGGCCGGCCAGCGTCGGATCCTGCCCGGCAGCCCAGCGGATGCCGCGTTCCAGCAAGTTCTGAAAGCCCGGGTGGCCCCAGGTGCGGGCATCGTGCCCCCAGGCTGTGTAGAACACCCGGCCCTTGCCATGTGTGCGTGTCCATGTCCACGGTTCGTGGCCATTCCCTTCGGCACGGGTCTCAAGCACCGTGCGGTTTTCAGGGTTATGTTTCGTATGAACATATGTTTCATCCCAACTGTCGAACCCGCCGAATCCGGCCATGAGCAGGTCGTTGGGAGCTGCTATCTTTGTTGTGACAAGCTCCATGCCATGCCGCTGGAACTGGGCACCCACCAGCTTCACATAGTCGTCGCTGTTCCTGAAGCAATAGCTGGCGCAGTGAAGTGGCACCAGCCCCTTGCCTGAGGCCACAAAATTAACAATTGCGCTGGCCTGCCCAGGTGCAATTTCGTCGTGATTGGCATAAATCGCCAGCACATCATAATTCGCCAGATTTTCGGCATTGAGTTCGGCCAGATTGGTGGTATAAGTGGCCCTGATATTGCGGCGGGCGAGCAGTTCTTCCACCTGTGCGAATCGGGCCCCGGGCTGGTGGTGGCCGTTATCACCCAGAAACAGCATTTTCAAAGCCGGTGGCTGATCGGCACCTGTGACAAATCGGCCACTGAGAACCAGCACAAAACAAGCAATGATGCGACAGATTTTCATGAAATCCGGTGCCCTTGATCCAATTTTTTTCGACATGGTCGAGTGTCTGGCGGTTGATTTACCAAAATTTTAATCGATATAATCATGATATTGAAATACCCTGATGAATCTTCTGCAGCACATTGAATTCCAAGTCAGGCAGTTCAGGCTGTGCTGATCATACTCTTCCAGGCATCGCCCGGCATGATTTTCTGTATCGCTTCGTAACAGTTCGATACTTTCCGGCGATACTGGCTGATAATGAATAAGCAGAAACTTATGAATGGGTGAGGCTGCAACGGGAATCTCAACAGTCAAGCCCATGCACATGAATTACGGGACCAGCCAGCGATGAAAAAACCAAAATTGCATCTGTTCCAATTGATCACAGGCCGCTCGCCTGAAACCCGCCGAAAGAACCGTCGTGCGATCCTTTCCTGCGATGTCGCTGAAGATCGTATTGTGCCCACTGCCATGAACTTGCAGGGGCTCATGATGGGCGGACGTCACGGCTTCAAACCACCTGCCCTGATTGGCAACTTCATGCCCAAGATTGCCGGCTTCGACATCATGCGAAGTCTGGGCGAACTTGGCATCCTACCTGGCGGCAAAATCGGTGGCGAAATGCACGGCATGCCGAAGCCTGGCACACCCATTGACCCAGCCAACCAGGTGCTTTTTGACAACCTGAAATCAGCCATGGACAAACTGCGAACCGACGGCCAGGCGATGGTTGCCAAATCGGGAGTCACTATTGCTGACATGATGGCCCTGGGCAGCGATGCCTCGACAATTATCTCTACCGGGGCCAAAATCGACATGGCCGCACTTGATGCAGCCATGAACCAGATGGCCCGGGCTGTGGTGGGCGGCACTTCAACCGACGATGCACGAACCGCCTTTAATGCTTTGTTCACAGGCACTTCCGTTAAGCAGGAAACGATCGACAAGACCTTTGCCGACCTGACCGGTGCCATTTCAAGGTCGAACCTGTCCATCGCCGACCTTGACCTTATTGCCGCTGATCGGGCGGCCGTCGATGCCGCTCGCAAAGCCATTGCTGATGCGGGCTTACTGACTAGGGGTGTCAATGTGACCCCACCTGCCACCAACCCGACTACCCCTGCTCCGACAACCCCTGCCACTGGTCAGGCCCGCAGGCCGTTTGGTCGCGGCTTCACGCCGGTGAAAATCAACACCGGTCAGATCCGCAAGATTGTGGCCAAGCCTTTGCGTGGTCGTATTCGCTGATTATTTCCTCGCTGACTCCGTGAAAAAGCGATCCGGGATTCATCTGGCGATGGCCCGGATCGTTTTTTACTTAACGTGTTCTGCTGATTTGCTTTACAGCGAGGTTGTCTCAACCGGCGTTCGGGTGGCATAGTAAAGCACAGCGGCGTTCTGGCGGTTTTTTGAGCCGGGCACCAGGCTGAAAGCCACGCGGGGCTTCCACACTGCGGCGTCCCAGATTGCCCAGATGTGAACAAGCCAGCCCAGCATAAAAAGCCAGAGAACAGTGGCTGTCACAAAAAGAAAGGCCGCCTTGAAGATTCGCCCCTGAACAAGCTGGCCCAGGCCCGGCACAAAGACGCTGCAGATCGCTGCGATGATGTTAGCCAAACTGCCAGGACCACTCATGGTGTTCATTTTTTTCATAGCCTCCATACATTTAATACGCTGACGAACGAATTTTGATCCCTTAATTCCCATTTCTTCACATCAATTTCATAAAAAAACAATCGCCCATGACCACCAGCCGCTTCAGGCCAGACTCACCTAAGACATTATTCTGCAATAACATGCACCACACCCTGGAACTTCAGCGGCAGGCGGCCAACCGAAAACCGCCCCTGGGCATCCGCCGCAATTATTCGCTCGCCCACGCGTAACTCACTGGCTTTAAATGGTTTCGGCAAACGCAAGCGAACCGTGGTGCCCGCCTCAGGCCGCTTTGCCGGCATATCAAACGAAACAAGAATCTGCCCTGATTTCAACCGGCTTTCCACCTTCAAGCCGGCATTGCCAAACCGGGTGGGGGCGTCGCTAAATTCAATCAGTTTCTGATCTTCCATCCACGAAACCGGCGTCGCATCAAGCAGTCGCAGCGTGTCATAGGTGGCATCGTTGTCGGCATCCTGCTCGTGAATCACCAGGTGCCGCAAGAGTGTCAGCCAGTTAGCGGCCGACGTGGCATTCGGCGGCAGGTGGAAGTATCGGCCCTGAGCATCGCCGCCGGTAAATCGCACGCCTTCGCCATGCACAAACCCTTGCCGGGTCATGCCATGCGCCAACCAGCCATAAACTGCGACCAGGGCATGGTCGGGTTGGTCACGGTCAAGTCGCATCAGAGAATAGCGAAGGCCATAAAGCGGCGCAACGCCGTCCTGGCCGAAATAGGGGCTGTTGGGCCAGAAAGGCCTGGTGCGCGGCAGACCCATCGAAAGCCCGGCCCGGCTTTCAAGATACCGCACCACTTTATCTTCCCTCTCTCTGTTCAGAATGCCTGAATCAAGCACGTTACCCATCACCAGGTTGTAATAGCTGGAAAGCTGGGTATCGGGCAGGCGTGCAACCGGCTTATCCTTGCCAAAGAAACCGATCGGCACAAAGTCAGGGTCTTGATACAGCTTTTCTGACTCTTCCAGTGCCCTGATGATCTTTTTTCTCAGTGTTTCGGCTTTTTCGCCAAGTAAAACAGCTTCAGCCGTTCGACCGGATGCCTGCAGGGCATAAGCCAGATCACTCAGCCCACGCCAGCACAGGGCCGATGACCTCAGGTTCAGCACCGCCCCGCCCAAATCACCGGCATAGCGATCAGGCGGCGGCAGGCCATGCTCTTGATCAAGATTATTTAAAATGAAATCGCGGGCCTGCCCCCAGCGTAGTTCCTGATCTTTAAATATCGACCAATCACCTGAAATTTCAGCCAGATCGCGGGCCAGGGTCAGTTTCAGTCCGGCCACCGCCGTGCGAGTATCGGCCCTGAGAAATGCAAACTGTGCATCGGCAACCTGCTTCAATTCAGCTTTTCGGCCCCATTCCGCCAGACCACGTAAGGTGTCAGAGCCTTCCGTCATATAGAGATGATCATAGGCATTCATGGCGCTGTAATTCGGGCGGCTGCCGGCAATAATCATTGAAATGGCGATCAGGTGTGCCCGCCAGGCATTTTCGATAATCGCTTCCGGGAAATGCCACTTCGGGCCGGCAGCCAGTAGTTTTTCCCATGCTGAAATGCAATTCACGCGACGTTCTGCAAATTGCACCTGATAAACCACCGACGATGGCTTTGACAACAGGATGCCACAGGCCGATTCGCCCGGTTTGAATCTGGCTTGAAATGCAAGCGGGTCTTTACGGTCAGCCACAAATAATTCGCTGAATTTCAGCCAGTGGCCCACGTTGGCTGATAATCCCGCTGGCCTGGCCAGTTTCTTTTTGTTTTTTTCAGTGGGCTTGCGCAACTCGTTTTCGTAAAGCTGTTCGGCATTATTTTTCTCAGCGAGTTTCAATTGAATTTCATCACCGGGGCCGGCCACAAGCCTGATTTCAAAGCAAAGTGCACCAAGGGCGGCCAGATCAGGCTCAACCGCCGCGAAAACCTGCAATTGCCATTTCGACCCATTGCGTGAAATGTAATCAACCACCCAGACCGGCTTATAACCATCCAGCCAGCGGCCATCCGCCAATTTGTGCGGGTCGCTGCCAAAAATTTCATTTTCCATGCCAATCGTCAATTGCAATTCCCGGCCATTTTCTTTCCATGTGGGGGGGTTATTGGCGAAAGGATTCAGGGCTGACCCGTTCGAAGCGATTCGCCCTTTGACCAACGCACCCGGAGCCGAAAGCAGCACGGGATAATCCCTGAAATTTGAATAAACCCAGCGCACCGGTGGCATCAGCGGCACCAGTGCTTCATAAGTTGGCCCCCCGGGCAGCGAGAGAGCATAATCGGTGATGGCATCGCGATTTGATGCGACAATTTCTGCAAGCGGGGGCGGCGCAGATGCAGGCTCGCCACGCACAGGCATCGTGCTAAACCCTGCCAGCAGAAGAATGGCGCAGCAGATCAGGGCGTTTATTTTATTTTGACGATGGCAGGGCATGGCAGAATTCAGTATTTTTCTCGTTCGGGTCGGTCAGATTGAAATCATAACCGGAAACGGGCTGAAAAATAAGCCGCTGGTTCTGCAAGGCCAGTGGCAACCTGACCAGGGCCGGGAGCAGAAAAATCAGGAAAATACGGTTTTCAACAGGCCGCTGAATGTGTTAAACTTGTTGCATCAGCCCAGACAGACCGGTCTATCCGCCATTCCCGCCGCCATTTCGCCACAGGGTGAAAGCTCGTCATGCGACCCACTTTCCGCACACTGGCCTTAATGTTTATCACTGGCATTCTGGGTATTGCCGCATCGCCATGGCTGCAGGCGGCAGATGGCCCCTCAGCGGCTGATGTGGAATTTTTCGAAACGAAAATTCGCCCTGTCCTGGTGGAACATTGCTACAAATGCCACTCCGACCAGATCAAAACCCCCAAAGGCAACCTGCGGCTTGACACCCGCGAGGCCCTGGCCGCCGGCGGCGATTCAGGCCCGGCTGTGGTGCCCGGCAAGCCCGGCGAAAGCCCCCTGCTGAGTGCCCTGAAATATGAAGACACCCAGATGCCGCCCAAGGGCAAACTGCCCGCTGCGGTAATCGCCGATTTTGAGAAGTGGATCAGCATGGGTGCCCCCGATCCTCGCTCGGGTGCAGCCGCCAAAGTGGCCACGGCCAGGCCGAAGTCAGTCAATGTTGCCGACTTCTGGGCCTTTCAGAAACCGTCGCCCCAGGCTCCACCCGATGTCAGGCAGACGACTCTCGTCAAGAACGAGATCGACCGCTTCATCCTCAACAAACTTGAAGAAAAAGGCATGAAAAGTGCCCCCCAGGCCGATCGTCGCACGCTTTTGCGGCGGGCCTGGTTTGACCTGGTCGGCCTGCCACCTTCACCCGAAGCGGTTGAGGCTTTTGAAAAAGACACATCGCCCGGGGCATTTGAAAAAGTGATCGACGGCCTGCTGGCCAGCCCTCATTATGGCGAACGATGGGGCCGATACTGGCTGGATCTGGCCCGATATGCCCAGGACCAGGCCCACACCTTCAAGGCCCGAATGTATCCCAACGGCTGGCTTTATCGCGACTGGGTGGTGCGTTCACTTAACGACGACATGCCCTACAGCCAGTTTCTGCAGTATCAGATCGCCGCCGACCTGATTAACCCGCCCGATGTTTACCGCCACCGGGCTGCTCTTGGCCTCTTCGCCCTGGGACCGGTGTACTATCAGGACAACGGCGAAAAAGACAAGGCCATGGCCGACGAGTGGGACGACCGGCTTGACACCCTGATGCGTGGCACCCAGGCGATGACCGTGGCCTGTGCCCGCTGCCACGACCATAAATTTGACCCAGTGACGATGGCCGATTATTACGGCACCCTGGGCATTTTCGCCAGCACCGACTATGCCGAAGAACCCTCCGTTTCGGCCGAAGTCGTTGAAGCACGCGGCAAGGCCGATGCGGCCGTGGCTGCGGCGAAGCTCAAAATCGATGCCTTTGCCGCCGCCCAGATTGGCCAGGCAAGACTTGGCCTGACATCAAAAATTCCCGATTACATGGCCGCCGCCTGGAATATCCTGAGCGACCAGAAAACCGAAAAACCGAAGAAGAACAAAAAATATTTTGAGCAGAAGGCGGCCGCCGCCAACCTGCACCCTCAACTTCTGGAACGGTGGACCAACCTGCTGGCCGGCGAAAAGGATTTTGCCGAAAACCGCGACCTTCCGCGGGCCTATCTGTCTGACTGGGCAGCCTTTCGCAAGACCAACCTGCAAACAAAAACGCCTGGCGACTGGAAGCCGGCCCCGCCGGCCGATGCTGAAGCCCGGGTGCGTGAAATTGGCCACGAGATTCAGGCCAAAGCCGAGAAACTGGCTGTGCACCGGCCGGAACTGGCACGCCACTATGGTGAAAATTACGCCTTCCTGAAAGAGACTGACCGCTACAAGGCCAAAGCCGGCGAAATTCCGCTGGGAAATCTCTTTGACGACGCCAGGGGGACAATTCTCAGCTCGGCCGTGGCCTCCGACGTCTTTAAAACACCTGCCACTGAAAACAGTCTTGGGGTGGTGAAGGTGGCCCATGGCTGGGGTAAATCAACGGCTGTGGCCGAAGGTATCCGTATTGATTTCTCCGAAATTGGCAGCGACAAACACGAGCATGGCCGGGTGGTCAACGACGCCTGGTCGGATGAAGGCGGCATCAGCACGACGGGCAAAAAAACGGGAGCCGGTATTGGGCGAACGGAACAGGGGATTGGCATGCATGCCAATGCCCTGATCACTTTTGATCTCGACGAGATTCGCCGATCGGGTCTTTTGCCCCAGGGCCTGCCCCTGTCGCTGAAGGTTGACCGGGCCGGAATTAACGACGATTCGCTGGGCAGCGGGGCTGATGTCAATTTCGCCGTGGTGCTGACCAAGCCACACACCAAACGCAGCGAATATGATGCGATTGTGGGTGCCTGGCTTAACGGCCAGCCGGCCAGAGTAGTAGAAAACGACACGCTTTATCACTTCAAGCCCAACGGCACGGCTGCGGTGAAGTCCGACGGCAAATTCGTCACGTTCAATGTGCCGGTTCCGCCGCAGGCTCGCTATCTGACAATCGTCGCCACCGGGGCACGCAGCTCGGAAACTGAAAACACCATCTCCAGCGACCACGCCGTACTCTCGGGGATTCGCCTGGAATATGACGCATCAGCCGTGCAGCTGACCCAGGCCGGTTCGCGAATTGACAAAGCCGACAAACCAGCGATTGATCCGGAAAAGATGGCCGACGAGGCCCGGTTCCTGTCGGAACTGTTCGACGACCGTGGTGTTCTCGGCCTGCCACCCGCGGCGATTGAGCCTTATCTGAAAGACGCCGATGCCAAAGCCTATGGCAGCCTGAAAAGCGAACTGACGAGGCTCGAAAAAGCGGCCGGAGCAATCCAGATTACGCTGGCCCACACCTTGAAAGAAGGCACCAGCCGCGACCTTAACATATACATGGCCGGCGACCCCAGAAAACAGGGCAGCCCTGCCCCGCGTGGCTTCCCCGCAGCTTTTCTGGCCGGTTCAGGCCACTCTTCATCGAAAAAAGTCAGTGGCAGTGGCCGGCTCGAGCTTGCACAGGCCATTACATCAAACGACAACCCCCTAACGGCACGGGTAATGGTTAATCGTGTGTGGGCAGGGCATTTCGGCACGGGGATCGTCAAGACGCTGAACAATTTCGGTCAGTTGGGCGAACGCCCCAGCCACCCGGAACTGCTGGACTGGCTGGCCGTTGATTTCGTGCAGCATGGCTGGTCGCTCAAGCGGCTGCACAAGCTGATCATGCTCTCAGGAACCTATCAGCAGGCCAGTTCGGGCGATCCGGGCAACGATCAGCCCGACCCTGAAAACCGGCTTTTGTGGCGTGCCAATCGCCGCAGGCTTGAGATTGAGCCCTGGCGGGACGCCGTGCTTTGCATCTCGGGGCGGCTTGATACGACATTTGGCGGACCATCGGCCGAACTGACCGACAGCTACAATCGTCGAACGATATATGGCTATGTCAGCCGCCACCGGCTGAATGAACTCCTGCGTCTCTTTGATTTTCCCGACCCGAATATAACTTCGGGCGAACGCACGGTGACAACCGTGCCGTTACAACAGCTTTTCGTGCTGAACAGCGACTTCATGCAGAGCCAGGCCCGGGCCTTTGCCGGAAGGCTCAAAAGCGAGGCCGGCGAAACGGCCGAGGCCCAGGTGCGGCGGGCCTTTGCCCTGCTCTATGGCCGAAAGCCCGAGCCTGCCGAGCTGGAAAGCTCAATGGCGTTTCTGAATTCGGCCGGCCAGGCCACAACTGGTGAAAAACTCTCGCCGCTGGAACAATTCTGCCTGGCCATGCTGGGCACCAACGAACTTCTCTATGTGGACTGAAAATAAAGCCATGAATCAGCCTTCATCCGACCAGAAGCCCCTGCCCTTCATGACCCGCCGCGAAATGCTCAGCCGCACGGCCAATGGCTTTGGCATGGTGGGCCTGGCAGGCATGTGTGCCGCCGAAGCCGGAACGACCGCCACCGAGGCCAGCAACCCGCTGGCACCCCGGCCCAGCCATTTTCCGGCCAGGGCCAAGCATGTCATATTTCTCTTCATGAACGGCGGCCCGTCGCATGTTGACACTTTCGACCCCAAGCCCGAGCTGAAAAAGCAGGCGGGCAAGCCGGGCCCGGGCGGCAAATATCTACCCTCGCCCTTCAGTTTCAGCCGCCAGGGTGAAAGCGGGCTTGAAGTCAGCGAGCTTTACCCGCACGTGGGCAAGTGCATCGACGACATCTGTGTGATCCGCTCCATGTTCACCAGCACGCCGAACCACGAGCCAGGCCTGCTGATGATGAATTCCGGCAATCAGCAGCCGATTCGGCCCTGCATGGGCTCGTGGCTCACGTATGGTCTGGGCTCAGAAAATCAGAATCTGCCCGGCTTTGTGGTGCTGTGCCCCGGCAAGCCGGTGGTGGGGCCGGCACTCTGGTCGAACAGCTTCCTGCCCGGCATTTACCAGGGCACGCATGTCAACAATTCACGACTCGATCCCGAGAAGGTTATCGGACACCTGAAAAACAGTTCTCTTTCAGGTAACTCCCAGCGCGGTGTGCTGAACTTCCTGCAGGATATGAACCAGAAACATATGGCCGCCAGGCCCCGCGACAGCCAGCTTGAAGCTCGTATCCAGTCGCTGGAAATCGCTTATCGCATGCAGGGCGAAGCACAGGAGGCCTTTGATATCGGTCGGGAGTCAAAAGCCACCCGCGAGGCTTATGGCTCAGGTGAATTTGCCGACGGCTGCCTGATCGCACGCCGGTTGGTGGAACGCGGCGTGCGCATGGTTCAGCTTTATTATGGCTCGGGCCAGCCCTGGGACGCCCACGGCACGATCATGGACCACAAACGCGACGCCCTGAAGAGCGATCAGCCGATTGCTGCCCTGATTAACGACCTGAAGGCCCGCGGCATGCTCGACGAAACCCTGATTCTGTGGGGCGGCGAATTTGGCCGCACACCCACAGCCCAGGGCGAAATGGGCCGGAACCACCACGCCACGGGCTTCACCGTGTGGCTGGCGGGCGGCGGTGTGAAGGGCGGCATGGCCTATGGTGCAACCGACGAACTGGGCGTGCATGCCGTCGAGAACCGCATGAGCGTACATGACCTGCATGCCACCATTCTGCACCTGATGGGCATCGACCACGAGAAGCTGACTTATCGCTACTCGGGCCGAGACTTCCGTCTGACCGACGTGCACGGTGTCGTCAACCGGGATATTATGGTGTAAGGGCCTTTGAGTGCGGAGCCAGCTTCAACCTGGCCTGAATAGCCCGCTCACACACCGGCCTTTTCGCCTTCTTTTTCTCGCTCGCCTTTCAGGGCACGGCCAATCTGCCGCACAGCCTGGCGCAGGCGATGCTCGTTTTCAACCAGGGCCAGCCGCAGCCAGCCTTCGCCCATCTCGCCAAAGCCTCGGCCGGGGCTCACCACCACATCGGCTTCGTCAAGCAGCTTCATGGCGAAGTCAATCGAGCCCATCTTCGACTTCCAAGGCTCGGGCATCTCGGCCCAGCAGAACATGCCCGCCTGCGGCTTCTCAATATTCCAGCCCAGCCGTTTCAGGCTGTCCACCAGAATATCACGCCGCTTCTGATATTCCAGGGCCTGGGCCAGCCGCCCTTCCTCGCCATGCCTCAGGGCAATAATCGCGGCAATCTGCACCGCCTGAAACAGGCCATAATCATAATAGCCCTTGATCGTCTTCAGGGCCCTGATCATGTGCCGGTTGCCCACCGCAAAGCCCACGCGCCAGCCGGCCATGTTATAGCCTTTTGACATCGTTGAAAACTCGCAGCCCACATCAATTGCACCCTTGGCCTGCAGGAAGCTCGGCGGCTGAAAGCCGTCAAAGCCCACGTCGCCATAGGCAAAGTCGTGCATGACCAGGAACTTGAATTTTTTGGCCAGCGAAACCACTTCCTCAAAAAACGGCACTTCCACACACTTGCCCGTGGGGTTGTGCGGATAGTTCAAAATCAGCACCTTGGGCCGGGGCAGCAGGCTTTCACACACCCGCTTGATATTGTTCAGAAATTCCTGCGAATCCCGCACATCAAGGGCGATCGTGTGGGCACTGGCCAGGGCCACCGCATGAATGTGAATCGGGAACGACGGGGCCGGCGAAAGGGCGGTGTCGCCGTGCTCAAGCAGGGCCAGGCACATGTGGCTGAAGCCCTCTTTTGATCCAATCGTCGTCACAATCTCGGCATCGGGGTCGAGCGTCACCCGAAATCGGCTCTCATACTTCTGGGCCACTTCCCGCCGCAGGTTATACACGCCCTGGGCCACTGAATAGCGGTGGTTGCGGTCGTCAAGCACCGCCTCTCGCAGCTTCTCAACCACAGCCTCGTTCGGCGGGTCGGTGGGGTTGCCCATGCCCAGGTCAATCACATCCACGCCGGCCCGGCGTTTCTTGTATTTGCGTTCGTTAATCTTCCCGAAAAGGTAAGGCGGCAGCTCGCGCACACGGTCCGCCACTTCAATGGCCCAGGGCTCGCTGGCCTCCGGATCAAAGCCTTCGGTGGGTATGGCGCTGAGTAACTGTGTCGGATCAATCATGGCTCGCCTGAATACGCTTCCTTTTCTGGGCCCGCACCTTTTCGCTGACCACTTCAGGCCTTTCTCTGCATGGCAGCCATCACTGCCAGCAAACAAGACCCTTCAGTCAAGAATTATCGATTATACCAGATTTTTTAATGAATAAAAATTAATGATTCGGCCCGACACATTCCAGGGGTTTACCCCCAGATGCGCCGGGCCAGGCTATTCAAATCAGTCGCACAGGCTGATGTTCAATCAGCCCATGCCCTGATAAATCACTTCGGGGCAGCGGCACCGGCCGGGGCCTGCCGCAGGTTATTCACCCTCTGCACTTCGCTGGGGTCAACCCCCTTCGGCGTGGGCACGTTAATCTTCCTGGCAGCGGCGGCGGCTGCGGCGGCAGTGGGCCGCACGGCGGCATCTGATGTGCCCTGGCGGGCAGCGGCGGCCTGGCGGGCAGCGGCGGCACCTTCCTGGGCTTCAGGCTGGGCTTCTTCGTTGGCCAGCTTCACGCGGCCTGAAAGCCTGTTCTCAACAGCCGAGAGCTTCTCAATTTCGGCAAAGACTTCGGCAATGGCGCCCTTGATCTTGGCGTCATAAACCACCTGCCGCAGGTTTTCACGCACGGCGGCGTCTTTCTTGTCAATCTGCTTGCGGGGGATCAGGCCTTCACGCTTCAGCAGAACCCAGGTGGTTTCAGTCAGCTGAATCGGGCCCGAGATGTCGCCATCCTTGGGCTTGTGGCTGGGGTCCTTGTCTTCCGGGTCGCCATCAACAAGCTGGCGGAAGGCGGCGTCGGAAATATTCCGCGGATACGAAAAGCGTGCAACCGGCTCGGAATAAAGCCCGCCGATGGAGCGGCTCTGGTCAATCGATATTTCCATGGCCATCTTTTCGAAGCCGGCGGGGTTGGCCTTCAGCTTCTCCCAGGCGTCCTGGGCGGCTCGCAGCTTGTCAACCATAATCACGCGAATCCGCAGCTTGTCGCCATACATCGACTCAAAGGCCTGGTCAATCTCTTCCTGAGTCACCTGCACGCGGCTAGAGGCCAGCTTGGTCAGGGCCACGGTCGGGAAAACGATGTCGCGGGCATACTGGGCCGGGCTGATATTTCGCTCTTTGGCCAGCGTTCGCAGCCAGGCCTCACGCGAGAGCCCCGCCATCTTCTGGGCGGTCTTTTCAATCTCTTCGTTCACTTCTTCTGAAGTGACTGTCAGGTTCTTGGCCTTCAGGGCCTGGTCAATCAGCACGCGGGCAATCAGCGTGTCCAGAATCTCTTCACCCTTGCGGGCCACGGCTTCGTCAGCCAGTTGCTGGCGGGTGATCACCTGGTTATTGACAATCGCCACCGGGTCGTTTGGCGAGGCCGGAATGCGGGCCGGCTGCAGCTTGGGTGCATTGGGGTCCTGTGCCGGTGCCTGCGCCGGTGTTTTGGCGGCGGCCTGTTTGGCGGCCCCGCCGCGGTTCAGAAGCTGCCCGTGGGCCACCGTGCCCGGGGTGATAACTGCCATGGCGGCAACAGCCGCAAGCCACTTCGTGCCGTGATTCAACTGCATGAGCAAACCTCCCTGTTGATGCCCGTTGCCCGTTTCATTGTTGTTTTTGTGCCGGACTAGTCCGGCTATTCGGCGTGAAATTACATCCATCTCGAAAATTGGTCAATGGCAAAAAATGTTGAACATCACGAAAAACAGACCATCGCTCACGCTTCCGGCTCGTAATAATTTTAATCAGTGGCCAGATAACGTTCGATTTCCATTGCGCCATGAAAAACGCCAAGGATTTCAATATTTAACTCATCAACAATCAGATAGGGAATCCGTTAATGGCCATACAGAATTTCGCGGATCTCCCTACCGGCTATTCCATCATATCGCTGACCAATTCGGGGATGACTGCAAAGCAGTTGAGTCTTCGCAAAAATGCCATCTACAACCGAACTGGCCGCAGAAGGGTTGTCGCGGGCAATGTAGTCGTGGATTTCTCTGAGCCGTTCAGTGGCCTCATAAGTCCATTTCAGCGTTGCCATGTCTTTGCACGATTAATGGCTTCTTCCTGAGAAATCACATTACCTGCTTCAGAATCGCGAAGCCCTCGCTGAATCATTCGGGCATAAGCCAGTTCGCGAAGCAGCGCGTCATATGTGCTGTCATCCGGCTGTCGTGCAATAATCTCAACCATCAATTGCTTGGCATTTGACATCGTAATAACCTCCATTTGTATCAGTATAACCTGAAAGAGTCGGCAACAGCCCAAAAATCTCTCGATGGGGCTTCATCAGCCACTATTTTTACAACCCATGGCCGTCGCTTACGCTTCCGGCTCGTTAAATCAAGCAAGACTGGCATTAAAAGGGCGAGAATTGCCTACTGGCTTCAAGCCTTCATTATCAAACCTGAACTCGACATCGCTATTCACAAAATGCCATTGAACCATCCTTCGCTTTTAATCCAGCTCTTATTCTGATAAATTCAAGACTGACCATGGCGAACAATTTCAGGATTTGATGGATCTGATGGCAAGCGCAAAAAAGATCGTTCTCCTCATCACAACCTATAAAAGGCAGGAAAAGCTCATTCGGCTCGTGCGGCAGATGAGCTATTACATCAAAACATATACGGGTTCAAATCAGTATCAGATTGCCATTACCGATTCTGAGCGGGGCAACGCCAGCCCATTTGACAGCAATATTCTTTATATGACCAACCAGGGCACGGGCTTCGACCTGAACCTGCTGGGTGCCCTGCGACGATTTGCCGGCGAATCGGACTTCATTTTCGCCATGAGCGACGACGACCTGCTGAGCCCCTATCTGAACCCTCTGCCACTTGTTGATCAGGCCACTGGTGCCGGTGCTGGTGCCTATGTATTTAATCATTATGAATATGTGAACACCGACGAAGGTATTAATGAAAAGGTGCATGTTGGTGATCCGCTTTATGATGCAAGACACATGCGGCTTTATCAGACAGACCCTTTTGCGTTTGTCACGCAGCCTTTGCCCCGATATTGCGGCATCATTTACGAATCAGGATTTATCAGAAACTGCCTGGAAACGCTGACCCGATTTGACCACACGCTGCATCTTTATGCCGTGCCCTGCCTGATCGCCGCCTGCCAGAGCCGGCTGGCCTATTATGATACGCCCCTGACGATGTTCGACATTACGCCCAAGACCGACGGAGCCTGGGAAGATAATATCAGGGTGCGGCTGGGGCTTCTGCATTTTTGCCGGGCCTTGCAGGGCGTGGTTCCGCCAGCCCAGCACGACCAGCTTCTCAACGGGTTTTATCGCGACTATTTCAGCAAGCCATCGAGTTTATTCACCGAGAAAAAAGACCTTTACCTGTTTCATACGAAAGAATCGTTCCTGGAATATCTGGAGAACATGGCTGCGCCGGGTTGATGGATTGAGTCGGGTTCAAAGAGCAGTGAACGAAACCCCGGTTGCTCTCTG
>JBEITT010000182.1:0-4703 GCA_040374745.1 Planctomycetaceae bacterium | reverse complement strand
GCATCATCGACTGTCAGAGCCCCTGTGCGACCGCTGAGTTCAATCTGATATGTATCGCTGCTATCGCCTCCTCTCAGCCGTCCTGCAAAGTTCGACGAACTTCGAACCTGGAATGTATCGGCGGCAGATCCACCCGCCAAAGCCGATACATTGCTGAATCGCACCGATGCTGCAGTTGTCGATGTCGTGAACTGGCCGCCATTCTCGCCTGAAAGTGTCCAGGTGGTTGCCGTATCAGGCCCGACGATCGTCGCCTGTCCGGCACCACCTGTCACCTCTATGCCTTGCCCCATCTGCGACAGGCTGAAATTGCCTGTTTCAAATTTGACAGAAGGTGAACCAAGACCTGTCTTAATTTGCACGCGACCCAGACCGCTGGCTAAAATTCCGCTGGAGTCAACACGTAACTGTGTGCCATTAGCGGCCGCTGAATTGCTCTGCTGGTCAACAATCAATTCACTGACTTGCGTAAACTTAACTAAATCCAGATTTTGTGAGTCGCTGACTCCACTGATCACGGAAGTATCCGTGTCAGGGCTGCTGATCGTCAACTGGTCAGACCGCCCCGGAGAAATATAGGTGAGACTCGACAATTTCTCTGCGATCAGAGAAAAACCCTTGCCATAAAAGACTTGATTATCACCATAGTTTACGAGATTCAGCTGACCAGCTTGCACTGTCGGGACTATGGTCGCCGGCTTTGTCGTATCTCCAATAAATTTCAAGGTATAACGCGAGGGATCAGCAACGCCGGCAGTATTGAATCGGATTGGGAAATTCAGCGGGACCGACTGATCAACGGCAAGGGTGCTGAACTGGTCGGAACCTGAAATGACTGCATCAGTTACATCGCTGGTTGCCATACGGCCCAGGATGTTGCTGAAGCGATCCACAAGTTCGACATTAGATCCGCTGACCCTTAATTTTGCGTCAAAGTCAGCCCCCAGAGGAGAACTGTACTGAAAGGTAGCCGGAGCTATGCGTTGTTCGAGTTGTTCCGAATCCGGCACCATCATGAGATCCATCAAACGCAAGTACTGCTTGCGTTTACGACGTAGATCTCGTTGGATTCTTCTTGGTTTATACCACTTGACCATCAGCGTTGCTCCTGCCCTGGGTGAAATCGCTCGAGTTGACGTGGCTTATGCAAACCTGTAGCGTGTTGTGATCTAAGTCAAAAGAATCATTTAACTTAGACATGAGAAACAGCGAGATCGAATGCCTGAAGAGTCTAAGAAAATAAATCAATGAGTTCCTATATAATTGCCTGCCACTTACATGAACCTTACACTGATTTTGAAAAAATCCGAGATTTTCGCATCAGACTGTTTCAGATTATTGCCCCATTGATGCAAAAGTCCGAGCACTCCAGCATCACGATCTGGATTAACTAAAGAAATCGTCGACCTGTATCGATCCAGTCGGCTAAAGTCATAAAAATCCAACAGATTCAGTTGACACAGAAAGTTCACGTATACAGCGAGTACATTCGATCGCAAGTTTTGGAAAATACTTGAACAGAGAAAATGTCGCCATATAATGTTCGATAAGATCGAATTGATGACAAAAAGGAATTAGACTTTTCAACGGTAGTGGAATCTAAAAATGGTGTCAGACAACACACAGACAAGTGTAACTTTACTTGACTCCATACGGATGAGAAACGACCAAACTGCCTGGAACCTGTTTTATTCCACCTATTCAACCCGTATCAACGCGTGGTGTAGTCGATGGGGCACTGCACCTGATGAAATTGAAGATGTGATTCAGGAGACAATGCTATCCGTTTTCAAAACAATTGACCGATTTAATTATGATCCCCAGCGTTCTTTTCGTGCATGGCTCAAGACAGTTGCCTGGCGTACGTGGAAAAAAGTTGAAAATAAAACGACAACAGCCCGTCTTTCCGGTCATCTCAAATTTGCGCGGAACGAATTACTTTTGAATGCACAATCTGATTTTATGAAACAATTTGAATTGATGGCTGATTATGAAATTATGTCGATTGCATGCCATCGTGTGCGACTGCGGATCGAATCGAAAACGTGGGATATTTTTGTAATGACTGATTGCAACAACATGGCAGGTACAGTTGTCGCAGACCAAATGGGCCTTTCAATTGGTGCCGTGCACACAGCCTCATGTCGGGTAAGAAAGATGATCCGGGATGAGGTTGCAATTCTTAATAGTTAAGTGTTCACGCTAAATTTTCAGCGATCCGATCGACTGGAGTTTAAAAGTTAAGATGAACAGCCCGAACTGCCCGGATCCTCAGGAAATACTTGCTTTGCTTGTGTCGGAACCAACCGAAAAATTGCTTGATCATTTGTCTGATTGTGAAGATTGTCGCAAGCTACTTGATAATAAATCTGGCGGAAAAATTCATTTTGACGACACCATGCTTCAAATGATCGGGAATTTTGAGGAGAGCGACTCTCAATCCCCCGAGCCGTCTGAAGATCCGGGGGCATCGATCGGTCAGTATGAGATTGTCAGAGAAATTGGGCGTGGTGGTATGGGTGTAATTTATGAAGGTTGGGACAGCAGACTGGATCGAAGGGTTGCCATAAAAACAATTCGCCAACAAAGTAATATTCCAGACCTGATTCGACGAATTCGACGCGAAGCTCGTCTTCAGTCAGCATTGAATCATCCAAATATTGTGACACTTCACGAATTTGGAATTCATCGCGGATTACCTTACATCATTATGGAATTGGTGCATGGCCAGACACTAAAAAAACGGATTCAGAATTTGGGGCCATTATCTGCGACTATGGCAGCCGGACTTATTAGTTCGGTCGCCAGAGCAATGAATTATATGCACCAGCAGGGAATTGTGCATCGAGATTTAAAAGCATCGAACATTCTGGTTGCAGCAATGTCAGATTCCCTTCAAATTAATTCTGAAGGTAAGTGTAGTCCTGCCTCAAATTTGCTGTTTCCCAAAATTACCGATTTTGGTCTTTCCGTTTCTTTATTATCAAGCAAAGATCAGACTAATTCCGATGCAAACCCCGGAACCCTGGCATATATGGCACCAGAACAGCTTGATTCAAACAGGGCGAGGGTTTCTCCAGCCTCCGATATTTACTCCATCGGTATTATTTTGTATGAATGCCTCACGGGTCACCCGCCTTTTATAGCCGATAATCCTGCTGAAACCATAAGGATGATTCTTGAGCTTCCTCCGCCCCCACCCAGTTCCTTAAGCTCTGTCATTCCACGAGACATAGAAACAATCTGTCTGAAATGTCTTGAGAAAAAGCCGGCAAGGAGATATGAAACCTCAGATGCCCTTGCCGATGACATAGATAGGTTTCTTCAGGGCAAGCCGATTTTAGCCCGCCCAGTAAACCGATTTCAGAAAATAAAACTCTGGGTTCGCCGTTATCCTACAATTGCCGCATCAATGTGCACTGCAGTTATCAGCTTGTTTATGCTTGTCACAGTGTCTGTGATATATGCCAATAATCAGGCGTTTTTAAAACAGAAGGCGATCGACGAGGCAACTCGTTCGAAGAAGTCCGAGATAGTAGCAATAGCAGCCGAAAAACAGGCTAGAGCCGCTGAAGATCAGGCACGAAAAATTGCGAAGGAAGCAAGAGCTGAAAGCGATCTAGCCAGAAATAATTACTTCATGGGATTAAATTATATTAATACCTTTCATAGGAAACTCAGCAGTTTTCAAAAGAATACACCGAGCCTTGAAGAAACCATGAGTTTAAAAGATCAATCAAAGAAGATGATCGACTCGATGATAAACAATTACATTAACCGCTCCACTCTACAGGGCGAACCCAGCCCTGACATGATAGACAGGCTCTTTCTCGACGGGGTTTCTATCAGAGACTTTGGCGAGCATGAGAAAGCCATACTTGTTTTTAATCGATTAATAAACCTGGCATTGAATACGCCAAAGAACCACCCTGATCTGTTGCGTCGAAAGGCGGCCGGGATCCGAAGTGTTCACGTAATCGCCCTCCTTCTGATCGAACAGGGCCGAGATAAAGAAGCACTTCAGAAAGTCGGGAAAGCGTGGTCAGATTGGCCAATTCACTCGGAAATGCCGGGTGTTACCGCCAGCATGATCAATGATCATGCCATACTTGGAAACACTTATGCCAAGCTCCTGCGAGCCAGTGGACGTGCCAAGGATGCCGAACGCATAGAAACAGAGCTTCAACAGGCGAACGACCTGCTTTCAAGGCTTGGAAACAGCATGTCAGAATTGGCCCCCGGGCAATCCTATCTGCCACCAATATCCTCTCCCGTTTCTAAAACACGTTGATCTCAAGGGTCATCATTTAAATAGAAGAAATTATTACATCAGACAGAAAAACATATTCGTAAAAATCAATTGCGTATTACTACCGGTCGCGAACTGGTGAGCCTGATTTGCGTTATGACCTCTGACAATAACACCTGGAGTATTTTGGCAGTGGATCATTTTTGACTTTCAGCATCTCGTCCCATTCGGCGCTATTACCCCGACAATTTAATATCAAAAACTCGATCTGATGATTCATATGCAAAACGATCCTGCTGTAATCGAAAATGCTCTAGGTTCTGTTGACATTAATCTTGACAAATTGAAGGAGTTAGGCATTCTATGGCCACCTAAAACAAAGGAGGCCTCTCAGGATGAGACGTTACGCAATTACAGAAGCTCAATGGAATGTCATCAAAGACCATATGCCGGG
>JBEITT010000144.1:0-9228 GCA_040374745.1 Planctomycetaceae bacterium | reverse complement strand
CGGCCCGAAACTGCTTGACTCCGCCGATTTCAGCATTGCCAGGGGCGAGCGAGTCTGCCTGCTGGGCCGCAATGGCGAAGGCAAATCAACCCTGCTCAAGATTATCAGCGGCATGCTGAAACCTGACGAAGGCGAGATTGTACGGCAGCAGGGCCTGCGCATCGGACAACTGCCGCAGGACGTTCCCGCCGGCACTGCCGGCACTATCGCTGAAGTTGTCGCTGATGGCCTGAAAAGTATCGAACCGGGAATCTCGGCCGACGATTACCGTATCACGACAATTCTTTCGCGTCTCGACCTTCCGGGCGATCAGACTTTTGCCGAACTCTCTTCAGGCATGAAACGCCGCGTGTTGCTGGCCCAGTCACTTGTCGCAGAGCCCGATTTGCTGCTTCTGGACGAGCCGACCAACCACCTTGATATTGAAGCCATTGCGAAGCTGGAAGAATATCTGGCGAAATACAGCGGGTCGGTGCTATTTATTACGCACGACCGGGCGTTTCTGGAACGGGTAGCATCGCGAATTGTAGAACTTGATCGTGGCCGTATTTTCAATTGGGATTGCAATTATCGCGCGTTTCTTGAACGTCGAGAACAGGCATGGGCCGCCGAAGCCCGGCAGGAAGCGTTGTTTGACAAAAAACTGGCGCAGGAAGAAGCCTGGATTCGGCAGGGAATCAAAGCCCGGCGGACCCGAAACGAAGGCCGCGTGCGAGCCCTGAAGGCCCTGCGAGAAGAGCACGCCAAACGCCGCAACCGCCAGGGCACTGCCCGGATTGAAGTGCAGGAAGCCGATAAATCGGGCCTGATGGTGATTGAAGCCAAGGCGGCCGGCTTCGGCTATGACCCTGCCCGCCCTATTATCAAAAGCCTTGATACGATGATTTGCCGGGGCGACAAGGTGGCCCTGATCGGCCCCAACGGTTGCGGCAAAACGACATTATTAAAACTGCTGCTGGGCCGATTATTGCCGCAGTCGGGCAATATCCGACAAGGCACAAACCTTCAGATTGCCTATTTTGATCAGGTCAAGGAGTCGCTTGACGACGAAAAAACCGTTCAGCAGAACGTGAGCGATTACGACGTGATTCGTATCAACGGCCAGGAAAGGCATATTATCGGGTATCTGCAGGATTTTCTGTTCTCGCCTGAGCGTGCCCGCAGCCAGGTGAAATACCTTTCTGGCGGCGAGCGCAGCCGCCTTCTGCTGGCCCGGCTTTTTACTCAGCCGGCCAACGTGCTGGTGCTGGATGAACCGACAAATGACCTTGACCTGGAGACGCTTGAGTTGCTGGAAAGCCTGCTGGTTGATTTTTCGGGCACAGTACTGGTTGTCAGCCACGACCGCGCCTTTGTGAACAATGTGGCCACCAGCACGCTTTTTATCGATGCTGATGGCAACGTCAAAGAATACGACGGCGGATATGACGACTTTCTTCGCCAGCGGCCTACTACCCCGACAAAAGAAGTAGATCGCGAAAAAGCCGTTAAAACCAGTACGCCCATTCCCGCAGCAGCCAGCACACAGGGCCGCCGCAAGCTGACGAATAAAGAGCAGAGAGAGCTTGAAGCCCTGCCTGGCCTGATTGAAAAGCTGGAAGCCCAGATTGCCGACCTGGAACAGACCATGGCCGACCCTGGGTTTTACAAGCAGGATAAGAGTGCTATTGCTGCGAAAAACAATGAACTTGATCGGCTGAGAATTGATCTGAACAAATCGTACAGCCGATGGGAGGAACTTGAACCGGCATGAATATAAAATGTTATTTTCGATCAAGTTTAAATCGGTTCTGGTCATTCAGCCAGATTCGCCATGCATCTGCCAATGCATTTAAACCAATTTTATCAAGAAGTTCCACGAGCTGTTTTGGCTCTGGTGGCTTACCCTTGGGAAAGGCCTGTCGGATGATCGGTTCAAGGCGGTTTGGTTCCAAAAGTTCCCTGATTTCCAGCATCCTCGCTGATTCAGTCATAGCCTTTTCAGCCTGACCTGCCGCCTTCAATGCCCGGGCCAGACGATAGCGGGTTTTCCAGTCGAAAGTAGCTTTTTTTAATACATTCTGAAATGAGAGAATTGCATTTTCATGATCCTGTAAGTTGTCCTGTAAATATCGTCCGAGCAGTCGCTGGTGTGAAATGCTCTCCTTTACCTGAGCGGGCCATTGCTTCAGAGCCTCTCCGGCTTCATCGTACTGGCCACTGGTCAGGAGTAGTTCGACAAATGCAATACGTGTTTCAATCGAAGTTGGAAAACGATCTAATAAATTCATGCAAACTTGTAATCTATCGTCGCGCGAGGGATCTTCCGGCAAAGGATTTTCATTATATCTTTGTAAAAGTGCTGCCTGCGCGATTGCCTCTCCGGGTTCGGCAGCCACCCATTTCTGCAGCCTTTGCCGCAATTGTTCAGGCTCAAGGTCAGTCAGCAGTCCCAGTGTCAGTGTCATCAGCACAGTTGGCGATCGCCGCGCCACTTGATTGCTCAGGATCTGGTCGTGAGCTTCAATGATACGGTCACCCAGGCCCAGCACCCGAAGTAGGTCAAGCATTATTATCCAGCCTTCGGGAGTATCGGAACTTTTCTCCACCCACTCCTGTAAAACGTGCAGGGCTGCCCCCGGATGATCACCACGCAGTGCGGCGGTGGCCCAGTCAAGCCTGTCCTGAGCCGATAATGCACCCTTTTTTCTATCTGCCAGCTTCCTGTAACCGGCCTCTGCTTCTGAATAGCGGTTCCGGCGAATATCATTTTCAATTGATTTCCGTATGGACTTCTCCCTGTCAAATGCAGAAATCGAGATAAATGCAATAAGGCCGATTCCGAGCAGAATCAATATCCCGCCTAGCACATATTTAAAATGAAACCCATTTCGAGGCTGCCACTGAACACTTTCCGCCATTTCAGGCTGTTTTGATGGTATCGGTTGTCGCACTTTTTTCCGCTGGCTCACAATCGTTCACTCTTTGGTTCAGTCTGTGTCGCTTGTCAAATCAATTACAATATCCGCCATAATCTTGGCTGCCTGTTTCACTTCATTGCCTGTTGCATTTGCCGGGAAACTCACACGTATCGAGCCCTTCGCCCGCTCTTCGCCCATGCCCATCGCAAGCAGCACCGGCGAGGGCCGCATGCTGCCCGAGGCGCACGCCGACCCCAAACTTGCAGCCACTCCCGCCATATCCAGCTTCATTAGTGCCAGTTCGCCCACATATCCCGGATGATCAAACCAGATGCTCAGCGTCTGCGGCAGTCGTTTTTCTGCGTCTTCAGGCCCATTCAATTCAACTCTTATGCTCGTCTGAGACAGATACAATTGCAATTCGCACATTAGCAATTGCCGCAAATTATGCCAGTTCTCATGCCGGGTTGTTTTCTCCCGGTTAAACAGGCTCAGGGCCTCGGCCAGCCCCACTGCCAGTGCCACTGGTGGTGTGCCTGCACGGCGGCCTTTCTGCTGGCCTCCACCAATGATCAGCGGATCCAGTGTCAGACCTTTTTTCACCAGCAGAATACCAATTCCCGGCGGGCCGTGCATTTTGTGCGACCCTGCGGCAAGTGTCGTTACACCCAGCCGCTTGAAATCAACATCAATTCGGCCCACGGCCTGCACGGCATCGGTATGAAATGCAATGCCCAGCCCGGCACAGATTTCGGCAAGTTCGACCACCGGTTGAATGGCCCCGGTTTCATTATTGGCCAGCATCAGCGTGAGAAATGCCGGCTTGGGTCCTTCTTCAATCGCCTGCCTGAAATCAGCCACATCGCACACGCCGTCGAGGCCAACGGGCAGACTTTGAAGTGTAATCAATCCATTTCGCTTCATCATTTCCAGCGGTTCGGCCACGGCGGGGTGCTCAATGGCTGAACTCAGCACCCTGCCCTCCCCTCTTCCGCTGCCATTAGGCCCAAACTTTCGCCAAAGCCCATTTATCGCGGCGTTGTTCGACTCCGTTCCTCCCGAAGTCAGCACCAGCTCGTCCACATGGGCCCCCAGCATGGCGGCAATGCGCTCGCGGGCGTCGTCCCAGGCACGGCGGGCCTGCCTGCCCAACGCATGGCGGCTTTCGGGGTTGCCCCCGGCCAGCAGGTGCGGCCGCATCGCCTCAAGCACGCGTGGGTCCATCGGCGTGGTGGCGTTGGCGTCAAGGTCGATCATTTTTCTGGTGTCGGACATCAATTCTCTGGGTCGGAGCGATTTCGGCCTTTTAGGGCAGTCAGGCTAAGTCTCTTTATTCTATGCCAACCGGATGCGGTGCTGCAAAATTTGCCGGTCGAACCCTACCTCTCCCGGCCATTTTCCGCCCCGAATCTCTTGACAACCACGCCCCTGCTCACTGATCCTATAGAGTTAATCTAATCTGAAAGAACGCTCATTCATTCACTTCATCCCAAGCCTGTCGGGAGCCAAAGGCAAATGAAAACCAGCCTCCATCGCCTCTTCCATGCAGCCCGGCCCGTGTTGTGGTCATCAGCTGCTTTCGCTTTATCAATCTCTTACTCTCCCGAAGCCACCGCCCAGGGTAAAAAGAGTGGCAGGGTCGATATTGGTGAAGCAACCGGCGGCCAGCCCGGCGGTCAACCCGGTTTTCCCGGTGGTCAGCCCGGATTCCCCGGCAGTGGTGGCGGTGCCGCCCCCGCCAATCTTGGTCCGGCCAAGGTTCCCGCTTACAAGCTCACGCCCCGCAAATATAAGGATGCACTGGTCGAAGCCGGCAGCGACCTCGCCAAAGGTGTCCCGTTTAACGTGGCCAAGTTCCTCCAGCTTCCGGCTGAAGCCGACAACGCCGCTCCCCTCGTGCTCGATGCCCTGGCCGAACTGCCCGACGTTTATCAGGCCGTTGCCGCTGATGGCACGCCCAAGGAAGAATTTGAAAAGGGCCTGAAAGAGCGGCAGGATCGCCTCAAGGCGGCTAACGACTGGATTGTCGCCAACCCAAACCCCCGCCAGTGGGATTCTAATGCTATCGAACAAGGCTTTGAAGGCTATCGCGTGCTCTTTGCCAAGCTGCACGATGCCCATAAAAAGACTGATTGCGTCATCGCCTCGCCAGTCGATAGCGCACCTCCGCCTCATGTACGGGCTGCTTTTGATGTTGCCCGCATTGGCACCGTGCTGATTTATGCCGACCTTGCCCGGGGCGATCACAAGGGTGCCGTCGAAAAATTCGCCGATATCCTTCTGCTGGGCATTGATCTCCAGCCCCGCGCCCGGATTGAAGCCGGTATAACCGTCGCCAATATTCACATGATTCTGTTGAGGGAAACCCTACCGATTCTGCTGAATTCCCGGCTGACTGAAAAGGATTGCGACGGTATCCTGGCCGCTCTCAAAACTTATCGAGAGTCAACCACAAATCTCATGCCCGAAATGCTCAAAGCCGATTTTGTCAATTCCGCAATCGGCCTCGACAAGTTCACCAAGCCGGGCGCCTTATCGGCCATGCTGAATGACATGCCCAACAAACCGGCTGAATTGGCCAATGTCGATATGAAAATGCTTGAAAGCCTTGTGGCTCCTATTTTTACGCCTGAAAATGGCGAGAAGATGAAGGCCGCTATGGGTGCCGTGCTGAAAGACCAGCTTGCTGCCATAGACGCCGTGGCCTCGCCCGAAGATGTTGCCGCTCTGGGCGGCAAGTTGAATGATCTGCAGCAGAAAGGCCTGAAAGAAGGCTTGGGAGCCATGTTGAAGAAGGAACCGGGTGCCGCTGATGCCGCCAAGGGCAAGTCGGGTGGCCTCGCCCTCGACCCCTCGCTGCTTCTGGGTGGAGTAATCAGTCAGGCCCTTAAATCAGCCCCTGATTTTCAGTTCATCGTCAATAGCATTATGATTTACCAAACGCAGCAGGGCATGATGGAAGCCCTCACGGCCACGCGAAAGTGGTATCTGACCAAAAAGGCGACCACCAACGGCAAGACGCTTGAGGAAGTGACGAAAGCGGCCGGCCTTGAAGCTGCCCCGCTCGACAGTTTCTCGGGCAAGCCGCTGAAGCTGATCTGGACTGGCAGCGGCCCGGCCGTTTATTCGGTGGGCCCCGACCGCAAGGACGACGATGGCAAGCTGCTTTTGGGCACGGTGGGCGAGGACCAGAAGCCCTCGACCAAGGGCGACATGATTGTGACACTGGCCCTGGGCGGTAATCCGCTGGGCGAAGCAGGAGCCGCTGGAGCCGGTGGCGCTGTGCCGGGCGGGTTCGGTGGCCAGCCGGGTGCTCCCGGCGTTCCGGGCGGATATGGTGGCCAGCCGGGTTCCGGTGGTCCTCCGCAGGCGATAGCTCCCGGCCCCGGCGGACGTCGTGGCAGTGGCGAAGGCAGTTCGGGTGGCTCGGGCGGCCCGCCACAGGCGATTGCCCCCGGCCCCGGCAACCGTGGCGGCAGTGGCAGTGGCGGCAGCACGGCCCCCGGCGGAGCCTCACAGGCCATCTCGCCCCGCTGATTGTTGAGAAATTGGCCAAGGTGAAAGGGCAGATATTTTTCTGCCCTTTTTATCTTGAATCATTGAGTTGATTAGGTGTTAGGTTGGTAGCTGACATTTTTCCCGGATAATTTGATGAAATAGCCTTCTTTGAAAGATAATAACTGTAAAAAAGCGACCAGTAAAGGATAATGATTCATTAAGGTAGGGCACGGTTGATGGAATTCGGCACGGCTTGCCGTGCCCTACATTTCAAGGAATGAATAATAATGAATACGATCTTCTCTTATTTGTATCGCGATGCTTCAAATTACAAGCTCTATCATGAAGAAATTATTCAAGGTGAATTGACATTCGAACAAATTCAACCGTATTTAGATCAAAGTCTTTATTTCATTCCTTCTGTGATTGGATTAAAAGCACTTGGATTTGAAGATTGGGATCAAGAAGAAGATCATATCTGGCATGAAATTGAATTGCTAAAGCTGACTGATAAAGAACCTACGATTGAATTATCTGTGAGTAAAATCATTGCAAAGTTGAAGCAGAATCAGCCCATTAATATAAATGGAGGGCGGTCATCTTGACCGCCAAGAATCGAGGTCAAGATGACCTCGCTCCTTTTTATAAAACAAATTCCCCAGCTCGATCAGGTATCAAATTAAATTACTGGAAAACCGATTTCAGCGAGATATTGAAATGTTGGGTCGTAATATTCCGCCTTTCTGGTATGGTCTTCGGGGTCGCCTTCTGGAATGAAAATAACCATGCCTTGACGAGCCCTTGTAAGTAAAACACGATAAGCGTTTAATTGATATTGCTGAATTTCAATTTTATGAATTTTTGCCCATTCATCGCCACGAAAGGACCAGTGACTCCAGCCCAAAGTCGATTTACGAAAATCTCCATCCCATGTCACACAAGTCCAATCGAGTTCGAGCCCTTGCACATCAAATTCAGTCGCGGCATCTTCCAGAAAATAAGACGATCTCACATCATTTTTTTCGTTCAGGAACCAATGAACAGGATTGATTTCAACACGAATATCAATAGAATGCGGTTTCAACCTTTGGGCTTTAGATGATGCGACTAATCCATATCTTTCTGAGCCTCTGGCTTTTGATCGAATCCATTTTTTTGCCTTATTTAAATTTCTGGTGATTGCAATAGGGTATTTGTCAGATATTTCGCGATAGGTTTCTATGGCGGATTGGCGGTCAACATCTAAAATGGATTTAACTAAATGTGAGACATTCTCGGCCCTGAATGAACGCATCGAGACATTTAAATGAAGATCATTCAGATATTTTTTGTTTTGAAAGTGTTCAAGCTGGTTGATTACTTGTCCTGCACCATATTCGGAATCGTTTAATTGCGGAGAAATAAAGATATGCCAATCAGGATTCGAATTCAAAATTGATTTAATCCATTCACTAATGCCTACTTCACCGGTATTAATTTCCTGTCCACCACCGACAAGACAGACGATGACAGCCCAATCATCATGGCGATTTAAACAGGAGATAAGAAATTCAGGTTCAGAACTCGTGAAATTCGAAACACCTTTTTTAGTTGCCATAAATTTAATAGTCTGCTCTTTGTTCCAAGCGCGTTGTGCTTCGTCAAAAATAGCCACATGTTCAAGCGGCGGTTTCAAATCACGTAAACAATCATCACGAAAATGGTGGACGTTTTGAATAAACATTTTGACTTCACTCATTGCTTGATTCTTTTTTAATTTATTGCCTTCATCAATAGCCCTTTGAACTTTATCGCGGGCCAAGGCTTCATGTAAAATATTAACAAGTGGGCCGTTACCAGAAAGATAAACACTGTAGAGATTATCATCCTTATTGATATGATTAATGGCAATTTTTAACCCAACCAAAGTTTTACCTGCGCCGGGAACGCCTGTTACAAAACAAATGGCTTTTTTGGAATGATCATGTGCCCATGAAATGATATTTGCGATAGAGTTTGAGGTTTTATTTAAATTGATTTCACCGGCATCGCTTCGGGCAATTTCTTCTACAGAGTGTCCACTGTATAAGGCTTTAGCGGCTTCAACAATCGTTGGCGTTGGTCGGTATCGACCAGCCGCCCATTGCAATGAATCAATATTATTTCCAATTGATGTTGAAATGACTTTATCGATGATTTCTTTTAATGAATTGGAATTTGAACAAATCGGGTCGATTAAATTGTCTTCTCGAATTGTAATGGGTTTATCAAGATCGGAGTTTCTGGCATGTGTTGAAACCAGTAGCGGCGCAACAAGGCAGTGATGAGATGATTCATGAAAGTTTTTCAAATCAAGTGCATAATCCCATACCTGATCAATGGCATGATTATGAAAATTAGTTTCATTGACTTTAAATTCAATCACAAATAGAACATGGTCGATTATCAGTAGAACATCAATGCGCTTTCCAAGCCTTGGAATCGAATATTCGAAAAAGATTTGGCCAGAGTATGCTGTCGAATGAAATAAGCCTTTGATTAATTTTATTTGAGTTTCCCATGAATCACGCTGAGTCTGTTCCAATGCGAAAAGATTATTACTAGAAAGTTCACCAAGGATTTCCATGTCAGGCTTTTGACAAAATATTTCAATCGAATCTGAATAAAAATAGCGTTTTAACATTTTTCAAACTCCAGAGGCGAATGAATTTGAATCAAGTATTATCTTATCATAACTGTCCGTCATTTACGTTTCCCGTTCGTCAAAAACACCCCCGAGCGTTTTTCGATGAGCTGGCCGGTGGGGGTTTCTTCCTGCCAGAAGACGGAAAGAGCCGGTGGCGGCTTCAGG
>JBEITT010000116.1:0-15511 GCA_040374745.1 Planctomycetaceae bacterium | reverse complement strand
GCAGGCCAAAATCTTTGCGTGGATTAACAATTGGGTTGCCGGGCGGAGGGAGTGGTGTCAGCGGATACGAAGAAAAAGACTGGCAACCGCGGTGAATCATGATGTGAGCGTGTCGGCCAAAATGTAATCGAACCTGATGATTGATAATCTAATGAAAATCAGGGGCTTTATACACGATGTTTGCCCGAAAATTTGCCTGGCAGTCGCAAATTCATTTAATAACGAGCGGCCATGTGCAGGGGGTTAAGTCGACGGGTCAGAAATGATCAGATAAATCCGATAAGGTTCATGACCCGGGTCTTAAAACGAACCTGCTGAATCGAGATCATGCCGGCATGCGCACGAAAGCATGTTATGCCCCCGCCGCATGCCACGATAATGACATGTCAGGAGTTATTGTTCACGGCCTGGGTTGTGCCGTTATTTTTGACCGAGGCAATTCCGTTATCGCGTGCTGCCTCGGATGCATACATCTGACTTGTGCCAATAATTTCGTTGTTCCCTGCCTTCAGGGTGAAATAAGGTTTTCCATTTGACGAAGTCTTCTTTTCAAAGCGATCGTCTGTTTGACAGTTTGCCCTGACAGATGCAATACCTGCCTCAGCCCCGGTTTTTTCTTTGTAGAGTTCGCTGGAAAGGATGACCTCGCCGTTGTCGGCCTTCAGAACAAAGTGAAACTGACCATCAGCAGCCTTGTTGAGCTCGAAAACGCCTGGCATGAGCTTTCTCCCTGTTTTAATTTCTGCCATCTCGCAGGAAATCGCCTGACAAACCTGATCCCAAACTGCTTTGAAGAAAACGCATCTCCCGGCAGCGTAGGCAATTCGAGCCTTTTATATCTGACCGGTTCATCGCTTGCAAGAGACAGATACAAAAAAGCCGGCTGATGATTTCCAGCAGGGATTTTTCTTCTGGATTTTTACGCTGCATAAATTGTTGAATTTCATCACATTGAATGAAAGCAAGAGATTTCAAAGGATAAATGACTTATTTCAAAGCACTGACAAAGATCTGAAGGGATGATCGGCACATCAGACAATAATGGACAGGCAACTTGAGAAGAATTGCTGTCGTCTGACACGGCCCTTCAGGGAATTGATGAGAGAAATGCCATGACCTTTGAAAACCGGGCTTGCAGAAATCTGACAAGAGTAAAAGAATAACAAATATATTAACTTGTGATAGCTGTGACATTAAACGGATCTGAAATAAAAGAACGAACTTCCATATTTTTTTGCTCTTTACCCAAAAATTCGTTATCCTATCTTTAGAAACCTTCCGCCAGATGGCCCGGGGCCGGTAAACCTTCCATGATCGCCACTTATCGCCAGAAAATTGATTGGTGCATGGCAATACTCTGCATTAGTGCGATGGCACTGAGCGGGGTTGGTTTTGCCCGTGCTGCCGAACCGAATGGTCCTGATTTTCGGCGTGAGATCCGGCCGGTATTATCACGCTGCATTGCGTGTCATGGGCCTGCCACGCAGGAGAACGGCCTGCGGCTTGACAACGCGGGGGATTCTCGCAAGCTGAAGGCGGTTGTTGCCGGCAAACCTGATGATTCCGGCATCATTAAGCGCATAACCTCGACCGACCCCGACCTGCGAATGCCGCCTCCTGAGGCAGGTGCAGCACTGACAGCCCGTGAAATCAGCCTTTTGAAAAGTTGGATAGCCAGTGGTGCGGAATATGCCAGCCACTGGGCCTATGAGCCGATTGCCCGACCGAAAGTGCCGGCGAACAGGCGTGAGATGGGTAAAAACCCGATTGATGCATTTATTTTGGAAAAGCTGGCTGAAAATGGGCTTGAACTCTCGCCTGAGGCCGACCGGGCCACGCTGCTGCGGCGCGTGAGCCTTGACCTGATTGGGCTGCCGCCGACACCTGCCGAGGTAAGGGCCTTTCTTAATGACAAGCGTCCGGACGCATTTGAGCGAGAGGTTCGGCGGCTTCTGGCCTCGCCGCATTATGGTGAACGGCAGGCGCGGTATTGGCTGGATCTGGCCCGGTATGCTGATTCCAATGGCTATACGGTTGATGGCCCGCGTTCGATCTGGCCCTGGCGAGACTGGGTGATAACGGCACTGAACCGCGACATGCCATTCGACCGTTTTACAATTGACCAGCTTGCCGGTGATCTGCTGCCCAGTGCGACCAAAGATCAGATTCTGGCAACGGGATTTCATCGAAACACCTCATTTAATGAAGAGGGCGGCACCGACCCTGAGCAGTTCAGAGTCGAGCGGACGATTGACCGCACCAATACGACAGGAACGGTGTGGCTGGGTTTGACAATTGGTTGTGCCCAGTGCCACGACCACAAATATGACCCGATCAGCCAGCGTGATTACTACCAGTTTTATGCTTACTTTAACAATTCCGACGAGCCAAAACTGAGTGTTCTGGAACCATCGGCCGAGATGCAGGTTAAGAAGCTGCGAGCCCGTCTTGCCGAGCTGGTGAAGAAAAACCCGCCACCCGGGCCGAAACCACTGCCGACCACCGACGAGATCAATAAATTCCGGTTTGCAGGCCGAAATGCTTATCAGCCTGCTGCGATTATCAGTGCCAGAGCCGAGCGGGCGAAACTGACGATGGTGGCTGCCGATCAATCAGTGCTGGCCAGTGGGCCAAACCCATCAGGCGACAGCTACAAAGTCAGGTTAAAAACGCCTCTGGGTCGAATCACAGCCATCAGGCTGGAAACGCTGACGGATCCATCGCTGCCCAAAAATGGCCCGGGGCGGGCTTCCAACGGAAATTTCATTCTCTCGGCCATTAAACTGATTTACAACAACAGGGAACTGGCTTTTACATCTGCCGAGGCCGATCTTGAGCAGGCGGAGTATCCGGCAAGTGAAGCGATTAATCCCAAAACGAACCGGGGCTGGGCGATAAACCCCGGCAACGGCGGCAACCTGAACCAACCGAGGATGGCGGTATTCAAGCTGGCCCGAGAGCTGAATGTGCCGATGGGCGCCGAACTGGAACTGGAATTAAAATTTCCTGAAAAGCCGGCGACCTACACGATAGGCCGTTTCAAGGTTTCAGTTACCGATGCGGCCGATGAATTTCTGGCTTTGCCGGTAGTGGCACAGAAGATTATTACATCGACCGTGGCGCCACTGGATGATGTGCAGAAGCAGACAATTGTCGATTTAATGGATTTAAAGTCAAAAAAGATCGACCCTGCCACAGTGGCGATACGCGAGGAAATTCGGAAGATTGAGGAAGCTGTGACCAGCCTGGCGATGGGCCCGGCAGCCAAGCCACGCAAGACGACGATTTTCGAACGGGGTGATTTTCTTCAGCCGGGGGCTGAGGTTTCGGCTTCTCCGCTGAACTGGGCTTATGCCAAAACGACAAAAGACAGCGAAGAGACGAGGCTGCAGCTGGCGCGGTGGCTGGTTGATGCGGAAAACCCGCTGACATCGCGGGTGACGGTGAATCGGGAGTGGCAGAAATTCTTTGGTCTTGGGCTGGTTGAGTCGGAGAACGACTTTGGCGTGCAGGGATCTGTGCCGACGCACCCGGAACTGCTGGATTATCTGGCCCGGTCATTCACAGACAACGGCTGGAGCCTGAAGCGGCTGCACTACCTGATTGTGACAAGTGCCACCTATCGACAGTCGTCGAGGCACAGACCGGAGCTTACGGCGAAAGACCCGCAGAACAAGCTGCTGGGACGACAGAACCGGCTGCGACTGGAGGCAGAGATTATTCGCGATAATGCCCTGGCGGCCTCAGGCAGCCTTGCCCGGCGACTTGGTGGCCCACCGGTCTTTCCGCCACAGCCTGCAGAGCTTTTTGCCTTCACCCAGAGCCAGCGGGGCTGGAAGCCGAGTGAGGGCGAGGATCGATTCCGCCGGGGGCTTTATACATGGATCTGGCGGCAGAGCAAGCATCCGCTCTTTACGACATTTGACGCAGCGGATGCCCAGACAGCCTGCACGCGGCGTGGCCGGTCGAACACACCTCTTCAGGCATTGCATCTGGCGAATGATCCTGTTTTTGTCGAGCTGGCGAGTGCCTGGGGGAATCGTGTGCGACGCGAAGTGGCCACGACAAACGACGAAGAACGCATTGAACAGATGTTTCTGCAGGGTCTGGGGCGGCAGCCCCTTCTGAATGAGATAAAAGTCATGGGGCGGCTGCTGAAAACCGAGCGAGAGCAGGGGCGAAGTGATGCCGATGCCTGGACGACACTGGCACGTCTGCTGATGAACACTGACGAATTTATCACGCGGGAATGAGGCGGAGAAAAATTTCATGAATAATCTGCCTGTAAATGACCAGAATGATATTGAGCAGCGAATGGCCCGGCGGCACTTTCTGAAGGGCTGCCCGATAGCTCTGGGAAGCATGGCCCTGGCTTCGCTGGGCGACAGCCCGGCGACGGGAAGCCTGGCGGCCGCCGAGAGTGCAGGCGAATGGGCCGGCCCACACTTTGCCCCGAAGGCGAAGGCGGTGATTTTTCTGTTTATGGCTGGTGGACCGAGCCAGTTTGAGCTGTTTGAGCCGAAGCCGAAGCTCAACGAACTCTCGGGCCAGGTTCCACCTGATTCATTTGTCAAAGGCAAGAGATTTGCTTTTCTAAAGCCGGGTGCAAAGTTGCTGGGCAGTCGGGAAAAGTTCAGCCGATACGGGCAGTGCGGCATGGATTTGTCGGAGCGGTTGCCTCATCACACGCAGATAGTCGATGAGCTGTGCTGGCTGAGGGGTATGAAGACCGATGTTTTTAACCACGGCCCGGCCAAGGGGTTTTTGAATACGGGGTCGCCGCAGTTTGGCCGGCCGAGCATGGGAAGCTGGGTGAGTTATGGCCTGGGCAGCGAGTGCCGCGACCTGCCGGCATTTATTGTGCTTCAATCGGGCCCAAGGGGCCCGAGAGGTGGTGCGCCGCTATGGTCGAGCGGATTTTTGCCCACCAGGCATCAGGGCGTGCCGTTCCTGAAAGGAAATACGCCTATTCTTGATTTGGCGCCACCGCAGGGACGCAGCCGGCAGGACGAATCGGAATTTTACGGAGCCCTGGGCGAGATGAATCGTCTGAGGCAGGAGGAAACAGCCGACCCGGAGATTGCCACACGGATTGCCGCCTATGAAATGGCCTTCCGTATGCAGGCCACAGCCCCTGAGCTGGTGGATATTTCGGGTGAAAGCCCGCTGACGCTCAAGCGCTATGGCGTGGAAGCCGGCAAGCCATCTTATGCCATGAACTGCCTTCTGGCCCGGCGGCTGATTGAGCGTGGCGTGCGATTTGTGCAGCTTTACCATACGGACTGGGACCACCATGGCGGGGTGCTGGATCTCGGCAATGCACTGACAAATGTCTGCAGAGAGATTGATCAGCCGACAGCGGCACTGATACAGGACCTGAAGCTGCGGGGTCTGCTGGACGAGACACTTGTCGTTTGGGGAGGAGAATTCGGCCGCACACCAATGGGTGAAGCCCGCGAATCGATTGGTCGAGACCACCATATTGATGCATATACTATGTGGATGGCCGGCGGCGGCGTGAAGGCCGGAGTCATGCATGGGAAATCTGACGAGATTGGCTATAACGTTGTTGAGGATCGGGTTCATGTGCATGACCTTCAGGCAACGATTCTGCACCAGCTTGGGCTGGATCACAAGCGGCTGACGTATCGATTCCAGGGCCGTGACTATCGTCTGACCGATGTTCATGGCGAAGTGGTGCAAGAGATTCTTGCCTGAGCCAGAGAAGTATGATGATAATTCGCCAGCCCGCCATTATTCTGCTTTTCATCACAGCCTGCCGCCTGGTATGCCAGAACCTGCAAGCCAGTGAAGGTGTGGATTTTGCCCGCGATGTTCGTCCGATCCTGATGAAATACTGTTACGAATGTCATGGACCGGAAAAGCAGAAAAGTGGCCTGAGGCTTGATATTAAGTCTCTGGCGTTCAAAGGCGGCAGTGGCCATGGCCCGGCGCTTGTGCCTGGCAAACCCGAAGAAAGCCCGCTATTTGAGCTGGTGAGCTCAAATGACTCGGACGAGAGGATGCCGCCCAAAGGCCCGGGCCTGACAAGTGCCGAACTTCAGACCGTGCAGCGATGGATCAAAGCCGGAGCGGCCTGGCCTGATGGAATCGATTCAGCCCGGGTGGCAGACCCGCTGGATCACTGGTCATTCAAGCCAGTGGCAGTAGCCACGCCACCCGAAAATAAACAGGCTGGGTGGGGCGAGAACCCGATTGACCGGTTTATTCTGCAGAAATTACAGCAGTCAGGGCTTTCGCCATCGGCACCGGCTTCTCGACGGGTCTGGCTGAGGCGTGTTTCGCTGGATCTAACCGGGCTTTTGCCGACGATGGCGGAAGTCGAGGCCTTTGAAAGCGACAAGAGTCCTGATGCTTATGGCCGCGTGGTTGACAGACTGCTGGCATCGCCCAGATACGGCGAACGGTGGGGGCAGCACTGGCTTGATGTGGTGCGTTATGCTGACACCCATGGTTTTGAGGTAAATACGGAAAGGCCCAATGCCTGGCCATATCGCGATTATGTAATTTCGGCCATAAATAACGACACGCCTTACAATCGTTTTATCCGGGAGCAGATTGCCGGCGATCAGGCCGGGCAACCGGCTGCGACAGGATTTCTCGTCACGGCTGCGGCACTTCTGCCAGGGCAGATTGGTGCTGACGATGAGTCGAAAAGGCTGGCACGGCAGGACGAACTTGCAGAGATCATCATTAATACCGGCCAGACATTTCTGGGCCTGACAATTGGTTGTGCCCGCTGCCACGACCACAAATTTGCACCCATCTCGGCCAAGGATTATTACGCTTTTCAAGGCTTTTTTGCGGGTGTTGATTATGGCGATCGCAGTGTTCCCTCACGGGAAGCCGCTGCAGCTCGCCGGGCGATTGAAAGCCGGATTGCTTCCATTGACAATCGTCTCGTTCACTACATGCCACTGGCTCGTGCGGGTGTTCGATCCGCCGAAAAAGCATCGGTTAAACGCCCTAAACTCAATGCCCGCGTAAATATTGACAGATTCTCACCAGTTCAGGCCAGTCGCGTGCGGCTGACGATCAACAAGACGAATAATCTTGAACCCTGTATTGATGAGCTGGAGATTTTCGATCCTGCGGGCAACAATCTTGCCCTTGCAAGCCGGGGTGGCAAGGCATCGGCCTCAGGCAGCAATGTTTCGCCGAACCGGCATGAATTGCGGCTGGTGAATAACGGCGAATATGGCAATTCCAGCAGTTGGATGTCGAACCAAACAGGCGGCGGTTGGGTACAGATAGAGCTGCCAGGCACCTTTACGATTGACAGAGTGGCCTGGGGCCGCGACCGGCAGGGCAAGTTCGGCGATCGGCTTGCGACAGACTATAAAATCGAGGTAGCCAGTGGCGATGGCCCATGGCGGCTGGTGGCCGATGCATCTGACCGTGAAGCGTTTGACGGCAATGCAAGAAGGGCCGAGTATTCGTTTGAGCATTTAGCAGCGGGAGTTAAGGCGGAAGCTCAGAATCTTGTTAAAGAGAAACGCGATCTGGAAAAGCGGCTGGGTAGCTTCTCGGCTAATGGGACTCTTGTTTTTGCCGGTATTTTTCGCCAACCGGATAATGTCAGACTTTTGTCGCGTGGCGATCCTGAACAACCGAAGGAGCCAGTTGCACCAGCCACATTATCCATTTTTAAGCCGATACAACTTCCGGCAAATGCGGCAGACACAGACCGGCGTGTCGCCCTGGCCGACTGGCTGACCGACCCTGCCAACCCGCTGACGGCCCGCGTGGGTGTAAACCGCATCTGGCAGGGGCATTTTGGTACCGGGCTGGTAGATACGCCGAACGATTTTGGTCCATCGGGTGCGAAACCGACACATCCTGAGCTACTTGACTGGCTGGCCGGCGAATTTATTCGTAACATCTGGTCGATGAAGCATATGCACCGGCTGATTGTGCTCTCGGCCACTTACCGGCAATCCGCCGCGATCGACGCCAAAGCCCAGGCGATTGACGCTGACACCCGACTTTTGTGGCGGTATCCTTCGCGACGGCTTGAGGCCGAACTGATTCGCGACAACATGCTGGCAGTGGCCAGCGGCCTGAACACGAAAATGGGCGGCCGCGGATATGATCTTTTTGGCTCTCGGGGCGGGCTTAACGGCTTTCCACCGATCGAGAAATTTGGTGATGAAGGCCGCCGTCGAATGATTTATGCCCACAAGGTAAGAATGGAAAAAGATATTGTGTTTGGAGCGTTTGACTGCCCTGATGCTGGCCAGAGCCTGGCAAGGCGGCGGCAGTCAACCACGCCGATTCAGGCTCTGAATCTCTTTAACAGCCAGTTTTCGATGGATCAGGCCCAGGCACTGGCAGAGCGTGTCAGACGGGAGACAGGCGTCAGTGACCTTTCCCGACAGATTGACGCTGTGTTTCAGGCGGCGTTTTTACGCCATGCCGGCCCTGATGAAGTGTCTGAGTTGCTGCCGCTTGTGCAGGAGAATGGCCTTGAAACGCTGTGCCGGGCCATACTCAATTCTAATGAATTTCTCTTCATTCCCTGAGGTCGTGACGACATGATGCCCCGCGCTGAAGAGATTTCGCATGCCGGCCGCCGTTGGCTCGACCGCCGGCAATTTCTGACGGATTCGGCCCATGGCCTGGGGGCGATTGCCCTGACAAGCCTGCTGGGCGGCGATGGCCTGCTGGCAGCCGAGAATGAGATTACGATTGACCCGGCCCGGCCCTATGCTCCCCGAGCAACGCATTTTCCGCCCAAGGCGAAGAATGTGCTGGTGATTTTTTGTGCCGGGGCTGTGAGCCAGCTGGAAACCTGGGATTTCAAGCCAGAGCTGATCAAGTGGGACGACAAGCCGCTGCCGAATGGCCCCCCCGTGACATTTCAGGGCCCCGCCGGCAACCTGGCCCGGCCCCAGTATGCCTTCAGGCCAAGGGGCGAGACGGGCAAGATGGTGTCGGAGATGATTCCGCACCTGGCACAGTTGACAGATGACATTGCATTTGTGCACTCGCTGACGAGTAAGTCGAACACACACGGCCCTGCGGAAAATTTCATTTCCACAGGTTTTGTCGAAGATGGCTTCCCCAGCCTCGGGTCGTGGCTGTGTTATGCCCTTGGCAGCGAGAATCAGAATCTGCCTGCCTTCGTTTCAATACTCGACCCCCGGGGTGTGCCCCAGGCCAGCGTGAACAACTGGGGCTCCGGGTTCCTGCCGGCTGAATTTCAGGGCACGCCATTTTCAGCGACCGACCCGGTCAGGCATCTGCAACCGCCTGCTGGTGTAAGCAAAAAGGCTGATGCTGCAGCGAGAAGCCTCTTACAAAGACTGAATGAAAAACATCTTGAGGCGAACCCAGGCGATGGCCGGCTGGCGGCACGTATCGCCAGTTATGAACTGGCGGCCCGCATGCAGCTTTCTGTGCCGCAGATCAGCGATTTATCAACCGAGCCCGCCTACATTCTTGACATGTATGGAGCGAATGACCCATCGAACAAGATTAAAGCGGCCTTTGCAAAAAATTGCATTCTGGCCCGGCGGCTGATTGAAAATGGCGTGCGATTTGTGCAGCTCTTTAATGGGGCATATGCCAGCGGTGGCGAGCTGAACTGGGACGGCCACAGCAAGCTCAAAGAGCAATATGACAAGCATGCGGCGATTCTCGATCAACCTGCTGCAGCACTGATTCGCGACATGAAGGCCAGGGGGCTGCTGGAAGAGACACTTGTCGTCTGGTGTACGGAATTTGGCCGCATGCCGATGTTTCAGAAAGGTGCGAAGGGGCGCGACCACAACCCCGACGGTTTTACGTGCTGGATGACAGGAGCCGGTGTGAAAGCCGGCGTGAGCCATGGTGTGACGGATGAACTGGGCAAAAAAGCCGTGGCCGATATTCACCCTTATTATGATTTTAATGCAACGATCCTACACCTGCTGGGTCTTGACCACGAGCGGCTGACTTATCGGCATAATGGCTTCAGTCGCAGATTAACGAATGTCGAAGGAAATGTGATCAGCGAAATTTTAAAGAGCTGATTGCGTTATTTACATTCGTGAACATATTTTCGGTTGACTGCCGGACCAGGTCGAAAATTATTTCTTTGAGATGACGACCTGCACATTGGAAGCGGCTTCGTGGCCGAGAATCAGATTTTTTCCATCGACTTCAAAGAGAATGGCACCGGCTTCGCGGCGATTTTCAAGCACTTTGCCGGTGGCACCCAGCACAATGCCGCTTTCGGTCAGGTAGCGAAGGAAGGCTGAATCCTGATCGCTGACACGCACGACCCTGAATTTATCGCCGCCCTGAAGATCTTTCAGTGGCTGGCCTTTCACGGCAGGAAGTGAGCCATCCGAGCGGGGAATGGGGTCGCCGTGGGGGTCGAGGTCAGGCGAGCCGAGGTGTAAGTCCATGCGGTCGATCAGGCGATCGCTCACGGCATGCTCAAGTATTTCGGCTTCCTCGTGAACTTCGTCCCATGGCATTTTCAGCACTTCCACCAGGAATGTCTCAAGCATCCGGTGGCGACGAATCACGCGAAGGGCCAGGCGGCGGCCTTCTTCCGTCAGTTGCACACCTTCATAGGGTGTGTAGGTTGTCAGGCCGTCTTCTGTCAATGATTTAAGCATGCCAGTGACGGAGCCGGGCGAAACACCCAGTTCCCGCGAGATTTCGCCGGTTGAAACCATGGCATCGGTGATCGGCTGGCCGCTGGCGGCCGCGATGAAGTAGATGCCTTTGACGTAGTTTTCAACAGTAAGGCTTGGCACAGGCTTATTCCATTGAATGGGCGAAACTGGTTTCCGTCATGTTAATGGCTGGTTTCGTCATATTCAAGCATGCGGGACGAGTTTCATAAAAATATCATGAATCGACAGTTGTCCGCCGAAGCCATACTGTTTTCAGGTAAGATGATTCAGGCACATCGACCCGGACGGGGTGATCAACGGCGGCACCGGTGACACGTTCCACGCGGAATTCGTGGCCGCTTCGCCACGAGGCGACTTTCAAGACCTTCAAAAACTCTTCCTGCCCCATCAGGCCCGAGCACGAATTGGTGATGAGCATGCCACCAGGGGCCACCAGCCCCATAGCCAGTGTGTTCATGTCAGAATAGCGGCGGCGGCCTTCTTCAAATTCGCTGCGATTGGCGATGAGCTTGGGCGGGTCGAGCACCACCACCTCAAAATGCTGGTTGATCGCCTCTACCTGACGCATGTAATTGAAAGCGTCGCACTGGATAAAGCGATAACGGGCCTTGGCACCAAAATACTGATTGAGCCTGGCATTTTCTTCAGCCACTGCCAGAGCATTTTCGTCAAGATCGACAAGTGTCACATGCTTGGCCCGCCGGCCGCCCACCAGGCCAAAGCCGCCGGTATAGCAGCAGAGATCAAGCAGGGTTTTATCGGTGGCCACGTCAAGCAGGTGTCGGCGATTTTCACGCTGGTCGCAGAAGAAGCCGGTTTTATGGCCGGTTTCAAAGTCAACGACGAAAAGCACGCCATCTTCCTGGATCATCGCCCGGTTGGGGCAATCAGGCGAGCGAAATTCCTGCGGGTGGGTGCCCTCAGCGCGGGCAGCACGTTCATCGAACCGGACAATCCAGTGCTTTGTGCCAAGTTGTTCCTGCATGATTTCAAGCAGCGGCCCGACACGATGAAACACGCCGAGACTGAAGCATTCTACAGAAAGGGTCTGGTCGAAGCGGTCAACGACGAGGCCAGGAAGGCCGTCGCCCTCGGCATGCACGGCACGATAAGCCGGGCCATAGATTTTATTACCAACCTGGGTTTTACCTCCGACAACATTTGATATGGTTGTCTGGCGAAACGCGGCAGCATCAGCCAGGCGAGAGGCCCACCAGTCTTTGCCGGGCGGGGTGGCCTGCCGCGTGAGGCGGCGGACACGAATACCGGAACGACTATTGTAGAGGCCCCAGCCGATCGGTTTTTCTTCGCCGTCCATGATTTGGACAAGGTCGCCATCGCGAGGGCGGCGGCCGATGACCTTGTCAACCATTTTGTCGTAGATAATGGCGGGGCTGTGGCGACCGGTCAGCCGCACGGCGCCGATTTCGTCGGCTGGTTCATCAAGCGGGCGGTCGGGCAAGTCGGCCGCGCTGCGACGCTGGGTGTTGGGGCGAGTCATTATTCTTCGCCGGCCCAGTCGTCTTCAGCTTCAATGCCGCCAGATGATGACAATTCCGCAACGCCACCGGGGCGAGCCAGAGCAGCACGCACGCGGCGGGCCCTGACGAGCAGGCCGGTGGCGAATCGCTGCATTTGAACGATCTTGAGCATCACTTCCGGGTCGGCCAGGGCAGGCGTGAGGGCAGCGGCCACGGCGGCGGATTCAGCCACGGCCTCGATCGCCATGTCGGACGTCTTCTGCCAGTCGGTTTCGCGGGCCTGCGAGCCTCGAAGTTCCGTGAGCATGCGGCGCACTTTTTTCATGCGGTTGGTTGAATTCTGTATTTCACGCACCAGGGCGCCGGTGGTCGCGATATTTCGGCTCATGGCTTGGGGGCTTCCATCAAAAGCGTCTTCCGAAAAGAGTCAGGCGTATGATTATAACAAGTTTTGCTTCTCTCAGCGGGCAGATTTATCGTGAGCCGATGCCCGGCGGCCATTTTCAAGGTGCAAAATGCCATGAGTGACGATTTTTCCTTTCGTGATATTGTCGAACTGGCGCAGGATGTGGTGATTGTGACCAAGGCCACACCGCTGGAAGCACCCGGGCCTGAAATTGTTTACGTTAATCCGGCATTTACGCAACTCACTGGCTTTTCAGCCACTGAAGCCGTGGGCCAGAACCCCAGGATTCTGCAGGGAAAAGGCACCAGTGAATCGACTTGCCATGAAATTCGGCTGGCCCTTGATAAAAAAGAACCCATTCATGTGGCGATTCTTGATTACACCAAGGATGGCAGGGAATACTGGCTGGATCTGAGCATTATGCCGCTGCGTAATGCCAAGGGCGAACTGACTCATTTCGTGGCAATTGAACGCGATGTGACCGGCCAGAAGGAGATGGAAAAGCGGCTGAGAGAACTGGCCGAACGCGACCCGCTGACAGGTCTTTACAATCGACGGATATTTTTTGAAACGCTGGACGATCAGTGGGAATTGTTTCAGACAAAGCACGAAACATTTTCTGTGATTGAAATTGATATTGATCATTTCAAGCAGTTTAACGACCAGTTTGGGCACCAGGCAGGCGATTTGGTTTTAAAACACGTTGCCGGGCTGATTCAAACGGCATGCAGGCCGCAGGATATTGCCGCCCGTGTGGGTGGCGAGGAATTCAGCATGCTTCTACCGGGATTGACTGCAAAAATGGCATTGATAATCGCTGAATCGATGCGAAATATGGTGAAACAGGCATCTGTAAAATACGATAGGCACGTGCTTCAGGCCGAAATCAGCCTTGGCATTTCAGAAGTGATGCAGAATGATCTTAAAGACTCGGCCATTCTCAGGCGGGCCGATGAGGCACTTTATCTCTCAAAGAAGAAAGGGCGGAACCAGACAAACATCATTTGATTTGAGCCTATTGAAATCAAAGAATTTTGTCAGGGTTTTGTCACAATTCACCAAAATGGCCCAGCACGGCATCGAAAACCGAGCCCATTGGGCCATCACTTGAGTTGAATGGTTCGGTGCCTGAGCCAATAAAGAGCGGGCGGTCCAGCGGATCAACTGCAGCCAGGCCGTGGCTGCCGCGCACCAGCGAGCCATCCAGTGGAATGACATCGAACAGCGTGCGGAAGCCGAGTTTCTTGCGCAAAAGCCGGCGCATCATGCGCAGCATGGGGAAGCGCAGAGCGGGGTCGAAAAAGAGTTCGCATGCGTCGTAGCCAGGCTTACGATGAATGTCAACTGTACGGGCATAGTCAGGGGCCTGTGCATCATCAAGCCAGAAGTTGTAAATGAAATGGGCGTCGGGCTGGGCCATGGCGATAAGATCACCACTGCGTGGGTGATCAAGCCCGATTTGGGCCCGCTGGTCGCCGGCCAGCACGCGGGCTACCCCGGGCAGCGAAGCGACCAATGCAGCAACTTCAGCCGTAACAGCCGGATTACGAACGGTGATGTGGGCCAGTTGGTGGTCAACCACGGCAAAGGCCTGGCTGCCAAGCGGGTTAAAGACGTCGCCAAATGGGCCGCTGCGGGCGTGCAGAAAACCGGCCCGGCGCAGGGCCTGATTGATTGCCACAGGGCGACTGACATCGCAGTGGCCGTATTCGCTGACGACCCAGACAGTGGCACCGATGCGGCGGGCGGCTTCCAGCAGTGGTGTCATGGCCATGTCAAGCTCGGCAACGAGCCGGGGCATATCGCAGCCTGAAGGGCCGCGGCGCTGGGGTTCGTAATCAAGATGAGGCAGATAGACAAGTGTCAGGTCTGGGCGATTTTCACCCAGCACTTGCGAAGCGGCCATGCTGATCCAGTTTGTGGCCGGCAGGCCAGCCCTGGGGCCCCAGAAATTGTGGAACGGAAAGGGGCCCAGCACGGCTTCAAGGTTTTCAGTGAGGCCGTCGGGCGTGCCCAGAACGCCGAACGCCTTGTTGCCGTCGGCAGCGTAATAAGGCTTGGGGGTGACGCTGAAAGCGACATCGGCACCCTGGTTAAACCACCAGAAGAGGTTGGCGGTGCGAAATTCGCGGCCCTGTTGGGCGAACCGTGCTTTGAGAATATCATAGAAAGTGGGCAGGGCGAAGAGGTCGCGGCACTGCTGCCAGAAGCGGACTTCGCCCGTTTCGCGGAAATACCAGCCATTGCCGACGACGCCATGTTCCTGCGGCAGCTTGCCGGTAAGCATGGTGGCCTGAGCGGTAAGGGTGACTGCGGGCAGAACTTCGTGCAGACCTTTCACCCAGCCCGATTTGGCCAGGGCCTGAAGCTGCGGGGCGTGGGCCAGCAGGCGGCGGGTAAGGCCGACCGCGTTGACAAGTATCAGAGGTGCCGGTTGGTTCTGGTTGCTCATGTTTATTCGCTGGCCGTTGCCCGGCGGAGGCTGTTGATGTCGCGAGAATTTCCGCCCTATTCTTATGTGCCCGGCGGGCCCTGGCCGCACCCGAAGTCGAACCCGGCAGGGCATTCGTTCGGCAGGCCGGAAATGGTGCCAGGCCCTGGCGAACTTCTTGAATCAGCATTATTTCAGGAAGGGGCGGATTTATTCAATAACGGATTTTATTGGGAGGCACACGAAGCGTGGGAAACCTTGTGGCACGCCGCAGGAAGAAAAGGGCCGGTGGCTGATTTTCTCAAGGCACTGATCAAACTGGCGGCGGCCGGGGTGAAAGTTCGTGAAGGCTCGCTGGCGGGTGTTCGCACACATGCCGGGCGGGCCGCGGTGATTCTGGGAAGGCTTGTGCAGGCGAAGCACCCCGAACTGAGCTGGTTCCAATTAGAATTGCTTTTGACAGAATCTGAGAAACTGGCTAACGAGCCATTTATTTTGCCTGAAGAAAACAGAAATCAGGCTGTTATGAATGCCTTTTCCATTG
>JBEITT010000132.1:0-11980 GCA_040374745.1 Planctomycetaceae bacterium | reverse complement strand
GCGTTATAACTGGCCGCAGCCAGGGCAATCTTTTTATCGTCTCTTGTTCCGAATCGGCCATCGGCCCCGGCAGAGGTCAAAACATAGTTGGCCACGTTTGAGGCGGCAGCGGCGTCGATGGGCTGGCTGAAGCTGGCGACGAGCGTTGTCGGCTGGGCATGATAGCCATATCGGACGAGATTGGTCACCACCGGCGCGGCCGATGCCTGCACCAGCAATTGGTAGTTCATCACACCCTGAAAGCCTGCGCCCGAGCCCAGAACCGTAAAGTTATAGGTGCCCAATCCGAGTGGCGTGCCTGAAATCAGGCCGGTTTGGCTCAGGGTCAGGCCGTTGGGCAGTGCCCCGGCTGTCACCGCCCAGGTGGCAGGCCCCAGTGTGGTTGTCAGTTGCTGCTGGAATGGCAGCCCGGCCACGGCGTTGGGCATGACACCCGGCAAAACTGTTGAATCATTGGTTGGCCCCACGTTCAGATAGGCCAGGGCCGTGCCGCGCTGGCCGTCGGGCTGGGTGATAGCAAACAGTGGCTGGAAGGAGCCGCTCTGGGTGGGTGTGCCGCTGATCAGCCCGGTGGGCGAGAGGGTGAGCCCGGCTGGCAGCTTGCTGCCATCGGGGTTCAGCGACACATGGTAAGGCAGCGAACTGTTCCCGCCAGTGAATCGAAGCTGATAGGAATAAGGCACGCCTGGGCTGGCAGGTGGGATTTTGCCGGTATTGAGCCCCAGCGGCTGGAAGGTGGTGTTAAACGAGAGACCGATACCGCCAGCCACCGCATAATTTGAGCTGGGATGCGTTTTTCCGCCTCTCCAGGCAATGCCGGCACTCACATCGGGTTGCCCATCTCTGTTCCAGTCGGCCACCCCTATGCCACCAACGTGACATTGGATTTTATTGAAGGCATTAAAGACTCGATTGCCCGTAAACTGGCCTGATCCGCTATTTGTCAGAATATAGTAAGTATCACCATATTCAGTTGCACTAGCGGCCACAATGTCGGTGCTGCCGTCAAGGTTCATGTCGCCCACCACAAGCTGTCCGTAGCTGACTTCAGAACTGCCGCCCCCATAAGCTGGTTCAAATATGGCATTGCCCGAAGTGGGCGAAGTGGTAGAGTTCAGGAAAATACTGACTTTGCCAAGCACAGCTTCGGTAAGATAACCATTACTGCCGGCAATGTCCGGTTTGCCATCGCCGTTGAAATCGGCAACCACGACATTAAAGGACCTTTTGCTATCGACCGAAGCCAGGTTGAAGGTTCCAGTGGTCAGGAATTGCCCCGATCCGTTATTTATGAAAACTCTCGGGCCTTCCGGGCCGGGTGCAACAATATCTATCTTGCCGTCACCATTGAGATCCGCCGCCTGTAGATTGAAATAATTGCTAGCAAGGGGTATATCTGTTGAAAGACTTTGCGGGTTGGCATCGTCGAACATGCCGTTCCATTTACCATTTTGCAGGATTCCGTTGTAAATTGTATATGTCTGCTGGTTTGGTACTACTAAATCAGGGGCGCCATCGCTATTGAAGTCGGCCATACAAAGGATATCTCCATAAGTTGAATACCTGATTCCATCATTTAATCCAAGCGATCCGGCAATAGCTGTTGAGAAAACGCCATGTCCGTCATTTTGAAAGATGTAGTATTCGATTGCTTTTTGTTGTGGTGCGCCTGGGCTTATTGACAGATAGTCCTGGTTCCCATCGCCGTTCCAGTCCAGAACCGCCACTGAAAATCCTCGCACATAAGGCTGGCCGTTCACTTTGGTCAGTTCAAATTTGCCTGTGCCATCGGCCAGCAGTGGGTTTGTCTCCTGGCCGGCTTCAAGCGCCTCGGCCCCGCCGTTAAGTACCCACTTGGTACTCATGTTGAGAAGGTCGGGCAAGCCGTCTTTGTTGAAGTCGATGACGTGGTTATTAATATCGCGTGCCACGGATACATCTGTGGATTGGATCACGGCAAGATTTATATCTTGATAAGGCAGTATCGTTTGTGACAGGCTGCCCGGCACCATCTCAACCGTGGCACCCGAGAGCACCTCGCGGCGCTCCATGGCTTCAACACTGGCGAAAAACGACTGGCGACGCGACTTCGGCTGACGATTCATGTACATGGTTCCAGAATAGCTATTGTCAAATGTGCAAACTGCGCAAGATTTTTGGTGTGCGAGACATATTCATTCTGACTCCCGATTTTTCGCTGGTCTATCCGAAAAGCGCAAAGGCCCATTTTTCTTGGCAATAATTTTTTCTTTGCTTTGCGCTTTCCGGATAGACAGCAAAATCGGCACAACGCAAAATGTCAGAACAAATGCACTGACACCCATGCAAAAGAGGCTCTCATGAATTTTTTCGGTAAAGTAATTCTCCTGGCGGCCGGGTTCGCCCTGCTTTGCCGGCCAGTGGCCAGGGCCCAATATGTTGAAGATGCCAGCCGGTTCTTTCCTGGCCAGGTAATCATCAACGCCCCCGGGCCAATTCCACCACCACCTGGCCAAAGCCTGCCGATGATTGCCAACTCTCTGGTGATGGAATCGCAACAGGCCGTTGATAATATGCGTTATGAGCTTGCCGGCACAAATGTTGCGCTACAGGGCGAACTTCGGGCCATTGCTTTGATTAACGCCTGCAAGCTCTTCCAGAAAAACTTGCAGACAAATGATTCCCGCGTGCTGCAACTCTCGTTCACCACGATCGACCGCTCGTTTGCCTCATTTTCCCAGCTTCTGAGCCCTTACGGTCAGGATGCACCCCGCACAGTCAATTCCCTTGACCGTATCCAGCGGCTCACGTTTCAGGCCAGAAATCTCATCGGCAGCTATCAGCCGGGCGGAATCGGCCTGCCAGTCAACGCCCCGCCCGCTTTTGACCCCAGGGCTCTGGCCGATGCCACGGCCCGCCTTCAGATTTCCATCGACCAGCTTTCCCGCAATCTGGGGCGATATTATCAGCCTGAATATGGCACTGCACGCAACGCCGCCAGCCAGATGGAAGGGCTGAACCGCTTTCTGCAGGGCCTGCTCACATCCTCAGTTCGTAACGACGAAATCTGGCAGGCCACGCAGCAACTGCGGCTGGCCAGCTGGGACCTTTTCGCCTTCGCTGCCCAGTATCCCCTTGACCCGCAACTGCGAAACCAGATTGTGGCCACAAAGCAATTGCACGACACGGTTTGCAATCTTGCCGGCAGCGACCCGAATGGCCCGATTTATGAGCCCGGCCTGCCACCTGGCCGCGGCCGTGTTGTCAAGCAGGCCCCGCCCAACCCGGCAATCGGCCCGGCACCGGCCGCACCGCCGCCAATCTATCGACCCATGCCTGCCCCAGCCCAGTTTTTCCAGCCCACGGCTGAATTTCTGGCCCTGCTCAATAACACCCTGAACCAGAGCGAAATCACGCTGAAAACCATTGAACTGCATGTCAACCAGCTTGCTTATGGCTACCGTCTGCAATCATCGGTGCGCATGCTGCGCAGCGACCTTCTGGCACTGAACCAACGTGTCAGACAATCATCAAATCGGGCGGAACTCCAGCGATTTGGCTCGGGCATTCTTGAAAAAACAAATGAGCTTTCAGCCATTGTCGAACAGTATGCCGGCGGCAAGTCGGGCCCGCTGATTGATCAACTGCGTGCCCTTGACCAGAGCACCCGGCAGATTGTCGGCCTGATTCGCTGACAAATCATATACGTAATATACATCTATCAAGATATTTTCAGATAAGGACTTTTTTACATATGACGATCGCCATGTTTCTGACCCTCGCCCTGCTGGCCCAGGCACCGCCGGCCGCACCCGCAACAGCCCCTGCAAGCGAGGCCCGGCCCATTGCTCCCGAGTTTATCGCCACCATTCAGAAGAGCGAGCAGGCGATGGACGCCCTGAAGCAGTTTTCTGTCACGGCCAGGCTTGTATCAAGCCTTGAAGGGCCGGGCATGAAGCAGGGATCAACCTCTACACAGACAATTACCGCCAGGCGTCCTGGCAAAGTTCTGATCAAGGCCGACTGGGGCCAGTTTGGCGAATCGGCCGAGCGCCCGCAGCTTCGCGTTCTGCTGGATGGCACACGACTGACCACTTTTTTTGTCCCCTCACGGCTGGTTTCATTCCATGAAGGAAAAGATGCCGCCGAAGAACTTGCAGGCGAGGCAATTATCGCATCGACACTGGAATCTTCGGGCCTGCATGTGCTGACCATGCCTGAAATGGCGAAATTTGTGCTTGCCCATACAGAAGAAGCCAAACTGGCCGGCACCGAAGCAATTGACGGCATAGAATGCCGGAAATTTGAGGTGGCTTTTGGCGGCATGCGGCTGAATCTCTGGCTCGGGCCTGAATCGCAGCCTTTGCTTCGCAAGTTGTCGGAAACGACAATCCTGACTTCCGACGGCAAAGGACAATTGACAAGTAGCCGAACTTCAGTTTTAAGCTGGTCGGTTGACAAAGAAATTCCCGACTCTGAATTTCAATTGGCTGTGCCTGATAAATCGACCCGGGTTGAGAACATCCTGCAGGCTTTAAGCGAGCCGTCAAAAAAACCGGTGCAAGGCAGGCCCTTGCCTGAAACGATGTTAACCGACCACAAGGGTCAATCAGTCAGGCCATCAGCCTGGAAAGGCATGCAGGTCACACTGGTGTTCTGGGCTTCATGGATGAATAACACGGAAGAGACCCTGAAATATGCTGCAAAACTAAATGAAGCCAAAAAGCCTGAAGAAATGGTTTATCTGGTTAATGCAGGCGAATCTCCAGCCAAAATTGCCGACATGCTTCGGAGTGTCAAAGGTCTGCCCGATTGCATTTTTGATGCGGAAGAAGATCTTTTGATTTATCTTTCGCTCAAGGCTATTCCGTCAGTTGTCGTTTTAAATTACGATAATACAGTTAAATCAATGACAACGGGTCTGCCAGCAAACTAAAACCAGAAAATCAGTCAGAAAAGGGGTCATTCTACTTTTCTGTTGATTTTTTTCGAATCAGAATCAGAAAAGGGGTCATTCTACTTTTCTGTTGATTTTTTTCGATTCTGATGCGAAAATCTGGCCATGCCAAGAACATCAAGAGCCTCAGCTGCGGAATACTGCTATCATGTCCTCAACCGTGGCAACGGTCGGGCCGAGGTGTTTCATGACGCTGATGACTACGAATCTTTCCTTGAACTGATCGGGGCTGCTTGCGAGCGATTGCCGATGCGGGTGTTGGGTTGGTGTCTGATGCCAAATCACTTCCACCTGATTCTGCGCCCGCACCACGATGGCGATCTCAGCCGATGGATGCAGTGGCTGACGACAAGTCAGGTACGGCGGTATCGCAGTCGCCACGGGTCGATCGGCCATCTCTGGCAGGGTCGGTTCAAGGCATTTCCGTGCCAGGACGACGCCCATCTTTTGACGGTACTTCGCTATGTTGAGCGAAACGCCCTGACGGCCGGACTCGTCAACAAGGCTGAGGAATGGAAATTCGGTTCCCTGTACGCGGGGCTGAACGGATCGGGTAGTATAGAGCTTGATTCGACTTTCCAGCCACGCGACGCGGACTGGACCGCCCGGGTGAATCGCCCGATGACCGAAAAGGAACTGTCGGCCGTGCGCCACAGCATTCGCCGCGGCACGCCCTTCGGCACAAAAGCCTGGACATCCCGCACTGCAGAAAACCTGGGACTTGAATCAACCCTCAGGCCCCAGGGACGCCCAAAAAAAGTAGAATGACCCCTTTTTCTGGCGCCCAAAAAAAGTAGAATGACCCCTTTTTCTGTGACCCATTTTCTGGTAGGAGATCTTCGCATGACAGTCTTCTCTCTTGCACTCATCCTGATTGGCCTGGGGGGCACGAACATGTCCGACGAACCCAAACCCGCGACTGATACGCCGGCACAAACACCCGCCTCTACCGTGCAACCCGCCAAGCTCGAAACAATGGTTCTCGGCGGCGGCTGCTTCTGGTGCACCGAAGCCGTTTATGAAGAACTTCAGGGGGTCGAAGAAGTCACCAGTGGTTTCGCCGGCGGAAACGTTCCCAACCCCTCATATGAACAGGTCCTCTCCGGTTTCACGGGCCATGCCGAAGTCATCAAAATCACTTTCGACCCGACTGTCATCAAGCCAGAAGACCTGCTCCGCGTCTTTTTCACCATCCACGACCCCACCACGCTGAACCAGCAAGGTCCCGATTTCGGCACCCAATACCGCTCGGTCATTTTCGTCTCTAACGAAGAAGAACGTGAGCGGGCGATGAAAATCATGAAGGAAGTCGCCAGCGCCAAAGTCTGGCGTAACCCGATTGTCACCACTATCGAACCACTTCGTGCCTTCTACCCCGCCCAGAGCTATCATCAAGACTACTATCGCAAATTCAAGACCGCTCGCGGGCCCAAACTGCTCCAGATGAACACTTCCTACTGCCGCGCGGTCATCGAACCCAAGGTCGCCAAGTTTCGCAAGCAATACGCCGAACACCTCAAAAAGAAAACCACGACGAAACCCTCCAAATCGTAACCGACTCACGAGGGCTCACACAAATACAAATAAAGGGGTCATTCTTCTTTTTTTTGTTTCTGTGCGCCCTTGATGCAGTGAATTTAGCTTATATGCAACACCCAGAGCCACGGCGGCAGATAATGGAATTCAATTGCTAAGGCATGGAAATTCACTGAAAACCGGGTCGACTGTCAGCATTTTCTCTGATCTGTGTAAGTTGTCGTTTTAAATAATGTTCTCACAATCAAATCAATCTGCCGGCTAAATAATAACAAAGCGGCTTTTAAATGCTGTTGCGTGCCAGCGTTTCTGATGGTGATTCATGGAATCGTCGCGAATAGCTGGCCGCAAATCGGCTGATGTGGGCAAATCCGCATTCCATCGCAATTTCCAGAACGGTTTTGCCATGCCTGGCTTTCATCAGCATCTCTCTTGCCAGATCAAGGCGGATCTGCCGGCTGAACTCGACTGGCGAATAGCCGCGATATTTTTGAAAGCCCAATTGCAGACTGCGGCCACTCACTCCGCTGACACCTGCCAGCTCGGCCAGCGAAACAGCTTGCCGTGGCAGGCTTCGCATATAATCTTCGGCAAGTTTTATGTAATAAGGCAGGGCCGCCGCCTGGCGGTCAAGAAAGCCCCAGTGCCGGGCCTGCTGCTCGACCAATGTCTGCACAAACTGCTTTTCAAATAGTCTCAGAACCATGTCTGATTTATCAAAGCTGTTGCCGGGTTCGTTCAGCCACTTGATCATCAGCCGGCTCAGGGCGGCCAGGTTGCGGCCATGAATGTCAGATAAATCCACTTCGCTGCGTGCTTCGGCCCTGTGCTTGTTCTCCGGGCCAACATAAGCGGAAACAACCTCATGATAATATGGACTGTTGATCGTGACCTGAAATGTTCTCACGTCTGTCAGTGGCCATGCATCAATATCAACACCTGCCGGCTGAAGCACGGCCTTGTTCTTGCCGGCTGTGCAGGTTTCGCCCTGAAAACAGTGGGCAGAATAGCCTTTGACAGGAACAGAAAGCAACAGGCAATTGTCAAACCTCAGCCTTGAAATCATCAGTCCGCGGGCTGTGGCATTATCGCTGAACGATGTTTCACCCAGCATAAGGCCATTGACGTTTGAAAAATAAGCCTGCTCGCCAGCGTATTCCACACGACAGTCGGGCCAGAATTGACGCATGTCGTCGCAGGATTGCTCCAGATCATTCGTGAAATTTTGAATTCGAAGCGGGTTCACGACTTCTCTTCCTGCCTGCCACGGTTTTTCCAACTGTTTATCTGAATTAAGTTTAACATGTTAAAATCAATTACAAAATACGAGTCATGAAAAACATGACAATTCTGAAACAAAAAAAGCCACCCGCAAGTTTATCCGGGTGGCATCACGATGCGATCGGTCTGAGTCAATCAGTTGTCTTCTGGCGGAGGTCCTGGCCGCTTGGGCTGGGCACCTTTGCGCTGGCCACCCTTCTTCTTGGCTTCGGGCGGAAAGTCGCCTTCCGGGCCCCGGCCACCGGGTGGCGGGCCGTCAAATCCACCTGGCGGTGGGCCACCCGGGCCACGACCACGCTGTCCACGACCTTCAGGGCCACCCGGGCCACCCGGGCCACGACCGCCCTGCCCACCGAATGGTGCCGGCCGGTTGAACAACTCAAGCTGATCCTTTTTCAGAATCTTCTCAATCTTAGTCTTCACTTCGGCTTCCAGATCCTTGATTTTCTCTTCCTGGTCTCTGGTTAGCTCCATCTCTTCGCGCACATGGGGCGGAATTACCGTGCCCACCTTGAATTTCGACTGCGGCATGCCCTGCTTGCGCTGGGCTGGCCCGCCCGGCCCGCCTTGCCCGCCTGGCCTGCCGGGTCCACGCCCTCTCGGGCCGTCTTCCGGTGGCTGCGACCATGCCGTGAGCCCCACGGCCATAAACGCCATCGTCATGAATGCTGCGACTTTTCCACGAGACATGTTGGCTGATCTCCCTGAAATATTGAGTCTTCTGACACCTGCCCAACAGCTTTCGCCACCGGCCCATGTTCAAAGCATAACAAGGTTTCCACCAGATTTCTGTTTCGAATTGTAACAAAAAAAGCCGGGCCCCTGATCGGGCCCGGCCTTAGGTTAATCAAACTGTCAAACTAGCCTTTGGGGCTCAGTTCTGCTTCGATGGAGCAGCCGACTGGGGGGCCGGTGCCGGTGGCGGAGCAACGCTCTGCCCACTTGGCACCACCTGCTCGGTCGCCATGATCACAGGCGCCACGCCACACGGCTCGCAGGCACTCACCGGTGCAGCCACTACCATCGCTGATACCGGAGCACACTTGTTATGGTGCTTGGCGAAAAGCCCATGAAACAGGCCGCCACCCTTCGCCTTGCCCCAGATCCCGCACGAGCCGCAGCCACTGTGGGTGCTGGTGTAGCAGGACGAGTAGCACGAGCTGTAGCAGCTACTGTAGCAGGAAGAATAGCATGAGCCATAGCACGAGCTGTAGCAGCTGCTGTAAATCGTTGAATAGCACGAGCTGTAGCAGCTTGTTTCAACCGGAGCGCTATAGCATGAGGAATAGCACGATTCGACATAGCTCACAGCCGGGGCCTTGTGATGGCAGCCCAGGCCCGAAAGTGTCAGAAGAACAGCCAAAGTTGCTTGCATGTTAAGAAAATCTCCAATCAGGTGCACCGAATCGATGGACGATCGCTCAACCAGAACTGCCCAGATTATGCATGTTGTTCAATCAGTGCAGAACTCTCTGGGTGTATCATTCTGTTAAACGATACAGACGTCTCTGTTTGACTATCTTATCTCATGGTTCGATCTTTTCAAATTTACGCGATCCGAAAATTCGATCGATCCAGCCTCTCAAGTCGAAATCTTCTCTCTCAGCCGACACCCTTCTCTGGTCGATCTAATAGATAACGAACCAGTGCACGACCACTTTCGCAAGTGCCTGTTATTCGGTCTTAAATCTTTACAGGGTCAGTTGATGCAGCCTATCAAAGCCACCTCTGCCACGCCTGCCCCTGAGTCGTCTCTTAAATCGAATCTGATTGCTGTAGCGGTTTTGCTGCACTTGCTGATTATTCTGATCGGGGCCCTGGCCGCACCCCCTTCCAGCTATTTAGCGCAGCAACTGGCCAATAAATTTCTCGGTTATTATCAGGTGCTGGACTTGGGCCAGGGTTATCGCTTTTATGCCCCCCGCCCTGCCCCCACGGCAATTATCACCGCCAAGCTGAAGATTCGCGACGCCGATGGCCGCCTGCGCTATGAATCGGTGCGTGTGCCCGACCGCAAAACATGGCCCCGCCTTCGATTACAACGCCAGCTTGCCCTGGCTAATGCCCTTTGGGGCGAATACGAGCGGCAGATGAATGCAGGCGATGGCCACCGACACGAGCCGGTTCTGGCCAGGGCCTATGCCCGGCATCTGGGCAAGGCGGTGGCGGGCTGCGAGTCGGTCGAGCTGTTCGTGCATCGCCACCCCGCCCCTGAAAGGGTCGAAGCCGCGCAAAGAAGTGGCCAGGTGCTCACGCTCAAAGCACTTGACGATGAATCATTTAACACGCCAACCGAATCGCTGGGGGTCTTCCCGTGCAACTAAACCCCGGCCAGATCCTCACTTACCCATCACAGCTCGTTCGCCATGAATTTCACCGCTGGCGGGCATGGCTCACCACCCCGGCCCACGGCTGGGTGCTCGGGCCCATTCGCCTGATACTCGGCCTCTTGATGTGCTGGAACTGGCTGAATATCGCCCTGGATTTTACTGACTGGTTCGGCCCCGCCGGCTGGCTGCCGGCGGCTGATGCCATCGCCCTGCGCAAAAGCACGCTGCCCTGGGGCTGGAGCCTGTGGGATATGGTGCCGCAATCGGCCGTGAAACCGCTTTTTGCCGCTGGTTTTCTGGTCATCATCGCATGGTCATCAGGCCTGCGCTGCCGCTACACCGGCCCAATTGTCTGGCTCTTGCATTATTCCACCATGCGCCGGCTGCCAATCATGCTTTTTGGCTTTGATTCAGTCATGGGCACGTTTCTGCTTTATCTGGCGGTTACCGGCACAGGCGGGCAGTCTCTTACGGTTGAAAAATATCTGCCGCAACGATTTCGGTCGTCCGTTTCACCACCAAAGCCAACCGTCAGTGCCCGCGTGGCCCTGTGCCTCTTGCAGCTTCATCTCTGCGTGATTTATGGTGCGGCGGGCCTTTCAAAACTGCTGGGCGAGCCCTGGTGGTCAGGCACAGCCTCGTATTTTCTGGCAGCCAACTCCGAATTTCGTGGCCTTTCAATCCTCGAATCGCTCGGCGAAAGCCGCCCCCTCATGGCCCTGGCCACATTTGTTCCGCTCTGGACAGAAATTCTCTATCCGGTGTTGGTCTGGAATCGCCGCTGGCGGCCGCTTGTGCTGTTTTTGGCTATCGGCATGCACCTGACCATTGCCACCACCATGGGCCTGTGGGAATTCAGCCTGACCATGATCGCCGCCAATCTGGCATTTATCGAATGGCATGATTAAAAAGCTGATTGAATTAAATTATTTCTGCCAACGAAAATGAAACCGCCCTTGTGTCACACCACCCGCCCCTTGCTTTTCGTCTTCTTTTGCGTTAACAAAATGACAACATCAGCCAATTGCGACCATTACCGGCCCGAATCAACCTGCGGCGAAAGGCGGAAAAAATGGATGCGAACAACGACCTGCAGAACAAAACCTTAACGCAAGCCAAAAGCGTGGTCACACGAGATTGGAATGGCGAGTTCCCGGTGCTTAAGATCGAGCGTCCGCTGCACCTGCTCAGGCGGGTGGGGCCGCTCCTGGTGGGGGTCTACCTTGATCGTTTCAGTACTACCAGCTACCGTCCGACTTTTTTTCGTCCACTTTCTTGGAAATTCGAACGACGGGTTGTCGCTCACTATGGCCACAGAGTTCACCCCAACTCCGGAGATGGAGGTGCGCGTAATCGAGGTGAGTGCACACAAGAGGTTCTACAAGGAGGCAGCCCGATTGCTCCGCGAGGCGGCCCCTCTCAGCATTGAGGGTCCCCTCACAGTTAACAAGGTGTTAGAGGCGTATCGGACGTTCTCAAGAACCTGTAAAGGTGAGTCCCAGCTCGCATACCTGTATCAGGACGCTATTAAGCTCGCAACCTGCTACGGTTTCACTGATGAGGCGAAGGGGTTGTTAGGTGAGATTATGGAGCGGACGGAGGGCGACCGTAAATTCTTTCACCACGGCGGTCGCGAGGCGTATATAGAGCGGATGCGTGAGGCGATCGGCAACCCCGGAAAGATCTGGGAAACGCTTGACGAAGAGATTACCAACCACAAGCTGGGCAAAATACCATTTGAGGAATTTGTCGATGCCGTGCCAGTCGGACGAACGTAATTCCAAGATTTAAACCAACGAGCCGAACGCGTCAGCGACGGCCAAATTGTCTGCTTATTTCCAGCCCCCAACGAGCCGAAAGCGTCAGCGCCGGCCATGCGGTGAAATGAAATCAAAAT
>JBEITT010000025.1:0-52979 GCA_040374745.1 Planctomycetaceae bacterium | reverse complement strand
AGCAAAAGTGTGCAATCTGGCGAAGGATAAACGATTATGCGGGTTATCAGGGCGGGGGCTGAAGCTGTAATAAGTCTAAGCAAAGGAGATAGAGGATGCATTCAGGCACCCCTTTTAATTGCTGATAAAAGACCTGGTTCAAACGATGCTGGCGGCGATTGGTTTGCTGGTTGTGTTGCCGGATTCTGGATTAATTTACCGGCAATTATGTGGCCAGGAACGGGCGTGATATGACAAGTTTAAAACTTTATTCAAGTTGGGCGTAAATATTATTTCATCGTGACGATTATGAATGAAATGCGATTGCATATCTGGTTTTGGATGAGACTGAGATTCCTTGTGCAGAGTAATCGATCTGATTTCACAGCGTATTGAACTGGTTTTGACCACGTTTTCTTCATTGGTTTGTATTTCAATTTCTGAAATGAGATAATTTGAAATAATGAAAAAAAATCGAATAATGCGGCTTCTTTCAGCGATCCATGTCCAAAGGCCGGCTGGCGGATCAGGTGTTCGAAGCTCAAAAAAACCACGATGTTGTGAATGGCGAGGGATTGTGCGATAATTACGCCAATCAAGCCGGAATTCCAACAGCATGTGCAGCTAATCACCATGAACGCCCGAAGATTCACCAGTCTGTCCGTCGTCATACTTTTCGCCGGTTGTAGCGGCACCCAACCAGAGCCCGCCAAACCATCGACACCTGCGATTTCAACCGCAGCGGCTGAAGCAAAGCGCGAGGCCCAGGCCAAGGCACCGGCCGAGCTGTGTGAGCCTCCTTCAAGGCCCTTGGCTGCAGCTATCAAGGCGGCATCGGCTGGTGCAGAAGCTCAGGCGAAAGGTGCAGAAACGGCTCCGTCGGGCAAACCACCCGAAGGCATGGTGTGGATTGCGCCTGGCAAATTCTGGATGGGGGCCGAAGACCCGACCATGCCCGATGCCCGCCCGGTGCGGGAAATTGAACTTTCCGGCTATTGGATTGACGCCACCGAAGTGACCAATCGGCAATATGCCGAATTTGTGAAGGCCACCGGCTATAAAACCGTGGCCGAGATTGCTCCCAAGCCCGAAGATTATCCGGGGGCCGACCCGAAGCTGCTGGTGCCTGGCTCGGTGGTTTTCACGCCGCCGAATATGCCTGTGCCGCTCGACGATTTTCTGCAGTGGTGGCGGTGGCAGCCGGGGGCCGACTGGCGGCACCCGGAAGGGCCCGGCAGCTCGATTGAAAACCGCATGGATCACCCCGTGGTGCAAATTGCCTATGACGACGCCGTGGCCTATGCCAAGTGGGCCGGCAAGCGTCTGCCGACCGAGGCCGAATGGGAAAAAGCCTCGCGGGGCGGCCTTGAGCGAAAAAAATATGTGTGGGGCGACGAGCTGAACCCCGGCGGCAAGTGGATGAGCAACAACTGGCAGGGTAACTTTCCGAACGACAACAGTAAGGCCGACGGCTTCACCACAACAGCCCCGGTGAAGTCGTATGCGCCTAATGCCTATGGGCTTTATGACATGTCGGCGAATGTCTGGGAGTGGTGCTCTGACTGGTATCGCCCCGACAGCTATAAAACCATGGACGCCAAAGACCCCAAAGGCCCGGCCGACAGCTTCGACCCGCAGGAACCAGGCGTGCCCAAGAAAGTGCATCGCGGCGGCTCGTTTCTTTGCAGCGATCTTTACTGCATTCGCTATCTGCCGGCTGCACGCGGTAAGGGAGCCCTTGATTCAGGTGCGAACCATATCGGATTCAGGTGTGTGAAGGACGCAAAATAACGTCATTTGTTTCTGGAAAAGATCAGCCATGAACCGACGCTTTTTCCTGCTGGCCGCTTTGGCAGTTATTCTTTGTCCGACAAGTCATCTGATGGCCCAATCGCCACCGGCAGGGCTGAAATATCTGCCGGCGAAGGCATATCACATTCCCCCGGAGACAACGACGGAAGAATCGGGCTATTTTGCGCTGAGTGAAGGCAAAAACGGCAAGATTTATGTGGGCACGGCGGCCTATGGGCGAAATGCCTATCTGGTGGAATTTGACCCGGCCACCGAGAAGATGCGGATTGTGGTGGATGCCCACAAAGAGCTTGGTCTGCCGCTGGAAGCGACCGGATATGCCGCCCAGGCGAAAATCCATACACGAAATTTTGTTGGTCCTTCCGGCACTATTTATCTGGGCACCAAGCAGGGCTATCCGCTGGAGCCCGAGAAGAAAACCGGCAAAATTTCAACCTATCGCGGCGGATATGTCATGACGTATGACCCCGCGACCGGGAAGATCGTGAACCTTGGGATGCCCATGCCGCTGGGCGACCCTCGCCTGAAGGCCGACGGCAAGAAAGTCGGTGCAAGCACCGATGCCGAAGGCGAAGGCGTGATTGATGTCGTTGCTGACGAGGCACGTGGCCTGATTTATGTGATCACCTGCGAGCATGAATACTGGATGCTTTATGACATGAAGCACCCGGAAAAGGGCTATCGCGTGCTGGGCACGAATCTCTTCATGTGGGATCAGCCAAACACGCTGATTGACAACCAGGGCCGGGCAACGTGCATCACCGTGGAAGGCAAAATCGCCCGCTATAACCCTGAGACTGACCGGGTAAGCGTGGACGACCTGATTGTTGACGGCAAGCCGTTTCGGGAACTGGTGCGCAAGGATGCCTCGAGCCCCGACTGGCGGCTGGCGGCCGATGGCAAAACCGCCTATCTGCAACTGCTGAATGATCTGAGGCTCTTTGAAATTGACCTGGGCGGCGAGGCCGGCAAGCCTGTGACCGGGAAGTCGGTGGGCAATCGCAAGAACGGGAAGAATCCGGATTCGCGCGGGTCGGTCTCAATCGCCCCCGACGGGCAAGTCTATTCCGTCATTCGAATCGACAATGAAACCGGCTTCGGCACGGGCTATCTGCATCATGTGACCCGCTTTGACCCCAAACAGAAGTCGATGACTGACCTGGGCGTGATTACCGTCAAAAATCCTGACTTTTTCGACTTCAAAGCCCCTCAGGCCAAGAACCCTGATGGTTCATTACGGCCCATTCATGGCTTTCACAAGCTGCCCGACGGCACGCTGACACCCCTGCATGTGGTGCTGGCGATGATCGTCGCCAGCGATGGAACCATTTATGCCACAACGCTTTATCCCTTCACGCTCTTCAAGATTGAGCGGGCGGATGCCGCGAAAAATGGCGGCGGCAAATGAGATAACCGCTCGCGTTACCTCAAAAAGCAATCAGTCACAGCATTTTCAGCCGTTCCAGCCAAAGCCTGAGATAACTCTTTGGCTCATAATCGGTTAAGCCAAGTTCAGCGGCAATGGCCCTGATCGTCGACTCAGCGATGGCCGGATTAACTCCATCTTCAAGCACCAACTCGATTTCAGCGAAATAACCAAGCTCGCCGGCGTTGTCGATGACGATGGTTGCATCCGTTCTGTCAAAACAGAGTTCAAAAGGCTCGCGAAATTTTTTCACGGTCAGCACTTCGGTGAAGCCCATGGCTGTAAACATCGCCACGGCTTGAGCATAGACATCCTCATGAGGCTCAAGCCCGAATTCAATTTCTTCGCGGGTTTTCACGCCGACGGCTTTTTGCTTGGGGCCTTTATAAGTCAGGCAGGTGCGGCCACCTTCGCGGCGGATGCGAAAGGCTTCGCCGGTCTGGGCGAAGTCGCGGGAAGGGTGCCGCAGGTAAGTATCGGCCACCTCATAGCCAGGTCGGCCGGCGGCATTTTTTTGAAAAAGATGCTGGCGGAGGGCGTCGGCACCATTGTTAAGTCTATATTTGGCTTCAACTTCAATTGCCATGTGCTGCCCCTTGCCTTTTTTGCCGGGAATTCCATTTTTGCCAGACCTGAGCCGAAAATCGCTGTTAGAATCATAGCAGGGCTGATTCAAAAACCGGCGAATTCGGTTTAACATAATCATATCGGCCTGCAACCCAACATTGAACGCGCATCTTCCGGGAGCCATCAGCATGAAAAAACCTTTGTTAAAAAACCTTCGGCTGGCTCTTTTCGCCAGCAGTCTGATGATCGCCCAACCTCTTGCCATTTCAATATCTGCGCAGGAAGAGTCGCCCAAAAAAGTGACCGAGTCGGCCAACTCGGCCAACCCGGCGGTGCCGGCGGCGGGCCATTCCATCCACGGCGAGGCTTTTAATGAAGGACCTCGGCGGGCCGCCGTGCTGAAGCCAGGCCAGGGCGAAGTGAATTTCTCGGTGACTACGACCTCGGCCGAGGCCCGCAAGTTCATTAATCAGGGCGTGGCCCAGCTTCACTCGTTTTACTATTTTGAAGCCGAGCGTTCGTTCCGCCAGGCGGCCAAGCTCGACCCCAAGTGCGTGATGGCCTATTGGGGCATGGCGATGTCGAACGTGAATAACGCCAAGCGTGCCAATGGCTTCCTGGCCGAGGCCCGCAAGGTGGCGAAGTCGGTAACGATTACCCCGCGCGAGCTGGCTTATATCGACGCCCTGGAAAAATTTCATAAGCCGGGTGCCGACGAAAAAACGCGGCGAAATGGCTATCAGGACGGCCTTGACCAGATCATTCAGGACTATCCTGACGACCTTAACGCCCGTGCATGGTATGTGCAGGCCGGTTGGGAAGGCGGCCGCGTGAATGGCGGCGTGGGCAATCGCAAGGCGGTTGATATTGTGATTCAGTCGGTGCTTGACAAGCAGCCAAACCACCCCGGTGCCCACCATTACCGAATTCATTTGTGGGACGGTGCAAAGCCAATCAGGGCCGTGAGTTCCGCCGAAAAGTTCGGCATTGTCGCCCCTGGCATTGCCCATGCCTGGCACATGCCCGGGCACACCTATTCGGGCCTTCAGCGATACCCTCAGGCGGCCTATCAGCAGGAAGCCTCGGCCCGCGTTGACCATGCTTACATGATCAACGATCGCGTGATGCCTTTTGAAATTCATAACTATGCCCATAATAACCAGTGGCTGGCGACCAGTTATTCGAACATTGGCCGCGTGAAAGACGCTCTGGCTGTGGCCCGCGACCTGGTAGACCAGCCCCGCGACCCCGCGAAAAATCACAAAAATGACGGCGGATCGAGCCAGCGAAACGGCCGCGCCCGCCTGACAGAAATCTATCAGAAATATGAGCTCTGGGATCAGCTTGTGAGCGACGTAAACAACGGCTTGCTCGACTTTTCCGACATTTTGATCGAACGTCGGCAAAAGTGGCAGGCCCTGGGCAAGGCGGCCGCTGTGAAGAAGGATAAGCCGCTGATTGACAAGTTGCTTGCCGAAGTGCAGGGCGTGATCGACGCCGAGCAGAAGAAGCCCGAAAAGCAGCGGGATAAGGGCCTTGTTTCAGCCGCCCAGGCCGTCCAGCCCGAACTTCAGGGCTATGCTGATTTTATCGCCGGCAACATGGGCCCGGCTTTTGAAAAATTTGCCAAGGCCAACATTCGGCCCGATATTCTGACGATTCTGCACACCGCCGCGAAAAACTATGGTTTCGCCGAGGTGGAAGCCAAAAAACTGGCTGATCAGTCGCCCAACCAGTATCAGCCACTGGCCGCCTATATTGAAGCCCTGAACACGGTTGGCAAAACGGCCGCCGCGCAGGAACAATACAAGAAACTGGTGCCGATGCTTCGCCATGCCGATTCTGACACGCCCATTGCCAAACGACTCTCGGCAATTGTCGCAACTTGGAAGAAAAACGGCTGGGCCGAGCCGGCCGACCCCGACAAAAACAAGCCGATTGTGCCTGAGCAGATTGACCTGACAAAACTTGGCCCGCTGGCCTGGCACCCTTCAACTGCCAATGAATTTGCCCTGCCCGACACTGCCGGCAAGCCCTGGCAGATGTCGGACCGGAAGGCGACGGGGCGCAATACAATTGTCATTTTCTTCCTCGGCGGCAAGTGTGCCCACTGCATGCAGCAGCTTCAGGCCTTTGGCAAGGAATTTGAGAATTTCAAAAAGGCAGGGGCCGACATTGTGGCCATCAGCACTGATGGGCTGGAAGCCACCCGCGAGCTGAAAAATAACGCCGACGGCATCAAGTTTCCCATGCCGATTCTTTCAAACCCCGACCTGGGCGTCTTCAGGCAGTATCAGGCCTTTGACGACTTTGAGAATTTGCCGCTGCACGGCCTTTTCATCATCGACGCCAACGGCATGGTGCGCTTCCAGCGGCTAAGCCCCGACCCATTTATGGACGTTGATTTCGTGAAATCAGAATCGGCCAGAGTTCAGAACCTGGTCAAACAGGGGCGGTAATTGATGCAAAAAAAGCTGCGGCGGCTTGGCCTTGGGCTATTCAGGATGGGCATTGGTGGCCTGGTGGGCTATCAATCAGTTATGCCGCTTTTGCTTTCCGCAAAACGGCAATACCCGGGCCTTGCCGATTCGGCCCTGCTCTTTCTGGGCCTGTTTATCGGCAGTTTTCTGGGCGGGTTTATCGTGGGCGTGGCCCTGCACGAGCTGGGGCATGTCGTTGCCGGAAAAATCGCGGGCTTTCGATTCGCATTTATGATCTTCGGGCCGGTGAAGATCACCAGGCGTGGCAGCACGGGCCTTTCCATCAAGCCAAGTTTTCGTAATGGAATTGGCATGGGCGGGCTTGCCGGCATGGTGCCGGTGGCGGGGCTTGAATTGCGAAAGGCCTATCTGACGATGCTGGCAGGCGGGCCACTTGCCAGCCTGCTGGTGGCACTGGTGGCCGGATCTGCGGCTATTGGCATGGGCCTGGGGCAGAATCTTTTTGGCGGAGTCCTCTGGATTTTCGCGATTACCAGTCTTCTGCTGTTCTTTCTCACGATCATTCCCATGAAAGCGGGCGGATTTCTTTCGGACGGAGCAGCCATACGACTTTTGAAAAAGGGTTCGCCTGCAGAGATCGACCGCTATGTCGCCCTGCTGGAATGTGGCTCGGCCATAGCAGCCGGCACGCGACCTGCCGGGCTCAATCCGTCACATGTAGAAACGCTGCTGACTTCGGGCCCGGAAGAGCCCGTGTTTTTTCAGGCTCGCCATTTCGCTTTTCTGTATGCGGCCGACACCGGTAATCTGACATCTGCCCGTGGTTATATGGAAGAAATCCTGCAGAATCTGGAAAAATCGCCAGTGATCATGCGAGGCGGATACCAGCTTGATACCGCCTGGCTTGAGGCCCGCGAGGGCAACACCGAGAAGGCCCGGAGCCTGCTGGCCAAGGCCAATCAGGGGCTGACCGAGCCGTGCGAACTGAAGTTTATCGAAGCTGAAATCGCCCTGGCGGAAGGCAAAACCGACGCTGCACGACGGTTGGCCGATGAATCGCTGGCCCTGATAGAGCAGTCAATGATTCCCGGTGCCCATGAATTCGCCAGGCAGCGGATTAAGGCTATCATCCATTGATCTGTTGAGCCTGAACCGACTATTGCTGACCAGCCATCATTACACTTGACTTAAGTGGTATAGTCAGCATTCAGGTGCACGTATTCAGCGGTGAGGTCGCATGTCCAGAAGCGGATGGATGAACTGCCACGGGTGAAGATAAGTTCAATGTGGGTCTCGCGGTTGTCGCGGATATGGGATGAGACCTTCACGGCATCGAAAATAAGGGGTACGCCCTTGTGATAAAGCGGAAAACCATTGAGTCTCAGGCTCATTTCCGACTCTTGAAAATCAATTCCGGCATAGCCGGCCGCTGAAACAATGCGGCCCCAGTTCGGGTCGGCCCCGTGAATCGCTGTTTTGACCAGTGGGCTATCGGCCACCGAGCGGGCAATGGCCATGGCCTCAGCCCTGTCCAGGCAGCCTGTCACGTCGATCGTGATGCGATGAGTCGCACCTTCGCCGTCGCCCGGAATCATCTTCGCCAGTTCTTCGCACACATCACGCAGTGCCTGCCGAAAAACGACCAGATCGTCGCCTGCCAGCGGGGCACTGCTGGCCTGACCATTGGCCAGAACCAGCACTGTGTCGTTTGTGCTGGCGTGCCCTTCAACAGAAATACAGTTAAAACTGTCGTCAACCGCCTCTGACAAAAATTGCTGCAAATGATCTTCCGCTATTTTGGCATCTGTCAGGATAAAGGCAAGCATGGTGGCCATGCGTGGGCCGATCATGGCGGCACCCTTGCAAAGACCAAGGATATGAACTGTTTCGCCGGTGGCCGTGGTAAGGGTGGTGCCGGCCACCTTGGGCACTGTGTCAGTTGTCATAATGGCGCGGCTGGCGGCCTGAAAGGCTTCAACTTCGGCCGAAAGTTCAGCCGCAGCGGCATCAATGCCTATTTGCAGTTTATCCATAGGTAACTGGTGCCCAATGACACCTGTCGATGCCACCAGTACCTGCCTGTCGCTGCAGCCGATTTTAGCAGCAGCCATTTCCGCCATTTTTTCGGCATTCTGCAGCCCCTGGTTACCGGTGGCGGCATTGGCATTGCCGGCATTAACCACCACGCCGCGCAGGCCGTGGCCGGGCACCAGGGCCCTGTCCCACTGCACCGGTGCAGCTGCCACACGATTCAATGTGAACGTGCCCGCCGCCATGCAGAGATGATCGCTGAAAAGCATGGCAACATCAAGATTACCCGACGCCTTAATGCCACAGGCTACGCCTGCTGCCTTAAATCCCCTGGGAATTGCAAAACCAGGCCATTGATTCATATGATTATTCCTTTAAATTGATTGGTATTTGACATCCATCAATTACTGGGCAGTATAGCCGCCATCAATGGTCAAGCTGGCGCCGGTCATGAAGCTGGAGGCGTCGGAGGCCAGAAAGATGGCAACAGGGCCGAGTTCTGCCGGCTTGCCCCAGCGGGCCATGGGAATTTTGGAGACGACGCGGGCATTGACTTCGGGGTCTGACAGTAGTGGGGTGTTAATTTCGGTGGCGAAAGGGCCTGGGCAAAGGTTGTTGACAGTCACGCCGTGGGCGGCCAGTTCAAGGGCGAGCGACCGGGTCATGGCCGACATGCCGCCCTTGCTGGCGGAATAGGGCGTGCGGTCGGGCATGGAAATATCGGCCATCATGCTGGAAAGGTTGATGATCCGGCCCCAGCCACGGGCTTTCATCATGGGCACTACGGCGCGGCAGCCAAGCCAGGCCCCTTTGAGATTGGCGTTCAGCACGGCGTCCCAGTCGTCGATGGCCAGCGTTTCAATGGGCCCACGAATGTTGATTCCGGCATTGTTGACGAGAATATCGACCTGGCCGAACCGCTCGGCGGTTTTGGCGACCATGCGATCGACATCAGCCGGGCTGGTGACATCGGTGGCCATTCCCAGGGCCGAAGATCCATAAATCTTACTGATCTCGCCGGCGGCGGTTTTGGCCGATTCTTCGCTGCGGGCGGTCAGGGCAACGCTGGCCCCGGCATCGGCCAGGGCCTCGGCAATGACCCGCCCCAGGCCACGGGCCCCGCCCGTGATCAGTGCCACCCGCCCATCAAGCCGAAATTGTGAGATATAGCTTGTCATTGCCTTGCCCCGACCATTTTTCTCAAGTTGCAGCTTCGTTTGTTCGGTGTGAACGTTTTCACAGAGTATAGCAGAATGGGCGAGGCCGGGCAGCCAGTGGCGCGATGATTTTTTAGAGCCTGGTGTGTGTAATCTGGCTTTAAATGTGTGCGGCCGAAGCGATTTCGGCGAAAGTGATATTTCTGCAGCCAAGGCTTCAAGTCAGGCGGCGGAAGATGTCGATAAAATCGTAAGAATCAATAAATGCGGAAAGGATATTACGAATGTCGTTTTGGGGCGGCACGGCCACCAAATCAATTGAATCAAAATGGGCTCCTGTGCGTCGGGCGGCAGTGGTCCGGCCGGTGGCCGATGGCTTTGTGCCGATTGATTCCCAGGTGGCGGCGGTGCGTGAACTGCTGGCGGCAATTGGGCAAGGGTGCCAGGGCGTGGTGATTCACGGGCCTTCGGGTTCGGGGCGGTCGGTCGTTTCCCGGCAGCTTTGCCGCGTTTCAGGCGGGCTTGTGCTTGAGCTGAACGGTCCTCCGCTGGTATATGAGCCATCGCTGGTTGACAAACTCCAGAAACCGCCTGTATCTGACAAGAATAAGACAAGAGGCCTGCTGCGGATAGATGGCCTGACGCTTGAGCATTGCGGCTGGGAAAAATTGGCCGCCGGGACTGGCTTACCAGGCTTTCGGCCTGTTTTGGTGGCATCAACGGCCTGGTGGCTGTGGCACCGGCAGAGTTTTGGCCCGAACTGGCATGATGTGTGCCTGAAACTGCTTGCAGCGGCTGAAATTGAGCAACTTGCCAATGGCATGCGATGGCGGATTGACACGAAAAGCAAGCCGATTGACGGGCATTACTTGAAAGCGATTAATGAGGATTCGGAGGGAATTGCTCGAAAGGTTATCGAGCTGGCCCTGAAGGAAATTTAATGGCTTTGCGGCTGTTGACATCCGGTTGAATTGGTAACATCTGGCGAATTTTTGAGTCAGTCCTGGCTGAAAAACAATCATGCAACGATTCTTGACTGGCAAGGCGAGGATCAGAACAGGCCGAACTGCCGCTGAAGCAGCCGCAAGCATGGCCTGACAGTCGTGTATTGAAAGTGATCAACGCAACTCTTGCCAGGGGCAGAAACCGGGGCCATTGACCGGAATGCGGTAGAGCTGGAAGTTGGCAGAACGGCAGGGCTTTGACTAAAATGGAAAAGTGCCCTGACCTTCACATAACTGCAATGGAAATTCATGCCTTGAAACAGATGATTCATGCCGTCTGCCCGCTGGATTGCCCTGACACATGTTCCATGCTGGTGACGGTGGAAAATGGCCAGGCCACCGGCCTGAAGGGCAATCCGGGCCACCCCTTCACGCGTGGCGCTCTCTGCGGCAAGATGAATCATTATCTTGAGCAGGTTTATAGCCCTGACAGAATTAAGACGCCCCTGAAACGCACGGGCCCCAAGGGCTCTGGCCGGTTTGAGGCTGTTTCGTGGGATGAAGCGATTGCAACCATAGCGGCAAAATTCAAGGAAATTGCGAATTCTGAACATGGGCCGCAGGCTATTCTGCCGTATTCATACTATGGGACAATGGGCAAGCTACAGGCTTCGAGCCTGGACCGGGTGTTTTTTCACAGGCTGGGTGCGTCGAAACTCGACCGCACGATTTGTGCTTCGGCGGGCTCGCAGGGCTATGAATATACGGTGGGTGCCGGGCGATTCGGGGCCGACCCCATGGCCGTGCCCGGCTGCCGGCTGATTATCAACTGGGGTTCAAACACAGTTCAGACCAACGCGCACCTGTGGTCGCTGATGGTCGATGCCCGACGAGAGTCGGGGGCGAAAATTATTACAATCGATCCTTACCGCAGCGAAACGGCTGAAAAAAGCGACCTTCACCTGCCAATTCGCCCCGGAACTGATGCTGCACTGGCCCTGGGACTGATGCATGTGATCTTTCGCGACGGGCTGCACGACCAGGCCTATCTTGATGAGTACTGTGTGGGCGGCGAGGCCCTGAAAGCCAGAGTTCTGGTGGAATACGGGCCTGAGCTAGTGGCAGAAATCACGACACTTGACGTTAGCCAGATTGAATCGCTGGCCCGCGAACTGGCCACCTCGCACCCTGCATTGATACGCCTTAATTATGGCCTTCAGCGGCATTTTGGCGGCGGCATGGCTGTGCGCACCATTGCCTGTCTGCCTGCGGTGACCGGGGCCTGGCGGCATCCGGGCGGCGGGGCCCTGCTTTCAACATCAGGCACTTACGATTTCAACATGGCCGGGCTGACGAGGCCTGATCTTGCACCGGCCGGCACCCGCACGGTGAATATGAATCAGCTTGCTGAGGCCCTGGCCGGCGAACTGCCCGGCCCGCCTGTAAGGGGGCTATATATTTACAACTGTAATCCTGCAGCCGTCGCGCCTAACCAGGCGAAAGTGCTTGAGGGGCTGCGAAGAGAGGATCTTTTTACAGTTGTTCACGAGCTTTTCATGACTGATTCGGCCGACTATGCCGATATTGTGCTGCCTGCCACGTCGCAGCTTGAACACACTGACCTGCACGGCTCTTACGGACATCACGAAGTCATGCTTAACAGTCAGGCAATTGAACCACTGGCCGAGGCCCGGGCAAATAATGATGTCTTCCGGGCACTGGCCGCTGAAATGCAATTTGAAATGGATTTATTTCCGGATGATGAAAAACTGCTGGAAATTGCATTAAACGGTGGGCCTCATGTGCGTGGGATGACCGTTTCAAGTTTAAAAGAGATTCCATTTCAGCGATTGCATTTGCCGGAAGTGCATATGCCTTATGCAAGAGGCGGTTTTCAGACAGAATCAGGCAAGTGCGAGATTTACAGCAAGGCGATGGAAAGGGTCGGGCTCGACCCCCTGCCCGCTTACACACCGCCGGCCGAAGACCCGCAGAGAATGCCTGAACTGGCCTTGAAATATCCCATTCAGATGGTGTCGCCGCCCAAGGGTTCGTTTCTGAATTCGACATTTGGCGGAAGTGCCTGGCATCGCAAAAGGTCGGGTAATCCTTCGATTGAAATGGCCGATGATGATGCAATGGCACGAAAAATTTCTGATGGCGACTGGGTGATTATATTTAACGATCGAGGCAGGTTTCTGGCCCAGGCGGTTTTAAATGGAAGGGTTCGGCCCGGAGTGGCCTGTGCCCGTGGCATTCACTGGAACAAGCACAGCCCCGGCGGTTCGGGAATTAATGCAACAACCAGTTCAGGCCTGTCTGACATGGGCGGCGGGGCCCTGTTTTTCGATAATCTCGTACAGATTCGCAGCCCATCGGCTGATGAATTACCAGATGTGCCAGTGGGTGAATTGAAATCATGATTATCTCAACGCTTGAGAAATTCAGGAGCATAATTCTTGGCCCGGGCGGCCCGCTGCGGGAGGTCACTGTCTATTCAAGGCCGGGCTGCACCTGCTGCGACAATGCGATGGCTGAATTACAAAAAGCCACCGTGAAATACAAATTGCAAATTAAACTGGTGGATATTGACAATGATCCGAAACTTGTCGAAGCCTATGGGCATGAAGTGCCGGTCATAGCCATCGACGGCAAGGTTCGATTCAAGGGGAAGATTAACCCGGTTTTGCTGGACCGATTGCTGAAGCAGCCTGGGGCGGCTCAGGAATAAACCATTTCCGAATTGTATTTTGAGAGCGTGATTTCATGGGACCGGCCGAATTAAACAAGATTCCTCAGCTTTTCCAGCCTCTGACAGATGATAGTGCTCCCTTGTGGGCAAGGCCCTTGCTGGAATGTGTCACAGCCGAAGCCGACGACCCGGCAAGCCGATATGCGGCGCTGGCAAGCACCGACAATAATGGCAGGCCTCATGCCCGATATGTGGTGGTGCGCGGGGTGATGGGCACTTTTGAGAATGATTTCATTCCAGCGGGTGATCTTGCCCGAAACGACATCTGGTTTATCACCGACACCAGAAGCCAGAAAGCGACGGAATTTAAAAGCTCAAACCATGCTGAACTCTGCTGGTATTTTCGGCGAAGCCGGGTGCAGTTTCGCTTCAGTGGAATAACCAGAGTTTATGCCGGGCGAGATTGCCCGGTTCGAAGCCGGGCGTGGAGCTTGATCTCAGAAGCGGCCAGGGTGCAATTTTACTGGCCCGAGCCCAAGACCATACGCGACCCATTTCATGAATTTGAATTCACGGTTTCTGAGCCAGGCAGAACACCTCCGGATACATTCATGGTTATTCAGCTTGGAATTGAGGAGGTTGACCAGCTGAACCTGACGGGTAACCCGCAGAATCGCTTTATTTACAGGACGATGGAGAACGGTGCATCGGGCATTATTGAAGTGAACCCCTGATCTTGTTTTACATAAGCCTATGGCGTTTCATGCGACTGAGCATGGTTGTGCGTGGCAGGCCAAGCAACCGGGCTGCCTGGCTGCGATTGCCACCGGCTTCCCGCAGGGCATCGAGCAGCTGAATTCGTTCATATTCCAGGGCTTCCTGTTCAATTTCGTCGAGCGATTCCGGCGGCGGCTCGACACCCGTTCTGACTTTAGTCGATGGTGACCGGGCGACAACAATTTTCGCTGAACGCCGGTTGCTGGTAGTGGTTCTACCGGATTGGGATGCGTGTTCGACCCGGCCGGCACGGATAGCGGCACCGCTTCGCCCCGGCCGCACCTGCTGCAGTTCCAGTGGCAGGTCGTGCGGCTCGATGGTGTCGCCCTCGGCCAGAACGATTGAGCGTTCGATGCAGTTTTCAAGCTCGCGGATATTGCCGGGCCAGTCATATTCAACCAGCATTTCCACCGCTTCGCCGGCAATTCGCTTCACGGGTTTGTCCAGCCGGTTCACACACTGGTTGAGAAAGTGCACCGCAATGGCGAAAATATCTTCGCGTCTTTCACGCAGGGCAGGCATGCGCAGGCTTATCACGTTCAGGCGATAATAGAGGTCTTCGCGAAATTCGCCGGCGCGTATCATGGCTTCAAGGTCGCGGTGTGTGGCGGCCACCACGCGCACATCAACCTTCATGCTGGCCGAGCTGCCGACACGTTCAAACGTTTTTTCCTGCAGAACCCGGAGCAGTTTGATTTGTGTTTCGAGGCTGATATCGCCAATTTCGTCGAGAAAAATGGTGCCGCCATCGGCTTGTTCAAAGCGGCCGGGGCGGTCGCGATCAGCGCCGGTGAAGGCACCCTTGACATGGCCGAAGAGCTCGGATTCAAGCAGAGAACTTGAGAGGCTGGCGCAGTGCACGGCCACAAAAGGCTTGTCGGCCCGAGGGCTGGCGGCGTGAATTGAGCGGGCCAGTAGTTCTTTGCCGGTGCCGCTTTCACCCCGAACCAGCACAGCCGAAGGCATGACAGCCACTTTGCAGGCCTGGCGAATGACATTACGCAGAGACTGGCTTGACCCGATCATGGAATCAAATGAATGAGTCTGGGCAGTGGCTTCGTCGGCTGCCTGCTCGGTTTCAGTGCTGAGTCCGGCAGTTGTCAGATCTTCGGGGTCGCGTTCGAAATCGACCCCCTTGCGCAGAAGCTGATCCTGAAGGGCAAGAATACGACGCTGCTGTTCGGTGATTTTCTCGACCTTGTCGCGCAGCTCGCGATTAGCCTGTTCAAGCGTGGCCCGCATTTCAACCGATTGCAGGCCCAGCCCGGCCACCGAACCAATGGCCCGCACGAAGGCCATTTCTTCTGTGTCGTAAGGCAGACCGCTGGGCTTCGGGCCCAGCAGCAGGAAGCCTTCGAGGCGGTTGCCCGACTCAAGGGCGAAGGCCAGTTCGGCCCCGAGTGAAATCATCAGGTCTTTGGCGGCTTCCATATCGCGGTCGGCACGAGCATTGGGCTCGTCAAGATGAATGCCTTCGTGAGCCTTCAGATAAACGGTCAGGGGGTTTTCGGCGGGCAGCGACTTGATTTCGGGCTCGGGTCCTTCCGCCGCCTGCAGGCGAATGGTGCCCTGTGGGCCATCCTGCAAGTAAACCGCCCCCCAGTCGGCCCGGATGACCTCGGTGGTGCTGCGCAGGAGACGCACACCCAGCGCTTCGCGGTCGATCAGGTTTTCAAAGGCTGATTCGATCTGTCGCATGGCCCGGTCGAACTTGTATTTTTCGCGATAAAATCGGCGGTCAAGCACGCGGTGAAACTGCTCTCGCAAGGCCCCGGAAGCCACCAGCAGCACAAGGGCGGAACCGGCGGCGGCAATGATTTCAAACGAGCTTTCGCCCGAGCGGAGCCGATCGCCGATCAAGAGACCACCCAGCACCAGCAAAAGCGAATAAACCAGCCCCGCCCCCACCGAAACGGCCAGATAAAGCACGCCACGGCCAAGCAGGCGATCGGCCTGCAACAGGCGGTAGCGGGTGATGCTGAAAGCATAGGCCGTGGTGAAGAAGAGCGAGACGGTGAACATGGGCCACGCTGCGCCGCCGCGGCCAAGCACGCTGGTGTCCTGCAGGGCGCGATAAAGCACCAGACAAATGAGCGGCAACGAGAGCACCGAGGCAAGAAATATCCACTGGATCTGACCCTTCTGACTCTTGGTGACGGCCTGCTTGAAACTGGTGTAGAGGCAGACGACGCAAAGAGCATTGACGGCGGCAGAGACAGCGACTGAGCCAAGGGCCACCCAGCGCAGTGAAACAACGGCCAGCATGGCATCTTCCAGCGAGTAAAAGCGGGAATAGCGCACCCAGTTAATGCAGAAGGCCAGAAGCAGAAATTCAACCGCCGGCACTGCGTAGATCAGCCTGACAAGCCAGCGACGGTGCCTGACATAAAGATTCAGTTCGGCTGGAAAAACCAGATAGAAATGCAGGTTGGCCCAGGGCAGAAAAACGGCACAGGCGGTGAAAACGTGAATAAGTGGCCGTGAGATGACAATTTCAGTCCAGTGATAGCCGCCCATGAAGGCGCCGAATGTAAGCACGCAGATCAGAAAAAAGATGGCGGCACTGGCGTCGCGGGGCCTCTTCCAGAAGACGCGTGCTCCGACCACGAAAATAAAGATTTCCTGAATAAACCAGATGATTGAGGAGCCATAGACCCAGAAGGGGCGACGGCGAACCAGGACCTGAGCCTCGTGCGACTGATTTTGGGGGTCAATATAGCCGACACTGAGACGCTGGCCGACTTTCAGCTCTCTCAGGGCCTGAACCAGGTCGGGATAACTGCGAATGGGTGTGGAGCCGAGCTTGGTGAGTGTCGAGCCAGTTTCGGGTATCGCAGGATTCCATTCATAATCCGACGTCTCAATGCGGTCGCGAACCACGGTTCCCAGCACAAATCGCAAGCCAATATCACCCGAAAGGGCAACCAGCGAGAGCACGCTGATGGAATAAAAAAGCACGGCCAGCGAAGCGGAACCGATCATCCACCGGACGATCTGACGTACGCGATCGCCAGATGATTCATTTTCAGATTCTAACGGTTGTATCGAATGAGCCATGTCGAAAACAGGGTGTCGAAATACGTCGATGTTGCACTATAATTAAATCAAAATTACGATCGACATGTCAACACATCAAGTTTCGACACTTTTATTTTTTCAACACACAATCGCTGTCAGTGATTCTCTGGCACTGCGATGGAAATTACACTTAAGTTGCTGTTTTTAAATATTTTAAGAAACAATCAAGCAAAACTTTTCACTTGCCGGCAGCCAAAAACTGACAGTTTTCGACAAACCCAATTCAACCAACGACCGACTTCGTCAGTTTTCAACAGATCTCAAGGGCGACATTCCACGATTTTTCTGGTCTGGCACAGGGAATGCATACTCATTGAATAAGTTAAGAATTCATGAGTCAGGCACCCATCACAACGCGAGCCAAAAAATGCCTACCTTGCCATTGGAAAATGGATTTCTCCAATCTTTTTCGACGCCCCGACATGGTATCGCTGATTTTGGAAGAAAGCGAACGGTCTGGTCGAGATATGGCATGGTTGAAGTTTCGCAGAGCGGGCAGGGTGAGCCGATATTACTATTACCGGGCATGGCAGGCGGCGCCAGACTACTGCAGCCTTTGATCACCGAGCTTGCCTCTCAATATCGGGTTTACTGGTTTGACTGGGCTGGAGAGGGTAAAAGCTCGTCGATTCAGGCCCTTCGGATAAATGATCACCCCACTCGACTTCTGGCTGATGTGATTGATCAGTTATCGGTGGACGACCTGACTGTTTTTGGTATTTCTTATGGTGGCTGTGTGGCACTTGATCTTGCCCGGCATCGTCCGGCGAAGTTAAGGCAGTTGATTTTAAGTGGTACGCCAGGCCGTCTGCAGCACGCATGGGCATCGCGGCTGGTGCATAAAGTTCTAACCCGTGTTCCCCTCTGCTCTGACAGTGCATTTCTGAACCAATTTTTCCGGATTTTGCTGGGTGACAGCGTTCGGAATTCCGAAGTCGAATCGTTTGTGATTGATTGCATCTGGAAGACTGACCAGGCTTTAATGGCCCGACGGCTGGATTGGCTGATGGATTTTGACATTCATGATTCGCTGGCGGGGATCGAGGTACCGACGACCCTGATAACGGGCGGGTCTGATGTTGTGGTGCCACCCGCCTGTCAGGAGAAGCTGGCTAACGCCATGCCGGAATGCGACATGCATGTGGTGAGCGGAGCTGGGCATCTTGGATTCCTGACGCACACGAACGAATTTCTGCAGCTGATTGGGCGGGTCATGTTAAGTGCAAACCTGACCACGGTTGGTTGAATTCTTTGGGTGTGACGAGTTTTTCGCCGCAGAATCAGTCTTACCGGATTGATTACATCAGGCCGGATAAATTTTGGGCTTGTTGAACGGTGGCAAATAAAGGCTATACTTTAAGTAGCCTGTTAAGGAATCTCCTTCCTTTCGGGTGTGGGTCGCGTAGCAACGTAACGCGACGGATCAGACTCTTATAACCACTCGAGGCTGGACTCCCGTGGAAAAGAGAAGACTCAGAATTAAAGGAGGTGATCGCGTGTTAACCGAAGACCAGAGGTGGTCGTCTTAAAGGCGACTGACGGGTTGCCCGTCGGGCGGCCACAATTCTTCAAAGGGTGGTCTGGTTCATATGATCAGGCCACCCTGATTTTGTCTGGTGAACTTGATTCTATTATGGAGCGGCAGCGGCCATGATCGTGGTGATGCAAACTGATTCGGGCGATGAGCTTATTGATAAAGTGGTTGCCCAGGTGAAGGAACTGGGGCTTTCGCCGCAGGTGATTCGCGGCAGCCACCAGACAGTTGTCGCTGCCATTGGTGAAGAGCGTCCGGGCCTGATTGAAGCCCTTGAACCCATGCAGGGTGTCGAGAAAGTTCTGCCTATCATGGACCCCTACAAGCGAGCAAGCCGCGAACTTCGCAGCGAACCCACAGTTGTCAGCACTCTGGGCCTTTCCATCGGCGGCAGGAATATCGCGATGATCGCCGGCCCCTGTTCGGTGGAAAGCCGCGACCAGATTGTCTCGATCGCCAAAACACTTAAATCGTTGGGTGCTCATGCTCTTCGTGGCGGAGCTTTCAAGCCCCGCACCAGCCCATACAGCTTTCAGGGGCACAAGCTGGAAGGCCTGAAAATGCTGGCTGAAGCCCGCGATGCCACAGGCCTGGCGATAGTGACCGAAGTGATGGCTCCGGAACACGTTCCGATGGTCGCCGAATATGCTGACGTGCTTCAGATTGGCGCTCGCAACATGCAGAACTACCAACTTCTGCAGGCCGTGGGCGAGTGCGGCAAGCCCGCCCTTCTCAAGCGTGGCATGAGTTCAACCATGGACGAGTTTCTGCTTGCCGCCGAATATATTCTGGATCGGGGCAACCCGAACGTGATCCTGTGCGAGCGTGGTATCCGTACCTTTGAAGAGCACACTCGGTTCACGCTGCCGCTGACAACTGTTCCCTACCTCAAACAGAAAACGCACTTGCCGGTGATCGTTGACCCGTCGCACGGCACGGGCAAGGCGTCGCTGGTGCCTGCCATGTCGAAGGCGTCGGTTGCCGCCGGGGCCGATGGCCTGATCCTTGAAGTGCATGCCGACCCGAAGAAGGCAATGTCTGATGGCTCACAGACGATCACGCCAGCAGCCTTTGAACAACTGATCAAAGATTGCCGCCGCATTGCCGAAGCAGTCGATCGCACGCTTTGATTGCACCTGAAATCGACATCATAGAAGTAATAAGCCCGGCCAAATGCCGGGCTTTTTCACTTATTTTGATGCAGAATTACTAATAACATGGCACTGAATGATACCTTCCTTGCCGGTTTTGGCTTCCCATGCGGCCACCACAAGTGTGTTGGAGCCCTGGGCTGAGGCGATTACCGGGTCATTGGCTTCTTCGGCGAGGATTTCGGGCTTATTTGAGCCAGGCGACAGAAGCATCAAGCGACCGGGTCGTTTTTCCAGCCAGATGTTGTAAACGCCGACGGCTGATGAAGTATTCCATGCCTGAACGCCGCGGCCCAGGAGCTTTTCGGATGATTCAGGCCGCGCAGCGAAGACAGAACCGGCTCGCATCCAGACCGATTCAAGATGCTCTGAGTCATGCACGGCGATGGCACCGCCATCCATCGGACAAATATTAAGTGCCCAATGATCGCGGCCCAGCTTGCGGGCTGGCGTGAAGCTGGCCCCGCCGTTGGCTGAACGGGCAAAATACATGTCCCTGTTGCCGCCAAGCTGGTTTCGCCACATCACATAAAGTGTTCCTTCGGCAGAGAATGCGACCGAAGGATGGCAGCAGGTGCAGACCGCACCATCAGGCGAGCGATAGACCAGACGATCTTCATTCCACGATTTGCCGCCATCGGCCGAAGCAGCCCCGTAAATCTCCATTTTGCCTGATCGCAAGTCAAGCCATGAGCAGAAGATGCGGCCATCGGTCATCGCAGCCATGCCATGCAGCCCCTCGCGGGCTGAGCCGGAAACGGCATTGACCTTCAGAGGGCCCGACCAGCTTGTGCCGTTGTCGGTCGATCGCCAGGCCAGAATGTCGCCATCTTTCCCTTTGCCCTGTGCACCTGCCACGGCAGTGATCACAAGGCCTGCGTTGGTGGCCACGATTCTTGGACCCCGCCGCATGCCCAGTGAAAGCACGCCGCCGGTGCCCACGGTTGAAACGGTAAACGTCTTGCCCTGATCCTTCGAAACAGCACATTTCAGTTGATTACCCTGGCCAAAAGCGATGAAAATCTGACCTTTTTGATCAATGGCCACTTGCGGCTGGCGGGCCTTGTCGGCTGATTGCGTGGTATCAACCACGATGACGGGCGCGGGGCTCTGGGCTTTGCTCAAATTGGCAGATGAGAAAAATGCCACGAGAGCGAGTGTGAGGTAGAAAAACCGTTTATGTGAAGTACGTGCAGGCGGAAGGTGTTTGGTCATTGCTCAGGTGCCTTGTTTTTTTACTGGGACCACATGCCACGGTCGAGCGAGCGATAGCCGACGGCTTCAGCGATGTGGTGTGGCTCGATATGGTCAGAGTCGTCGAGGTCGGCCATGGTGCGGGCCACACGTAAAACTTTATCATGAGCCCGGGCTGAAAGGCCAAGCTCTTCCATGGCAGTGCGCAAAATTCGCGAGGAATCGGGCTTCAGCACGCAGAATTTGCGGATCTGCCGGGGTGTCATGCGGCCGTTGGTCAGTGTGCTCAGTCCGGTGAAACGTTTTTTCTGGCGGTCGCGGGCGGCAAGCACCTGCTGGCGAAGGTCTTGCGAACTGGGCCCGGGCGGGGCTTCGGCAAGCTGGGTGAAGGGCACGGCGGGCACTTCCACATGCAGGTCGATGCGGTCGAGAAGCGGGCCGCTGATCTTGGAAAGATAACGCTCTACCTGCTGGGCCGAGCAGTTGCAGCTTCGGCGGGGGTCGCCGCGATAGCCGCAGGGGCACGGGTTCATGGCGGCGATAAGTACGAAATCAGCCGGAAAAGTGACGCTGCGCAGGGCCCGGCTGATGGTTACCGCCCCTTCTTCCAGAGGCTGGCGGAGAACCTCAAGCGTTTTACGGTTAAATTCGGGCAGTTCATCAAGAAAAAGCACGCCCTTGTGGGCGAGCGAAATTTCGCCCGGCTGGGGGATGGAGCCGCCGCCCACCAGACCGGCGTCGGAGACGCTGTGATGCGGTGCGCGAAAAGGCCGGGTGGCCAACAGCGGCTGGCCATTCTTTAGCAGGCCCATGGCGCTGTAGATTCGCGTGGTTTCCAGGCTTTCGGCTGATTCAAGCGAGGGGAGAATCGTGGGCAACCGGCGGGCGAGAAGGGTTTTGCCGGTGCCGGGCGGGCCGATCATCAGCACGTTATGGCCACCGGCGGCCGAGATAACCAGGGCACGCTTGGCGTAGTCCTGCCCTTTGACATCTGAGAAATCCTCCTCAAATTTGCTGAGGGTGTCAAAAAGGCGGGCAATATCGACAGATGTCGGCTCGATCTCGATGCGTCGCGAGAGATAGGCGACAGCCTCTGACAGGCTGGTGATAGGAATAATTGGGATGTTGTCAACCACGGCGGCTTCATGGGCATTGGCGGCGGGCACCAGCAGGGCCTCGCAGCCCTGGGCCGCTGCAGAAAGGGCCATGGCCAGGGCCCCTTTCACGGGCCTGGTTTCGCCGTCAAGAGAAAGCTCGCCAACGACGGCGACTTTGCCACGCCGCTCGATGGAAAACTGCCCGCTGGCTGCCAGAATACCCAGGGCGATGGGCAGGTCGAAGCCGCCGGCGTCTTTACGCAAGTCGGCCGGGGCAAGGTTGATCACGATGCGGTCAGGAGGCTTGAGGTAGCCGGAGTTGATGATCGCCCGTTCGACGCGGTGGGTGCTTTCGCGAACGGCGGTTTCGGCCAGGCCAACCAGCACGATGGAAGGAGTGGGAGCCAGGGCAATATCCACCTCGACATCGACAGCTTCAGCGTCGATTCCAATCAGCGTGAACGACTGCAATTTCGCAAGCATCGCGTGTGGCTTTCGGCGGAAAGGCCCGGCCCGGCAGACCTTTCATGATGAGGCAACAGACTCTTGTTAGTATGAACAGAAGTATATCAGTGGGCCTGGTGAAAATAAATATGCCGGGCGACTTTTTTTAACTACTGGCTGGCGTCCAGCAAATCAATAAATCGGGCCCGTTCTGCGGGCGACGGTATGCGGCAGCTTTCTTTGCGGCCCATCAGGCGATAACGGTTACGGGCGATGACGTTATAAATGGCGTCGCGCAGTGGCCGGGGCACCAGCCAGCCGGGCAGAAGCAGCAGGTGCAGGCCGCCCAGATCGCGGGCGATCTTCAGCACAGCCGAGGACTTTTGCCAGGCTCTGCCATCAGTGATGTAGATAACCGACTCAGGCGGCGGATCGGAGGCGATGCCGTGCTGGGCGAGTATGCGGCGGGCAACTTCTGACGTATTGGCGGCAAAAAGGATGCGGCCGCGAGGATCGTGACGCAGGATATGGCTGACGGTGTGGTCGCACAGGCCGCAGTGGCCGTCGTAGATCATCACGGGCGAGTCGGTCGGAGTGGTGCCGGGCAATGCCTGTTCCCCTGAAGAGTGACTGGGCGTTTTGGCGAAGCTGATTCGGCCGTTGGCGAGCATATCGACCTCTTCACCAAAATATCATATTTTTCAGCTGTAGTGATGATATAATTGCTTAAACTTTTTCTGTACAGGGGCCTTGCGAACGACACCGATGGCATGGGATCAACTGACAAATCCTGATTTTTGGGCTGGTCTGTCGGCAGGCGTGGCGCTGGCATGCCTTGCATGGCTATTGCAGAGACGCAGCCAGCGGCGCGAACTGGCCGAACTGGCCCGGGTTATTGATTACAATCTTGAGAACTTATTTTCAGATAAATCGATTCGGTCGTTTCGCGATGCCCGGCTGACCCAGGGCCTGGCGGGGCTACTTGACAAATGGCTGCCGCAATTGCGCACAGAGAATGCCGAGTCGCGGCGGCAGATGAGGCAGCTGCGGATTGTGCTTGAATCAATGACAGAAGGTGTGGTGGCAATTGATTCACGCCTGCGAGTGATTCTGGCCAATCCGGCGGCCCAGCCGCTGCTGGGTATTGACAAAACCAGCCTTGGGAAATTGCTGCCGGAAGTGATTCGCAACGCCAAGCTGCTGGAATTCGCGGCCCATTCCGTATTGCTGGCTGATTCAGAGGAAGCGGAAATTGTTGTGACGACACGCGATGGCGTGGGGCGACCAATTTCACGCACGGTGGATGTGCGAATCGCCCCGATTCTGCGGCGATTTTCGGTGCCCCGGGGCAGCGACGAGCCGGCTGCGGCAGGTGCTGTGCTGGTGGTGCAGGACGTGACCGAACTGCGGCACCTTGAGCGCATGCGTCAGGATTTTGTGACGAATGCTTCGCACGAGCTGAAAACACCTTTGACATCTATCAAACTTTATGCCGAGAGTCTGCTTGACTGGGCCCTTGACGACCCGGCACAGAATCGCGATTTCGTGGCCCGGATTGAAGAACAGACACAGCGACTGATTGACCTGGTGGCTGACATGCTATCGCTTTCAAAGCTGGAATCGGGCCAGGAAGTCTATCGACAGACGTCGTCGGCCATTGAGCCGCAGCTTCGGTCGCGGGTGGCCAGCTATCAGGACAAGGCATCGCACCGGGAAATTGAACTGGTGCTTCAGCTTCAGAACCTGCCATCAGGCTTGTTGGTTAATGCAGCCGAGGAGGCGATCAGGCAGGTGCTTGACAACCTGATTGGCAACGCGCTGAAGTTCACGCCGAGCGGTGGCCATGTGCAGGTGCGGGCTGTGCTGGCGTCGCCTGACTGGCTGGAAATTCAGGTGGTTGACACAGGAATTGGCATACCGAAGGACGATCTGGAAAAGGTCTTTGAGCGGTTTTATCGTGTAGATAAAGCCCGTAGCCGCGACATGGGTGGCACGGGGCTTGGTCTGGCAATCGTAAAACATATAGTGCAGTCAACAGGCGGCGAGGTGGGTGTCGAGAGCATGGAAGGGCTTGGCTCAACCTTCCGCGTGACCTTGCCGGTGGTGCAGGCACCCAGAATCTTGCCGGCGGCCTCAGCCTGATGGAAAATCATGAAATAACGGCGGCCCGAACTGGCCGGTTAACCTGACAGTGCATGCATGAAACGTGGACCAGACGCATGAAATTTGCTCAAGTTTTCGCTGTGATATTAGTGCTTCAGGCATCGTTACCGGCCTTGGCACAGGAAGCAAAGAAGCCTGAAAACAAGCCTGTTCCGAAAGTGGAAAGGCTGAAAAAACTGACAGATGTGGTGCCTGCCGATCGCCTGATTGAAGCCGGCGGCATTAAAACCTGCTTTGTTCAAAAGGGCCAGGTGGGCGACAAGCCGGAAATACTGCTTCTGCATGGCTTTGGCTCAAGCACTTACACCTGGCGCAAGAATATTGACGATCTGGCAAAAATAACGCGGGTGACGGCCATTGACATCAAGGGCTTCGGCCTGACGGAGAAGCCCAAAGATGGCCGTTACACCGAGCAGGCCTATGTTGAGCATGTGCTGGCCGCAATGGACGCCCTGAAGATCAAGAGGGCGGTGGTGGCCGGCAATTCAATGGGCGGGGCGATTGCGGCCAGGCTTGCACTTGAGAACCCCTCAAGAGTGGCGGGGTTGGTGCTGGTGGATGCAGCGAGGCCTTATAGCCGTCTGGACTTTGAAGGGGCCGGTGTTGATACGCGAAAACTTGCCGACGGATCAAAATCACCGCTGGCTGTGGCACTGGTTCGCACCATGATTACCCGAGACAGGATCAGCGAAATGCTGGCCTCGGTTTATGAAGGGCGCGAGCCGATAACGGCGGAAATGATTGACGCCTACTACATTCCAACGACAATTGAAGGAGCTCCTGAAGCCCTTTTGAGCATGATGAGCCCGCCGCAGGACACGGCCAAGCCGATTGGCCTGAAGAAGCTGGCCTGCCCGGTGGTGATTCTTTGGGGCAAGGCCGATAATGTGATTCCACTGAGGGCGGGTGAGGCGATGGCCCGCGAGCTGCCGGCCGCTGAATTTGTGGTGTGGGAAGGTGCCGGCCACCTGCCGCATGAAGACCGGCCGGAAGAATTTAATGCCCTTGTGCGTCAATTTCTTGCCCGCTGCAAGTGAGGCGAGAGATTTTGGCCTGTCCGCAGGCGGAATCAGGATAATCCTCAAATCTTCATGAATTCTTCAACCTAACCGACTGGTTGCAAGCGATAATAGGGCCACTGTGCAGAGATGAACCCGCGAGACAGGGACGTTTGACCATGGCAAATCCGCGAATCCTGATTATTGAAGACGAGCGGCCGCTGGTTGAAATACTTCAGATTAACCTGGCCCGGGAGGGGTTCGAGACATCCTCGGCCCGCGATGGTGCGGAGGGGCTGAAGCTGGCACAGGCCACTGTGCCCGACCTGATTCTGCTGGATTTGATGCTGCCCGGCCGCAGCGGGCTGGATGTGTGCCGCGACCTGAAAAGCTCGCCGGTTACCAGAAAAATACCGGTGATCATGATCACCGCCAAGAGCGAGGAATCAGACCAGCTCATTGGCTTCGCCACCGGGGCCGACGATTATGTGACCAAGCCATTTTCAGTGAAGGTGCTGATTCAGCGAATCAGACGCGAATTAAGGCGAAGGGAAGCAGGCGACCCTGAGCTGGGCGACCAGATGACACACCATGATGTGATTGTTGACCGGGTTCGCCACCAGGTGACAGTGCATGGCCAGGAAATCACCCTGACACCGACTGAATTTCGCCTGCTTGAAGCCCTGATGAAACGCATTGGCCGGGCCTTTACCCGCCATGAACTGATGGACGCCGGCATGGGCGAAGACGCGGTGGTGCTTGAACGCACCATTGATGTGCATATCAAAAGCCTGAGGAAGAAGATGGGCGACCGCGGCCCGCTGATTGAAACTGTTCGCGGGATTGGTTATCGAATGCGTGAAAACTTACCCTCAGCCGATGAGGAATTGGAAGACGCGGAATAAAAGACTGTCTGACGGTCAAAAAAAAGTTATGCGCCACGCTGGTGGCCAATGGCCTCAACCGGGCATTCGTCCATGGCTGCCAGGCAGGCGGCTTCGTCGGCCGGGTTATCGGGCTGGGCGAAAACATAACTTTTGCGAGTGGCGTTGTCGCGGGTGAAGTTAGCTGAAGCGATTTCGCGGCAGACTTCGCAATCGATGCAGGTTTCATCGACGTAAAAACCGCCGGTTACATTTTTTGCGAGTTTTCTGGTCGGGTCAGCCATCAGTTGGTCTCGCCTGCATGCCAAAGGAAAGAGGGCGACCGGCAAATGCATCGGCCACCCTCCCTATTGTATGTCAACCTCAGCAAAGCGTGAACTCGATCAGACGACCTTGGAATCAATCCAGGTCATCAGGGCACGCAGACGCTTGCCGACTTCTTCAATAATGTGGCCACGTTCGCGGCGGCGGGTGGCCTTAAAGCCGGCCTGGTTGGCCTTGTTTTCAAGGATCCACTCGCGGGCGAACTGGCCCGACTGGATTTCGCCCAGAATCTTACGCATTTCGGCACGGGTATTTTCGTTAATGATCCGCGGACCACGGGTGTAATCGCCGTATTCGGCCGTGTTTGAGATCGAATAACGCATATAATTCAGGCCGCCCTGATACATCAGGTCAACAATCAGCTTCAGTTCGTGCATGCATTCAAAATAAGCTGATTCCGGCTGATAACCGGCTTCCACCAAGGTCTCAAAGCCCATCTTCACCAGGGCGCTCACGCCACCGCACAGCACCACCTGCTCGCCAAAGAGATCGGTCTCGGTTTCTTCGGCAAATGTTGTACGCAGTACACCACCACGCGTGCCGCCCACACCCTTGGCATAAGCCAGGGCCAGCGATTCACCGGCTGGTGTGCAGTGCCCTTCAAGTGTGGCGATAAGGCATGGCACACCACCGCCCTTGACGTATTCAGAACGAACCAGGTGGCCGGGGCCTTTGGGGGCGACCAGGGCTACATCAACACCCTTTGGTGGAACGATCTGGCTGAAATGAATATTAAACCCGTGGGAGCAAAGCAGCACATTGCCCGGTGAAAGGTTCGGGAGAATGTCGCTGCGATAAATGTCGCCCTGCACTTCGTCGGGCAGCAGAATGTTCACCAGGTCGCCTGCCTTGGCGGCATCGGCGGCGGAAATGGGCTTGAAACCATGGCTGATGGCCAGGTCGTAATTCGGCGAACCGGGTCGCTGGCCGATGATAACATTACAGCCGGAATCCCTCAGGTTCTGGGCCTGGGCATGGCCCTGGCTGCCATAGCCGATAATGGCGATGGTTTTGTTCTTGAGCAGGCCAAGGTCGGCATCCTGATCGTAGTAAATCTGAGCGGGCATCAGTCAATTCCTCTGGTTCTCTGTTTCGCCGCCGGGTTCTTGGTTCTGCCTTGTCGATTCGGTGGGCAGATGGTTCGGACTTCGCCGGCGGTCAGGCAAAGTCTTGTTTTCAATGGCTCGTAGTTATGGTTTTACTTGAAATAGGCCGGGTTCGGGGCTCGGAGTCATAGGCTGGAGTGACCGACCACCTGTGGCTGATCAGACGACGAATCATCATCGACGGCCTGAATGGTGTCGGGCTTCGAGCCACGAATCAGGGCAATACGCCCGGTGCGGGCCATTTCGACAATGCCAAAAGCGGAAATCGCTTCGACAAAGGCCTGAATTTTCTTTTCCTGGCCAGCCAGTTCCACCATCAGTTCGGCGGGCGTGACATCGACCACCTTACCGCGGAAAATTTTGATCAGGCTGAGCAAGTCCTGCCGGGTGCTGGCCGAGGCCTTCACACGGATCAGCAGAAGGTCCCGCTCGACAAAGTCATAGCGGGAAACATCCTGCACACTGACCACTGTAATGATCTTCTCAAGCTGTTTGCGTACCTGTTCAAGGGTCTTGTCGTCGCCCTTGACTACCACCGTAATGCGCGACATCGCTTCGGTTTCAGTGGGCCCTACCGCAAGGCTTTCAATATTGAAGCCACGGGAGGCGAACATGCCCGAAACCTGGGCCAGAACACCAGGCTGATTCTGAACGAGAGCCGAAAGCACGTGACGCATGAGGACAGACTTCCCCGAAGAGACTCGAGATCGATACACCTGCCTTTTGCAGGCATATCAATATTAAGGTCACATAGTGTATGGTCTGCCAGGCGTGTTGATCAAGAGTGCAGCGACCGAATTCATGAGGTATTTCTTGGTCTGGTCGTCAATATCGCGGAAAATGCCGGATCTGACGAGAAGTCGCAAAATGAAACTGCCGGCTGCCACCCACATCTACTGTGGTTTGAATAGTACCTGATACGAGATTTTGTAGCGACCAGATAGCCCGGAAAGTATCCTTGCATCTGCCGGTCGATACGTTTACGATCGCTTAGATCAGGAGATGCCGCGATTTGTGGCAGAAACCCGGTCAACGGTTGCCGGTCGCGCAGGTCGCCCTGCATCATTGTGCACCCAATTTGCCACAATTCCGCTGATACAGGTATAAACATGCTAATCGGCTATGTCAGCGACGAACGCTATGTCGCCATTCCCCAGGTTCAGCTTGAATTTGAACCGGTGGGCAACCCCGGCGAATCAATTGAAGCCCATTCGCGTGCCACAGGTTCGGTTTATGCCAATTTAGAGCCTGGCCGCTATAAGGTGACACTTTTTAAGGCCGGCTATGGGCAAAAAAGCGTGATGCTTGATATGAAGCCGGGCATGCCGCCGCACCACTTTCGACTTCTGACCGATGGCCTGCTGGGCTATGCCTGGCCAAGGCAGGTGAAGTCGGGCGAGAAGTCGGAATATCGCGTTCATTCGGTCGAGCCCTATCAGCTCAGCCTGTGGCGAATGGGCTATGAAAAGGAGTTTGTCAAAAGCCTGGGCTGGCTTGACGAGCACGGCCCCCGCGCCACCATGCAGATCACCCCCGACGGCGACTTCACCCGCACCGGTGTGGCATGGAATTCACAGGGCTACACCAACCCGCATCACAAACAATATGTTGAAGCACCGGCTCGCAGCGGGCTTTATTATTTCCACGCCCGCACGGCCCGTGGTGCCAATTTTTCATTCCCCTGGGTGGTGGCCCCTGCCCAGCCCACCTGCAGGCTGGCTGTGCTGGCTTCAAATATCACCTGGAACGCTTACAACAATTTCGGCGGCCGATCAAATTACATCAATGCCGATGCCCTTCCCGAAAGGCCCACCGTCAACGCCCGCCAGGATTTGATGCGCTATACCGACGCCAATGCCCTGACATATGGCGTAGATGATTATGCACCTCTTTCATTTGACCGACCAGAGCCGATTAACCATATTGACATGGCCGAGAAAATTACCGACCCGATTGAAGGGCGGGCCTCGTGCCACCTGGCCAGTGCTGAGTGGCGGCTTCTGGGCTGGCTGGAAAAACACGGCCATGACTATGACTATTATGCCGAGAGCCAGTTGCACGATGGCACGCTTGACCTTTCTGCCTATCGCGTTCTGGTCATCAGCACGCACCCGGAATACTGGTCGATGACCATGTATCGGAAGGTGAAGGAGTGGGTGGCCACCGGCGGTCGGCTGATGTATCTGGGCGGCAACGGGATTAACTGCGAAGTCGATTTTATTGCAGATAATACGGCTGTAAAAGTGAAGAACGGCGATGCCCGCGAAGTGGCCAGGCGAGGGCTTGAAAGCCGATTTGCCCAGTGCGGCGAGTCGGAAGCGACCCTGCTGGGCGTGGTGTGGGACGATCGCGGGATCATGACTTCGGCGGGGCTGCGTGTGACCGACGAAAAACACTGGGCCCTGGCCGGCACCGACCTGCAAAATGGCGATGTTTTTGGCCAGGCCAGCCTGCACATGCGGTGCCCTGGCGGGGCATCGGGACACGAAACCGACAAGATTTCCAAAAGCTCTCCTGCAAACGTCAGACCGTTCGCCAATGGGCTGAATATCGACGAAGGCGGCGCCGATCTGCTGACTTATGAAAACGATTCTGGTGGCATGGTTTTTGCGGCAGGATCAATCACCTGGCCAAGTTCCATACTGGTTGATGTGCACATCTCGAAGATCACTGACAATGTTTTGAGGCGGTTTCTGGCTGATTAAGCTGGAAGGGGTTGATTCATGCCTTTGGATGCCGCTGTGCGACCCACCAAAATTCGCTATCTGGTGATTGCGGCACTGGCTGCGGGCACCATATTGGCGTATCTGCTGCGTGTCTGCATTTCGCCCGCAGGCACTACGATTCAGGGTGATCTTACAATTGAAAATGATGTTATGGGCGGCATTTATTCCGCCTTTTTTCTTGGCTATTTCTGGTTTCAGATACCAGGCGGCTGGCTGGGCAATAAAGTGGGTGCCCGAGTCTGGCTCAGCCTTCTGGGGCTGATCTGGGCCGGGGCGACTATCATCACAGCCAGTGCCCATTCGGCTAATGTCATTTATTGGTCACGCGTTGCCCTTGGGCTGGCCCAGGCCGGTTTTTTCCCCGTGGTCATCATGGCCATTCGCGAGTGGTTCCCGGTTGATCGTCGTGGCTTTGCCAGTTCGATCATCACCGCCTGCATGTCAGTTGGTGCCTTGCTGGCCACGGCCATGACGACCAGGCTTCTCGACCGTTATGGCTGGCGCGACACGTTTTTTATCTATTCAGCCTTAGGTGCAGCGTGGTCTGTGTGGTTTCTTCTCTGGTTTCGCAACTCGCCACGATTGCACCGGCGTGTGAACTCCGAAGAACTGGCTTTGATTGAAGCCAGAACAACACCGAAAGATGATTTAGCTAATTCTCATACAGGCATTTCTTCATATCAGGTATTTTCTGCCCTGGCCAGGTCGCCCGGCATGTGGGCCCTGTGTGCCCAGACATTTTTTCAGTCGTTTTCTTATGCCCTTTTCATCACATGGTATCCGTCGTATCTTGAAAAAGGCCGTGGGCTGACAGTGACTCAGGCCGGCGATGCAGCCACGGCGAATCTCTTTATGGAAGTGATTGGCAGCATTCTGGGCGGAATTCTGATTGACCGGATTTACCGCCGAACCGGCAGCAAGTGGAAAAGCCGGTCGCTGATGCCTGCAATGACACTTGCCGCTTGTAGTCTTCTCACAGCCGCTGCTGTGCTTTTTGCCAGCCCCCTGCCCGCCATTGCTCTGGTTTCGCTGGGAATGTTCTTCACGGGGCTGGGTAAAACCGGCAAGTGGGCCTGCACGATTGATCTGGCTTCAGGCCACACAGCACTGGCTTTTGCCATTATGAACATGGCAGGCAACGTGGGTGCGTGGCTTAGCCCGAAGGTGGTGGGCGACATGTTTAAAAAACTGGCGGAAAGCGGCGGCGACTGGAACCAGTTTCTCTGGCTGGTGGCCATCATTCAATTGGCTGCCGCAGTATCGTGCTTTCTGCTGAATCCTGACAAACCCGCCATTGGCAGCGGCGATTAGCGATTATTCAAGGAACCAACACATGAAGATTACATCCATTGAAGCCATTCCGGTTGAAGTGCCGTTGCGCAAGGATCGCAACACGCTGACGGCCCATGGGGCACACATCACATCTAAGTATGTTATTGTGAAAGTGCATACCGACAGTGGCCTGACGGGCCTGGGCGAAGCAACACTGGCCCCGCGATGGAGCGGCGAAACGCCTGGCAGCTGCCTTTATGCGATTCGCGAGATCATTGCCCCGGCTCTCGCGGGGTTTGATCCGACGAGTGTCAACCTGGCGAGGTCGCGCATGGATCGTGTGATCAAGCTGAACCCTTTTACAAAAGCTGCTGTGGAAATGGCACTTTGGGATCTTTCTGGCAAAGCGGCCGGGGTGCCGGTTTATCAGCTTCTGGGCGGCAAGGTGCGTGACGTCATTCCAACCAAAATGGTGATCGGGGCCTTTGATCTGACACATGTCAAAAAACTGGCTGAGGAATTCCTGGCCGAGGGTGTCAAAACGCTCAAGGTCAAAACGGGAATAGAGCTGGAATCTGACGTGGCTAGAGTTGCAGCCGTGCGTGAAGTGGCCGGGCCCGACTTGCCGATTACCATTGATTCCAACTGCGGCTGGAGCTATGCCGTGGCCAGGCAGGCTTTGGAAAGGCTAGGAAAACTGAATATTCTGGTGGCCGAACAGCCGATTGCCCCAGGCGACAACGCTGCGATGGCCGCCCTGCGGCACCATAGCGGCGTGCGGATCATGGCCGACGAAAGTTCCTTCACGGCCAGCGATGCATGGAACCTGTTACAGGCCGGGGCTGTGGATGTGATCAGTGTTTATCCGGGCAAAAACGGCGGGATTTCAGGCTCTGTCGAGATTGCTGCGACTGCGAGATCAGCAAATGTCGTGTGTCATATCGGCAGTAATCTTGAGCTTGGTATTGGTACGGCCGCGATGATTCATCTGGGCTGTGCCGTCGCTTCGATTGATAGCGAGATGTATCCTTCGGACATTCTTGGGCCGCATTATCATGAGTCAGACCTGCTTGTCGCACCGCTTTCGCTGGGGCCTGAGGGGGCGAAAGTGCCGGAAGGGCCTGGCCTTGGCGTCGAGCTTGATGAACTGGCCCTGGCCCGCTATCGTACCGATTGATTTCAGGCGAAAAGGCTTCTCAGTGGTTCGCCATCCGTTACCCGGATAGGTCGATCAAGATGGTCAGTGATAAATGTATCCGGCTCAACACCAAAAGCATGCAGCACCGTGGCCTGAAAATCCTCGGGGCTGACGGGTTTATCCTTTACATAGGCCCCGATCTTGTCGCTTTCGCCATATATCTGGCCACCACGCACACCGCCACCTGCCAATAGCTGGGTATAGCAGTTCGGCCAGTGATCGCGGCCCGACATGTCATTAATTTTAGGTGTGCGGCCAAATTCACCGGCAACCACTACAAGCGTTTCATCAAGCAAGCCACGACTTTCCAAGTCTTCAAGCAGAGCGGGAAAGGCACGGTCGAACGATGGTGTGCAATATTGGTGTGTAAGCATATCAACACCTTTTCGCACACCGCCGACCCCACATATATCCGTCGTGACGCCGTGGTTATCCCAAAGGTTAAACTGGCAACCCTGCTTGTCAAAAAAGGTCCAGAAGACGTTGACAAAGCGCACACCCGACTCAACCAGCCGCCGGGCCAGCAGGAAACTCTGGCCATATTCATTGCGGCCATACCGGTCTCTCAGCCTTGAGTCTTCAAGCGAGAGGTCAAAAGCCCGCGATGATAGTTCGCCGCCAAGCAAGGCAGAGGCTCTGTCAGCCATGGCATTCCATCGTATTTCGCTTGAAAGACCCGGGGGACTGGCATGGCCCATGAGCCGACGACGAGCGTCGAACCGGTCTTTATCAACCTGATCAGGCAGGCGGAAGCCCGAGAATTTAAGTTCTTTGGCGGCCAGCGAATCCATTTTCGGTTCGTCCATGGCCACTGCATCAAATGATGGGCCCAGAAAACCGCCCGACTGTCCTTTGACAGGTGGCGAATTGGTTGTGAAATATCGAGGAAGGACGACCCAGGGCGGCAGGAGACCGGATTCACCGCGAAGTTTGTGCAGAATGGCACCCAGGGCGGGGTGATCGGTGGGTGCCTGATATACATCGGCAGGTGTACGAGGTTTTTTGCCTTCGAGCGTGTGGGCCGAGCCGACATTGTGGTCGGGCGATGTGTGATTCATCGACCTGATCACCGCCAGTTTGTCGGCATGGCGTGCGACATTGGGAATCAGATTCGTGAATGTTATTCCCGGCACATTGGTTGAAATTGGGTCAAAAACGGTGCGAATGCCAAGCGGGGCATCGGGCTTGGGGTCCCACAGATCCATTTGCGAAGGGCCACCGCAAAGATAAATGTAGATACAATGCTTTGCTCTGCCGACCCGTGCCTGTTCGGCAGCAAAATTCACAGAAACAGGCAAGAGCCCCAGACCTGAAATGCTCAGACGATGCAACTGCCTTCGCGAAAGGCGCAGGGCACCATTGGCGGCAAGCAGCGAGAGCATGGTCTGGGTCTCTTGATTGGTCCGGCGGGTCTTGTCAACTCATAAATCTTACCACATTCAAGCTGACATTGCATCGACAGATTTACTTAACTCGTGACTCAGGAATTTCCACGAAAATGGCGACCCAGCCAGTCTGTGAGAATCGCGGGAGAGTCAACCAGACGGCTTTTTTCGGTTTGAAGTCGCGGTGATGGTTCAAAATCATCTGGCTCGTTGATGGCTGTGCAAAGGATCGGCCCTGGGGCAGATTCCCTGATGAGATCAGCAATATCTCCATAATCCTTCAGGATTCCATGCACCAGATTCGATTCGCTCAGGGCATGGCCCGAATTTGTCAGTGCTTTTTTGTAAGACGCTAACATCTGATCTAGTATCAAACCATTTACTCTCGGCTCAAGGGCGGCTGAGAAAAGTGCCAGCAGAGCAGCATCGCCACTGCCGCAAAGCAAGAGTTTTGCTGGCTTGTATTCTTTTATCATCATATCAACAGCCATAAGTACATCGGCCACTCGCAGGCCTATCAGAGACCTGCCTACCAATGAAGCGTTGTAAGCGATATTGGCTTCGACGCTAGAGATGGCATCCGTATAACTAATGTTCCAATTCAGCTCTGGCGATTTTCTCGAACCCGTTCCCCTTGGCTCAACAAGTACCGTGCCATACCCGCCGGCATGCACCGCCTTGACACAATCCCGTGCGTTTCGCCAGTCGGGCGATTCATTGCCATTGATAAACAGAATCAGTATCTGGCCTTTTTCCAGGCCAAGGCCGCGTTCGGCGATCAGCGGGTCGGCACGCTCGGGCTCAAGATTCAAAATGGCTTTCAGACTTTTCTGCTTCGAAGGCCTGGTCGATTGAGATTCGGCAATTGCAATTTCCAGCATATTTCGGGAGTGAAATGAAACAGAGACCTGACCATCGCGACACGCGAGCAAGTCAGCATCAGGCCTTGGCTTTATCTCAATTTCAGTTGAAGGCCTGATTTCCGGTTCGCCTGCCAGCCAATGGCCGAACCAGCCATAAACGTTTTCTCGCAGGGGTTTGGAAAGCGAGTGGCGGTTTTCGGCTTCCACCTTGGCGATTTTATTTCCTGCACCTGCCGCCTGGTATAGGTGTCGGGCCTCGGCAAAGCTCTCACGGGCCCCTTCAATCGGGAAAAAGTCGAGAGTGGCCGAGCAGATGAGTGTCGGCCTTGGAGCACACATGGCTAAGAGGCCGGCATGATCGATACCGCCGCTGAGAAAGCCATGAATGTCCTGCTCGGGGTCTGATGATGGGTCCATCTGAATGCGATTGCCCATGCGCCGGGGCAAAGTGGTGATATAGCAGCCGATTGCTGCCGCCTTGACTCGCTCATCAAGGGCCGTGAGATATGACGTCAGTGTGCCGCCGCCGGAATTACCGACACAGCCAATGCGGGCAGGATCAACTTCGGGAAAAGTTCCAAGTGCGTCAATCGCACGCATGCCGTCCCAGATGCGATAACGGGCAAGGCTCATGCCTAGAAGTTCAAGAGCACTGCCCAGAACTGCATGTTCTCCGCAGCCAAGATTGTATTTGGACTGTTTTTTTCCGGAATCCCAGAACTGGCTTCGCTCGCCCTGCCCCACCGGGTCGTAACACAGCACCACGAAGCCCCGGCTGGCCAGATTTGCGTGCAAAATCTGATATTCGCCATGAGCCTTGCCATTTCGGGAGTGGCCGCAGGGGCTTATAATACCGGGAAATGGCCCCCTTCCAGCTTTTGGCAGATAAACCACAGCCGGCACAAAATATCCTGGCAAACTTTCAAAGACAATCTTTCTGACAATGTAATTTTTCTCTTCAAATTCACCTGTCAATTTAATATTTAATACATTTCGTTCAGTGGGCAGACCACCGATAAGCTCAAGGAAGAGTTTACGAAGTTCAGTTTGCAGGAATTTCAATTCATCTGCTGATTGAACTGCTGCGAACCGGGCCCGACGCTTTTGTTCGTATTCGCCGGCCAGGCTCAGAATTTCCTGATGCAGATTTACCTTGCCAGTCTGGGCCAGCAGATTTTGCGGCAATAATCCTGCCAGGCCAATGTAAAGAAGTTCACGCCGGTTTGGTTTCATTTGAGTATTTTCCAATCATCCGCTTCTGGTTCTAATTTCCGTATTTTATGATTTCATTTCAAACGATTCAATTCAATTACAGGAAATTTTAAAACAGATGATAAGTCATGAAGTGGATTGAAATCAAATCAGATTTTTCCCACAGGAATGGGATTCGGCCAGATGATTTGATAGTATATGGCCATTACAGAAGCACCTTCTGCGAATGGAGAACTCTCGTGAAACGACTTCCGATTGGTCAATTGCATTATGAATTCAGTCGCCATATTGAGCCAAGACTGCTTGTGGAGCCTGGCGAGACACTGATTATTGAGTCGGAAGATGCACTTTCTGGGCAGATTCGTACAAACGATGACCGACGCGACAAGGTGAAAATGCCCTACAGTAACCCGATGACAGGGCCTGTGGCAGTGGCAGGGGCCGAACCGGGTGATGCCCTTGCGGTGACAATTCATGAAATTTTGCCGAATCCACCACAGTGCGCCACACGCACCGCCGACCCGAAAATGCTATGCGAATGGCTGGGAACCGACTGTCCGCATGGGACACATGTAAGCCCTATTCATGATGGATTTATCCACTGGTCAGAGAATGTAAAGATCCCTTATTCTCCGATGATTGGCTGCCTTGGCACGGCACCTGACTGGGGCAACCCGACAACCGGGCCGGCAGGGCCACACGGGGGCAACCTTGACCTGGTGGAGGTATCGCCAGGAAGCACAATTTACCTGCCCGTTTTTGTAAAAAATGCTTTGTTTTACATGGGCGACCTGCATGCCGCAATGGGTCACGGAGAATTATCGGCCACAGGGCTTGAGATGGCCGGCGAGACAAAAGTCACACTGAATCTTGTCAAAGGCTTGAAACTGGCATGGCCAAGAGTCGAAACGTCGACCGAAATCATGACCATATCCACCGGCACGCCCATGGAACGATCCATCGCCCATGCCATGGCCCAGCTTGCTTTGTGGATGGAGCATGAACATGGCATCAGCCGCTGGCGGGCATTTGATCTTCTGACGCATGTCGCACGCATCAGTGTGGGTTACTACGGTATTGGCACGGTGGGGGTGAAGATTGAAAAACGCTATTTGAAAGGACCCTGAATTTTTCAGACAGAGAGCAAAGCCTTCCAGTTGTCGTAGATGATCCGGTGAATGGCTTCACGGGGGAACACCGGAAATTTTGTACCTTCAACAATGTCGTTGACTTTCCAGAGACCGGCTATGGCCTGTTCAGGAGTGGCTGAAGGGAAATCGGAACCGAATATCAGCTTGTGTTCTACTCCATATTCCAGGGCCGTGATAAAGGCCTGATAGTGTCGCCATGGGCGATAATGCAGGGCGCTGGTGTCAGCGTAAAGATTCGGGTGCTTGCGGATCAAGACGATACAATCTGTTTCCCACGGGTGCCCCATGTGTGAAATGATCATACGCAGATCAGGGCAGGCAACGGCAATATCTTCAAGAAGTATGGGATTACTGTATTTCAGAGGCCCCTGACGAACGAAGGAGGTGCCCTGATGCCAGTTAATCGGAATGCCCAATTTTTCAGCCATTTTAAAGAGTGGCAGATGCCTGGGGTCTGAAGGATCAAAGTTTTGATAGATTGGGCCGAGTTTCAGGCCCTTGAACCCCATTTTTTCAACGTAATATTGAAGTTGTTCGACACATCCGGGGTCGTTGGGATCAACAGAGCACCAGGGAATAAATCGGTCGGAATGCTGGCGGGCGAATTCGGCAACGGCCTCCTGCGAACCATTGATACCTGTAAAAGGTGCCTGAATCGCGAATACCACAATCTTATCGCATCCCCTGGTTGCTTCCAGCAACTGTTCAGGACGACAGTCGAAGTTATGTTTCCAGCTTTCGTTATCGACGTCGCAGTGGACGTCGGCAGTGAGTCTCATCTTGGCCTTTTTGGCCTCCCACGAGAATTTGACAAACTCCTCAGTGTAGTGATCAGGATACCACATCAGGTTGGTATGAATGTCAACAAGCATGAGCTGAAAACCCTTTATTCACAGGAATTTAATGAGACAAGTTCAGCAGAAAGGCGGCAGGGTCGGCCATGGCCAAAGCAATATCACGCAAAAATGCAGATGCGGGGGCACCATCAACGGCTGCATGGTCAAAAGTCAGGCTGAGAACCATTCGATGGCGGCTGACGATGCTGTTATCATCATGAAAAACGGGCTCGCGACGAATGGCACCAAGGCCAAGTATAGCGATTTCAGGCAAATTAATGACAGGAGTAAAACCATCAATTCCAAAGGCTCCCAGATTCGTAATTGTAAAACAGCCGCCGCGCATGACATCGCCAGGCAGAATGCCGGAACGGGCCAGGGCGATCAACCTTGAAGATTCGGCAGTGATCTGAGAGAGGGGCCTGTTAGCAACATTCTTGATTGTAGGCACCAGCAGGCCATCAGGTGTATCGACAGCAATGCCTATATGAATTTGTTCATGATTGACACGCATCAGGGTTTCGTGTGCTGTATCCCACACCTGGGCCATTTGTGGGTGGATTTTGAAAAGGTGCGGCAACAGGGCACAGACAAGGTCGTTATAAGATGGAGTGGTGGCAGGCGAAGATGCTTTGAATCTTGATCGCAGGGCAACCAGCTCAGTTACATCGGCAGTGGTATGAAGAGTGACAGGAACGGTGAGTTGCTGGCTTCGTCGAAGTCGTTCAGCAATGGCACGACGACGCGGGGACAGCCCTGAAAACGCGGGTTTGCCTGAGGGTTTAACTGATGAATTAAGGCCAGACAATTCAATAGCACGTCTGACATCGATTTCACGAATCCGGCCACTGCGGCCCGAGCCAGCCAGGCTAGTCCAGTCGATTCCATTTTCGCGGGCAATTCGCCGTGCGCGTGGGGAGGCCGCCTGTTTTGAGAGAGTTGATTTGATTTCGCCTTCTGAAACCTTTGCCTGTTTCATCTCAGCGGCCAGGCTCACATCTTGTTTGGTGACAAGCCCGGAACGGCCGGTGCCGGCAATCGATTCAATTTCAATTCCAAGTTCTGCGGCCATACGTCGGGCGGCCGGGCCGGCGTTTTTAGGTGTTTTTTCAATATTTGATTCAGCCAAAAGTTTTATTTCAGGGTCAGGTGGCGATTCGTTTTCGTGCAGTAAATAACCCAGCAGAGCACCCACATCAACGGTGCTGCCGGCCATGGGCGAGCCTTTGGGAATATGCAGAATACCGGCTTCAACCGATTCTATTTCCTGTACATTTTTTTCGCCCTCAAGCTCAAATAGAGCATCGCCTTTGTTAACAGTGTCGCCATGGTTCTTCAGCCATCGCAGGAAGGTGCCCTGCTCCATCGACCAGCCCAGCCTCGGGATTCTTATTTCATTCATTTGGAAGGCGACCTTTCATTTTATTTTATTTCGATTAGTAAATCTGATATATACAATTTTATTCCTGAATTAATTCGCGGATGGCTGCTGAAATCTGATCGGGGCCGGGAACCACAACCGACTCAAGCGAAGGGCTGTAGGGTGTGGGGCAGAAAGTGCCGGTCAGGCGGCGGATGGGTGCGTCGAGATTGTCAAAACCAGCATCGGCCACACGGGCGGCGATCTCGGCTGAGAAGCCGTATTGGGCGGGTGGCTCGTCCACAATCAGCAGGCGGCCGGTTTTGGCAACAGACTGCAGGATGATTTCCGTATCAAGAGGCGAGACGGTGCGAGGATCGATAATTTCGACAGAGACACCTTCTTTTTCAAGTGTCTGTGCAACAGATTCTGCCAGATGAACCATTCGGGCAAGGGCTACGACTGTCACATCGCGACCTTCACGGACTCTTCGTCCTACGCCGAATGGAATTTCATACTCGCCCGTTGGTACCGGTCCTTTGGCCTGAAGTATTTCACGATGCTCGAGGAACATGACCGGGTCGTTTGTTCGCAGGGCGTGCCTGAAAAGCCCCTTTGCATCGGCAGGTGATGAGGGCACGACGACCCGGAGGCCAGGCACCTGCCCATACAGCGCGTAATAGCTGCCCGAATGGTGTGTGGCTGCTGAATGGCCGATACCGATGCAGCCTCGCAAAAGGACGGGCATTTTCAGGCGGCCACTTGACATATATTGCATTTTGGCAATCTGGTTAATAATCTCGCCGATGCTGTCGAGGATGAAATCAGCGAACATAAAGTCGATCACGGGCCGCGTGCCTGTCATTCCCGCTCCACAGGCCAGGCCCACAAAGCCACGCTCGCAGATGGGCGTATCGCAGAGTCTCCCGGGGCCGTAAATATCGTATAAACCTTTTGTGGTAACAAAATTGCCGCCACGTTTGCCAATGCCTTCGCCCATGACCCAGATGGCCGGATTAACGGCCATTTCTTCTGTGAGAGCTTCAAGTGTGGCCTGGCTGAATGTGATCTGGCGCGTATCAGTATTTTCGGGAGTTCCAGAAGACGTTACTTGCTGATCTTCTGACGAATAAACATGCCGGGTTGCAGTAGCCGGATCAGGCACAGGACTGTTTTCGGCAAATTCGCGGGCTTTGGCAACTTCCTGCGAAACCTCCATTTCGATGGAGTCGAATTCCGGATCCAGGCCGGCAAACATACGTAATTTTAAAATAGGGCAGCGTTTTTTCCAGTCTTCGACATCGTCTTTCGTGCGGTAGGTAAAATCGCCCATGCCCTCAGCATGAGCCCTTGTGCGATATGTTTTACATTCGATGAGTGTTGGTCCTTCACCAGCGCGGGCACGGGCCACGGCTTCGCCAGCGACTTTCCAGACTTCAAGCACGTCATTCCCGTCAATTTCATGGCCGGGCATGCCATAAGCGGCACCACGGTTGCCAACGGATGGGTTGCCGCTGGCATAGGCGAAGGGAACTTCGGTGGCGAACTGGTTGTTTTCACAGATGAAAAGCACTGGCAACTTCCAGATGGAAGCCATGTTCAGACCTTCGTGAAAGGCTCCGTTATTCACCGCCCCATCGCCGAAGAAGGCTACGGCCACCGTGCCATTTTTCAGAATTTTAGAACTGTAGCCGCCACCACAGGCCTGAAGGATGCAGGGGCCGACAATGCCGGAGGTGCCCATCATGCCGATTTCAGGCGAAAATAAATGCATGCTGCCACCACGACCGGCCGAGCAACCGGTCGATCGACCGAAAAGCTCGGCCATGAGCTGTGCCGGCGGCATGCCTTTGGCCAGTGCGTGCCCATGGCCCCGGTGCGTGCTGAAAACAACATCATTATGGTTCAGATGGGCACAGACACCTGTCGCAATGGCTTCTTCACCGACGTATGTGTGACATGCGCCGTGCACAAGTCCGCGCTGGTGGCATCGAGCAAGTTCTTCTTCGGTTTGCCGAATGACCTGCATGGACCGAAACAGCTTTTTCAGTAGAGAGGGGTCGAACTGGTGGCTGGTATCAGGCATATATCTCTCATTTCTCTGAGCGGAAGGCCTGAACAGGGTGCTGTTCGTGCCCGGGGGTACCACCGGCGTTCATGGCCATGTTGCCGCCATCCATGGGAATGATGGCTCCGGTGATCCACGCCGAAGCATCGGAGGCGAGGAGCAGTGCCAACCCGGCAATATCCGACGGCTGACCGAGTCGCCCTGCGGGAATGCCTCGCAGGAAACGACCTTCAAGCGTAGAATCCTGGGCCATTCTTGCTGCAAGGCTGGGATTGATGACCTGGGCGGGTGTGACGCAATTCACACGGACGCCCCGACATGCCCACTCGGTGGAAAGTTCCCGGGTCATTTGTACGACAGCCCCCATGGCCATGCTGTAAGCGATGTGACCACGGCCAAGTGCTGTGGTGCTGGCCAGTGAGCCGATATTCATGATGGAGCCTGTACCGGCTGACAGCATGCGGCGACCAGCCTCCTGACACATGGCAAATCGGCCCACTACCAGATTCTGCAAGACAACATGCAGGTCGGCGATAGTCAATTCCTCAGGTTTGGCCAGAATTCCGTCGCCAGCGATATTGCCAAGAAAATCAACATGGCCGAACTCTGAATCGACAAGTGCAAAGAGCGATTTGATGGCGTCAGGATCAGAAACATTAGTTGATTGTACAGCAACACGGCGACCTGACTGGCCTGCCAAGTGGGCTGTGGCTTCAGCCCCTTGCAGATTACGGTCGATCAGCACGAGGTCAGCACCGGCATCAGCCAGAGCCAGGGCAGTGGCCCGCCCCATGCCCTGGGCGGCCCCGGAAACAACGGCAACCTTGCCGGAAAGGTCAAAAAGATGCATGGATTACCTCTTGGGCAGTGATCTTGATCAATTGTATCAAAATCGTCATAGCCCTGAAATGCATACGTTGAACTTGCTTAAAATGCAATTGTATTTTGTGAAATATCAGCAGTTTCATATCATGGTGGGATCAGGATGAACCCATGGGTTTCGATAAGTGCGGACCAGGCGTTTATTCGCCTCTATATCCCCGGGAATCTGCTGAGTCGAAGAATCCCAGGCCAGGCTTCGGCCAAGATCCATGGCGATATTCGCCAAAATGCAACTGGCGGTGGAAATGTGCCCCTGTTCTATATCGGCTACTGGCTTAGACTTGTTGTCAATTGCATTAAGAAGATCCTGCATGTGGCCGCGGATGGCCGGGGCAACATGGCGTTCCAGGTCTTTTTCTGTACGGTCTTCAGGATATTTTTCAAACTCAAAGACAACATCGCGGTGAATGGCTTCACCCTTGCCCAGTGGTGTAAAATCCCAACTGTTGACACTGCATTTAAGGGTGCCATTCTCACCATACAGGGTGGCACCCCATGGATATTTCGGGTCGGGTGGGTGCCCCCAACTGCGGTGCTGCCAGATGACCGGGAGATCACCGAACTGAAATGTCGCTGTCTGGGTATCGCTGATATTCGCTTTTCCTGACTTTTGTACGATGATTCCACCCTCGGAAGAAATTCGTGTTGGCCAGCCCAGTCCAAGCATCCAGCGAACCATGTCGAGCATGTGAATGCACATATCGCCAACGATGCCATTGCCATATTCCATAAATGCACGCCAGCGGCGGGGATGCACCAGAGGGTTGTAGGGCCTCAAAGGGGCCGGGCCTGTCCACATCTCGTAGTCCAGATGAGAGGGTGGTGCAGAGTCGGGTGGAGTTTCACGGGCTCTCATATGATAATAACAGTATATTTCAACCATACCGATTTTGCCGAGACGACCTGATTCGACAATCTCTTTTTTCGCATCGATCAGGTGAGGCGTGCTGCGACGCTGTGTGCCTACCTGCACCATGCGATTGTATTTTCGGGCGGCGGCGAGAATCGCCTGACCTTCAACCACATCAACGCTGATTGGTTTTTGTAAATAGAGATGGGCACCGGCTTTGATTGCATCGATTGCGGTGAGGGCATGCCAGTGATCGGGAGTTGCTATGAGGACGATTTCAGGCGAAGTCTCACTGAGCATCTTTCGATAATCGGCAAAACATGGCGGTTTTTTTCCTGACTTTTGCCGCTGGCTTACAATCGCAGCCGCTTCAGCAAGCATCTGGCTATCGACATCGCACAGGCCCACCACTTCAACCGGTTCAACCTGTATCAGACGCAGGAGATCAGCCTTACCGTACCAGCCACAGCCAATCAGGGCAACTCTGCGGGGAGCATTCAGATAAGCAGCATGAGCGACATGAGAGAGAGCATGAACGCCGGCCATGGCAGTGGAAGACTGGATAAAATGACGGCGATCCATGGGGCTCTCCGGTATTTGAGCATGTTATTTCTGGAAGTATTGTATTTTGCCAGATTGGGGTATCAGGGATCAACCAAGAAGAACAGGCAGAATTTTTAAGAAGAAGACGATTGCGGCGAGACCCATGTAAAAGGTGCCGCAGGCAATGATTCCGGCAGTTTGATACCACTTTGGACGCAGGGGAACGGGGAGAAGGCGATGATTGATCCAAATGATCTGAAAAGATGTTACGCCGATAGCCAGATTGTTGAAATTGGCAATGAAGTCGGTCATGAGCTTGGGGGTGTTACTGAAAAAATAAGCGAAAAGGAATGACCATAGCACATAAACCGAAAGGATACTGTAATAAATGTATTTCACCTGATTGGATTTCATGCGTGACTGAACCCGGCTTGAAGCAGACCAAATGCTGTCTGTCCAGCGACGACTGAAGTCATCGACAATCGACATTTGGCTGGGGAGCATGACCATCAGGCCGGTAAACAGGGCGATGATCCAGAAGATTTTGGCGTAAACGGGCAGAAACCCTGCATTTCGCAACCCATCGGCCGTGATAATGGCCTGAGCCACATTGGCCTGTTCGGGAGTGATGGTCGAGAAGGGAACGAACTGGATGGAAAGCAATGCCGGCAGGGCCATGCCCATGAAACAGCCTGGGGCCCAGACGATAAACTGGTCGGTGAGAATATATCGCCACCAGCCCTTCCATTTTCGCATGTTGTCGTCTGTCAGTTCGAAAACCTTGCCCACATGGCTCAGTGTGATTTCATGGCCACCGATAGCGGATGGAATCGCCCCCACACGGCTGCCCATACCCCAGCCTTTGTCTCGAACGTAGTTGGAATAAGTTGAATTGGAAAGGCCACCGCCACCGGCATAGCCTGTAAAAGCACCAAGAGTGATGATGGAAGCGGTTGAAATGAGAGGAAACTGGCCGGTTTGCCACCAGTGTCCAAGGGCATTTACGATCTTTTCACCTCCCTGGCCATCGCTTACTGGCACATTGCCAAACTTCACGAATCCAGTGAAGATATTCCACCAATTGTCAGGCGAGACAAAAACTACACCCATGACAAAACAGAAACCAAGAACAGTAAAGACCTTGGCCGTAGCCACAGCCTGCAGCACATTATAAACCTTGTGGCCAATCAAAACAGGCAGAACCACCCCAAACAGACAAATATATGCCAAGGGGGTGATCAACCATTTGTCATCGAGGGTGGGAGGCCGACCAAGATAAAGCGAGGCTATCATGGCGGCACCATGGGTGGAAAGGCCTGGCACCAGGGCTGAAATATTGAGGATGACCATCAGGCCGACCCAGAACATGGGGCCCGGTCGGCAACGCATGAAGCCGGTGAAAACAGGCTCGCCGCAATAAAGTGCATAGCGGCCGGCCTCGACGTTATAAAACACCTGTAGAATGATTGCGATTGTTGCCAGCCACATCAGCCCGCCGCCGTATTTGGCAGTCACCGATGGACCAAGCAGCCATTCGCCCCCGCCAATCTGCACACCCATCATGACAATACCGGGGCCGATAAAACTCGTCCACCGTTTCCAGCTGATGGGGTCAGGCTCTGGAAGGTCGTCAATTGTCCATGGAAGGATCGAATGAACTGGCTTCTTTACAGGTTGTATAATTTCTGAATTGTCAGGCATGAAGTACCACCTGTTTTACCTGCCGAACAGGTGTGTCGGGGAGTTGAAAAAGATTCAAGGTTCTGCCTGCCGTGGAATGACCCAGATGTTGATGTCGCCAAAACACATGGTATGCGTATCAAGCACCCACTCGCCTGTCTCTTCAGAAAAGGCCAGTGTGCGAGACCAGCTTTCATTGAGAACGCTTGCCTGGCGGGCCTTACCATCGGTCAGCCCTGGTATTTTAAGCCGAAGCGAGACATCACCAAAAGTGCTGCTGTTATTGCTGACGATCAGATAGTAGTTCTTCTCATCAGCCAGTGCCAGGCTGGAAATGTCTGGAATAGAGTCGGTAAGGAAGCCTCGCGTGATTGATTCGTGATTGTGCCTCACGTTGAAAGGCGGAGATTCATAGCTTTGTTCCAGGGCAGGCAGAATTGTGCGAATCTCTCGATAAAGTCGGGAAACATTATTTATGACATCTGTCGAGTCAGGACGACCAAAGCTGCGAATCCAGTGAAATACTCCCCATGAGCCTACCGTCATTGAGGAATAGGCCATGTATCGGGTTTCTTCGTATAGCGGATTTCGCCAGATACCGATCGAACCGCCCTCAACATGATTCGAGCCCACGCCCTGCATGCAGGGTGCTGGGTTTTTCAGGTTCGCGTGGGTTTTCATTGCCTGGGCCCCATGGTGCATGGACCATGCCATCATAAGAGGGCCCCAGTCACCGCGATGACCAAAATAAGCCTGATCTCGGTCCAGCGGGTAACGATCAACCTGAAACGAATCAATCACCGGCAGAAATTCTGTCCACGATGACAATGGTACAAGATTAAAGACCACAGAAATCATCAGGTTCGGATTGGGGTGAATTTCACGAATCATTTCTCGTGTTTTTCGCAACCCTTCCACAAATTCAGCAACGCGTCGTTTCTCTTCCACGCCCAGGCCACCGCCAGTTCGGTATTCAGGTTCGTCGTAGAGCTGGAAACCCAGGATAGCCGGATGGCCGGATATAGATTCAAGCCATTTCCTTTGCCTTGCTATCTCGGCTTTGTCAGATCGAATATGTGCACCAAAAAAACCGCCTGTCTGGATTAACACCTTCATGCCCCGACTGGCGGCATGATCCAGATATTTTCGCATGGCACTGATATTGGAAACTGTCTGATCGTCTGAATCGACATCTGACGGAGTATTTACAAACAGAACGAGATTACAGCCTTCCTTGGCCATCTGGTCGAGTTCCGCCTCCGTGCTGGCATAGCTGAACCATGCCAAAGGGAAAAAGGGTTTACCAGTGGCCGGATCACGCCAGGGGCGACGTGGGAAATCTGTAACAACTGAAGTTGCAGTGGCCTGAATTGAGGCTATTGGTGGCACAACAGGCTGAGGATTATTGCCGACTGCGGCCGCAACACGAAATCCCACAGAGGGCACGTCGGATTTTGAGGTGTACATAGTGTTTACAATTGTCACATTCTCACCACCGTCGTCCGTATCAAATGCACCACCACGCAGATTTCTGAGAAATGGCGGATTGAGCCCTTCCGTCCATTCATGTACATTTCCTGCCATATCGAGAGTGCCCCATGGGCCTGATGAGGCGGGAAATGAACCAACCTCAGTTGTAAAATATTTTGAATCCAATACCTTATCGATAAAGAAATTTGCATTATTTTTAGATGCACGATCGGTGCCGGGCCTGTTATCGCTCTGGGTGGGGTATCGCCAGTAACCAGCCCCACCCGTTTTATTCTGATCGTAATAAGCTGCTTTATACCACTCGTTATCAGTGGGGATAAAGTAGCGGGCATTGGGAGTGCGTTTTACGGGACGTCCGTCAGTGTTGTTATATCCTCGAAGTTCATAGGCTCCAGTTTCAGTGTCGCCTTTGCCCTGGCCATTGTGAAGCCAGTTACAGAATCGGCAGGCATCCAGAAAACTTACATGCGTAACAGGTCGATTGGCGTAGTCTGGTGCTACGGAGTGCGAGAAACTACCCGGTTGGCCTGTGCGACGAATTTCGCAGCGAGCACCCTCGCCCGACCGGGTTTTATCCATGTCATTATTCCAGAGATCGCCATCGGCTGAATCCCGACCTTTTGCATTGAGAAATTCGACATATTGGGCCGATGTCACCTCGAATTTTCCGATTTTAAATACATAATTAACAGCCCCGAGTCCATTTTTGTCAGGCCTGTTGCCAGGATGCCCCACCTCTACCAGTTCAAGGCTTTTCAGACCCTGAGGCATTTGAAATACATCTGCCTTTACATCGGTCGAAACAAGGGCCGACTTCTGCAAAAACAAGAGTATTAGGACCCAGTAAAAACAGAATAATTTAGGCTGCACGATTCTTTCCCTCTTTTTCGGGCCGATTGAACAGACCCGAGATGCGCGTTCAGAAGTTTAGTCAAGCACCAGGGCGATCGCACGGCCTGGGCCACCGTGGCATCCCTTCACCTTAACCGCCGCGAAAAGAAAGTAAATAGACTTGCCATTCGGCAGACTTCCAAGATTATTCAGAAATTCAACGCCTACCATATTCGAAGATCCCATCGCCCAGTAAGTCATGGCAGCACGACGAGCGTCAACACCGCCAAGGTCAGGCGCGTCAGTTGCAATGCATTTAATACCCCTTGAATGAAGATATTTGATGGCATCAGGCCCGGGGGCTGGCCAGCCTTCAGACTTACCCGACAGTGGATCTGACCACAGCAATTTATCGTCGGGGGCCGGCCTGAGATATTTGTCAATATGACCTGTATGGAATGCAACTACCTGCCCAGGCTTGAGCGGGCCATTGGCCAGTTCATCGGCCTTTATTAACTCAGTGGTTATTTCAGGCGATGACGGCCACCGGGATTTTTCGGACGAACCGACCATCCGGCGCACATCGATGATCCGCAGATTACCGGCTGTCCATTCCAGAGGAACCTGCTCTGCCGTCATCATGGAATTGCCGCGAGGGCCATATTTCGATTCATATTCGCGAAGCCAGCCGACTGACTCTTCAGCATATTCGATATTTTCGCCAGGTGGCGGAAGTGCAAACGACGGCGGTACGAGATGCGTGCCGGCCATGCTGTCGATCAGGTGGGCATGGTGCCACATGTCCAGATATTCGCTGTAAAGAAAGTCGAGCTTCAGATAAACCTGACGGTGTTGACCCGTGGAACTACCAGGTGAAGTTATGGGCAGTTTTGGTGAATTTACAGGTGATAAATCAAACACTTTTTTATTTTTGCAGGCTTTGATCAATTTTGCAGGAAGGTCGCCACCGACAATTGAAAAGGCCCGGCCTTCGCCGTATGGGCCGCCTTCATATTTTGGACCGAGGAAACAATAAAAAGCCCCGGTGGACGGCAATGCTGCCAGATTAGTAGCCGATTCTGTCCAGATCATGCCGTATTTCAGGCCGGCAAAGTGTGTGTCTTCCGCCATATCTGGCATTGGGCCCATGCTGGCGCTGTCGGTACCCAGGGCCAGAACCCCTCTCCTGCCCAGAAAATCCATACAGGCGGGGTCGGGATCAGGGTAGCCGGGCGATTTTTTGTCAACCACATCGGCGATGAAACGGTTACCTGCAGGTAGAGGCTGATAGAATTTGTCTGAATAGTCGCTACGAAACAGCACAACATCGCCAAAACCAACACGCCGATGGGCTTTTTCAAATCGCTCGACATGGGCAGCAGTAACCAGAGGGCTGACACCCGGCGGGGCTTTGTCCAAAAGGTCGCGAGTATCAACCACGCAGGCCTCGCCACCAAATTGCCATGCTTCGATTTTATCGGTGGTTGCCAGCCCAAGCGGACCACTCTTCGGGCGGTTCAGTTCAGGCCTAGCTACGGAATGGGGCGGAACATCAAGCTGGGTGCCCGTGTTGCCATCCATCAGAAGGACATCAATGTTGTAAATGGAACGGGGGCCGATTTTGTGCTCATTCACCATTTTAAACTTAGGGAATGGAGCAGCAGGCCAAGTACATGGATATTCCGGCGCGATCAGCAGCGAATGGTCGATGAATTTCGAATCTGCCTTAGTCGCCTGCTGACCGAAGGCGGACATTGCAGTGAAAAACAACGAGAGCATTGAAACAGGCCCGATTCTTGAAAATATCTGACACATGTTCGATCACCTCAAAAGCCGCTGAAATCGCGCGGAACTCTGATGAAATCAGCCTTTTTCGTCAATAACCGGATTGGTCAGGCGACCAATTCCGTCAATTTCAATGGTGACACTGTCACCATCCTTGAGAAACACGGGCGGCTTGCGGGCAGCCCCCACGCCATGCGGCGTACCGGTCAGAATGACTGTGCCAGGGGCCAGTTTTGTGCTGCCGCTCAGGAATTCAATCAGCGTCGGCACGTCAAAAATCATGTCGTTGGTGTTCCAGTCCTGCATCGTCTCACCATTGAGTAGAGTGCGAATGCCCAGCGCATTGGGATTGGTGATTTCGTCGCTGGTAACGATGACCGGCCCAAGCGGGCAGAAGGTCGCAAAAGTCTTGCCACGGCACCACTGCGTGCCGCCGTATTTCATTTGCCAGTCGCGGGCCGAAACATCGTTGGCACAGGTGTAGCCAAGCACATATTTCAGGGCATCTGCCTTCGAAACGTTATAACATTCCCGCCCGATGACAACCGCCAGTTCGCACTCATAATCAACCGCATCACTCTTGAGTTTCGTGGGAAGGATGATAGGGTCGCCAGGGTTCTGCAAAGTACCACTGTTTTTCATGAATACGACCGGGAATTCCGGAATGGGTTGCCCACCTTCAGCGGCATGCTTGCGATAATTCAGGCCAATGCAGATGATGTCGCGGGGTACAACAGGCGCAAGCAATTTTGCCACCACAGCTTTCTCGCCGGTGTCGTGATGATCACCAAAAATACAGCCTTCAATGCGAGTCACGCTGCCATCAGCATGCTGCACACCCTGATGAACCTTACCCGAGCCATCCTCAAAACGCATGATTTTCATGATTGATGATCCGATTGAAACTGACAATTGACAGGAGACAATGATGAAGGCAATTCCGGTGGGGCCGGTTATGCCTGAACAGGAGCCAGCCAGGCGGCATGAACCCCGGTGATTGCAGAGGCTTCTTGCAGCTTCGCCGTTACATCCGGCGGCAGCATGATGCCAGCGTGCAGAGCCCTATGATAACATGCCCATTCACGTTCGCCCGGTAAAATCACTTTTTCCACCCCATCAGCGGCCGGTGCAGCGTGAATTTCGTTGATCAGGTGACTCAATCGAGCATCAAACTCGGCCGGGCCGGCGATGGCAGCCACATCCACCAGGACAAACGATGCATTATGCCAGCTGGGCCGGTCGGACGGGTCGAATATCCAGCTGCCCACCTGCCAGGTGCTGCGCCCGCCGGGCAGGATGGCCGAAAGCACTTCGCACCAAAGCCCAAAGCCGTATCCCTTGTGGCCCGCCATTGGGGCGAGGGATACATGGTCAGGATAAAGCCTTCCATCTGTTGTCGGGTGGCCGTCAGAGCCAATCAGCCATGTTGGTGGAATCGGTTCACCCCTCTGAATTGCCGCATAAACTTTGCCGCCGGCCACTGCAGCAGTGGCAATGTCGAGCAAGATCGGGTCGCTGCCGGCGACGGGTATGGCAAAGGCGATCGGATTACTGCCCAACACGGCTTTTCGCGAGCCAGGAGCCGCCACGCTCGGAATATCATTTCCGGTCACCATTACAATGAAGCCGGCTCTTGCGGCTTTCGCCGCAAAATAGCCCGCTGCACCAATGTGGCCAGTGTTGACCAGCCCCACATAGGCCACACCGACATTACGAGCCTTCTCAATCGCCAGATTTACGGCGGTATCGCAGCCGAGTTGACCCAGGCCCGATTGTCCATCGACAACAGCCCAACCCGGCCCCTGTCGCACGATTTCAGGCCTGGCGGCAGCAAGATAGCCACCGCCTTTGAGTTTTTTAAGATACCCGGCCAGGAGTTTTGTGCCATGAGTGAAGACCCCCATGGCATCAGTTGTTACCAGAGCCTCGGCGGCAATAGCAGCATCGCTGTCAGTGACTCCCGCAATCACGAGTGTCTTTTTTACAAAGATAAGAAGTTCGTTGATGGAGATGATCTGTGACATAAGGAATCAGAGCCCATTGACAACATTCGGCAGCTTTTCGCCCCGCAGTGCTGCAGATGCAATTTTAGCGGCTGTTTCACGCAAAGTGTGCACGGCCCGAGGGCTGGCTGAGGCAATGTGAGAGGCGCAGACAACCTGAGATAGCCTGCGAAGAGGACTGTCGGCCGGGATGGGTTCGGGGTCGCAAACATCTATCGCTGCTGCTGCAATATGGCCGGATTGCAGGGCATCGACAAGTGCCGGGGTATCGACAAGATCACCACGGGCCAGATTCACCAGAACGGCCCCCTGCTTCATGCGGCCAAATGCTTCGGCGTTCAACATTTTCCGTGTTTTTGTGGTGGAAGGACAATGCAGGGTGAGGATGTCAGAATTGGCAATAATATCTTCCAGCGTAACAGGTTCGCACCCTGAGGCACGAATCATTTCGGGAGCAATCACCGGATCGAAGACGAGTATCCTGCATTTGAATGATTTTAAACGAGATACGACTTCACGACCAATCCGTCCGAATCCGACAACGCCAACTGTTTGGTCTCGCAGCGTGCGCATGTGGTCAAGCGAAGTGGCCAGCCCCCACTTGCCTTCTCGAAGATGAATGGTGTTTGGCACAACCTGACGAGTGACAGAAAGTATGAAGGCAAGTGTGTGGTCGGCCACTTCGTCTATGCAGTAGTCGGGCACATTGCAGACAGGAATGCCACGCACCCGAGCCGCTTCAAGATCAACATTATCCACTCCAATTCCATACCTGACGATAACTTTGGCATTATGCATCGCGGCGATGACATCAGCGTTGACTGGAGCAAACTGGGTGATAACGGCATCGGCCCCGGCGACAAATGGGATAAGAGATTCGACCAAACGAAACTGGCCACCTTCAAGTGAAAAGCCCTGTGGGAGAAGAATTCCTTCTTCAATGGAAAGCGACGGAAATGTGTAGTCGGTTACAACAACTCTGGCCACGCGAGACCTCTTGCAGATGATGTAATTGCTGATTTTGTTGCTGGTGGGTATGTGTTT
>JBEITT010000131.1:0-12195 GCA_040374745.1 Planctomycetaceae bacterium | reverse complement strand
TAATTTCGGCATCAAGCAATTTCATTTTGATGGCAATATTGGGGTCGGGGAACGAGCGTTCGCCATGCTGCACACCGTCGATGGCCGAAACCATGCTGTAATATTCACGACTTGAAATGGGGTCGAATTTGTGGTCGTGGCAGCGGGCGCACTGCACTGTCAGGCCCAGAAACGCCTGGCCCAGCACGCCAATATTCTCTTCAAGCTCATCCTGCCGGGCCAGCAGCCGCATGCGCTCACTCACGCCGATCACCGTGTTATGAATCCCGGCCACCATAAAGCCTGAGGCCGCTGCGCCTGAAGGGCCGGGGTCCAGCAGATCGCCGGCAACCTGACGCCTGACAAATTCGTCGTAAGGCATGTCGTTATTCAGGGCAGAAATGACCCAGTCGCGATAGGGCCAGAGAATGTGGTTGGGGGCATTTCGCTCAAAACCGGTGCTTTCGCCATATCGCACCACATCCAGCCAGTGGCGGGCCCATCGCTCGCCATATCGTGGGCTGGCAAGCATTCTGTTTGCAATGCGCAAGTAATTTTCAGGTGTCGGATTCGTAATATAATTTTGCAATATTGCATTTTCCGGTGGCAGGCCTGTCAGGTCAAAAGCCAGCCGCCGGATCAGGTCGCGTGGGTTGGCAGCCGGGTTGGGCTTCAGGCCGGTTTCATTTAATCTGGCGTCGATGAACTGGTCGATCGGATTTCTGTCGTGGTGTTTTATGGAAAATTCTGATTTCAGGGGGCGAAACGCCCACCAGTCATATCCGGCTTTTGTCGAAGTGCTCAGGCTGAATCGGTCGATGGAAGCAGCCGGCCACCTTGCGCCTGAAGCCAGCCACTGGCGGATTGTATTTTTCTCGGCCGATGAAAGTGGCTTTTTGGGGGGCATTTCATTGTCTGAAACACGCTCCCACAGCAGGCTTTCCAGTGGTTTGGCCTGATCAATGGCCGGGCCGCTTTCGCCGCCTTGCCTGGCTAATGCTGCTGTTGTCAAATCAAGCCCGCCTTTGGCTTCGTCGCCCGAATGGCAATCCAGGCATCGCGATGCAAGCAGGGCTGTAATTGAGCTGGCCTCGTCGGCTGCCCTTGCCATCGAAAATGGCACGAGCACGGCGATACATATCATCATCAGGCGAAGCCGGCTTGCCATAAGGTCGTTTTCCGGATGGTATTTCAGGGCCAGGTTTTGCAAGTCAGTTGTCGGGCGGGGGGCAATCCATCATCGACGGATATGATCATTTTCGGTCAGGTCTGATTCCATTTCAAGTTAATTTATGGATCTTACAAATAAAAAAGCCGCCGGAGGCCCGATCTGCCGGGCCTTCGACAGCGAAGCGAAACAATGAAATTCTGTTCAGGCGTCGGTGGGCGTAAGGCCAAGAACGACATCAAACCGGCCGGCAAGTTCACCGATTTTCGAGCCTTCCAGCGGCTTGAAATCAACCATCAGGCTCTCAAGCTGTTTGGGGTCTTTAATCCCCTTCAGAACGCCGTCGCGGGCATTGCCGGGGTGGCCCTTGATATAGCACTGGGTGGTCAGCAGATGCTTGCCGCCCAGGCTGATTTTATAATGAATATGTGGCGTGCGGCCGGGATAGGAAACGGGCTTGATGGCGCGAAAGCCATATTCGCCAGTTGACCCCGTCAGGAATTTTCCATAACCCTGGAAGTGCTTGTCAGCTTTGTCTTTATTGCCGGTGCCCGAATGCAGGTAGGCACCATTGGCGTCGCACTGCCAGATTTCAACCAGGGCATTGCGCAGCGGCTTGCCGGTGGCGTCAAGAATCTTGCCGCTGACCCATGATATTTCGCCCACGGCAGCTGAGATCGTGTTATTGATAATCAGCAGGTCGTTATCAGTATCAAGCGGCAGTTTGTCAGGATAAAACGGACCTTCCATCTGGGCGGGGGTGCGCACAAGTTCATCAGCAAAAGCACCCGAAGTGCGGGCAAAAATTGCCGACATCGCCATCAGCCGCAGCATTCGCCGACGGCTTTCTTCAGGCTTTTCAAAGGTCTTGGCGTTAATCAGATTCATTGTCTTTTCCTGAATATTGTGAGAAATGAGATTTTGCGAATGATCCGTCAGACAAGAAGGTTCTTATTGATAATTTATTTTGCGGCAAATCCGCGGGAATTGTCCAGAAAAAATCGTCATTTTCTTCGACTCAGTAAAAACCTGACTGCTGAGGTAATGCCGGCGAAGCGAAATTCGGGGTCGATGTATTTTTCGATCACGTAAAAACAGAAGTAATAGGCCCGTGCCGTGGCCCAGCAGGCCAAACCAGCCAGGGCCACGACTTTCAGGCTGGCTGTTTCGAGAAAAATCAAAACCAGGCCGAAAAGGGCAATCACCACAAACCCAAGTGCCTTGACAAGCATCCACCGGGGGTCGGTCAGGTCACGGGCTGAAGGTGCCCGGCTCATGCCGGACTGGTTTTCGCAAGTTCTCTGGTAATATCGCCTTCCAGCGATTCAGGGCTCGCCGTTGGGGCATATCGGCCAACAACATCGCCTGTTCGGCTGACAAGAAACTTCGTGAAATTCCATTTAATGGCGTCGAAACCGAGCAAACCGCCTTTTTCTGATTTCAACAGCTTGTAAAGGGGGTGCTCGTTGGCTCCGTTGACATCAATTTTGGCGAACATCGGAAAGCTGACACCGTAATTCAGCGAGCAAAAACTTTTGATCTCGCTTTCGCTGCCTGGCTCCTGCCCGCCGAACTGGTTACAGGGAAAGCCCAGCACCACCAGCCCCTGACTGCCGAATTTCTGATAAATCGCCTCAAGGCCCTTGTATTGGTTTGTGAAACCGCACTTGCTGGCAACATTCACCACCAGCAGCACCTTGCCACGATAGGGGGCCAGCGTTGCCTGCTCGCCGTCGATGGTCGTCACGGGAATTTCGTAAATGCTCTCTGACATGCTGATTATCTCTTTTTACTATTTTCATTGAAAAGCCAGGCCGGGCCGTTCATGCATTGGTTAAAGAATGGGTTGGTCGGCGAATTGCCCTGGCTTCCGGAAGGTTGAAATTTTCTCTGTTTTCATGCCAGTTTTCCGACGGGCACGCCATGCACCAATCGCAAGGCCGAGGGCGGTGCCCACCAAACTGCCACCACCGGCGATGAGAAAGTTGGAAGTGCCGTTGCCCAATGGGTTTGCGGGTGTTGGGCGATCTGTACGAAAGAAGCCGGTGATCAGCATGGAACCGCCCCAGATGGCCAGCACCGACGCGACCATCAGCAGGGCGAAAATGCGTTTCTGGGAACTGGCAATGCCTGAATCCCACGAGGTGCCGCCAAAGGGCGTAGCGATTTGCTTCTGGCCGTCAAAGAGGGCGATATTATCCGTCAATTCGGTGCGAATGGCACCAGCAACCTCAAAGCAGCCCGGGCACCAGCCGAAAACTACCTGACCGGATTTCAGCCGGCCTGTGCACGGTTCGGTAATGATTCGGTCACATTCGCTGCAACGCACCGTGAAACCCTGATCAGGCGGGTGAAGAGTTTGAGATGAGGAATTGTCGCCTCATGCTATCATTCTAATCGACTCAATCCAAAAGTGGATGCCTCTTGCCAAAAAATCAGCCGGAAATGCCAAGTTCGCGAATCTTGGCATAAAGACTTGAAAGCCCCAGCCCCAATCGGGTGGCCGCCAGCTTGCGGTCGTCGCCACAGTCAGCCAGCACCCGGCTGATATGGGCACGTTCATAAATTCGCACTGCATCGCGCAAGTCGTTTGTGGACAATTCACTAGCAATAATATTCGGCGAATTCGTCAGGGCTGCAGGCTCCTGATTTCGGGGCCTGAAATCCAAATTGCCGTTTGTCGTGCTGATGTCATCCCGGGTGACATATGGCCCTTCTGCAAGAATGGCCGCCCTTTGCATGGCATTGTCAAGTTCACGCACATTGCCCGGCCAATCGCGTTTTTGCAGCTCGATCAAGGCATCAGGTTCGATTCCACGCAGGTCACGGCCCAGTTTCTGGCTTTGCCGCATCAGCAGGGCCGTGGCTAATTCGGGAATGTCTTCGCGCCGCACTTCCAGCGGTGGCATCTTCACATTCACCACATTCAGGCGGTAAAGCAGGTCGGCGCGAAATCGGCCATGACTCACTTCCTCCTCAAGATTCTTGTTGGTCGCGGCCAGCAGGCGAGCCTTCATCAGTGATGGACGCACGGCACCCACGGGCAGAACCTCGCGATTCTCAATAACCCGAAGCAGCTTGGCCTGCAGGGCCACGGGCAATTCGCCAATTTCGTCGAGAAAAACCGTGCCTTCGCCCGCCGCCAGAAGAAGGCCTTCGCGGTCGCGGTCGGCCCCGGTAAACGCACCCCGGCAGTGGCCAAAGAGCTGATTTTCCAGAAGATCGGCCGGAATGGCCGCACAGTTAATCGCCAGGAAGGGGGCATCAGCATGGCCGCCAAGTTCATGAATTGCGCGGGCGGCCAGCTCCTTGCCAGTGCCTGATTCGCCGGTGATAAGCACGTTGGTTCCGGCAGGGGCAATGCGGGCGATCCAGTTCCTGGCGGCCAGAATGGCCGGTGAATTGCCGAGGATGCTGTCGAGACCGCTTAAACTCTGCCGTCGCCGCGCCAGACGGGTGCGAAGGTCGCGATTTTCTGCCCGAAGCATGATCCATTCCTGCATATGCTCAAGGCGGGCAAGCAGATCATCAAAAAGCACGGGCTTGATCAGATAATCGCGGGCACCTGAGCGGAAAGCCTCGACGGCACTTTCCACCGTGGCATAGGCGGTGATCATCATCACGGCCGTTTCGGGCCTGTGGGCAAGAATTTTTTTAAGCAGATCCAGCCCACTCATTCCGGGAAGCTGAATATCGCAGAGGATCATGGCGAAGGACCGGACTTCCAGTTGCGCAAGAGCCTCGGCCGGCGTGTGGGCGACTTCGACTGCATAGCCTTCCCCCTGTAGAAATTCAGCCAGAGTGCCGGCCAGCACCTTTTCGTCGTCGATAATCAGGATTTCCGATTTTGTCTGCATTGCCGGGCCTGCCTGTTGCTTGGATTCGTCCAGAAACCGCCTGCTTAATATTTTATCTGGTCTGAAATCCGTCAGGACTGATTTTTGATGATGAATGAATTGGGCAGGGGAATGGTCAGAATGAAGCTGGTTCCCTGGCCTTCCTGCGTCTCGAAGCGCATGCTGCCGCCCAGATCGGCCAGAATTTGCCGGCAGACATAAAGCCCCAGGCCCGTGCCATTCGGCTTGGTGGTGAAATAGGGCTGAAACATGCGGCACTGGTCAACCAGGCGAATGCCTCGGCCGTTGTCGGCGATGGTCAGTTCAATCCGGTGCGGGTCGGCAAGCCTGGCGATGATCTGAATCAGGCCTTCTTCACCGGTGGCGTCGATGGCATTAAGCACAAGGTTCAGCACCACCTGCACAAGCTGGTCTCGCACTGCCCTGACAGGCGGCAGATCAGCAGCAATGCGGGTTTCAATCTCTCGCGTGCCGGTTCGCTGGTAATATTTCAGAATATCCAGGGCTTCCTGCACCGTCTCTGACAGACAGACAAGATCAACCACACCTGATGAGGGGCGGCTGAAGCGGACAAGTTCACGCACAATGCGGCTGATTCGCTGCAGCTGCGTGTCGATCAGGCCGAGCTTTTCGGCAGTATAGGGGTCGGGGTTACGACGCCTGAGGATCTGGATCAGCGAACTCATGGCCGACATCGGATTACCGATTTCGTGGGCAATCCCGGCAGAAAGCAGGCCGAAGGCGGCCATTTTTTCCTGATGAATCACACGGGCCTGGGCCAGCCTCAGTGCGGCCGAGCGTTCATTAACGCGGGCCTCAAGTTCTTCTGAGGCCTGCATCAGCTTCAGGTTAAGCGTTTGCAGGTCGTTTGAAGCACCCTTGAGCATGCCCGTCAGGGCAGAACTGGCCCATGTGGCCCACGCCAGCATGAAAATTGTCATGAAAAGGTCGGTGCGTTCGGCCGTGTTACCCTGGCCAATCACCAGAAACAAAATGCTGAGGCTGATGGCATCGAAAAGCCAACTGGCCCAGGCCACCCGGGGCGAATAGCGGATAGTCACGCAAATCAGGCTCATCAGGTAATACCAGCGGAACGGGCTGTTGATGCCGGTGTCGTGATAACACAACAGGCCAATGAAAATGGCTTCAAGAAATGAGATCAGCAGGGGCACGCGGCGGAGAAAGACCTCGCCCATGAGATACCATGCCGTGTCAAGCGAGGCAAAACCCGCCCCCAGAGCCAGAAAAGCCCGCACGGCCGAAGGGTTGCTGATTCCCGGGCGAGATTCCACCAGAATGATTCCCAGAACAATGCCAAACCAGCGCAATCGTACGATGATGCGGCCTGCCGCGAGTTCGGGCGTGGCCATGCCACCGGCCGGCTTGAAACCGGCTTCGCGAAGCAGTGCAACCAGAGAATTTCGAAGTTCCTGAAACATCGGGAAATGCGATTCAGCCTGCTTTTGCGTGTGCCGCTGCCTGATCGTGGCCACGGCAAAATCAATCCGGGTGCGGGGATCTCGTTTTTTGAACCGCCCTGCAATAATATAGTCTGAGTTGCCGACGATACGTCTATTTTATTCAAAATGGCGATTGAATCGTCGTTGGTCGGGGGGACCGGCGGAATTGCGACAATTGAAGAAGAATCAGGCAGGCATGTGATGGAAACCGGGCAGGGCCAATCGGGTTCGTGGCGATGGCGGGCGATCGCCTCTGCGATTCTGCTATGTACAGCCCTTGGCCTTTTTGCCGGCATTCAACCGGTTCTGGCATGCCTGAGCGCACTGCATGGCCGGTTGGCTCATCAGTTTTTTGAAGTGCCGCAACTGGCAGCGATTCGACAACAATCGCAGCTTATATTGCTACGCTACCATCTGGCAGTCTGGATGCTCTTTCTGGGCGTGTTTCTCGGCCTGGCCGGGCGATTGCGACATGAGACAAAACGATTCTGGCAGGTGATATTTCTTGCCTGGGCCATTCGGGCCACCTGCTGGATGATCGGCGGCAACCTGCCTCTGGTTCCCGGCGACAGTTGTCATTACATTGAAACGGCTAACAGCGTGGCCATGGGGCTGCCGAGTTCAAAACATTATGTCGAGAGCTTTTTCAGGGATTATCCACCCATCCGGGCCGGGCGACCCGTGCTTGACGACTGGGCGACACCCTTATATGCCGACTTGCTGGGAATTGTATTTCGCCTGACAGGAGCCGGAATTGGCCCGGGAAAGAGCCTGGAGTGGAGCTTTGGTCTGGCCAAGGGGCTTTCGTTTGTGCTGAATATGCTCACACTGCCATGTCTTTATTTTTATGTGCGGCGTTGCATTTCACAATCGGCGGCATTGCCGACAATGGCATTGGCCGCCGTGCTGCCAGTTCATGCCATCTATGCGGGTTTCGAGCTGAGAGAGAGCCTGGTGGGGCTGACGAGTGTCGTGGCTGCCTGGCTGGTGCATGAAATGCTGCTGGCGGGAACCATGAAAAAATGCCTGCTGATTGCAATTCCGGCCGGGCTCTTTGCCGGGCTGGCCATTCTGTCTCGCAACACGGCAATGGCACTGGTGGCCTGGCTTGGCCTGTGGCTTTTGTGGCAGGGCAGGGGAAGAGTTGTAGTGCCCGGGCTTCTCTGGGGAATTATATCAATTCTTGTCATTCTGCCCTGGGCCTGGCTGACATATCGGGAATATGGCAAGCCGTTTTACAGTTACACCGAGCATTTTGCCCACACCTTCAGCTGGACAGTGCATCATTACGCAGCCGGCGTGCCAGATTCCAAAGCCTTTTATTCAGCCGCCAACATGCCTGAAGTGCTGCGGGTGAAAATCAAATCGCTGCTGATATTAATGGGTTATTCAACCATGATATTATCGCCGCCAATTGTATTTGGATTTTATCTGCGACTGAAAAAACCAGTGGATCAATCGGCACGAGGCACCGATAAACTGGCTTTGGGTCTATTTCTCGCATTTGCAGCGGCAACAATCGCCCGGATTGCCGACGTGACGCAGGTGGCCCAGCTTGGCCGCTATTATATGCCGGTTTATCTGCTGATGTTGCCGACGGCTGTCAGGGGCTTGCAGGAAATGGAATTGGCTAGCCTGACAAGCCGAAAAGATTGGCAAAAACTGGCGGCGATTTCATTATTGGGCTGCCTTTGGGCCGACCCGACATGGGCCTATGACGCAAGCTGGTTTGTGCGGCCATTCCAGTTGCACTGGCCTGCACTGGTTGAGGCTGGGCAATTTGTGCAGCAACACCCGGAAAGCGTACCCGAAAACTCTCGGCTGATGAGCTGGTTCCCGTGGGAAATGCGCGTGACTTCCAACCGGATCACCGTGCTGATGCCAAGAAGCTATGACTCTCGGCGGATTCGTGAAGTGGCCACCCAGTATGGTGTGACTCATGTCGTTTGGGGCTCGTTTGAAACGCCCCAGCATGTTGACCCTGAGTCGTTCGGGCCCTATCTCACCGGGGTGAAAACCACTCTTGGCCTTAACGCGGCAAATGAAATTTACAGGACGCCTGCCAGGCCCGGCCTGCTTTATCCTCTGAGTATTTACCGTAGAACTGGGCCATGAGCCAATGCAACTGACAAAATTAAAATCAATTGCATTCTGGTTTATGCCACTTTTGCTTTTGGTCTGGTGGCGGGCCCACACCTTCGCCCCTGATATTTATCGTGAAACGGGCCTGAAGGCCTGGCCAGTGGTTGAGGGGCGATCAGAGCCGCTGGACTGCGACGAATCGGCTTATGGATACATGGCCCGGCGTCAGGTATCAGGCGACGTGCTTTACAAAGACCTGACGGAATACAAACCGCCCGCAGGTTACTGGTTTTATGCCGTTGCCGTGGCTATTGGCGGGGCTGATGAAATAACGATCCGGCTGATGATGCTGCCGGTGATTCTATTGAATTGCCTGTTAATTGGAATTCTATTATTGAAAGAATGTTCAAAGCCGGCATCCATCGTGGGAATGTTGTTTTTTATTTTGCTTTCCACAGATCCATTTGTATTTGGTAACGGATCGAATCTGGAACATCTGATGAATTTTCTCATGACCTGTTCAGTCGCCTGCTACCTGAAATACAAACGAAATGAAACTCAGCTTCTCTGGATATTACTGGCAGGCCTCTGCGCAGGGCTTGCGGCAATGGTCAAGCAGGTCTGCCTGCTCGGGCTTCTGCCCATCATTGCAGATCAATTCTTATTGTCTCGATTTGGGAAGAAATCAGTCAAAAATAGCGTGGTTCTCATTTCAGGATTTACACTACCGGTTATTGTCGTAATCATAGTTCTTGTATTTCAGAATAACATAACCGATGCCCGTGCCGATGTTCTGGAATACAGCCGTGCCATGGCCGCAGGCACACCGCCTGATGCCAAAGCACCGCCTTCCATCTATCGCTGGCTCACCGGTAATTCCGACCCCCGCAGTGGCCGGTTACCCTGGCCTTTTGGCCAGACCGACTGGCTTGTCTGGTGGGGGGCGGGAAGCTGGCCTGTTTTATTAATTTCACCTTTTCTGGCGATGATTCTTTTAATCAGGAAAAATACAAACACTTATTCACCGGGACGAGTGATTTTATTTCACTGGCTTGCCTGCTGGATGATGATCATCTTGCCGGGCCTTTACTGGCAGCATTATTATCTGCTGCTGGCACCGGTTTCGGCGCTGCTGGCGGGTTTCTCATGGCAGGCTTTTTCCAACGGGAATGCAAGTGCCATTAATTCATTTCAAAAAACGGCCAGTCTACTCGGAAAAATCAGTCTTTTGGTCGTTTTGACCGGGCTTGGATTTATTCAGACACGAGATTATCTGCTTGTGCCTGCCGAAAAACTGACGTCAAAATATAAAGGCGGTGCCCAATGGGTCTCGCTCAGGCTCATGAGCGAAGAGATCGTTTCACGAACAAAGAATTTTCCGGAAAAACCGGGCCTTGAAGTCTGGGGCTGGCAAAGCCCACTCCTGTTTTACACAGGTCTTGATGCCCCCAATCGCTATTTTTTCACCGACCCGCTGATGAAAGCCAATTTTCAGAAGGGGCATCCGCTGACCACACCAAGGCTCGCGGAATTAATGCAATCCATACGCGAAAAACGCCCTGGAATTGTATTCTGCGGCGATATACCTTTTGATGAATTGAAAAACTATTTACAGGCCGACTATCTGCCAAGCACCCTGACACCCATAACCCCAACAGGCCAGGGTCTTTACATCAGGAAAGACCTTTACGCCCAGTTTCACTCGCCCCGTTGATCTTTTGCCGGCGAATTCAGAACATTTGTCTCGACAAGTATTTCGCGGATGGCAACACGGTCTGATTCTGACAGATGCCTGAATTTCCCGGACTTGTCTTTACCTTTGAGAATCTCATCCATTCTCACGAGAATATAATTTCTGGCTTCCTCAGGTAGTTGTCGAAATGAATCGGTATAGACAAGATAGCTGCACGGGTATTTAAACATCCGGGTTTTCAGGTCGAATTGGCGCAGGCTTCGGCCTTTGGAATCCTTCGGGCCACGTTTTTCAAAGTCCTGAATAAAGCCCGATTCGCTGCCGATTGGGCCGTCAAGCCGGGTTTCATCCTGAAAGAAGAGATATTCCAGCAGCGGTTCACAGGCTGATTTAATGCGAGAAGTGGTGCTGGGCCAGCGGTGGTCAGGTTTTTCGCCCAGCCCCTTGTTCAGGGCCTGTTCATAATGCAGTGCCTGGCGTGTCTGAAAATTGGCACGTGTCAAACGATTGTGCATCTCTGACTGATGACCGAGAACGAGCAGGGCCACCACATCGCTGGTTTTTCTGGGGTAATCATTGATCCGGCAGAAGGAGTCGAGGCAATGGAGATTCATGCCAACTTCCCAGTTAATATCGCGAAATGAGTCGCGCTTCTGAAAAATCTTGTTGCCCAGGTTATATTGCTTGCCGACTTCACCGGTCACATACCACCCACCGAACCGCTCTTTGAATTCAGACGTTTGATCGGTGCGATAAGTGCCACTGGCCAGAATGGGCTGGCCGGCCGCATCGCTGAAGACTGATCGCATCAGGTGCCCGGGAACCGACTGCGTCTGCGAGCCACCGTGGCAAAGCAGACAGGCATCTACCTGACGGGTGAAAGCCGGTTTATCGACCTTTTCCTGGTCAAGCGTGTAGAAAACGGTGCCCAGCCCGGGGTCGGCAACCGAGACTTCCAGCACGTCGCCCGACTGGCAGAAACCGATATAAACCTCGTCGTTAAAATAAAGCCCACGTGGTGTTTCGGGTGAAATTCGCTCTCGCTGCAGGCTGGTCTTGGAAAAGACGAGTGTCTGCGATTCCATGGGAACATCAAGCGACTTCAGAACACTGGTGAGATAGCCCCACGTCTCGTCGAATTCGAGCTTTTGCTTGCCCGAATCGAGATCAGCCTGAAGCCGGGAGATGGCGTTGGAAGGTGTGCTGTCGCGATAAAAAATCGGCTCGCGGTCAAAATCATCGGCGATCGTCTCATTCTGCAAGAAAATCGAAAGCAGAATCATGAAAATGATGCGTATGAAGAATTGATATTGCTTTCTCATCTCCGAACCTTTCAGACCTGATTCATCACTGTCTGCCCGGCATTAAGCGGTAATTTTCTACTCTGCGACAATTATACAACACTTTGGATAGAAAACAAGACTTCTATATCTAAATATATCAGATTAGTTCAGATTTTTGAATTTCCCGGCTGAAACAGAAGAAAAGGGGTCATTCTACATTAATTGCAGTTATCGGTCGCAGAAGAAAAGGGGTCATTCTACATTAATTGCAGGTATCGGTCGCCAGCGGCGACACCTATGCATAGTTATGGCCTCTGGCCAAGAAGAAAAGGGGTCACAAGAAGAAAAGGGGTCATTCTACTTTAAATGCATGTGTTGGTTGCCAGCGGCGACATCTATGCATGGTTACAGAAGAAAAGGGGTCAACAGAAGAAAAGGGGTCATTCTACTTTAATTACATGTATCGGTTGCCAGCAGCGATACCTATGCATAGTTATGGCCTCTGGCCATCAACCGAACCCAAAACTGCCGACTCCGGCCATGAATTAAAAACACAACTTTTTGTTTCCCATCGGTCGCCAGAGGCGACACCTATGCATAGTTATGGCCTCTGGCCATGAATTGAGAATGCGATTTGTTAATTCCAATCGGTCGCCAGCGGCGACACCTATGC
>JBEITT010000105.1:0-17773 GCA_040374745.1 Planctomycetaceae bacterium | reverse complement strand
TATTAAAGCTTTAAAGTTGTAACTCAAATAAAATCATTTCACAAACGAGAACACCTAGAAACATAGGATAAACAGACCAACAATTTTTTAAAATATAACTCAGCCATTTCCCTTCTTAATCTTATTGCTACCTGAGGTTATTTTTTGCAGATTGAATTTAATATTTTTCACAATTACAATATGTTTACAATACCGAATCATTCCTGCAATAGTCGATATCTATCGTGATTTCACGTGCTGAAATTGCAATAAAATAAAATTCAATTCCGGTGGCGGTCAAAATAACCGCCACCTGCGCTTATTGCAATTCACGCCCCGGCGCCTGGCCGGCCAATCACTTCCCGCTGGCGGTCGCGGCGCGTGGCAATCGCATTGACGGCGTTCAGATAGGCCAGCGCCGAGGCTTCAATAATATCCGTGGAAGCGGCCCGGCCTGAGAACGAACGATCGTCCGACTCCACCGAAAGTTCCAGCTTCACCTCGCCCTGGGCATCTTTGCCGCCGGTCACGCTGCGCACCACAAATTCCTTGAGATTCGCTCGCACGCCCGTCACCCGCTCAACCGCCTTGAAAATGGCATCCACAGGGCCGTCGCCAATCGCGGCGTCCTGCACCAGGTGGCCGTCCGGCCGCCGGATCGCCACCGTCGCTGTGGGCAGAAGGTTCATGCCGGTTGTCACATGCAGGCTTTCCAGCTTCCACAGGGCCGGTGCGTCAGCATGAATGTGCTTTTCAATCAGCACAATCAGGTCTTCGTCAAACACTTCTTTTTTCTTGTCGGCCAAGGCCTTGAAGTCCACAAAAAGCGTTTCCACCTGCTCGTTGTTCAGGTGATAGCCCAACTCGGCCGCCCGGTCCTTGATCGCCGCCCGGCCCGAGTGCTTGCCCAGCACCAGGTCGGTCTTCGGCACGCCCACATCCTCAGGCTTCATGATCTCATAGGTCGATCGCTCCTTGAGCATGCCGTCCTGATGAATCCCCGACTCATGAGCAAAAGCGTTTCGCCCCACAATCGCCTTGTTTCGCTGCACCACCATGCCGGTGATCGAGCTTAAAAGCCGACTCGTCGGATAAAGCCGCTCGCTTTTGATATTCGTCTCAAGATTGTAATAATCCTGCCGAGTGCGCAGGGCCATCACAATTTCTTCAAGTGCCGCATTGCCGGCCCGCTCGCCCACGCCGTTGATCGTGCATTCCACCTGCCGGGCACCGGCCTCAACCGCTGCCAGACTGTTCGCCACGGCCATGCCAAGGTCATCGTGGCAATGCACGCTGATCGTCGCCTGGTTGATGTTCGAAACCCGTTCCCTCAGCGTACGAATGATTCCGGCATAGTGCGAAGGTGTCGCATAACCCACTGTGTCAGGTATGTTCACCGTCGTTGCCCCGGCGGCAATCACAGCCTGCACCACGTCGCACAGAAAGTCTATCTCGGTGCGTGCGGCATCCTCGGGCGAAAATTCAATATCGGCACACAGGCTTCTCGCCAGGGTCACACTCTGCACGGCCCGCTCAATAATCTGCTCGCGGGTCATGCGCAGCTTGTGTTCACGGTGAATGGCCGATGTTGCCAGAAACACATGAATTCTCGGTTTCTGGGCGAATTGCAGGGCTTCCCAGGCACGTGTGATGTCACGCTCGTTGCAACGGGCCAGGCCACAGATCGACGAGCCTGCGACTTCTGTTGCAATCGCGCGGACGGATTCAAAATCGCCGTTGGATGCAATCGGGAAGCCGGCTTCGATAATGTCCACACCCAGTAGAGCCAGCGCCCTCGCGAATTCAAGCTTTTCGACATGGTTCATGCTGCAACCGGGCGATTGTTCGCCATCGCGCAGGGTGGTGTCGAAGATCTTGACATAGCGGTCGCTCTGACGGTTCATTGGGCTCTCGTGCGTGGTCATCTGAAAGGGTCCTTGAATCAATTATGCCTTGCCACCCCTGCCAGACCTCCGATAAATCAATCATCGGCAGACCGGCGGAGTGGCTTACGGCTACATTATTTTAACAGTATGCCGGCCAAAGGGCAAAATCAAAACCAGCCTGATGGGCACGCGACATATTGCCACCTTTCGTAGGGCACGAGATATCGTGCCTGTTTTTGTCGAATTTCCAAGAAAATGATGGTCATCAGAAGAAGTGGCACGAGATATCGTGCCTGTTTTTGTCGAATTTCCAAGAAAATGATGGTCATCAGAGAAATGGCACGAGATATCGTGCCTGTTTTTGTCGAATTTCCAAGAAAATGATGGTCATCAGAGAAATGGCACGATATCTCGTGCCCTACCAAAACAACCAAAACAAGAAATTCATTCCAGGTCCAAATCGGTATATTTGACTGGCAGAGAATCGTCGGCACACCCCCAGTTTTGAGAATAATAGCCTTTTTTTACTGCTAGATGAAAGGAAGACCAAGGCCAGTCCGAAACATTCTTTACATAACCATGCTTCACAGGATTGTAATGAATATATTGGTAATGATTTTCGAAATCTGTGGTATCACGTATGAAGTGTTCCCAAAACCGTCTTTGCCAAATGCCCTTGTGTCCATAACGTTGCCCGTATTCGCTGACTAAGCCTGCAGTTCCGCCCCGGCTTAACCATTCACGTGAAAAAATTGCCTTGATCCGCTGCATCCGGTTTGAGAAATCGGAATCGCCAACCGGCATCGTCCACATCATATGAAGATGATCGGGCAACAGAACAATTGCAGTCATTTCAATGGGTAATTTGGCTCGACAGCGTTCAATCGCAATTCGTAGCGATTCTCTTGCAGTTTCGTCTTTCAAGATTGGCCTTCGGCCTTCCGTAACAAGCGTAAAAAAATATTGTCCTCCCGATACATAGAGCCTTCGGTAATCAGGCATGAGATACTCCTACGGGCGAAAACCTTCTGAATAAAATTATTAAGCCGTGATGGGTTTTAAAAAAACGGAACAAACGGCTTTCATTCAAAATTATAATGCTGCCGAATTTTGTAGAGCACGAGACGTTGCTGAAGTATTAAGTCGGCACGATTTCTCGTGCCCTACAAAACCGACATTTCTTCCCGGATTCAGACAACCGCCGAAATCAATAGGCGTCGGCCGAGATCACTTCGCCGCCCTTGATGGAATGCAGGGCATTCCAGGTGGTAGCGTTCACCGTATTCTTCACAAACCGCACCGACCCGTCGGCAAATGCAATATTCACGCCGCCCGGGTGGCGGCTGCGGGCACCGGCAAACTGGTCGCTGTCAGAATTACCCGGCTGGCAGGGCATAAAAGCCTCGTTCACACAGAAAAGCCCGGGCGCATTCGGCATCTGGTCAAAGCCATCCTTCAGGCCAAAGAAATCCTTCGTACCATTCGGTGTAAACCGGCTGGTATAAGCACACCCACCCATCACGGTTGACCACATCATGCCACGGGCATCAAATTCGGCACCCTGCATGATCTCGCCGATCAGAATGCTGTTTGATGTTCCATCCGTAAATTGCTGGATCGTCACACCGGTGTGGCCAAAGGAACTCTGCTGATAAGCCGCCATCAATGTGGCATTACCGCCCAGGTTCTGGCCCCAACTGGCGTTGCCCCAGTTGCCTGCATAATTCCCCTTCGACATGGCAAAGCCGGAAAGAGCACCCCCGGCATATCCCGGATTGATTCGGAACGTGCGCGGCTGATCACTCGGGCACTGAAACGTGCTGATTTTTGTGGAAGAAACCGTTGAATTCGCAAAGAATCCCGTCGGCAGCGGCGCGGTTGGCCCTTCCGAGCCCAGAATATAATTAAAGCTGTTGGCAAGTGCCTGTTGCTCAATATAGGGCATCATCAGGCAGAACCAGGTTGTGCCCTGTGCCCCGGCAAAAATCGTCGGGAAGTCGTTGGCCGCACGGCCCGGGCGTGGCCCGTAAATTCGGCCGGTGGGCAGCGAACCATTGCTACTTTCATAGTTATGAACGGCCAGGCCAAGCTGTTTCAGATTGTTCACGCACTGGGCGCGGCGGGCCGCTTCACGCGCCGATTGAACGGCCGGCAAAAGCAGCGAAATTAATACGGCGATGATCGCAATCACCACCAGCAGCTCGATGAGTGTAAAACCCGATCGGCCGGCTTTGGAATTTCTGCAAAACCTCATGGGAAAGACCTTTATTGATAAGTCGTATCGCACCTTTCCCATGGCATGACTTCAGGTCAGCCGACAAAGGGGCCGACTCATTGAATTCAACCATGGAAAAACTGCATATTGAGTACAATTGGAACCATATCATTCTATTTATTAAGTTCTGGGGATTTCAAGATAAATTCTGGGCCCACCCGCTGGCTGGCTGTCCCACAGCTCAATCGCCATTGAATCATAAATCTCTATGCATATCCCATGGGAATCCCAATCTTTAAAGGCAGTTTTCCAAGCCTCCTGATATGTTTCGCATTGAAATTTAAAATGCCAGCTCAGATAAAATGTTTTCCTCACACTTTCACACCCTGCACTTGCTGATTAAACTGATTCTGAATCGAACCCTTCAGCCGGATTCAATCCTGGTTATCTCCACAAAACAGTGCCACTTTTCGGCGGGACTCGATTTTCTATATCTCCCCGGAACTCTGTTTCCAGACGATCCACAACCTTCGGAGCACCGTTTTTCCATGATTCGCCGGATCTTTTTCTCCTTCGTTGCTGGCTTGATGCTGGCTGCCTCCGCCCAGGCCGGTGTCGAACTGCCGCCCATCATCAGCGACCACATGGTCATCCAGCGCGATAAGCCCGTCATCCTCTGGGGCTGGGACGCCCCCGGTCAGGAAGTCAAAGTCTCTCTTGCCGGCAATTCAGCCACCGCCAAGGCCAACAACGAAGGCAAATGGCAGGTCAGCCTGCCCGCCCTGCCCGCCGGTGGCCCCCATGAAATCACCATCGCCGGCAGCGTGACCATCTCCGTCAAAGACGTGCTCGTCGGCGAAGTCTGGCTCTGCTCTGGTCAGTCAAACATGGAATGGAATGTCGCCCAGTCCGACAACCCCAAGGAAGAGATCGCCAACGGCAACCACCCGAAGATCCGCCACATCAAGGTGCCCCACATCCCCGCTGACAAAGCCCAGCGCAACGTGGCCGCCGGCGGCTGGACAGTCGCCTCGCCCGACACCGTCGCCCAATACACCGCCGTGGGCTACTACTTCGCCCGCCACCTGCAGAAAGAACTCGACGGCGTGCCCATCGGCCTGATCGGCTCGAACTGGGGCGGCACCCGCATCGAACCCTGGACCCCGCCCGTCGGCTTCCAGAGCGTCCCTGCCCTCAAGGAAACCGCCGATAATCTCGACAAATTCCCCACCAAAAACGACAAAGGCCAAATCAATTTCCAGACGGCCCTGGCCCTCTACAATGGCATGATCCACCCGTTTGTGCCCTATGCCTTCCGTGGCTCTCTCTGGTATCAGGGTGAATCCAATAATGGCGAAGGCATGCTCTATCGCGACAAGATGGAAGCCCTTATCACCGGCTGGCGCAAGGTTTTCAATAACCCGGAAATGCCTTTCTACTTCGTCCAGCTCGCCCCCTTTGTTTACGGCAATGCCAACCCCGAAAATCTTGCCGGAATCTGGCAGGCCCAGCTCAAGTCGCTCGACATTCCCAACACCGGAATGGCCGTGACGGTTGACATCGGTAACACAAAGGACATCCACCCCAAGAACAAGCAGGATGTCGGCAAGCGGCTCGCTCTCTGGGCCCTGGCCAAGACCTACGGTAAAGACGGCATCGTCTATTCCGGGCCACTCTATAAAAGTCATGAAGTGAAGGACGGCGCCGTGCATGTCCACTTCAATCACACCGGTGGCGGGCTCGTCAGCCGCGATGGCCAGCCTCTCTCATGGTGGGAAGTCGCCGGCGAAGACGGCCAGTTCAAGAAGGCTGAAGCCAAAATTGATGGCGACCACGTCGTCGTCAAATCGGCCGATGTCGCCGCCCCTGTGGCCGTTCGCTATGCCTATAACCAGGCCGCTGAGCCAAATCTCTCTAACAAGGAAGGCCTTCCTGCCAGCCCGTTCAAGGCAGGCGGCAAGTGACCCGCTGAGCGTGTTGTAATCGATCGTGGCGGGGTGAAACCAATTTCGCCCCGCCAGATTTAATGTTGATTGCCCGAGAATATTTTCAGATCAAAGGATACTGTGATGTTTAGTCGCTTATGGCTTGTTCCAACTCTGCTCATATCAATTGCATTAAATAATATTAACGCCGATGAATTAAAATTAGATTTAAGAAAACAGGTTGAAACCGCAAAAGATTCAGGCCGTTATCACACAGTCACCAGCCCGACCACATGGAAGCCCGAAGAAACGGCCCTGATCGTCTGCGACGTCTGGGACGCCCACCACTGCCTGAACGCCGTTCGCCGCATGGAACAATTTCTCCCCAGGCTTGACGACGTTCTGAAAAAGGCCCGCGCCCAGGGTGTCACCATCATCCACGCCCCCAGCGACTGCATGGCAACCTATGCCGACCACCCTGCCCGCCAACGCGCCATTGCAACACCAAAATCCAGCAAGTTACCCGCCGACATTGGCAAATGGTGCAGCATCATTCCGACTGAAGAAGCTGCCGCTTATCCCATCGACCAATCCGACGGCGGCGAGGACGACGACTCCGCCGAACACGCCGAATGGGCCGCAAAATTAAAGGCACAGGGACGCAACCCGAAACTGCCCTGGAAGGCCCAGCACCCGGTCATTGCCATCGACGATGCCAAAGATTTCATTTCCGACAAGGGCGACGAAGTCTGGAGCATTCTTGAAACACGCGGAATTAAAAATGTCATATTGGCAGGTGTTCATACAAACATGTGTGTGCTTGGCCGCCCGTTTGGCCTGCGGCAAATGGTGAAAAATGGCAAAAATGCCGTGCTCATGCGCGACCTCACCGACACCATGTATAACCCCCAGCGACGCCCCTACGTCAGCCATTTCACCGGCACCGAACGCATTATCGACCACATCGAACAGCGAGTCTGCCCCACCATCACATCCGACCAGTTCACCGGCGGCAAGCCTTTCCGGTTCAAGGACGACCCACGCCCACGCCTTGCCATCATCTCGGCTGAAGATGAATATGAAACCGAAAAAACCCTGCCGCACTTCGCCCTGACCAACCTCGGCCACGATTTCTCCGTCCGTTTCATTTTCGCCAATGACACCGACAAAACCGACCTGCCAGGCCTGGAAGCGATCGATAACGCCGATCTGCTCCTCATCAGTGTTCGCCGCAAGCCGTTAAAAGCCGCCCAGCTCGAAAAAATTCAGCAGTTTATCCGCTCTGGCAAGCCCGTCGTTGGCATTCGCACGGCCAGTCACGCCTTCCATCTTCGCACCGGCAAGCCACCGGAAGGCACCGCAAGCTGGCCTGAACTCGACGCCGAAGTCTGGGGCGGCAGCTATACCAACCACCACGCCAACGATCTGAAATCGCGAATCATTTCGATTGATTCAGCCAAGAATCACCCCATTCTGACCGGTGTCAAAGTGCCGTTTGATCAGGGCGGCTCGCTCTATAAGGTCAATCCTTTGCAATCCGGCGCCATGCCCATTTTGAATGGTCAGGCTGAAGGCGTGCCCGCCGAGCCAGTCGCCTACACTTTCACCCGCAAGGATGGCGGCCGATCGTTCTACACATCGCTGGGCCATAAGGCCGATTTTGAAAATCCGGCATTTGTCAGAATGCTTGTCAATGCAATTTTCTGGGCCGCTGGTCGCGAGGTGCCCAAAGAATTTCAAGTGCCACGGTCACCAGTTATGAAGCCCGGTGACTGGAAGGCAACCACCTGGCTTGAACCCGGTCGCCCATGGCTGCCGGAATTGCAATCGTCAGGCACAAGGCCGCTCTGGGCCAGATGTATGGTGCAGATTGATCAGGCGGGCAAACCCGTTGCTATTGAAGCAACTGGCAACCTTCAGGTGTTTTGCAATGGTATTTCGGCCAATAAAAACGTGAATTCGCAGTGGATTATACCGCAGAATGCAATTGAGCCCGGCGAATTGAATCTTATTGTGTTGCGTTGGGCCACGGGGTCTGATCCGAAAGGCCCCTGCCCGCTGCTGGTCTACAATGGTCAAAAGCTCCCGCTCGGTCCCGTCTGGGAAATAAATTCCAGCTCGGCAGAAGGATTGGCCGCACTGCCACTTCCTGCCAGGTTTGCTGCAGCAACCGACGTAATTTCCCGCTGATGAATTGCATATTAACCAGCAAATCTGCCATTTCAATTCGTGTTGATTCGAGCCTTCGAACCAGCAACCCAAAAAGCAGGCCTGAAAATATGCCGATGGCCGTCGATACAGGCACCACTATAAAAAGCCTCAACCAGAAGTGCCTCAGTCCCGATTCGACCATGATTCGATTGGTAATCGTTACAGCCGGAAAATGCACCAGATAAACATAATATGTCCATGGGCTCAGCCTGCCACAGAAAGCAGCCAGTTTATCAGGGCATTTCCACTGAAAACTATCTGTAAAACCCACCAGAATCAAGGCAGTCATTGCTGAAAGAAATAGCTCAATATCATTTATCCACAAACCGCTGACCAAGCCCACTGCCAACATGCTTCCATAAATCAATTTTGTCTGTTTTCCAGTTGTCTTATTTTTTATTTCATACGCCAGAATTCCGGCAGCAAAGCAGAACCAGCGATCAAGAAATAGCCCATCAGCCCGGTGGAATGATCCCGTATCATATATTATTATCTGACAGACCATAATTACCGACGATACTGCTATCAGCCACTTTTTCCAATGTAATCCACCAATCATGGCACACAGAAATACAATTGATACAAATTGTTCATGATAACAAAGCGCCCAAGCTGACCTTGTGAAAATCTCTGAATCATCGCCCACATAAAGTTTGCGCCAAGTCTCTGTCAGCGTCAGATTTCCAATCCATTGCCAGGTTGTCAACTCTGACGGCGATTTAAATTCGGCCGCATAACTGCCTGAATAATAGCTGCCAAGGCCATATTGATCCATCAAATAAAACAGCAATGCCACCAGCCCAAGCGAAAGCCAGTATGGTGGAAGAATTCTCTTCATGCGTCTTGCAAATGATATTAATATGGCTTTTCTCGCCCCAGCCGACTTCTCCAGTGTATTGACGACCAGCCAGCCTGCAAGCACAAAAAATATCGGCGTTCCTTCACCTACCGTACAAACCCGGATAATCACATTTTGTAACTTCACAAGCATTGGCGTCACAATTTCATAATCATCACCAAAAATCAGTGCCACCGCCGCATGATGAAAAACTACCAGGAAACATGCCGCAAGCCGCACCAGATCAAGAAGCGACTCCCTTCTTTTCACTTCTCCCGCCACCTTCATTGCATTCATTTGATTCAGTCCGGACACAATCTCACAAGGTGTTGCAGGCAACACCCCTATGTTTCAATTTATTGAAAAACCAGAGCCGGGCCTTCGAACAAAGGCTCTTTTGAAATAGCTCAAATCGTATCGCTGATCACATCGATCAGCTTATGCCACGGCATCTCAATTCAATGGTTCATGGCGCATCATGAAATACAATTTCATTTTACGACCGGTAATCCGCCTGAATACTTCCATTTCAGGCTCTTCGGTATCGTGCTTCCGGTCAATTCTCTATGCGATTTCAAAAAGGATCCTGTCCCTGATTTTTTTCAGGAATTCTCCAGCCAGGTCATCTTAATCACACACAAGCCATTACATGATCAATATTTACCGTCATTTAAAATTCATAGACCCTGAGGCTCACGATGGATCGTTTCACTGGTCAGCCCACAATTTCACTGATGTCGATCAGGTGCAGTTGCCGCCCCTGGCCAGTATAGGGCGAATCAATTGTGACCAGGCGCCCATCCCGGCTGAATCGCGGATGAAGGTCAACCCGCCACTCGTTAAAACGGCTGCCCGTCAGGTATGGGTCCGCCAGATACATCTCACCCAGCTCGACCCGTTTTGCTGTTTTCGTATCAAACAAATGCGGGTGCTGAATTTTGTTTTTGTCACGATACGTATCGTTTAATATCCATCGATTGCCAGGCAAATAGGTGCAGTGTCCGTCGGTTGTCAGAATTCCCTTGCCGATTGCTTCATATTGCAATTCAGGCGTATCCTGAAATACAAAAAATCCCCAGTCCATACCCTCTTTCGGCTTGGCATAAGCCAGAATCGCTTTGGGGTCGCGCCAGATGAAATGCGAAACGGCCCCTGAACCAATTAAGACTCGATAATCACTGCCATCAGCACTTGATGAAATCATATGCGTTAAATGACCGGTCTCAGGCGGCCGCCAGCGATGCAGGAAAACAAATCGCGAACCATCCTGATTCACCAGCAAATGGTTAAACCAGTGCTTGTCCCGCTTCGGATCTTTCGATTGAAAAGGGAACCGCGATACCACATCGGCCAGAGAAATCAACAGCCTCTGATCGCCTGTTTTCAAATCAATCCGGAAAATCCCGACTTCCTTCGGGGCCAACTCTTTTGTAAAAGTGTCAGGCACACCGGCATATCCATAGCCAGGACGCATCTCGGCCAGCCGGCTGAAACTCGGTGCAATCGCCCACGAACCATCCGGGCTCAGGGCATAAACCGGGTGCGGAATCGTCCGCTTTTTCCCTGATTGTATATCAAGTATATGACAGACATAATGGTCGCCCTCGCGATCATTCCAGATCACTTCCCGGTCGCTGCCCGGCACCCATTGCAGCATGCAACCCTGCTGCCAGTTCCACGCCCGCGATTTTCCCAGCTCCACCCATTTGTCGCCATGGCCAATGTCAATCATGCCAACGGCAATTTCATCGTCAGGCTGCGGTGTACGATTCTCAAATGCAACCTGGTTACAAAGCACCAGCTTGTTATCTGGCGAGAATTGCAATTTGTCGTAATAGCCAAACCAGTGATATTTCGGCCCCTGCGTAATCTGGCGTATTGGCGGTAATTTTCCCGACTTTAAAGTCTCATCTGCCCTGATATGCACCCTGCCTGAAATGGCCGATACACCCGCCAGTTTCAATATTTCGCGACGATTCATGGCAACCATCCGTTCCGACTCAATATCGTATTCATAATGCAATTCCCGCAGTTTCTGATCTCCTCACTATAAACCAGCAGCCTGACGAACTCACGCTTTTCCTTTCATTTAAGTCTGAATTATCAACCAATTTGCTCAAGAAATGCACTCTTCTCTTTCGATAATAATGATATGGATAGCCATGCCCCTGCCTGTTCAAAGTAAGGCGTATGGCAAGGCAAGTATCTGCGATATATCATCTTACGCAGTACCAGCCTAATGGAATTGGTCAAGGAGGATCTCCCCATGGTGCGTCGCCTCTTCGCTCTGGCGGCTTTCAGTTCGTTTTTTCTGGCTCTTTCTGGCAGCTCGGCGATGGCCCAGTCGTGGGCCGACCCAATGTTCAGCGAACTCAGCCACAACTGGGGTCCGGTCGCCCGCGGTGCCACCGTCCGTTACCCCTTCTATATGACCAACACCCTGAACGAGCCGGTCAATATTGTCAGCCTTCGCCCATCCTGCGGTTGCACCAGCGGGGCATCCGACAAAACACTCGTTCAGCCTGGCGAGCGGGCCACCATCGAAGCCCGCATGGACACCACCAACTTCGTCGGCCACAAGGCAACCATTCTCTTTGTCACCCTGATGACCACCTCAGGCAGGCAGGCCGAAGTGCGGCTGGCTGTCAGCTCCGACATCCAGAGCGATATTGTGCTGAATCCAGGCACTGTCGACTTCGGCTATACCGTTACCGGGCAAGAAGTAGTAAGAAGCATTCAAATTGATCGCGTCGGGTCGCCCCTTTGGCGGGCGACGAAGCTCGCCAGCAACGTCAAGGGTATCGATGCCAAGCTCGTCGAGCTGGCCCGCACCACAACTGGCGTCAGCTACGAACTGCAGGTCACGTTGCGGAAAGACGCCCCTGAGGGGGTCATTCGCAACGACCTTTTTGTGCATACCAACGACCCCAATAACCCGGCCATTCCCGTGCTCATGACCGGACAGGTCATGGGTGCCCTGACCGTTACTCCAAAGTCTGTCAGCCTGGGCAACCTTGAAGCCAAATCTGACAAGCCTTCTCAGGGCCGCTTCGTGCTGAAAGGCTCTCAGCCTTTCGCCGTGACAGGCGTGGAAGGTGCTGACGAGGCTGTGGAACTGGTCATTGCCGACACCCAGGCCAAGGCATTGCATGTGCTTACCGTGAATGTACTTCCATCAAAACTGAAGGAGAAGGGTGAAATCACCCGCACCCTGAAGGTTCACACCAACCTGCCAGGGCAACCACCAGTAGAAGTGACTATTCAAGGGAAGCTGGCTGACTAAGCCTGCCACCTTTTTTGACTTCAACAACACAGAAAAGCAGAGATTTTTCTCTGCTTTTCTTATTTATAAGTGAATCTGGTGTTTCATTTCAATTCTACGTTATGATATAAATTCAATTATTCTTTCAAATGAAATCAAAATCGTTGGAAATCTGGAGAATGCACAATGGCAAGAATCAGTGAAATCAAGGCCAGGGAAGTACTTGACAGCCGCGGCCGACCCACGGTTGAAGTGCAAATGCGTTCTGCCTGTGGCCATTTCGGGCGGGCGATTGCACCTTCCGGAGCCAGCACCGGCGTGCATGAAGCCATGGAATTGCGCGATGGCGACCCAGCCTGGTATGGCGGCCTGGGTGTGCGAAAAGCCGTTGAGAATGTCAATAAGGTCATTTCGCCAATACTGGCCGGAAAGGATCCGATTGATCAGTCGCTGATTGATCAGATGATGACTGAAGCTGACGGCACTTCAAACAAGTCGGTTTTGGGCGCAAATGCCATTCTGGCAACAAGCATGACCGCCGCCGTTCTGGCCGCAGAAGTTCAGAGGATTGAATTATATGAGCATTTGTTTAATTTAAATCGAACCAGGAATCCTCAGGCCGAACTCAAGTTGCCATTACCCATGGTGAATATGATTTCCGGTGGGCTTCATGCCGGCAGGAACCTGGAATTTCAGGATTTTCTGATTTTCCCTGAAGGTTGCAATTCATATAGTGAAGCACTGGAACGGATTGTCAGAATCTATCGTAGCCTTGGCAAGGTGCTGGCCAAACATGGCGAAACGCATGCACTGGTGGGCGATGAAGGCGGATATGGCCCGAATTTAAATTCAAATGAAATCGCCCTTGGGCGAATTAAAGATGCAATTGAAAGTGCCGGCTTAGTGCCCGGCAATGATGTTTCCATTGCTCTGGATGTGGCCTCATCACATTTTTATGATAACAAAAGTGGGCTCTATTCAATAAAAGAACTTGGCGAATCGCCTCAGACAGCTGAAACTATTATTGATTTTCTGGCCAGTCTTGTTGAAAAATACCCGATTGTTTCAATTGAAGACGGTCTGGCAGAGGATGACTGGCAGGGATGGCAAAAAATGACAGCCAGGCTTGGCTCCTGCGTAGAACTTGTAGGCGATGATTTTTTCACGACGAATGTTGCACGAATTCGTCGGGGAATTGAAATGAAATCAGCTAATTCTGTTTTAATTAAACTCAACCAGATTGGGACCGTTTCGGAAACACTGGAGGCCCTGGCTGTTGCGGCAAAGGCTGGTTTTGGCGCAGTCGTTTCGGCACGATCCGGCGAGACCGAAGACACATTTATTGCCGACCTGGCAACGGCAAGTGGTTGTGGCCAGATTAAAATCGGTTCGGTTGTGCGCAGTGAACGTCTGGCGAAATACAATCGGCTATTGCGTATTGAAGAAAGTCTTGGCGGAGCCGGTGTTGCGGCCTTCACGAGATTCAGTCCCGGCCAGCGGTTTTCTCAATGAATTACCATCGCGAAAGGTGTTTGCCTTAACTCCATCGCTGGTCCACTTCAATTCAATTGCACCATCGCGGGCGGTTACAAAAAGCCGGCAATCGGGTAAAAACGATTTCAATCTCGACTCAAGATTGTTTGCAAGTCCAAATCGCCCTTTACCTTGGCTGGTAATTACAATATCCGGCTGAAATGTCTGGTAGAACCACTCTGGATTACTTTGAATACCCCCATGATGTGGAGCGACCAATACAGAACAATATTTCCTGAGATCATCAGACTCATCACGAAAACTCGTCATTTCTGTCAAGCCTGCGCCTTCAAGATCGCCTGTCAGAATACAATTAGTTCCATTTGATTCAATTTCTATTACCAGACTCGTCGAATTATCTGCTTTAAACTGCGAGAATGTCGGTGAAGGATGCAGGACTTTTGCAGAACATTTCTGATTTTCAAGCAGAATCTCACCCGCTGATATTGCCAGAAGAGGAATTTCATTAGCTACAATCAGGTTTTTTAATTCAACCGCATCAGGCTGTCGGCTTCTCAGAAAATGCGGAGTCGTCAAGACAGATTGTATTTTTATTTCGGAATCAATCAGAGACGAAATACCATTGAAATGATCAGAATCAGCATGACTGATGAAAAGTTTGTCAATCCTTGAAACACCTATGGAATTCAGCGCAGGTATAACCACCTTTTCAGCTACAGCAGGCGAGCCCATCTGGCCACAGTCATAAAGCCAGTTTTGCCCATCTGGCAAGCGAATAAGTATGGAAAGACCATGTTCTACCGCAAAAACATGCATCTTCAGTGCATCTTGATCATGTTTCCGGCTTAATCTGATATAATGAATTCCAGGAAGATAAACAACCAATAACACAATTAATACATAATTCAATAAATGTTTTTGGGTGTTTGACGAATGATAAATCAATATCATTAGAAACAACACGGTGTAAATTAACATCAGATCGATCATTTCAGGTGACTGAAATGCAATCGGAGCCATCATATTCCTAAGTGCCCAGTCAAGCAGCAAAACACAGGCTGCCATCAACCGGCCTGCAATCTGGATGAGGAAGTTGCCGATCAGCCCAATCCCGCTCAGGCTCAGTACCATTCCAGAAAGACTCACTATCAATGCAAGGCTGGTTGCAGGCACCAGTGGCAGATTCACCAGAATTGCAACAGGATTGACGGATTGAAAATGAAATCCTACAAGCAAAGCCGTGAACAACCAGACAATCAGTGAAATAAACAAAGGCTCCGCAATAAGCCTGATCAGAACAATGAAAACCCTAATTAATACAATCATTAAAAAGATTATGACTGCTGGTATTTTATGATGACCACCCGTCTGATTTTGATTCAGAAATTCAGGTGTTTTGAAAACCCCCAGAAGTTGTTCGACCGGATGTTGATAAATATCTAATTTTATAAACTGGCTTGTTTTCGACCATAATTCTGTTGCAAACTGAATTCCAGCTGTCCCAAAAAAAGAGAGCTGACACCCCGCATCAAAAAGCTGCAGAGGATTAAGCCAGATCACAATGCAACCTGATTGCAATAGTCGGTTCCAGAAATGTCCCGGTTGATTTCGAACCATGCTCATGCTTACTGCAGAGGTCATCAGTGTGGCCCGCACCACAGAAGCACTGCCGCCGACAAGCACGGAATAAAAGCCTGAGCAGAGTATTACCAGCCATGCCGTCAGCACCAGATTACATTTTGTTAATCGGGCCAGCCACATCATAAAAATGGCGATCACCTGAAGATGAAGCCCGGAAATGGCCAGCAGGTGCAGAGTTCCACTGTCTCGAAACAGATTCCGATCACGCTGCGAAACCGATTCTCGAATTCCCAGCACAAGTGCTTCCAGCAGTGATCCCTGATTTTCAGGCACTGCCGCTTTAATACAATTACGACATCGCTGTCGAATTCGATCAAGATAGAATCGCCAGTAAATAAGCGGTTTCTCCGTCTGAGTTTGAATTATTGCATGATTTCTCGCATTAATGATGGCATGAACTCCTCGCCCACGCCAATAATCAGACATGGAATATGTGCCGGGATTCATTGCCTCAGGCAGTGGTTCCAACCAACCTGTCAATGAAACAGCCTGCCCTGTCCTGATTCCTGAAATCTGTTCGGGCCTGGCTTCCACCAGAATCGAGCCCCGACATGGCTCATTGGCCCTGTTGCTTTTCATTCTCTCGGCTTTTAATATAATCCGACTGCTGGGTTCAGCCAGTTTGCCCTGATCAAATGTTTCTCTGTCTATCAGATAACCATCGAAAGTCAGCAATCTCGGCCGCCGATGATCGACTACATCTCTGATTTCAATTCCTGAAAATCCCACTGTTTCATTATGGTAACGCAAGGAACTTCCCAGGCCAGCCAACGTAAGACACATAATATAAATCTTTAAATCAGAAATGCCATTAATGAGAATAAAAATGAAATCAAGCAGGAAGATAGTTGAAAGTAAAAACAGTATTAATGACAACCCTGACAACCTGACTCCTGTTATCCCCACAACCATGCCTGAAAAAACAAAGGCCCAGGCACAGTTCACCGGATGATTGAAATACCATGCCAGAGCATTCGTTGTATTTTCACTTTTTTCAATCAGGCCTGATGCATGGTTATCACAATCAGCGGTAACCGATTGCATTTCCATGAGGAACAGGCCCCTGGCTTTTTATCGACAAGACTATGAAATTTGACGGATAAAACTATTGAACAGCAACCGGGTGAATATCGCAAGATCAAGTTGTTTATAGCTAAAATTAGGCAATACAAGAGTTCAGTCAACTCTCCCACTGGCCCCCGGAAGGGTGCAGGGCTGAAGCAATCCGGTCAAGCGGCAGCACAATGCGTGCAGCACCCCGGCGGATGGCTTCACGTGGCATACCAAAAACAGTCGAGGTCGCCTGATCCTGGGCAATCGTCAGTGCGCCTGATTCACGCATCTCCAGCAATCCCATGGCACCGTCGTCGCCCATTCCCGTCAGAATCGCCCCGGCCGAATGCGGCCCGGCGGCCTGCGCTGCAGAACGGAACAGCACATCCACGCTTGGTTTGTGCCGGTTCACCGGCGGCCCGTCAATTAGTTCCACCTTGAACCCTGTACCGTTACGACGAACGACCCCATGAAAATTGCCCGGAATAATCAACACATGGCCGGGCCTGACAGTCTCATTATTCCGGCACTCGTGCACTTCCATCTGAATCTTCGGGTCGTTATTCAACCGGTTGGCAAATGCTCCTGTAAAATCAGCAGGCATGTGCTGCACGATGACAATGCCGGGCGAATCGACCGGAAAACCCGCAAGCAATTGGTGCACAGCCTGCACGCCGCCGGTTGAAACACCAACGGCAATGACCTTTTCGGTGATGGTGCCGCGTGCCTGGTAAGGCTGCTTCTGTAAGATCGTATCGGCGGAAAGCCGGCCGTCGTTTGGTGCACTGATTGTGCTGGGTGCTTCTTTTTTAATTTGCTGTAACTGTCCAACCCGAACAGCATTGCGAATGCTTTCCAAGAGGTTGGCCGACCAGAGCGATAACTTCGAAGGGTCGCGCCAGTCAGGCTTGGCAATCACCTCCATGGCCCCAATCTCAAGGGCTGAAAGGGCCCGGTCAGCAATCGAGGTACACATCACAACCGGTAAAGGGTGCTGCCGCATTAGCTTGCGTAGAAATGTCAGGCCGTCCATCCGGGGCATTTCCACATCCAGCAGAATCACTGCCGGAACAAGTTTTTTCAGCACTTCCACCGCTTCATAGGGGTCGCTCGCGGTCGTCACTACAAATCGTGGGTCAGATTCCACTATCGACCGCAACGTCTGGCGAACCACCGCACTGTCGTCAACAATCAGAACGTCCAGCCGGGAAGGTGCCGGCCTTGATAAAGCCTGACTGGCCTGACCTTTACCAGACATTTTGCCTTAGC
>JBEITT010000028.1:0-50976 GCA_040374745.1 Planctomycetaceae bacterium | reverse complement strand
ATTGTATCAAAAATTGGAACAATATTGCGTTTTCTTGATAGTAGCATATGTCAGGTTTCTAGTTGTTAAAGAAATTAAATTTCAAACCTGAATAACATAAAATAGTGATATCTACTTTACATCGATCAACTTTTATGCCAAATCGTTCACCCCTCTACCTGTCTTGCTACCAGTTCCAGCGGGTGCAGGGCGTGGTGGCCGGCGAGGTCTTCCACCTGGGCGCGGCAGCTTGTGCCGGCGGCCACCAGAATGGCGTTCGGGTTGTCGGACATGGCCTTCAGAATCACGCGGTCGGCCAGTGCCTTACTCATGTCGTAATGGTCTTTGTCGTAGCCGAACGAGCCCGCCATGCCGCAGCAGCCGCTGTCGAGTTCCTGAAGGTTGATGCCGGGAATCAGCCGCAGCAGGCGTGCGGTCTGGGCCGTGCCGAAAATTGCCTTCTGCTGGCAGTGGCCGTGCAAAAGCACTTTTTCATGGATCGGCCGCAGGCGAATGCGGCCGCTTTCAATGGCGTCGGCCACCAGCGATTCAAGCTGGGTGGTGGCTTTGGCCACGGCCTGGGCTGCGTCGGCCAGCCGGAGTTGACGGTTGTCGTCAACCAGCATCGTCAGGCACGATGGCTCAAGCCCCACAATGGGCACGCCCGCCCGGGCCGCCGGCGAGAGGCGATCAACCAACGCGCCGGCCAGCTCGCGGCCGACATCAAGCAAACCTTTTGAAACGGCAGGCCGGCCGCAGCAGAACCCGCCCACCAGCTCAATTTCATAGCCGGCCTTTTCCAGCAGACGCACGGCCGCACGGCCCACTTCGGGGTGATTAAAGGTGGTAAAACAGTCGTCAAGCAGAATGATCTTGCGGCCACCCGGCTGGGGAATTTCGGGCTTTCTCTGGCTGAACCATGTGCGCAGGTTGGCCCGACCGGCAAAGGCGGGCAGGGTGCGGCGGCGGTCAATGCCGGCGACTTTTTCAAGAAGGCCACGCATGAGGCTGGTTTTCAGCAGGGGATTGGCCAGAAAGGCGAATCGCGAACCAAGCCTGTTAAGCGCATGCACGTGGCCGAAGATGAGGTCGGCCCAGGGCGGGCCACCGCGTTCTTTGTGGGCCTGATAGAGCACTTCGCTTTTGAGGCGGGCCATATCCACGCCCGAGGGGCATTCGCTTTTGCAGGCCTTACAGCCCAGGCAGAGGTCCATGGTTTGGAGAAGGCCGGGGTGATCCCACTTACGGTCGCGGCCCAGTTGGCCGCTCATCACTTCACGCAGGGCATTGGCCCGGCCGCGGGTGCTGTCGGCTTCGTCGCGGGTGATCATATAGCTGGGGCACATGGTGCCGGTGTCTGTCTTGCGGCAGGCACCCACGCCCGAGCAAAGCTCGACGGCTTGGGCCAGGCCGCCCTGGTCGGCGAAGTCGAAGCCGGTGATTTCGGGCGTTATGGCGAGATATTCCGGGCTGATGCGCAAGTGGTCGGTCAGTTCGGGTTCGGCGGCCACCTTGCCGGGGTTCATCTGGTCGGTGGGGTCGAAGGCATGCTTGACGCGGCAGAAGACTTCAAAGAGGCGGTCGCCGAAGATCTTTCGATTCCATCGGCTGCGGGCCAGGCCGTCGCCATGCTCGCCCGACATTGAGCCGCCGAATTCAGCCACCAGGCTTGAAACGTCTTCGGCAATGGCCCTGAGTTGTTCAAGACCCTTTTCGGTTTTCATGTTCAGCACGGGGCGGATGTGCAGGCAGCCGACATCGGCATGACCATAGCACGAGGCGGTGACACCCTGGCGGCCGATGATCTGCATGAAACGGTCGTAGTAGGCAGGCAGGACGGCGGGATCAACGGCGGTGTCTTCGACAAATGCCACGGGCTTGGCGTCGCCGGGCAGGCCCATTAATAATGATAGGCCGGCCTTGCGGACCTTCCAGAAGTTGTCGGTGGATGATGCCGTGAGGTTTTTCTTGATGGCCAGCACCGAGGCATTGCCCGCCAGACCACGTTCAATGATGGCGGCTTTTTCTTCGAGTTCCTGGGGCGACCCGGCATAAAGCTGGGCGGCCAGAACGGCTTCGGGTTCGCCTTCGGTGAAGGTGACGAGGCGGCGGTATTCAGGGTGGGCCAGGGCCAGATTGAGGATCATGCGGTCGATCATTTCAACGGCGGCGGGCCCGGCAGCGAGATAGGCGGGGAGGCTGGCAAGGGCGTCGCGAATGGTGCGGTGCGAGACCACGACCAAGCCCTGGCAGGGGGGAATGGGGACGACGCGGACATCGGCGGCGGTGATGAGGCCGAGGGTGCCTTCGGAGCCGACGATGAGCCTGGCCAGGTTGAATTTGTAGGGGTCGTCGTGCCAGCCGTCGGCTCGCACGGGCAGGCCGGGGATGAATTCGTCGAGGTTGTAGCCACTGACTCGCCTGAGAATGCGCGGGTATCGGGCGATGATCTCCTCGCGGTTTTCGGCCACGAGGTCGCGCACGGTCTTGTGAAGGTAGCCCAGGCGGCCACCATTGGCGATGACCTGTTCAAGCTCGGGTTCGTTATAGCCGCGAAACTGGGCGATCATGCCGCCGGAGAGGACAACTTCAAGGCCCAGCACGTGGTCAACCACTTTGCCATAGCGCAGGCTTCGGGCACCGGCCGAGTTATTGCCGATCATGCCGCCGATGGTAGCGCGGTCGCTGGTGGAAACGTCGGGCCCGAACATCAGGCCGAGGGGCTTCAGGTGGCGGTTGAGCTGGTCGCAGACGACGCCCGGCTCGACGCGTACGGTCATGCGGTCGCGATCGACAATTCCGATACGATTCATAAACTTGGAGCAATCGACAACGAGGCCCGCGCCGATGGTCTGGCCAGAGAGGCTGGTGGCCGCGCCGCGGGGGATGATGGCGATGCCGAGCTCGGCAGCGATTTCAACGGCCTTCGAGACATCCTGGGCCGAGCGGGGGAAGAAGACACCGACGGGCGGAATTTCATAAAGACTGGCGTCGGTGGCGAAGAGAGAGCGGGTGGTGTCGTCGAAGCGGGCTTCGCCCGAGGTTTCAGCAGTCAGGCGTTTGGCCAGTTTTTCCAAGAGAGTGGGGTTTGTTTCCTGATTGATTGTCGCGGATGTCGCCGGCATGGTCCACCCAATCCCTGCAAGGGGTAGAATCGTTAATATTCAAGCGAATTATACGGTCAGATGCGGGCGGAATGCGAGGTGTTACAGTGGTGCGGGTTGAAGTGGTGTGACTTTTTAGCTGATTGTCACATGACCATGACGACGCCATGCACCTGGCGGATGGCGGCAAAGATATCCATAACCTGTTGAGAGGACTGGGCGATGAGTGTGAGCGAGACAGAGGTGTGGCGACCGCCGGCAGTCTGGCGGGAGGTGTAAGAGACGTCGGTTTCAAGGATATTGAGCGCGATGACGGCGGCGACGACGCGTTCGATGAAATCATCGCTTGAGGCACCGATGACTTTGATGAGGAATTCGCAGGGGAACTGGTGAACGGCGTCGAGCAGTTCCTGTGGCGAGGGCTGGGCAGGGGGTGGGCCGGCCTGTGGCTCAGGAGCGATTGTCAGGTCGATTTTTTCGAAGTGGCCGTTTTCGTCTGTCATTGTTATTTCCGTCTGAAGGAGTGAGGCAATTTTTCTTATTCTAATAAAAAGAGACTGGCATAATCAGAGTATGGTGAGCGACCGGAGAACGATAATTAGTATTTAAACTTTTGGTGTGCAAACGATTGTCGACGATGGTAAGTTTGCTGTTTCGGCAAGGTTGGAAGGGTACTTTAATAATTTTTTAAGAAATTTTGGAAGTTTTGTCGTCCATTTCTGTTTTTTTCGACGTATTGATAGTGATGAGGGAAGTGATGTCGCGAAGGATCGCGGGAACGAACGTAACCTAATGCCAAGCCTGTACATATCACTGTTCGTTGAAAATGCACCAAGAAGAGACAGCCGGGCAGGTCTGAGGGCAATGGAGGTCAGAAGGCCATGTCTTATTGGAAGTCGGAACCCGAATCCTGGTTGGATGGAGAATATTCCAAGAAACTTTTCGAGAACTTTTCGAGAGACATGAAACTCTCCAAAAGGCGTGATATATTAAGTTACAAGAGAGATGCGATAGTTGCGGAGCCAGCGGATTGGCATCCCGATTCCGAGCCTGATGTTTTTCCGGGTACGGTGTTTCGGGGAACAGAGCGATTGCCTGGGATAGCAGTTTCTGGTGATAGTTTGCCGGAAACGCTCGACGCGATAGCAGAATCTGAATCATACAAAAATTCTCGAAGTCGCGGAGAGAGAGGTTCCTTTCCCATGAGTTTCATTCAGCGGTTCCTGGAGCGGGTGCTGCGTCACAATGCCCGACGCATGCCCCGCACAAGCTTTGAAGATCTGAGCCAGGATGAGCTGGATGCGCATTTGCAGGTAGGTCGTTATGGCGACTTTGTTCTGACCGACGCCATTCGGCCTTCATTCGATCTTGAGATTGTGCCAAGCGAAGGCTATCGGCGGGATGTCTATCGAGACCCGGAGACCGGTAACACCATGCCAGTTCTGGCTGCATCGGTCTCAGCCGATAAGCTCTTCGAAGTTTTCATGGAACTTCTTGCACCGCTTGGTGATGAGATTGATGTGGTGATGGAGTCGAGCCACGAGAGTGAGCCCGGCACCCATGCTGATATGTATCGCGAGCATATGGACAGCGTGATCTTCAAGAGCACTTTGTTTGACTACGAAGAATTGCTTCTGAATGACGGCTGCACTGGTCTGGCTGCACTGAACCCGAATGGTCCAATGGAAGTGCAGTTTGACGAGCACAAGTTGCTGTTCGTCTATGCCAACGATCTTGACCCGTTTGAAGAGATTCTTCAGGCCTGTGGTCTGAAACGCGACGATTCGTTGCGATTCATTTCAGAGGCTGAGCACCTGCACTCGACCGACGATGTTTATCGCGAGCAGTTCGACGAACTCAAGTTCCGTCTGGGCATTGATAACGAGCATCATCACGACTGATTTTCAGTTATTGATTGAATCGAAAATCAACAAATCTTCGGCGAATAATCCTTAACAGGGTTATTCGCCGTAAGTCATTATATGAATTGAATTTGTAGGATGAAAGAAGTTTTGGACCGATTTGACAGACGGGAGTGCCCCGAGCCATCGAGGCTGAGGATCAGGCCACTTGCTCGTGACGAGTTTCGGAGCCTTGACCAGAAAGCCGAGGATATTGGACTTTCAACTCTTGTTTTGATGGAAAACGCAGGCCGGGGGGCGGCCCGCGTGTTGAACTGGGCAATAGGTGAAACCGGGTTACTTGATGATTCGTTGCGAATTCCTCGAATTCTCCTGGTTTGTGGCCCGGGGAATAACGGTGGCGATGGGGCAGTGATGGCGCGGCATCTTGACTCTACTTATTCAGCAAGTGTTGATTTGGTATGGGTTTCTGCGAAGTCTGACTTGAAGGGTCTGGCACCTACGCAGCAGAAAATCCTTGAAAATACGCATGTACGCGAGCATTTTCTTGGCAATTATCTAGATCTTGATGCATTTATTGAAAAGGCCGACTGGATTGTCGATTGCCTTTTTGGGACTGGGATGACTCGCGGAATTTCGTCTGAAAGTATGGCAGGTCAGATAATTGCGAGGATCAATTCCAGTCAGAAGCCAGTACTGGCAATGGATATTCCTTCGGGACTTGATGCGGATACGGGTGAGCCATCAGGTGAATGTGTCAGGGCCTTGATCACGGCATCGTTTGTTGCCATGAAAACCGGTTTTTTGAACGAGAAGTCGTGCCAGTGGACAGGTCGGGTAGAAATTGTCGAGATCGGGTTGCCGATCAAATTGTTAAAGCCATTTGAAGTGAAATAAAAAAACGCCTTTCCCATTGTAGAGAAAGGCGTTTGAATAATTGATTTAAAGTGTTTGTCAGGTCAATACTTGTTGCCTTTGAAGAGAGGTCCGACACCTTTCCAGGGCACGACAACCGTATCTTCCGGTACACGATCACCTGGGCGATAGTAGCCAAGGTCGTATTCAGCTTCCCAGGGTGGATCGGCCACCATTCGCAGGGGCCATGTGGCTGTTTGCAGTGCAAAAAGACCGGCCGAGAAGAATGGTGTGGCGATCTGATTCCGAAGTTTGCTTTGAGTTGGGTCGTCGATCGGGTAGGTCAGTTTTCGTCCTCCCCGCCCCATTCGCTGTTCGATCGAAATGCCATATCGCTCAAGACTTGGGTCTTGGAAATAGAGCGGGTAGTGGGCTACGGCAGAGGAGGCCCACATTTTACGCCGCGGATCAAATTCGCGGGGTTTGATGTTGTCGAATTGCTCGGGCAAGAGGATTGCACGGATTGGTCGGGCTTCAGCCGGACTGGGGGCTCTGGGTAATTCCAGGCGTACCAGTGGGTCGTCCAGTGCGCTCATGTTCCCGCCGCCTGGTAACATGCCACGGTTATTAATCTGGGGCATTGAAGAACTGGATGAGCCACCACCAAGGGGCGAGAGGCCAGGAGTGGCTCCGCCTGGACGTTCTACCTGTGCCCTGGCGATCTCTTCGATAGCCCGACGACGTTCAGGTGAAAGACCTGAAAGTAGCCGATTTGCGGCTTTTTCTGAATTTGAATCATCAGTAGTCACAGCAGCGGCAACACCAGCAGAACCGGTAACCTCCTCAGCTGGTAGCGGTGGCAGTTCGCCTGTGGCTGGTACTGTGGTCTCTGATTCCTTACGAGCGATTTTTACTGGCTCCTCTTCCTTCACCTGGGTGGGAAGGGGTGGAGTGTCAGATGCGGCGGTTTCGACATCTCGCACTGGCAATGCCGGCAAAGTTGCATTTTCTTTGACTTCAGCCTTGGTGGCATCGTTGGTTGATAAAGGCTTTTCCGGCAAAGGTGGCATGGCCTCATCGACTGGCTTAGCCGTTGGTAAAGGCGGCATGGCCTCATCGAGAGGCTTAGCCGTTGGTAAAGGTGGCATGGCCTCATCGACTGGCTTGGCTGATGGCAGCACCGGTAACACTGGATCTGCAGGTAATTCAGCCTTTACATTTGCCGTGGCTGGTATGTCTTCGACTGATAAAGGTGGAAGACTACTGACGTCAGGAGCCGGAGAAGCTGGTTTTGTGGGTAGTGGCGGTAGAGACGGAGCTTCAGCTGAGTCATCGTCAGGAAGAGGTGTCAACACCGGAACGCCACTTACGGACTTTTCATCTGGTTGAACAGGCTTTGCCAGTTCCGTTTTTTCGGAAGAAACGGTCACTGTTTTGTCGTCAGACTTGGAGTTGGCTGGTGAATCGGATTTTTGCACAGAGGCCTGTGGCTCAGCAGCCGGCAGTTCTGGCAGTGCCGGCAGTTCTGCTTCAGCCAATTTTTCTGCCACTGGCAATTCTGGCAGTTTCAGCCGTTCCGGGGTTTTGGCTTCTTCAACTGCTACTTTCACTGGTTTTTCGACTTCGACAGATACTTTCACTTCAGCCGGTTTGACAGTCTCGATAACTGGCATTAGCCTGGCTTCAGGCAGCGTATTTGCCGCTGGCAGTTCTGGCAGTTGTGCAGGAGCCTCGACTTCTAAAGCTGGTTGAGCAGTTTTGGCTGCTTCCGATGGCTTGGCAAGATCAGTCGGCTTAGCTGGTTCGGTCGTCTTAGCTGGTTCGGTCGGCTTTACCAATAATTTGTCAGGCTGGGCCCACGGCTGATTATCAGCGACAGGCTTGGCCGAAGGAGCAGGTATTTCCTCAACAACCGGTAGCGGCGGCACAGCCACTTCAGGTGCTTTGAGGTCGTCGCTGGAAATGGGCAGTTCAGCCGCCGGATCCTGTTTCACGGCAACAGGTTCCGCCGATTTCACCGGCATAGCCGGAGCCGGTTCTTCCAGTGGCGGCAGGCCTGCTGGTTTGGTGGCCGAGCTTACAGCGGCGGGGCTGTCTGGCAATGGCGGTGGAATATCGTCAGAGTCTGGTGGAGATGTTTTCTTAGTTGGAACTGGAGAACCTGAATTCTCAGCAACTACAGGAAGCTCTGAAGCTGACGATTTTTCAACAGGTGATTTCTGAGTCGGGGCCGGCTCAACAATTCCCTTCGGTTCCTGAATGGGAGGAACCGAACTATTAGACTGGCTGGCGGCGTCGTATCGCCTTCGGGCAGAGTCGATTGTTCGAGAATTGGCCAGTTCAGCCGCGGAAGGCAACTTGGTGGATAGAACTTCAGGACTGATCGGATCAAGTTTTGCAACGACCGTTTCCTGCTTCAGATCAGCTGGTACTTGAGCAGGATCAGAGGCATGAATTTCAGCGGCCGAGATTTTCGGCGTCGACTTTTCGGCCGAAGCCGTGACCATCTGCGAATCGACAGGCGGCAGTGTTCCCCGCCTTCCTGCGATGGCGATTGAGCCAGATTGCGGCTTCCTGGATCTGGCGTATCCAACCTGTGCCGTTGGCGAACGCAGGCCGTCCTGAGCGGCTTCGATTCCCTGTCGCAGGCTGATCAGTTCCTGCGGATTGAGTTCGCTGGTTCGCTTTTCGGCTTCGCGAAGATAGGCAAGAGCTTTTTCATATTGCTGGTATTTGATGTAGTCCAAGCCGTTCCGCAGCACTGTGCGGGCACTTCGGCTGCGAAGCATGGCAGCTTCGGCCGGATCCATCGCCGGGGCCGACTTGGCTTTCGCGACGGTTTTCGCAGCAGCCCTGGCCTGGTCGCCGGGCGGAGTTGCGGCGCTCTGACTGGCGCCGGGTTCCAGCCCGCGATATGTCTGTGCGTCGATCCCGGGCAACGAAGCCGCAAGGCCCATTGCGGCCATCATGGCCGACCTTGTCCATCTAGGGTAACGCAAGCTACGCCTCCTTGCCGATCTCACCTGGCAACTGTATCCGCAGGGTCTGGTCAAACCATCCTTGAATTTTTGCATTCCTCTGGTTTTGCCAGATGAAGTAGAAATTCAGGAAGCAGGTTAACCACAATACCCGGTCGGGGGAATTGTTGGCCGTTCTTATTCCACTTGTTATTGCCGGCTACAGGATACCCAGATTCCCTTCCGAGTATTGCCCCCATAACCCTCAGGGGAACCGATCGCCAACTTTCACTTATTCCGTCGAATATTCTTCTTTAGAATATTTCGGCAAAAAAGCTGGTTGATTGCGAACAATTCCGCACTTTTGGAAAATTTTGCCAATAAAGCAAATTTTGGCAAGATCATTTTCTAAGAATATTCTGAATCAACCTGATTGATTGAAGAGATTGATCTAATCAATCAACGTCGTCGCCACCAATTTGCTTGAGGGCCTGATGCCTGATGATCAGCCCTTCCTTCATGTAAACCGTTTCAACGGCGATATCAAGAGCGTGTTCTGCGACTCGCTTAAAATTTCGTGAGATGTTAATAATGCGTAGCGATGAATCAAAATTCTCGATATTGTCGCGAATCGCCTGTTTCATCTCTCGGCGGACACTTGTGCGGAGTCGATCGATACGGGCGAACCTGGCACCATCAAGCAGTTTGCGGGCCTGGGCGGAATCGCCTTTTATCAAAGTGTTCAGGCTGTCGGTAAGCAGTTCAATGCTGGCTTCGGCGAGGCTGATGAAATCCTGGCTGAGTTTCACACCGGTGTTTGATTCGTTAAATTTTCTTGATCGAACAGCGATATGACTTGAAAGGTCTGAAAGCCTTTCCAAAAGGCTGTTTAGCTTAAGTACTGCTGCTACCCGGCGAAGGTCGCTGGCAACAGGCTGGTGCCTGGCGAGAATGGTAAGGCACTTTTCCTCAATACTGACTTCCCAGCGATCAATCATCTTTTCGCTGTTGATTACGTCGTTTGCCAGCTCTGATCGTTGCCTTATCAGTACATCCATAGACTGATTCAAAGAGCCTTCGACAATTGCTGCCACCCTCAGCAGATCTGTCCAGAGCTTTTCCATCTCTCTGAAAAACGGTTGATTTACCGTGGTCCGCCTGACTGTTTCAAGGTTTCCCGATAACTCGAACGTGGTTTCTGGCTGCAGCGACATCGATCAGTTGACCTCTTGTGTGGTTCCTTCCGGTTCACCAGCGAGCAGAGCGTTATGTTCCCCCGACAAAGTATCGGAAGAGACCTGCTCGCCTGACTGTCTGCATCCAGTATGCGACCGTTTCACATCCTGTTCGGTTTATTTCGCAACTGGATCACGACCCCTTGTAAGACACAATGAATTAGACGACATAAATTGTTACTTGGCAAGTCAATCCGACAGGTTTTCGGGTGAATTCATGAAAACTTCATAGAGTTGTGTTAGCGAGTCGGTTCTTCCAAAGATCATTCCAATATCGGTAAGTATTGAATGATTCAAGATATGTATGAACGTCGATTGCTTATTTTTTGAGAAATAAATATTTCCTGATTAGATTATTTGTTGAGCTGTCGTGAGACAACTCAGGCTCTTTAGCCGACTCCAGCTCGGGCACAATCCGGTTAGCCAGTACCTTGCCCAGTTCCACACCCCACTGGTCAAATGAATTGATGTCCCAGACCACACCCTGCACAAAAACCTTGTGTTCATATAATGCAATTAGCGAACCAAGTGTCGATGGTGTCAATTTTTCTATAAGAAGGGTATTGGTTGGTCGATTCCCCGGAAATGTCCGATGCGGTATCAGTTCAGGCTTGCATCCTTCGCTCGCCAGTTCCTGCGATGTCTTGCCGAAAGCCAATGCTTCGGTCTGGGCAAAAAAGTTCGACATGAGCAGATCATGATGCCGGCCCATGGGGTTAAGGCTCTGGGCAAAGCCAATAAAGTCGCACGCAATGAGCTTGGTGCCCTGATGAATCAGCTGATAAAACGCATGCTGACCGTTGGTGCCTGGCTGACCCCACACAACCGGCCCGGTTTGATAATCAACCGGTTCTCCTGATTTTGTCACCCGTTTGCCACTGGATTCCATGTCCAGCTGCTGCAGATAAGCCGGCAAAAGATTTAAGTATTGATCATATGGCAGGATAGCAATACTTTCGGCATCCCAGAAATTGTTGTACCAGATGCCGATCAGGGCGAGAAGAACTGGTAGGTTTTCTGCCCATGGTGCTGTGCGAAAATGCTCGTCCATCGCGCGAAAGCCGGCCAGGAATTCGTAAAACGCATCGGGACCAATGGAAATCATCAGAGAAAGGCCAATGGCTGAATCAACAGAATAGCGGCCACCGACCCAGTCCCAGAATCCAAACATATTCGCAGTGTCGATACCGAATTTGGAAACTTCTGTGGCATTTGTACTTACTGCGACAAAATGATGGGCTACCGCCGATTCACCCAGGGCCGCCACCAGCCAGGCACGTGCCGATCGGGCATTGGCCATGGTTTCCTGAGTAGTAAAAGTTTTAGAGGCAACAATAAAGAGAGTCTCGGCGGGGTCGATGGCACGCAGCACTTCGGCCATGTCGGTGCCGTCAACATTCGAGACAAAGTGCATAGCTATAGAGCGGTCAGCGTAATGCCGCAGTGCATCGCAACAGAGATGCGGGCCGAGATCCGATCCGCCAATGCCGATATTCACGACGTGCCGGATCTTCTTCCCGGTGGCACCAAGCCACTGGCCAGAACGCACCCGGCCGGTAAACTCAGCCATACGACCCAGCACGGCATGTACTTCGGGCACGACATTCACACCATCAGCCATGATTGTCGCGTTGGCCGGTGCGCGTAAGGCGGTGTGTAAAACGCTGCGATGTTCGGTGTTGTTGATCTTTTGACCGCCAAACATGGCGTCGATTTTTTGTCTGAGCAAGACGGCATCAGCCAGCTTCGACAACAAATCAACCGTCTTTTGTGTCAGGCGGTTTTTTGAGTAATCAAGAAAGAAGCCTGCACCCTCAGCCACCAGCCGATTCCCGCGATCGGCATCAGCAGCGAAAAGGTCTCGCAGATGGACGCCGGCGATCTCCGTTTGGTGTGTCTTAAGCTCTTGCCAGATAGGTTGATCAGTGAGTTTCATGATAGTCTGTGGCATAAGGTGGTTTCGCTCGGTCAATCGGCTGGTTTCGGATTGGCGGCTTTCTTTTTGGTCGCTGCTTTTTTCTTGGCGGCGGCTTTTTTCTGTGCGGCAGCGGCGTTTTCTTCATAGCCCTGCCACCATTTGGGGCCTTCAGCCTCAATTTCAGTATTGAGCGAAACGAGTGCCGATTTCATCTCAGCAAATTTTTCCGGGTTCTTTTCACGCAGGTCTTTCGCTTCGGTTGGGTCGTCCTTAAGGTTGTAAAGTTCCATGCGTGAGAGGTTTTCGGTGGCAACGATCTTCCAGTCGCCGACGCGCATTGCTGTTTTGATTTCGCTACGGGCAATCGGGCAACGCCAATAAAGCGGGCGGGTGCGACTGACGGCAGAGCCATTTTCCAAAAGCCCCAGAAGGCTGCCGCCATCAATCACTCGATCGGCCGGGACTTTCACCCCGGCGAGTTCGCAGGTGGTCACAAAAAGATCTGAGCCAATCACGGGCGTGTCGTTGGTTGTGCCAGGCTTGACGTGGCCAGGCCAGCGAATGATGCCGGGCACACGAATGCCGCCTTCATAAACATCGCGTTTTCGGCCTCGGAGGCCACCGGTCGAGCCACGAGTGCGGCCATTGTCGCCATTGCCTTCGGGGCCATTATCGGCTGTAAATGCAATGAATGTATTCTCTTGCAGCTTCAGTTCATCGACAGTGGCCATCAGCTTGCCGAAGGCGTGGTCCATCTGCGTGACATTGCCGTGGTGCTGGCGGATGTCGGGGTTTTCAATCTGGCTGTAGTGGGCTTGGAATTGGGGGTCACTTTCGATGGGCAAGTGCGGTTCGTGGGTCCAGACACAGATAAAGAACGGCTTTTGGGGGTCGCGACCAGTTTTCAGCCATTTAATGGCCTCATCAACAACAAGCGGGGCCGAAAAGCCTTCGAGCAGGCCGACTTCCTGGCCATTTCGCACAAAGTTTGTCGGGTTTTTGTGGCTCGGGGCGGCATTGTTCTGCGTACTGAACCAATATTTAAAGCCGTGGTCGTTGGGCTGAGGATGCTGGGGCTTGTTAAAGAAGCCGTTGAGATGCCATTTGCCGAAGTGGCCAGTGTCGTAACCTTTTTCATTCAAGAGTTTTGCAGAAGTGATTTCGGAAGTGCGAAGGTAGGGTAGGCGATTTTCAGGAATCCAGGTGAAGACGCCGTTGCGATATGGCGTTCGGCCGGTCAGGATTGCCGAGCGGCTGGGCGAGCAGACGGCACTGGCCGAATAGCATTGCGTGAGCCTGAGACCCTGCGTGGCGAATTTATCGAGATTGGGGGTCTTGATGATCTTGTTGCCGTAACAGGCCAGATCGCCATAGCCTAAGTCGTCTGCCAGAAAGATGATAATGTTAGGTGTCGAACCAATCTGTTTTTGTGCTTCATTTGCTGACGACAATGTTAGAATGCCCAAAAAGGCGGCGGCAGAAAAAAACAATATTTTGCAAGTGTACTGCAATTTCATGGTTACGACCTTTCGCATGCTGATTCTGCGCTGTTCTGTTTAATGCCGACAGGCTTTGGCTTTGCCTTGATGGAATACAGCCTAACCGGCGAGGGTCGGCCTGGCCAGTGTTCAATTCACGGCCATCGATTGTTATTGTGTAATAAGGAATCGAGAATCAATTTCAGGCAGCCCGACCTTTGAAGACAAAGTCAAATCATATAGTCGCTTATGTCACCAACCATGGTTATGGCCATGTCAACCGTATGGTTGCTGTGGTAAATGAAATTTCACCCGAATTTGAGGTGACCATTCGTTGCGACACGGAACTTTGGCCAGCGTTCCGTGAACGACTCCGGCGAGATATTTCATTTGGGCATTTCCCGTGCGATCTGGGTATCCTCAGCCCGCCAGGGCAGAACAGCCGAACCGACTGGCCTGGTACTTTTGATCGGCTTGAACGCCGATTCAAACAGATCAGTGCTGCATCTGACGCCGAAGTTCAATGGCTTGCAAGTTCAGGTGCCGGAGTGGTTTATGCCGATGCATCGCTGATTCCCCTGAAACTCGCTCATTGTGCAGCTTTACCAGCATTTCTGGGTGCGAACTTTACATGGAATGAAATTTACAGCGATCTGCTCCATTCGCCCGAGGCTTCTCAATTCAGCATGGACCAAACCATTCGATACAGGCAGATCATTAAGGAGATGACTGAAGCAAGTTCGAATGCCATTCTGCTGAAACATTGGCCCTGCACAGAAATGAGCAATATTGGCCGGGAGTCGATCGAAGTTGGTATGGTCGTCAACCGAGGTCAAAATATCAGGCATGAACTGATCATCGAACTTGGTCTGAGGCCCGACTGCCGGCTGGTCTATTTCTATGTGGGCCGGTATGGAGTGGAAGATCTTGAATGGCATAGACTTAATGAACTTCCAGATAATGTTGTGATTATTGGTTTTCATCCACCTGGCATCTCCCTGGAAGGGCGATTTTTTACCGTCGGCCCAGATCGTTTCAGCGGTGCCGACTTGCTGAAAAGTGTCGATGTGGCCGTTGTTAAGGCGGGTTATGGGGCTGTAGTTGAAGCTATGTGCGTCGGTACGCCGGTTGTTTATCCGCCCCGCCCCGGGTTTGTTGAGTTTCCAGCACTTGACTCGGCCTTGAGGGGTTGGCAAGGAGGTTATCCAGTTACTGAGGAGGCTTTTAATTCGCTTGATCTGAAGAACGAAATTGCTTCAGCAATTCATCAAGCAGTCGCTCCACCTTCGGTATCTGCTGATGGGGCCAATCGCGTGGCCAGGATTCTTCAGGATGCCTGCTCAGGTATTTGAATCCTGCATAATCGATACATTCGATGTTATCGAAGTTAAAATAGGTAATATTTACGGAGAAGATGGCATAATTGGTAAGATTGGTTGTTTTTCAGGGGTTTGGCAGGATAGGAGAACAGGGCTTGGTGCCGATTGATAAGTTTGGAACGGGAGCGTTCGACTGAATGGTGGCAGTGATGCCCTTGTCAGGCTGCTCCGGGGGGAGTCGAGCCTGAATAACGGCTCAGTTGAACAGATTCGTTCCAAAATACGGCGGAGGGGGCCGCGTCACATCGCACGGAAGTGGTGCGGATGCGTAAAAGCCCGGAAGGATTGCGAGCCTGATTCAGGACCTGCAAAACTTTCAGGATTTGATGCATAACGATGTGCGAGTCCGTCATGGAGGACTCTCGAAAGTGACCTTGTCAAACAGCGATCAAACCAGCGACACGATTATCGGGTGCGTCATTCGACGTTTTTTCCTGATGACGAACGCTCTTCTCATATTCGCGATTTTGGCTCCGGCGGTTGCGACAGCAGCCAGTCCATCGCGACGCACGGCCGTTGTTGATGCCGTTGCCCGCATACAGCCGGCCGTGGTTTCGATCGCCAGTGAAAAACTGGCTGCATCGAATGCCCGCTGGCCATTTGCCCCGGAGGATTCGAATAAGAGTCGTGTCAGTGGAATGGGCACCGGCGTGACGATCGACAGTCGCGGCTTTATCATCACGAATTTTCATGTGGTTGACAGGGTGGAAGGCATCGAAGTGCGCCTTCACGATGGCACGATGCTGCCGGCCCGGGTGATTCAGGCAGACCCAAACATGGATCTGGCCATCCTGAAGGTCGAATCGCCCAAGCCCCTGGCTGAAGCCGTTGTCGGAACCTCTTCCGACTTGATGATCGGCGAGGATGTGATCACTATTGGTAATGCATTTGGTTATGAGAATACGGTTTCGGTAGGCATTATCAGCCAACTTGGTCGGAATGTGACACTTTCCGATGATCAGGTTTATCGCAACCTGATTCAGACTGATGCCTGTATCAATCCTGGCAATTCCGGTGGGCCGCTGATCAATATCAAAGGTGAATTGATCGGTATTAACGTAGCAGTGCGGGCAGGGGCCCAGGGTATTGGGTTTGCCTTGCCGATTGACGATGTACTGCGATCGGCATCAGAAATGATGTCAACTCGTCGGCTCGCGGCGACCTGGCATGGCCTTGCCACCGAACTGAAAGTTAATAATGAACAGATTCAACTTGTGGTGAATCAGGTTCAGTCAACCAGCCCCGGCGAGAAAGCAGGCATACAGGCTGGTGATGTGATTGTGAAGGTTGGCCCGCTCTCGACGCGAAACCCGCTTGATCTTGAGCGTGCCCTGTTGTCATCGCGAGGTGATAACCCGGTACCGGTTGTCGTGCGTCGTAATGGTAAGGAAGAGAAGCTGTCGCTGGCTGTTCGGTCGTTGTCGAAAGCACAGCCCGATGCTGGCGATCAGGTCTGGTGGTTGCTGGGTGTCAAGACTCGGCCTGTGAGTGCTGCGACCGTGACTCCTATCAGCCCAGATCTCAAGGGTGGGCTTTATGTCTCGGAAGTGCTGCCGGGAAGTTCCGCCGACAGGGCTTCGATTCAGCCGGGTGATATTCTGATTGGTCTATCAGTGGGCGAACATCACTGGGAGACAATATTGCCCGACAATATTCTGCATATCATGCGACAGCCTGAAGTTGCCGAATCTCAGCAGATCACTTACTTCATCGTGCGGTCGAATGGGTTGTTCAGGGGTATGATCAATGTTGCCACTGCCGGTGATCGGGCAACACTGAGGCGTTAAGAAGAAGAATTACGGCTGCCGGGTTCTGATGGATCAATCAGGACCGGGGGCTGAATCATGTAGATGAGCGGCTGAAATTGAGATCAGCCCTACTTAGTCCAGGATGGACGACCGGTTTCCAGGAACGGAAAAGAACCGTCAGGATTCGTTTCGTCCACGGACTAAGGACAAATTCAATGAGAAAAGCCCGAAAATTCCGACCATCCGTTGATGGTTTTCAGCAACTTGAAGACCGCCGCGTGATGAGCATCTACACTCCTTTTTACTCTCAACGCCTGCCGGTTTATAAGCCGCTACAGACACAATTGCTGCCGACACCGACCTTGCCACGTTTTCAGCTGGCAAGTTCACGCAAATATGAGCTTTTGCCGCCTCCGGGTCAGAATAAAGCCGTGGCCGTGAGTGATTATAAACTCGGTGGTGTGACAATTGTCCCATTTGGTTATCCCTATGCAGCGGCACACCCCAGTACAACGATGGTCAGCCTGTCAAGTAATCCGGCTGATGGTTCGGGGCCCCCTTCTGAGGTAATTTCAGTGACGCCCCAGGGGCAAAGGCAGAATTTTTATCAATCGGCAAACAGTGAGATGATTCTCACACAGCCGGCCATGTTTCGTGCCGGATTTGTCTCGGTCGGAGTGACACCGACATCTTATGATTCCATTACGAAAGTCACGAGCAGCCAGGCGGGTGAGATCAGGGTGCTGAACAAGGTCGGCCAGCCGGTGATGATCATTCGCGATGCCAATCTGGTGAATGGCCCGACAGCTTTTGCGTGGTCCGATCGTGGAAATTCGGCAAGTCTGTTCGTGGCCAATGGTATCAACGGTGTAATCAGCCGATTTGATTTCAAAATTGCGCAGCGTGGTATTCCGTCAATTCGCCTGATGCGTGCCACACAGATCGGCAATGGCTTTACGACAGGCGGCTCAGCGACAACCGACCTGAAGGGCCCATCGGGTTTGTCATACGATTCGACGACAGATACTCTTTTTGTCGCATCGACACTTGATAAATCTGTTTATGCGATTCAGCGGGCCTCGGTTCAGAAGAATGCTTCGGGAACTGGTATTGTAGTGATTAACAACAGCCCTTATTTACAAAACCCGATCGGTGTGACAATCTCTCCGAGTCGGACACTGCTGGTATCCGGTGATCTTTCGACTGGGGCAACGGGCCTTGCCGAGTTTGACATCTCCGGCAACTACATCGCCAGCGTGACAACCGGTGCCCTGGGTGGTGGTGCCAGATCTGTGACCTGGCAGGAGTCGATATATGGTTATGGTCCGGAAGTGGTGACACTTAATGCCAATGACAGCATGATTCAGTTTTATCCGATAGTTCGGAATTGATCTGTTGTTGAATCTGAAACGTTGAGAAAACCAGTCGGCGGGAAATTCGAATTTCCCGCCGATCTCAACGGGAATGAGAAATTCGGAGTTTTTGTTAAATAATTAACGATTCCTGTTATTTTTTTCTTGATTGCACTTTTCGTATCTGTTCATTTGTATTTGAGGTGAGTACAAGGAGAATGTCATTCCACAAGATCTGACAATTTGTACAGGAACTAGTTTGATGAGATTAAGATCCATCCGTTGGTCTTTTTCGAAGTTTTGTGGTTTTCTCCCTGTGTTTTTAATCAGCCAACTGCTTGGCTGTGGTGGCGATGGTCTGCCCCGGCAGGCAGTTTCTGGATCCATATCATTAAACGGCAAGCCACTCAAGTCGGGTGTCGTGAATTTTGTGCCTCAATCATTGGATATGCCCACACAGTCAGGTGCTGCAGTTATTGATGGCAAATATGTTATCTCAAGGGCTACCGGGCTTGTTCCGGGTAAATACAAAGTGGTGATCTCATCGGGCGAGGGTTCGGCAGAAAAGAAAGTTGACAAGGTTTCGGATTTGCCGGGCATGGCACCGATACCGGCAAAAGAAGCCATACCGCCAGAATATAACAACAATTCAACACTTGAGGCTAACGTCACCGAGGGTGGTTCAAATGTATTTGAATTTAACCTGGCGACTAAACAGTAATCATCTGAAGTGACGAGGATATCCATTCGATCTTCATGTCTGGTATTTACCGTTTTCTGATTGACCGGATCAGAGCCGGTGATTGAACAATTGTTCCGGATGTCAGTGACAGAGGGTTTTCAAAGAAATGTGAGGTGAAAGATGAAGCGTCAGACAAAGGGTTTTACCCTGATTGAATTGCTGGTAGTTATTGCCATTATTGCCGTTTTGATTTCGTTATTATTACCTGCTGTGCAATCAGCAAGAGAGGCAGCGAGGCGTGCCCAGTGCGTCAATAATCTCAAGCAGATTGGCCTTGGGATGCATAATTATCATTCAACATTTGGCTCATTTCCGCCCGGACAGAAATCGTGCTGCTGGGGCACCTGGATTCTTTTCATGTTGCCTTATGTTGAGCAGACGCAGCTCTGGAACGCTTGGAATTTCAATGGCGATCTGATTTATTACCAGGGCCAGTTTGATGCCCCCCTGCGTTATGCCGGTGTCTGCAATATCACAGTCTCTTCGACACGTGTCAGTGCCTATGCCTGTCCATCCGACCCGAATGCGCAGATCCTTACAGGGATTGGGGTTACACTTGGTGGCGTGCGCATGAATGTCACCTCACAAAGCTATCTGGCTAATTACGGCAATACGGTTACGGCGCAGCCGACCACTTACACCAACGCCGCTTATCCGGGAAGCCCGATTGCATTTGGCGGGGCTCCCTTCACCGATATGTGTGCACCAGGTGCCGGCACTGGTGGCCGCAGGGTTTTTGACATAGCTACGGTGACTGATGGAACCAGCAACACCCTGCTTGTTTCTGAGGGACTGGTTGGTGCTGGCAGTGGTGGTGCACCTTACAACGCGCCCTATGACCTTCGAGGATTCTCGTGGTGGGGTAGCGCCGCGTTTTTTACCGGACTGATGCCGCCAAATACTTCATCACCGGATGTGACAGAGAGCAATTCCTATTGTGTCTATCCGGGCTTGAATAACCCGCCCTGTACGGGTCCGACAACGACCATGCTTCGTGTGAATTTCGCCCGCAGCCGCCACCCAGGGGGCGTAAATACCACAATGGCCGATGGCAGCGTGAAATTCATGAAAAATTCCACGGCAATTCAGACCTGGCGATCACTCTCCACGACGGCGGGTGGCGAAGTGATCAGCGCAGATGCCTATTAATGGCTGGAGTTTCAGCCGCGATTACTTTACATGCAGTCGTTCTGCTGTTTTTGAGAGCAGCAGAACCGCCTGTTGAAAGCGATCGCGGCTGGTTTTTGAAGCAGATTTATATCCGCTGGTAAATTCATCGTCAGTCAGCCAGTTCATCACGTCTTCAATGGTCCGGGTGACGGCATCGAGCGTATCTTCCACCGGATTGCGGCCGATTGAACCATTGGCCCCGCCCGGCACCGGGGCGAGAAAATCGGGCGTTCGACCGGCTGAGCCAAGACTTGCGTCACGGGCACTGGCGAGAGCCTCTTCCGGTGAAGTTGGCATTGGGTCGTTGGCGTCATCCCAGGGCGTGATTCGCCGGGCACCGCCCCGACCACCCTGGCTTTCGTCAATACTGGCTACATCCTCGCCAGCATTTTCACCCTTGCCAGGTGTGTGTTCATTGCGATCGTCTTTGGCAAGCCCAACGGGATAGAGCTTGCCGTCAGAACCCATGCGGGTGCTTGCGGATGGAATTTCCTGGGCATCGATCAGGATTTTTCGGACCTTGGCGATGAATTCACGCGAGACGCTGAGTTTCTCAGACAATGTCCTGTCTGACATCTCATGATGCAGCTTCAGCTTTATTTCAACCATGCGTCTTCTTTCGGCGCGGGTCGGAGGCACGCCGTGCCAGAGATTTGCACCGGCAGCAAAATCCAGGGCTTCCATATAGGTGCCCTCGTGAATTTCTGCCGGCAACTTCTCAAGACCTTTATTGTGGGCGGCTGTGAACCGGTGAAACCCATCGACGAGTGTCAGCTGGTCTTCAATCTGGAATAGTGTCAGCGGTGGCAGCCGGTGCAGCACTTCTTCATATCGTTCGATCGCTTCCTGATCAAGATGGTCACGCAGGTTGAGCCGATCATCAATTACCACTTCGTCAAGAAAAACTTCGCGGCTCTGCATGGCTGGGCGTCCTTCTCCAGATTCACATTTCCGATCGTATCGCATTCCGTTACATTACATATCGGTCTAAACTCTATTGGCAGTTGAATTTCCCGTTGGTCTGACCTGGAAATGCCGTTAAGGAAAGGCAATCGAAATTGGGTTCCGATACGCTTTCAAACCAGCCTCGCATCCTCGTGACAGGCGCCAGCGGACAACTTGGACATTATATACTGGGTCGTTTGGAGAATCTCGGTAAAAAAGTTGTCGGCTGGTCGCAAAAAAGCACGGGTACACTCTTCGGCACAGAACTTCAGCCTGTTGATTTCAGCCATGGCGAGGTGATTGTTCAAGCCTTGGAAAGGGCCCAGCCTGATGTGATCATTCACGCCGGTGCAATGAGCGGTGCCGACGATGTGCGGAAAGAACCCGATCGTGGACAACTTATCAATACGAAGGCAACGCGTATTATTGCCGACTGGGCGGGATCGCGGGGTGCTCGTCTGATTTTCACTTCAACTGATATGGTTTTCAACGGGTCGAGGCCGATGTGGCATGAAGACGACCCGGTATGCCCAATTTTGGCTTATGGCTGCACCAAAGCCGCTGCCGAGCCTTTTGTGACTGACATTCCAAAGGGCCTGGTGGCCCGCATAAGTCTGCTTTTTGGGCCGACTTTAACGGGCCGCCCCAGCTTTTTCACATCGACTCTTAACGCAATTGCTCAAGGTCAGTCTCGGCCTGTTTTTGTCGACGAGTGGCGAACTCCGGTTGACTATATTACCGTGGCGAGAATTCTGTGCAGGCTGGCAATTGATCGCGCTGATGTTACGGGTGTGCTGCACATTGGAGGACCGGAACGAATGACCCGCTATGACTTGCTTCGTCAGGGGGCACTTTGGGCAGGGCTTGATTCGTCGCTTTTGATTCCGGTCAAGTCAAAAGAACTTGATCTGCCAGAGCCTCGACCCAGCGATCTATCGCTGGATACTCGCCGGCTTCAGGCACTTTCGCTCGGTTGATCTTGGCCTGAAATCTGGGAGACCCGAACACAGTTTCGCCCCTCGTGCTTGGCTATGTAAAGAGCACGATCGGCTCGCTCAAGTAGATGTTGTGCAATGTCTTCCGTCTTTTTTCCATCGCCGGGCAAGGGGCTTGTCACGCCGAAGCTGGCTGTGATTCGGACTGTACTGTTATGGCGATGAATGATGTTTTCTTCCAATGATTTACGGCATGATTCAGCGATTATGGCGGCCTGATTAATTTCCGTATTCGGAAGGAGTATCAGAAATTCCTCGCCACCAAACCGGCCAATCAGGTCTTCTTTGCTCAAAGGCTTCTTGATGGCGGCAGCGGCCTGGTTCAGCACATAGTCGCCAGTGAGATGACCGTGCGTGTCGTTGACTTTCTTGAAGTGGTCGAGGTCAGCCATGATCACGGCGAATGTCATCTGACCTTTTTGAATCAACGAATGTAGATGATGCGTAATAGCAGTGCGTGAAAAGATTTCTGTTACGGAATCATAGAGAGCCAGTTCAAAAACTCGTTGAAAGACTTCGGCCTCAAGCGAGCCGAATTCAAAATATTTTAGAAGTACATTGCCAATTCTGAGAATGTCACCATGTTTCAGCCTGGCGGAAACGACTTTTATTTCGTTGACATATAAGCCATTACGTGAGTTCAGGTCTTCTATCGTGACACAGCCGGACTCATCCCGGCGAATGCTTGCATGCTCCCTTGAAACCGACGCATCGTTGAGCAAAATCTGGTTTGATTCGTCGCGTCCCAGCTTGAGTTCGCACTTATTGATTCCAAAAACGCGGCCAGGTTCCTGGCCGACGATAACCAGAAGGCGCGGCGACAGGTCGATGTTGTTACCGGGCGCCAAGCCACCTTCAATCAACGTATCCATCGATAGAAAGGGACTTGATCGAAACATCATTCAGGCCTTGTCGTAATCTTTCGGTCTCGGGCTGGATTTGTTTCAATCAATACCAGACACGCTTGTCAACCACATTGACAAGTGGCTTACCCGATAAGAACTTGTCAAGATTTTCACGCATGGTTTGCAGATGCCGGCCGGCAATGGCCGTCGAATAGCCGGCCGTGTGGGGAGTGATGATGCAATTTTGCATATCCCATAACGGATTTTCGGCTGGCAGCGGCTCAATCTCAAATACATCGAGCGCCGCTCCGGCAATCTGTCGCGATTGTAAGGCTTGTGCCAGATCGTCGAGCACTACAATCGCACCACGACCGATATTGATCAAATATCCAGATGGCTTCATGGCCCGAAAAACATCGGCATTAAACCAGCCTTCGGTGTGCGGCGTGTGTGGGGCGGCAATCACCACCCAATCGGCACGGGCCAATTCATCATGAAGTTGATCCGTGCCCGCAACGGAAACAACACCCGCCGGGGCCGAAACGCGATCCGGGTGTTCGTCCACGGCTCTAACGGTGATCCCAAAAGCCATGGCGCGACGGGCAATTTCCTGGCCGATTGCACCCATGCCTACCACAAGCATTGTCGTCTCGGGCAGGAAAATCGTTGCCCTGTCCATATTATTCACCACGCCGGGACCATACATATTATTTACCCGAGAGGATTCGCCACCGAGCGGCTCATAGCGATGCAACATCTGCTGGCGTGTGTAGATATGCAGGTTACGGGCGAACGAAATAACATAGCCCATGACCTGGTCGGCAATCACATCTCCAAACAGGCCTCGCATGTTTGTGAGCGTGCAGGGATGTTCGATCAGCGCCGGGAAGATGTAGTGCTCAAGGCTGACAGTAAATGCCTGAATCCATTGAAGCTGGCGCGCATTGGCCAGAATTTCGGGTGTCATCTTGCCGAGATAACCATCGGCGTCGGCAACGGCCTGCGCCGCATCAGCAGGTGTTTCGCAATTCACAATCACGGCCCGACCGGCGGTTGTCTCAAGAATGGCGTCTAGTCGTTCCTGCTCAAATCCGGGATAGATCACAATTTTCATGGAGTTCTCCTGTATTCTCTAAGTGTTGTTCTGATTCGATTCAGGAAATGCCGCAGGCGGGTGGCTCGCCTAAGCCGGCCAGCCCCCGGATGGAAGCTGTGGCAACGGGGCGAGGGCAGCTCCATACATGGAAAAAGAGGGCCTGGCGGGCCCATCGCTGAGCCGGGTTGGTCAACAGAAAGCCGCTTCCCCGGCGTGCGATCAAACAGGCCTGAGTAGCTCGTGAAACGAGGTCGTTAGCCCGCTGCCTAATGATTTCCGGTGTCGTGCCTGTGGCTGAACCGGCAAGAAAGTCGAAGAGATCGGCATCAAGCATGTCAAGTTCCTGCTGAAGTTCGCCAACCGGGCCAGTCAGTGAAAAGCGGTCGGGATCTTCACCCTTCAGAGCTTCAATCGCCGCCTGGGCCAGGCCAAGCGCGAGGGCCGATGTTTCAAGCCCGCCTGTACCTCCTGCCTGCCGCGAGGTGATGACATTTTCAACAGGCCCAGCCAGCACCTCCGCTGGTTCGATCATCACGCTATCGCATCTGACTTCTGTAGTTCGTGAGGCATTGAGTGCCGCCAATGGCTCTGGCGGTTCAATTGCAATGCCACGGCGTTCCGCAGGCAGCAGCACCAATACCTGTCGGCCATCTTCAAGTGTTCCGCCGGTGACAAAAGCGGCGACTTTTTCTGCTCCGGTTACCCAGGGCATTGTGCCGTCAAGCCGGTATCGGCCATTTTCCAGCGGAGTGGCCGACAAGGCTCGTTCGCCATGGCGAATTGAAGTTGTGAGTTGTGAAATGCCGACCGTCAGAGTGCAGCGGCCAGCGGCTACTTCACGCAGCCAGAATGTGGCAGGTGAATCGGGTTTTTCCAAAGCTACGGGTATGAGCCGCCTGAGGGCTGCATCGTGCTGTGTGAGCATAAATGCCGCCGTGAGGCTGCCACGGGCGATGGCCATATAGCGACGCATCAGTGTGGGTCGGTCGCACCCATCACCGCCAAATTCCGTGGGAATAAGCCAGCGAAAGGTTTCGAATTCGGCCAGAATGTTCCAAAGGCCCGTCGGCCAACCGGGTGAAAGATCTGCCGGGCCATCGGCATCGGCCAGCAGGTCCGTCATCAATCGCATGTCAGGTTCGGCAGGCATGTTGTGTCTGGTAGTCCTGTATAAAGCTAATCAGTTCATGACTTATTTGACTGAAGCGTGCCGACCAATTCGCGAATGCTGCCGATGCCTTCGCTTTGCAGCAACCGATGCAGTTCATCGACTATTCGCCCGCTGACGGATGGATCTGCGAATGTCGCCGTGCCTATCTGCACGGCGGAGGCTCCGGCGACGATGAATTCCATGACATCGTCGAGTGAGCTGATGCCGCCAATGCCGATGATGGGCAATTCAGGCAATGCTCGACGCACGTCCCAGACCATTCTCAGGGCCAGCGGTTTAATCGCCGGGCCAGAAAGGCCACCGATATCGTTGGCCAGGATCGGTCGCCTTTTACGCCAGTTCACGGCCATGCCCTTAAACGTATTAACAAGGCTGACGGCATCGGCACCGCCTTCAAAAGCGGCACGGGCAGGCAGAATAATGTCGGTGACATTCGGCGTGAGCTTGGCGATTACCGGATGAGGGCATACTGCCCGAACCTCTTCGACAAGTGTACGAATGGATGTCGGGTCAACACCCATATCAAGCCCGTGGCTGACATTGGGGCAAGAAATATTCAACTCGATGGCAGCCACGCCTTCATGTTCGCCCACTTTGCGGGCCATTTCGACAAACTGTTCGATTGACTCGCCCGCGATATTCACAAAGATCGATGTGCCCACCGTTTTCAGCCAGGGCAGGTGATTGGCCAGGAAATAATCGAGACCATCGTTATCAAGGCCGATTGCATTAAGCATGCCGGCGGCTGTTTCGACAATGCGTGGCGTGGGATTGCCGGCACGCGGTTTGGCTGTTACCGTTTTGGGCACAATGCCGCCCAGTTCGGCCAAATTGACAAAAGGCAGCATTTCCCGGGCGTAGCCAAACGTGCCCGAAGCGACAAGGATTGGGTTTTTCAGACTTAATCTGCCAAGTTCGACGGCAAGATCAACAGTATTTTCGGTTTTGGCGGATGTCACTTTTATCAATGCATTCAGACGAAGCAGCAGGGATGAAGCGGCAAATTGACGCCGCACTTTCTCTAAGGATAATCATTTGCGGCTGGAAGTTCAAAAACTGAGGTTGACGGTCGTCCGAAATCCGCCAAAATCTTGTCTTAAATCAACATGCAGAAGCACTCAGGATGAGTGTTCTGCTGGAGTAAACCACGCATGTGCAGAGGCATGGAGGCTTTCGGGCCATGAAAATGCGATTCGATTTCACGGATGAGTTTTTTGGGCTGATGGGAATGACGACCCTGCTGGTGGTCGCTGGATGTTCGAGCCTTAATAATAACAAGCTGGCAGAGTCGAATGTCTCTAAGGCCCAGCCCGGTATTGTGCAATCATCGCTGGCCGCTACTCCGCAGGCGGAAGTGGGCCTGCCGGGGGTGATTGAAAGGGCCACAGCCACGGCCGATGCCAACATAAATGCCCCGAAGGTCGATCAGTCGGTTGGTCAGGCCAGTTACACGCCAGTGATTGATAATCCCGAATTACAGCAAAAATTCAATAATTTGCAGAACCGCTTTCAGAGCCGCGTGGATCAGGCCCAGACCCAGGCCAGCCAATCCATTCAAAGCGTTCAGGACCAGGCCCGAAAAAACGTCGCCCAGACAGAGGCTGCTGTGAAGAAACAGGCAGGCCAACTTCAGAACCGGGCGACGGCCGAAGCGGGTAAAGCACAAAGCCAGGCCCGCAAGGCTTATGATTCATTGACCAGCAAAGCCCAGCAAAGTGTGGTGACTCCACTGCAACAGTCGGCGGGTAAAGTAGATGATTCGCTGAATCAGGCCGCTAAAAAGGTGGGTGATGCCACCAGCAAGGCGACTCAGGCGACTGGTCGTTTCCTTGATTCGTTGTTGCCCGGTTCAAAGCCCTGATCGGCCAGCCCAATAACAATTTGATCACATGAAAAGCCGGCCTGAAGCCGGCTTTTTCGTTGGATGATTGGACTCACTTCCTCCACAAAACGCTCATGTTTTGATGAAGTCTTTGGTTTTCTCGATAAATGGGATTAAACCAGTCTGGTTGCCGGATCTGAGAGTTTCCAGTGTGAGTTGTCTGACAATTGACTGGTCTTCCAGTGAAAGATAATCAACAGGGCTCTTGCCGTCAACCCGGGCCAGCATGCAGGCGGCAAGATGATTCAGAGCACGGTCTTCAAGATGGTCGCCTGGCTCAGCCTTTGCCAGGCCAGCCTGATATTCAATCCAGAAGTGTTTAATTAAATCAAAATATTGTTCGCTGTTTGAAAGGCCCTGGCGGCTTGCCCAGATCGACTTCAGAACCAGGTGTGTCAGGAAAAAGCCAAGATCAAAGGAAGGGTCGCCCCAGTGTGCGGTTTCGAAATCAACAAGTCGAAGCCTTGCCTGGCTATCCACCAAGATATTTTTCGGGCTGAAATCAGCCAGAACCAGTGTTGGCCTGTGTGGCGAACACATGCTTTGAATCAGGCGATCAATTGCTGGGGCGATCTCCGGGTGAACTCGTGCAATAGTACGATAATAAGGGTCAATGCGAAGTTCGTCAAAAACAGTGGTGTCGGCAAAAAGCGAGTTGCGAAGATTATCGGCTTGTTCGATACCTGACTGATGAATCTGGCTTAAGATCTGGCCGGCACGGCGGGCCATTCGCTGATCAGGCTTTCCAGCAAGTAGAATCTGCTTCCAGACCTGGCAATCGTCACCCAGATCTGTCATGCCGAAAAGACAATGATTCCGATCCTCAAAAATGATTCCGGGCACAGTGTCAACCGGCAGTATTTCAGAAAGAAATCGCATGGCGGCTGTTTCAATCCAGATTCGATCGCGGCGGCTGCGCCACTCCATTTTGGTGCGTAATAAATCAGCAGACTGCTTGACGATCATCGATGGCTGTCTGGAAGCAGTGTCAACAGGCTCAACCCGAATCACAAGATTCGATACGCCACCTGTCAGTGCCTGAGCCCTGGCTGGCACATGTGCAGGCCAATAGCCCGAAAAATGCAGGTACTCTACAGCGTTATCGGCAGTCAGGTTGAACATGGCAGGTGGATTGGTTCATTTTATCTTTATAGATAGAAATAATATGTGAATTTGTCAGGCGAGAATATCGCGGATCACTTCACCGCGTACATCCGTCAGACGCAGGTCTCGGCCACCGAAACGGAATGTCAGCCTTGTGTGGTCAAGGCCCAGCAGGTGCAGAATGGTGGCATGCAGGTCATGAATTTCCAGACGTTTGTCGGCCACTTTATAGCCCCAGTCGTCGGTTGCACCATATGTAACACCCTTTTTCAGGCCGCCGCCGGCCATCCAGAGTGAAAAGCCGTGTTCATTGTGGTCGCGGCCATCCGAGCCCTGGGCGAACGGGGTTCGGCCAAATTCACCGGACCATACGACAAGTGTCGAATCAAGCAGGCCCCGTTCCTTCAGGTCTTTGACGAGTGCAGCGCTAGGCTGATCCATTGCCCGGGCGTTTTTGCCATGATTTGCAACCAGACCACCGTGAGCATCCCAGCGATCTACACCATTGATTCCGGGGATCGTCAGTTCGATGAAACGAACGCCTCTTTCAACCATTCGGCGGGCGATCAGGCACTGGCGAGCGTAAGTGCGGGTGGGTTCGTAGTCGGAATCGAGCCCATAGAGTTTTTTCGTCGCGTCACTCTCGCCTGCCAGGTCGATTAATTCAGGCACAGCTGTTTGCATGCGGGCGGCGGTTTCAGCGTTTCTTATGGCCGATTCCAGCGCGTCTGCAGGGCCACTTTCGGCCAACCCAATCTGGTTTAACTGCCGGATGAAATCTCGCTTGCGGCCCTGCACTTTCATTTCACCGCTGGCGGCCTCAAGGTTTGCCATGGGCATGCCGTTGGCATTGAAAAGCGAGCCCTGGAATGTGGCAGGCAGAAACCCGTTGGAGTAGAGATCAAGCCCGCCTGAAGGTATCCGGCCCCCATTGAGGACCATAAAGCCGGGCAGGTTCTGGTTTTCGGTTCCAAGACCATAACCAGCCCAGGCGCCAACAGAAGGACGACCCTGAAGGCCCGTGCCGCTATGGATGAAGTAATTTGCTGATGTGTGTTCGGGAAAATTGGATGTCATCGAACGGATGACAGTTGTTTCGTCGATGATACTGGCGATATGCGGAAAAAGGTCGCTGACTTCAATACCCGACTGGCCCCTTTTGGAAAACTTCCATGGAGATTTTAAAACCGTTCCGACATTGGCAAACTGGGTTTTCTCCAGCTTGCCTATGGCTTTGCGAGGATCCTGACCATGATATTTTTCGAGTAAGGGCTTGGGGTCGAATGAGTCAACCTGGCTGACACCACCTTCCATAAACAGAAAGATAACACTTTTGACTTTGGCCGGAAAATGAGGATTTCGAGGTAACAGGTCATTAAAAATTGATTGATTTGTACTGAGTGATTTGCCTGATGATTCGGCCCGACTGTTTTCTGCAAATAATGATGTTAAGGCCAGCGAGCCAAAGCCCAGCGAGCTTTTCCAGAGAAAGCTGCGACGTGAAGGGGGGCATGCGGCACAGGAAAAAACTTTGTCATGAGCCATTTACAGAGATCCTTTGATGGGAGCAGATCAAGGCAGGTAGCGAAATTCGTTGAGTGAAAAGAGCAAGTGGCCCAAGTCGGCCCATGCTTCCGATATTTTGGCCTTGTCAGTATTTTTTGAATCGCTGCTACGGGTCTCTTTGAAAGCTGCCAGAGCCATTTCCATTGTCTTCAGTTCTTCTTGTCTGGGCGGTCGAGCCAGGGCACTGAGAAACATGCGGGCAATGCGTTCCTGATCAGCCGTATCTGGATGTTCACGCAGTTCGCGATCAGCCCAGAACCGGGCCTGTTCAATCACAAATGGATCGTTGGCCAGTGCCAGCGACTGTGCCGGGACATTTGTAATATTTCTTCTGCCAACAGTCGTGAATGGTGTCGGAAGATCGAAGGCGAGAAGGAAAGTTGGTAGAAAATTGCGTCGGACCGTTGTATAAATCGATCTGCGACCAGCACCATCAAGCGGGCCTGATTCACCTGGGCGACCCCTGCCTACGATAAACTCGGTGAGATGCACCGGAATGCCCGGCCCGTAGAGTTTTCTGTCGAGCCGGCCAGAAATGGCCAGCATTGAGTCGCGAATGACTTCCGCATCAACGCGGATCAAATTAGCCCGGTGCAGAAGTCGGTTTTCCGGATCGGCCAATTCTGCGGACTTATCAGAGGACCGGCTTGACATGGCAAATGCACGCGATAGCAGCATTCTTTTCAGAGCTGCTTTGGTACTCCACTTGTCGGTGTTGGTAAAGCTCACAGCAAGCCAGTCGAGTAGATCTGGATGGGTGGGACGCTGGCCCAGTATGCCAAAATTGTCGGGAGTGGGAACGATACCCCTGCCAAAAACCTGTTGCCACAGCCTGTTTACCCAGACACGGGCCAGCAGTGGCTGGTCGGGCTGGGTGAGCCTCTGTGCCAGTTCCAGCCGGCCACTACCTGAATTGGAAAGGCTAAGATCGCTTTCAAAGGCATCGGGTAGTGCTCGGGGAGCGAGTGAGCCGGGCCTTCGCCAGCTGCCTCGCAACAGCACATTCTCATCGACAGGGTTAAGATCAACCAAAGCTGGTGCCAATGGCGATTTTGGGATGATTTGGCTGGCTAAGGCAGTTTCTTCCTCATACCATTGACTGAGAATCGGTCTTAATTTCTGTTCCAGACCTTCGAAAAGTGCTGGAAATTCTCCCACAATCGACATCCAGGCGGCTTCTTCGGTATTTATTGGCTGATGTCTGGTAAATGCCTTTTTCGCCTTATCCAGGCGATTAGCCAGCCACAGATACAAAGTGAAATCATCGGGATTGCCGGTGATGGTTTTAATCAGTTCGAGGTCTGATTCTGACAAAGTCGATGAAGCAGCCGGAGCAGCGGGGGATGCCGTTTCAACGATCTCAAGCAATTGTCCTGCTGCATTGGGCGAGGGTGTCACTTCAATGACAACTCTCTGCCCGATATATTCGGTCAGGTTTTGATGCACCCAGCCAGGCTCATCGCCCTTGACTTCGATCTCACGAGACAACACGCCATGCAGTGGTCCAGCCAGCATATAATGTGAAGCTACACAGGCAAAAATCCGTATTTTTCCTTTCAGTCGATACTGAATATGACCCGTCTGGACTGTAAATTTATGCGTTCTTCCCGTGCCTGAGCCCCTGAGCCAACCGCCAAGATTGCCGGCTTCACCCTCGGTTTGATCGTCCTTGCGAGGTGTGGCAAAATGCCTGTCTACGACGGCCGCATTTTGCTTCAAGACATGAAAACTCGATTTATCAGCTCCGACGGGCGGAAGTATTGCGCCACATGGCATTGGACCATTACCAAAAGCCCGGCCGTCAACTGCCCAGCCTGCGGAGTCGTGAGAAAAATTGAGTATCTCTCGATGGCTTTCCGTTTGGGGTACACCCGGCTTGGTTTCCAGCCATTTTTCAGCCTGTTTCTTTCGATCATCCGGAGATTTTATTGTGAACAACCCTGCCCAGTGGGCCAGCACATGCTGAGGTTGTGAAAGGGCTGTTTTGACGAGAAGATCAATCACCTGATTCATTGCCGACTTCTCATCCGCTTCTGCTTTTGCCTGAAGTTCCTTCGCCGATGGAGCGTTGATTGAAGCAATCAGTTCTGCGATTTCTTTGGATTTTCTGTCTCGAACCTGATCGAGAAGAGTGCCGATTTGAGCATCTGCCTTCATGGTTGCAAACGGAGCCTGGCGATAGGTTGAGCCCTGAAAGAAACCGGCAAGGGCGTAATAATCTTTTTGAGAAATGGCGTCAAATTTGTGGTCGTGGCAACGGGCACAGGCGATGGTCAGGCCCAGAAATGTTTTACCGAGGACATCAATTTTGTTATCGAGCCTGTCAGTCTCATCCTGCCTTATATCAACAGGTGAATGTACTTCCTCACCCAGGAAAGCCCAACCTGTTCCGGGTAATGAAAGATTTGCACCAGATTTTGGGTCGTATCTAGGTTGTTCCAGAAGATCGCCGGCCAGATGTTCCCGCACAAATTGGTCATAAGGCACATCGTCGTTGAATGCCTGAATCAGGTAATCGCGATACCTCCAGGCGTTGGCGATGTTGTAATCGCCTTCATGGCCTCGACTTTCAGCATATCGAACAAGGTCCATCCAGTGCCTTGTCTGTCTTTCGCCATAAGCTGGGCTGGCCAGAAGGCGATCAATCACAGCCGATCGACGATCTGGCGACTGGTCTTTTTGAAACGATTCGATTTCAGAGACAGTTGGTGGTAGGCCTGTCAGAACGATCGAGGCCCGTCTCAGCCAGGCCAGTTCGTCAGTATCAGGAGCAGGCCTGATATGATTTTTTTCGAGTTCTGCCAGCAGAAAAGAGTCAATTTCATTGCGAACCGAGTCATTGGAGTTTAGCTTTGGAACGCCGGGTTTTAAGGGCTTTGACCATAACCAGGGCAAATTGGCCTTACGGGTTGCCAGATCGAATCGCTTGGTTGTTTCAGATTTTGAACCATCTTCGGGCCAGACAGCCCCATGTTCAATCCACCGACGAAAATCGGCAACAACTTCCGGCTTGAGTGGGCCGGGCTTCGGAGGCATTTTCAAGTCTTCGGTTTTGTAATTGATTGCCTGAAAAAGCGGGCTTTCATCAGGCTTGCCTGGCACTACGGCCGGGCCATGCAGGGCACCACCCTGTTTGAGAGCGGATGCTGAATCCAGTCGCAGTTCACTTTCAGCAATTTTCGGCCCGTGGCATGATTTGCAGGAAGTCTCGAGAACCGGGCGTATTTTTGTCTCAAAAAAAGAAATTTCCTCGGCACGGCGAGAATCTTCATCGGCGGCCTTGGAAGACTGGCAAGGCAGCCCGGTAGTCAAGAACACTGTCAGCAGAATCAAATTTGTTTTCATGCGAGAAATGGAGATGGGACGCATCAGGGGCGACCTTTGGATTTGTGTAGCAAAGTCTGGGCGTTGCTGTCAATTTTACGGTCAGATGAATGAATTCTGCCCATTTGTTCTGATCCGTCTGGCGGGTAATGAATTATACCCTACCAGCACCTTTGGCTCAAAGTGATTTCAAATCCCGGCTTCTATGTGAGAACGATTCAGACGGTTCTTGATTTTGCCCACGACAGTCACGATTTATGGTAAATTTATTGAAAGATATAGTTTGTCTGGATTGGGCCCAGGCTGCTAATGGATACGAAAAGGGGATCGGCCGGGAGTTTTCAGTCAGTGTCGATTCGTATCCTGATAGCACCTGACAAGTTCCGTGGCTCGCTTGATGCGTCTGACGTGGCCCGGGCCATTGGTCGGGGAGCAAAAATCGCTTTGCCTTATTGTGAGATCGACTGTCTTGGTCTTGCCGATGGTGGTGAAGGATTCGCTGAAACCATGGTTGAAGCCATGGGAGGGCGGTTTGAATCAGTCGAAGTTCGAGGTCCACTCGGGCATCCCGTAACGGCCACCATTGGCTTGGTTGATCAGGGACGCACGGCGGTTTTTGCAATGTCTTCTGCATCGGGCCTGGCCTTGTTGCCAGCCAACATGAAAAACCCCCTGCTAACCACAACTTATGGAACAGGGCAATTGATCCGCCGGGCACTTGATCTTGGTGTTAGCCGAATTTTCATAGGCATCGGCGGCAGTGCTACGAATGATGGTGGTGCGGGAATGGCAGCCGCGCTGGGCTATCGATTTTTTGCTGAAGGAGGGCGCGAGTTATCACTGGGGGGTGCGGCGCTGGCCCGGCTCGATAAAATTGACGCTTCGGGACGCGATTCACGACTTGACCAGGTATCAATCGAGGTGGCCTGCGATGTGACCAATCCGCTGTGTGGCCCTACAGGGGCATCGCATATTTACGGCCCACAAAAGGGTGCTAACGCCGAGATGATAGCCAGGCTTGATCAAGCTCTGGAAAATCTGTCACGGGTGGTGTCCCGCGACCTTGGTTGCGAAATACGTGACATTCCAGGCGCTGGTGCGGCTGGTGGTCTGGGGGCGGGACTTGTCGGTTTTGCAGGCGGAAGGATTCGTCGAGGTATAGATCTTGTCATCGAAGCCACAAGACTTCAACACCGCATGCAGATTGCCGATCTGTGCATCACCGGTGAAGGACGCATCGATCATTCATCAGGCTTTGGAAAAACGGTGGCAGGTGTGGCACACGTCGCCCGTGATTGCGGCAAGCCTTGCATTGCCTTGGGCGGATCATTGGCTTCAGGTGCAGAAAGTGTACTTGAACAAGGTGTTACAGCTTTTTTCTCGATCTGCACCGAACCGATGAATCTGGCACATGCCCTTGACCCGGATGGAACCCGGAGAAGATTGACAAGGACAGCAGAACAGGTGGTTCGATTATGGTATGGTAGCCGATTCATGAAATCACATTCTGGAGACAGGAGTTTGCAGAAGTCGTCACAGGCGGTATCACCCGAAGTCGAATGAGGTAGCTTCGATGCCTGGAGAATTTGATCTGATCGAAGCAATTCGAAAGCAGGTTAAGAGCCAAAACAGTTCGCTGATTGAAACCGGCATTGGAGATGATTGTGCTGTGATTCGCCCTGGGCCAACAGGCCTGCGATGGCTTATGACGACCGATATGCTGGTCGAAGGACGCCATTTTCCCATGGGTTCTGCCAGTGAAATGGCCTATCAGATTGGCAGAAAAGCAATGGCAGTCAACTTATCGGATATAGCCGCAATGGCCGGTAAGCCTGTCTGTGCTTTTGCCAGCGTTGCTCTGCCGCGTGAAAACTCTGAAAAGATATTCAGCGAACTGGCTCGTGGTCTTCTTGATGAAGCAAACCGATTTGAAACCAGTCTCGCCGGAGGCGATACCAATTCATGGGATGGGCCGCTTGTCATAAACATCACGCTCATGGGATTGGAATCAGCTGGAGGAGCTGTACTTCGAAAAGGTGCCAAGCCAGGTGACCTGATTTTTGTCAGTGGCCCGCTTGGTGGTTCCTTTTCAAGTGGCAGGCATTTCAGGCCTGAGCCTCGGCTGAAACTTGCTGGAGAGTTAAAATTGGCTCTGGGAGATGGGCTTCATGCAATGATCGACCTATCCGACGGACTGGGTGGCGATCTCAGGCACATACTGAAAGAGTCAGGAGGGCTTGGAGCGATACTTGATGCGCAGAGTATCCCAATACATCAGGATGTCCTGAATGCTGTAGGAGAGCTTGATAAGCCACTGGATATACTTGTTGGGAAAGCACTTGGCGATGGTGAGGATTTTGAGCTCTGTTTCTGTATCGATCCGGATAAGGTCGCTGAATTGCCTGAAGGTATTCATCAGGTAGGAATCATTACAGAAGCCCCGATGTTGATGGTGAGATGGCCGGATGGTCAATGTAAAGATTGGGAGTTGGGTGGATTCGATCACTTTTCCAAATAAGTATAGCTTTGACTAAGCCATGATAACGATTAAGTTACCAGAAGAATCAGCAACGATCGTATTGGCCGGTATTGTTGCAGAGTTTGTAAAGCCTGGGATGGTGATTGCACTTTGTGGTGAAATGGGATCTGGGAAAACAACCTTTACCCGTGGCCTGGCTTCTCGACTTGGCGTACCTGAAGAACTTGTCAATAGCCCAACTTATTTGTTGCAGCAGGATTATCTTACGCCGACAGGGATGATACTGCATCACTTTGATGTGTATCGGCTGGATGATCCTGAGCAATTTGAGATGTTGGGCGTGGGCGAAACATTTGATTCCAACGGAATTTCGATTGTGGAATGGGCTGACCGGGCCCCCGACTCGATTCCAACTGATGCATGGTGGTTCTTTTTCAGTCATGATTCATTTGGTACAGGCCGAATCTTAAACATTAATATGCCTGAGATGATCGTCAGGAAAATACAGGCTGCTTTTCATGTGATATAAACTTGCAGCTTTAATCGACTAAAAGTTCTAAATCAATTTTTTCTTTATAGTTCTGATCTACTGACACAGAAGAATTATCGAAATAATATCGCCAGTCATCTGAGTATCAGTTAAAATAGTTTTGAAATCGAAAAAACCGAGACAATATCCAAATCCCATGTGCCGAAAAAGTCACCAAAACCATAGAGACCATTTTCGTTCGAAGTCATTATTGACGCGGATGCTGGTGATGGCTCTTATCTGGTGGACAGGGCGGCTTCCTTTACCAGTTCCAGATTTTCATGAACTTCGACATCATCATGAATCTGCTGAAAGCTGTGTTTTGCATGAGCATCTGAATCGCTGGCACACCGAAGCAAATTTACATGAACTGGCCTCGAGTTCAAATTTGAATCATGCCCCACTTTTGCACTGGCACTGGTTATTACCGGGCTGGGCCATGCCTGAGAATGATCAGGAATCAGATGGTACGGGAAAACCTTCAGGATCTCATAATCATTCGGACTCCTTCGTTGCGATTTTGACAACTTATCTTTCACCGAACGAAGATGCATTTTCATGGTTGGTTAATGAAACATCTAACGTTACTGATTGCCTGCTTGTATCTCAATTTGAGAAAACCGCTAAAAAACATATTGAATTGTCTTTGGCAGAATCTTGTTTCCGTGAAAATATTGCAGCATTACCACCAATAAACCATACCCATTTTATTGATTGCAGAAATTTGAAATTATTGTCTTTGGGTTTTGATACGCATCTGCGATGTTAATGAGATTTGTCTGAACTCGATAAACGGGACAGTCTTTTTATTTCAGTTGGCATGAAATAACCGGCCTGATCGGTACTAATGCTGACTGAAATCCATATGTTGACAATTTAAACCACTCAATTGCGGAGATTTTGTATGAACCGCTCATCAATGGCATTGTCTGTGGCCATGCTGGTTTTCGGAGTTGTGATTGGGGCAGGGGCTCTGAACATAATCAAATCGCCTGATTCTGTTGAATCAGGTGTGACAATTGAGTCTGGTTTACCGGAGAAGGTTGCATCGACTCGTCAGATCACGCTGTCTGGAGAGAAGCTCAAAGTGGCGAATCTTAGAGTAGCCAGGTTGGAAACCAGAACCGTGCGTGAAACGCTTGAAGTTCCAGCTACTATTGAAATTAATGTTGACAAGCGAGTGCAGGTGCACCCGCGTGTGCTTGGTGTTGTGCGAGAAGTGGATGTTGTGCTGGGACAGAAGGTGAAGGCTGGACAGAGACTGGCTTTGCTGGAAAGTCCTGCTGTTGGAAGTGCCCGACTGGATGTTCGCGCCTGTCGGTTTGCATTGCAGATTGCACGCAGAGAAGCTGAATGGCGAGAGGAAATAGCCGGGAATGTGGCGCTGATCCTGGCGGATCTGGCAAAAAAACCTGAAACTAAATTGATTGAAAAAAAATACTCGAATGTGCCACTCGGTCACGATCGAGCGATGCTTCTGGCAAGCTATGCGAAATTGGAATTGGCACGCCATGAGGAGGAGAAGCAGCAGGAACTCTATACGAGGAAACTGGTTGGCGAGTATGTTTATCATGAAGCACTGCATGCTCGTGAGGCCTCGCAGGCCGAGTTTGAAAGTGTAATGGAACAAACCAGATTCGATGTGGCGCAGGAAAAAAGAGTGGCTGATCAGAAAGTGCAGCAGGCAGAAGTCAGTTTGATAGAATCCGTGCAGAAACTGAGACTTCTGGGTGTCCGTGATGAAGAGACGATAAGCACACTTGATCTGAATTCAGCCGCCCAACTGCCGGCCGACTGGACGAGGAACATCATTATGGAAGACATTGCGGCTTACCCGATTCTGGCACCTTTTGATGGGACCATTACCAGCAGAAGTGTTGTCACGAGCCAGAAAGTTGATGTCCCGGATCAATTATTCACGCTGGCAGATCTTAACACTGTGCGAATAACGGCACAGATTGCCGAAAAGGATTTTGCCACACTGGGTGACATGAAAATTGGGGAACAGATTGACGTGATAGCACCAGGCCTGGCCGGAAAGATAGTTCATGGAAAGATTATTTATGTAGGAACTGAAGTTGATCCTCAGACTCGAAGTGTACCTGTCACAGCCGAAACTTCGAACATAGAAGGTAAGTTGCGCCCAGGTCAATTCTGTCGGGTTCGCCTGAACAGGGCCGAAAAATCAGGTGTGATCGCCGTGCCGGGATCGAGTATCGTGGAATGGAGCGGCAAACCAGGTGTTTTTATCGCGAAGGAAGATGGTAAAACATTTGAATTTCAGCCAGTCGTAATTGATCAGATGCCAACGGACGACGACCATCTGGTGATTGTAAAAGGAGGACTGAAGCCGGGCTTCAATGTTGTTTCTGGTGGTGCATTCATGCTCAAAAGCGAGCTGATCCTTGAAACTGAACCTGAAGAGGAGTGAGACCCTGCCATGCTTAATTCACTGATTTCAGGGTCTCTGCAAAATCGTTTCATGGTATTGGCCCTGACAATTATCGTTTCACTTGTTGGTGCTTCGGCAGCTTTGAAATTGCCGCTTGATGCAGTGCCAGACCTTACCAATATTCAGGTCCAGGTGATTACAGAAGCCGCCGCCCTGAGCCCACTGGAAATTGAAACGCTGCTTTCATTTCCAGTGGAAGGTGCGATGAGTGGCCTGCCCGATTTGGAGCAGATACGCAGTGTTTCCAAATTTGGCATTTCAGTAGTAACGATTATCTTTAAGGAAGGTACTGATCTTTACAGAGCCCGTCAGCTTGTTGCCGAGCGACTTCCCAGGGCCGCTGAATCCATACCACCCGGATATGGAACCCCCATGCTCGGGCCCATTGCCACGGCACTCGGCGAAATATACCAATTCGAAGTTCGCAGCACGGATAGCAAAGTAGTCCCTATGGATCTCCGCGCGATTCTTGACTGGCAGATTGCCTATCAGATGCGTGGAATTCCGGGTGTAACCGAAATCAACAGCCATGGCGGTCAGCTGAAAACCTATCAGATTGAAATAGACCCTGACCGGCTGGCCAACCAGAAACTCAACTTCAGCGAGGTTGTTGCAGCTTTGGAGGCGAATAACGCCAATGTTGGAGGTGGTTACCTGACCAAAGGCGGTGAAGCACGCTATATCCGTGGTGTCAGCCTTGTGACGGATCCAGCTGAGATCGAGCGTATTATCATTCGTGAGAATAATGGCGTACCTTTGACAATTTCTGATATAGCCAGGGTTCATGCAGCACCAATGATTCGTGCTGGCCTGGCAACTCGAGATGCCCGCGGCGAAGCAGTTACAGGGCTGGTGATGATGTTGATCGGCGAGAATGGCCGGCGTGTTGTCAATCGAGTTAAAGAGGAAGTCGAAAAAATCAAACTCAGTATGCCTCAGGGTGTAACAATCGAGACGCTATATGATCGTACAAATCTGATCGACCATTCCCTCGGTACCGTCAAAGAAAATCTTGCTGTAGGTGGTGCACTGGTTATTGCCGTGCTTCTGTTTCTGCTGGGAAATCTTCGTGGCGGGGTCATAGTTGCCCTTGCGATTCCACTTTCCATGTTGTTTGCGGCGAACATCATGCTTTCAACAGGCATCACTGCAAGCCTGATGTCGCTGGGGGCGATCGACTTTGGCATGATTGTCGACAGCTCGGTAATTATGGTTGAAAACTGTGTTCGTCGCCTTGGTCATGAAGGTGGAACAAGGCCGAAATTAGACATTATCCGCGATGCTGCCATTGAGGTGCGGAAACCTACTCTCTTTGGAGAATTGATTATCGCTATTGTCTATCTGCCTATCCTTGCTTTACAGGGCACTGAAGGTAAACTGTTTCGACCCATGGCATTAACTGTAATTTTTGCACTCGCCGGGTCGATGGTGGTGTCCCTTACCGTAATGCCCGTATTGGCCAGCCTGGTACTTTCCGATCGGACTGTTGAAACAGAGCCCTGGCTCGTACGTCTGATAAAGAGGATTTACGAGCCACTACTCAACGGAGCGATTCGACACCGAGCCGTAGTTCTTTCAATCGCAGCTGTTTTTCTGATTGTCACTATTCCGATCGCCATGCAGCTCGGCGGTGAATTCATGCCGCGACTGAATGAGGGTGACTTGCTCATCGAGGCGGTGCGTATTCCCTCAGCCGATCTTGACGGAGCTGTGCTTATGGGAACACGGATTGAGGAGATTCTAAAAGGGTTCCCTGAAGTACGGATGGTTTACTGCAAAACCGGAAGACCTGAAATCGCCAATGATGTGATGGGTGTGCATCAGACCGATGTCTGGACACTGCTGAAAGATCAGAGTGATTGGCGTTCTGGCCTGACACGTGATGAATTGATTGAAGAGATGAACACCAAGCTCAGCAATTCTTTGCCGGGAGTGAGGTTTGGGTTCAGTCAGCCAATAGAGATGCGGGTGAATGAACTGGTTGCAGGCGTGAAGTCGGATGTCGCAGCCTTGATCTATGGGCCGGATCTTGATGTACTCTCAGATCTTGCGACCAAAATAGAAGGTGTGATGGCGACCATACCAGGAGCACGCGATGTGCGGGCACCTTCTACCGGTAGACTCCCGACCCTTAAAATCACAGTCAATCGTGAGCAATTGGCTCGCTATGGAATAAAAGCGCAGGAAGTGATGGATGCCATTGCAGCATTAGGCGGCAAAACGGTTGGAACAGTGTTTCAGGGTGTGGCTCGACACCCCATTCAAATACGTCTACCTGAAACATGGCGAAATAATCCTGAAAAAATCTCCTCGATTTTACTCACAGATCCAAGCGGCAGGGCAATTCCCCTATCCAATCTTGCTGAAATCAAATTTGAAGAAGGGCCTAGTGAAATAGAACGTGAGAACGTGCAACGACGCTCAGTGGTCTCTGCCAATGTGCGTGGCAGAGATATTTCCAGCTTTGTAGCTGACTCTGAAGCGGCGATTGCTAAAAGTGTGCCCATGCCTCCAGGTTATTCGATTCGCTGGGGAGGCCAGTTTGAACATTTGCAGACAGCCATGCAACGTCTATTGATTGTAGTGCCAATATCTTTGGCTTTAATCTATCTCTTGCTATATACATCACTTGGGTCGATGCGGCTGGCTGCGCTAATTTATCTGGCAGTTCCATTTGCGGCAACCGGAGGGATTCTTGCTCTGATGCTGAGAGGTATGCCTTTCTCCATTTCGGCAGGCGTCGGATTTATCGCCCTGTTTGGTGTTGCCGTTCTGAATGGCCTGGTTTGGGTTTCAGCTGTGGAACACAGAAGAGCTGATGGAGATTCGCTGGAAAGCGCAGCTCATGATGCAGCCCTCGAACGACTTCGGCCGATTCTTATGACAGCAATGGTGGCAGGCCTTGGCTTTTTACCTATGGCAGCCAATACGAGCCCGGGTTCAGAAATTCAGCGTCCACTCGCAACTGTGGTGATTGGTGGACTTCTAACGAGTACTGCTCTGACAACAATTGTTCTTCCAACAATTTATCCATGGTTTGCTCGCGGACTTCCGTTACCAAGGATAGAGCAACATGTTGCGCACTGATTGTCAATAACCGGTTATGTCTACCGGTAATCCAGAGGAACTAAGATTCAAGCTGGAAAAAAGAAAGCGGCTGTATAACATGAATCAAGAGGTGTGAAATGCTGGAAAAATCAAAAAAACGACTGTTACTGGAAGCAAGTCTTGCGGAAGATCCTCATGACAGCTTTCTGCGTTACGGTCTGGCAATGCAATGTCTGAGGGATGGAGACACAGATGAAGGCCGAAACAGGCTAAAGTCTTTGATCAGCGATCATCCTGAATCCAGTGTAGCTGCCTATCAACAACTTGGTCAATCTTATGCAGAGACTGATGAGTTGGAACATGCCAGGTATTGGCTGGTATTGGGTATTGAAAAAGCCAGAAAAGCCGGAGAAAACCATGCAGCGGCGGAAATGTCAGGGATTCTTGATACACTGAATTGAGCGAGTTGAGCTTGTAAAAAACAGAAATTACTCTATTTTCTTAACAACGGTCGGCACGGAATGATTCCTTGAACGCCGAACAATGACATGGGTGAGCGGGCAGGGAGGCTTGCAGACCATGCCTTATGATATTTCACGCAGGATTTATCTTCAAAGACTTTGTCAACTTGCATCAGGGGCAGGTTCCCTGGCTCTATATACAGGTTGTTCAAACTTACGACAATTTAGGGGAGATATCCCGGTCTCAAATCCTCTGGTTATTCCATCAGTTGATTTTGAAACCATTTGGAATACCACGATTGCAGTGTTAGATGATTACTTCCAGATCTCATCGGAGAATCGGCAGCAAAGACGAATCGTGACACAACCAAATGTTGGTGGAACTGTCCTTGAACCATGGGATCGTGATTCTGGAGATATTTATGATCGACTGGAATCAACCCTGCAGACGATTCGCAGATTTGCCATTGTGACCGTTGATCAGGATCCAACTGGCTTGGGCTACGCTGTCAGAGTTGAAGTTTTTAAAGAACTTGAGGATATGGTTCGTCCTGAAAGAGCACCGGCAGGACGTGCAATATTTTCTAATGAAATCCCTGTTAACAGAACCCGAGAGATCGTCGGGCCAGTTGATCTCCCCCAAGGCTGGATTCCTAAAGGCAGGGACATGGTTGTAGAACAGGCTATTTTACGTAAACTACAACGAAAACTTATGTTATAAAAAAAACTCAAAGAATGATTATTCATTCTTTGAGTTTCTCAAGGTAAATCTGGAATTCAAGCCGAATCGATCAGACTTTAAGACCGCTACGACGGCGGGCAACATAGCCCATGGTTAGTGCACCGATCATGCCCAATGCATAGGTTGATGGTTCAGGAACATTAGAAATTCGCATAAGACTTGCAGTATTCGAAAACGTGTTCCAACTTGTACCGTTGGTGCTAACAAGTTGAGTTGTTCCAATCTGGCCATTCAAACCAGGTAGAGGGCTGGAAGGATAATCGTAAGCCCAGTTCACATTATTGGTACCAGTACCAGAAACTGTGTTTTTGATCACAACCCAATAATTTGTGTTGGGCTGAAGAGGCACTGGACTGGCGGTATTGGTGAAATCAAAAACACCACCTGTACTCATGATGCCAGTGCCACCAAGTGAACCTACGGAAGTGCCCGGAACACCCACGTTATCCGTGAAGATGCGGACGCTCAAATTGGCGAGGTTGTATGATCCGAATGAGTTGAGGTAAAGCTGCACCAGCCAAACATCAGCTGTACCAGTGAATGAACCGGTAGAGAAATTTGAAGCAATCTGCTTGACTGTATTTGAGCCAGAAATCGTTTCAGCACCCTGAATTGTTTCAGCCAGATTCGTAACATTAAAATCTGCTGCATTAACATTCAGTGAACCGACCATTAACATCAGCGAGGCAACGAAAATGTTCCTCAGAGTTGCGAATTTCATGAAGAAGTCCTCAGAAGCTGTCTACCTTGAGAGATAAACCACCCAATACTTATTGGTAGTTACTAACAAATTTAATCAGACTCTGACCAATATTTCCACCCTTTTCCTAAAGTTTTTTCATTTTTTTATTTCTTGTTGTTTTTTTTCCTCACATCACGTCTTTCACAATTCTTTACACAATACACTAATGCTCTATTCAATAATACCTTACAATAATTCTGATTAAAAATAAGAGGCTGTCTCGAATCTTGTCGAAACAGCCTCCTCCAGTTCGTTCAGATAATTATCATGCCCTGAGGTGTGCCGGCCAGATAGATGTTCCATAAATGGCTGTCGAACCTAGTAGTTCCTCGATTCGAAGTAGTTGGTTGTATTTGGCGATACGATCAGAACGACTTGCAGACCCTGTTTTGATCTGACCGCAGTTTGTGCCGACCGCAATATCTGCTATCGTTGAGTCTTCCGTCTCGCCTGATCGATGTGATAGAACCGCGGTGTAGCCATTTCGCTGTGCCATCTGAACTGCATCAAGTGTTTCGGTGAGCGTACCGATCTGGTTCACTTTAACGAGAATACTCGTTGCCGCCCCCTTTGTGATGCCTTCGGCAAGTCGAACCGGGTTAGTCACAAAAAAATCGTCGCCGACTATCTGAACCCTTTGGCCAAGCCTCTTGGTGATCTCGACGTAACCAGACCAATCGTCCTGATCAAGAGGATCTTCGATAGATACGATCGGGTAGCGTTCACACCATCCTGCAAAAAGGTCAATCATGTCTGAGGCGCTGAATAGTTTGTCAGGATTTGACTTCCAGAATTTATAGCCCTTCTTGCCACCTTCGTCGAACAGTTCCGAACTGGCACAATCCAGTGCTATTGCAAAATCTGCACCTCGACCTGCTTTGTAACCAGCCTTGTCAATCGATTCCATGATGTATTTGAGTGCTTCCTCGTTATCCAGATTAGGAGCAAATCCGCCCTCATCGCCCACGGCCGTGTTGTGCCCGGCTTTTTTCAGCACACCTTTAAGTGTATGGAAGACTTCGGCTACCTGGCGAATGCCTTCTGAAAAACTCTTTGCACCAACGGGCATCACCATAAATTCCTGAAAGTCTATTTTATTATCTGCATGTTTCCCGCCATTTATGATGTTAGCCATTGGAACCGGCAGCACTCGTGCATTAGGGCCACCAAGGTATTTGAAAAGCGGTAAACCAGTGGCTTGTGCAGCAGCCCTGGCCGTTGCCAGGCTGATACCCAGGATCGCGTTGGCACCAAGCCGGCCTTTGTTTGGCGTGCCATCGGCTGCAATCATCGCAAAATCAACACCCGCCTGATCGGTTGAATCAAGCCCAATAACGGCTCTGGCCAGTTCTTCATTAGCATGCTCAACAGCCTTCAGGACACCTTTACCAAGGTATTTCGATTTGTCGCCGTCACGCATTTCAACGGCTTCGTATGCTCCTGTTGAAGCGCCTGAGGGCACAGCAGCACGGCCAACCACACCGGATTCAAGCTGAACATCAACTTCAACAGTTGGGTTCCCGCGACTATCCAGAATCTGACGGCCACGCACGGCAGCGATTTTCGTCGAATGATTGAGCATTGATCTGTCTTTCAAATACCTACAGGGTTTGAGTCTCTGTCTAAATCAGAAAAAGCTGCCACTTGACAGCTTTACTCATGCCAAACCTTGCAACAAGCAAAGTCAGTTGATTTCAATCAGCATAATCACTGATCTCATGTGATTATGTCCAGTGCACATTTGCACAGCGATCAAAGGTGCCTGGCTAAAAACTGGATGAGATGATCAAACTTTGGCAAATTTCAGAAGCCATCGAAATGGCCAGCAAACCACACGAACTGGTGTTGTGGCGATCCGCGCAGGCATACCAATCAAGACCATGGATGACGACAAGACCACCCAACCGGCAAGAAACATGCCGATATATCGTACCACTGCAAAGTTCACCCCCTGGCTTTCAAGCCAGCTCCCGACTGCTGATTCGAGTCCGGCAACAGCGCCTCCACCAACGGCAGTGGCCAGTTCGATACCGGCAGATGCGAATTGGCCAATCGCATATTGAGTTGCCTGTCCAGCCATGTCGACAAATTCTTCAGGGGCTACCATAAATGCCGTCAGTACACCGGCTGCTGCCAACTTTTGTTTGTTTGGTAGAACTTTCTCTGTAAAAAACTTCCAGCCTGGACGACCTGTTTTTCGAAGTACATTGACAGCCTGGGGCCCTTCAACTGCAAGAAACTCAGCCACCTCATCACCATATACGGCAACAGCGGAAAGCCCATCAGCACCCATATTACGGATCATCGTGTCGGCCTTGCCGGGAAATCGACGGGCCAGCGTCTGGGCAGCTTCGCCCATCTGAACAGCGAGTTTCTTCTCAGATGGACTGAGTCGCGCAAAATCCCTTGCAAGACTCTCGTCTCCATCGATCAGACGTTCAAATCGTGCATCGACTAATCCAGTTGCCGGGTCATCAGCTTTTCTTGCCAATGTCGAGAGTTCGTCGGAACGCCTGGCCAGAATGCCAAGGCTGTCGTCGCCGAGTTCTCCGGTTTCCCGGGCGAAGAGACGTGCAGAACGGCTGTTAACCAGATTCGGATCAGCCTGTTTCACTGAGGCTTGAATCACGTTGTCAAGCCATGATAGAGAACCAGCAGATGCTGATGAAAATTGTGAAATAATGAGCAGCGACAGTAAGGAAAACTGATTCCCAAGTCGTAAGCGACTCAAAAAAGTGTAGGATTGGCAAGTCATTTCTCGTTCAATGCCTCCAGCGATTTTCGACTCTGTGGCTGATGTGCGGGAAAAGCCATCTGCCTTCTGATTGATTATTTGATTGTCAACGGCCTTGAGTCATCATTACGACGTGAGGCCAGATGTTCTTCCATCTTCCAGTATGCCGCCACGCCAACTGAGGCCTGGCCTGATTCAAAGGCCAGATACTTAATTCCTCTATCAGGTGGGATTCGCATGATCACCTCTCGTCCTTCCTTAAGAAATCGGAGCGGTTCAAATCGGCTTATTGAAATCCCGGCCCGACCAGCTAGTGGACCAATCATCTCGTTAAGTTGTCGTAATTCAATCTTTTTAAGGACTTGTGGAAATTCTTTCAGGACCTTGCCCAAACCTCCTGCGGATCGAACAGTCCACCAGCGTGTGGCATGCCTCATCGAGGCAGGAGTCGTATTAAGTCCTGCCTTTGCAGTCACTTCTGTTAAATTTTCCAGTCCTTCAAGTGCAGCTTTCTTTCCGACGGATTTAATCTGGCTCCGAGTCAATTCGGAAGCGACTACACCTTCAGGCTGAATTGTTGCCAGACTTAGCACATCAGCCGCCACAAAGGCTCCGTCAACAAGGGCCCATGTCCATTCACCGCTTGTGGGTGCATATCCCTTGCGCATGATGTTAGCCAGATGCGTAAGGTCATAAAGGGGAAGGAATTCGACTGCTGACAGATTTGTTTTCTGGATTGAAGCGACACGTTCCAGTCCGTCATCATGAATCATCTTGATAGTGGCCTGTCCGCTTTCACCTGAGAGGCTCATTACGTTCATCGCCAATGATTCAAAAGTGGTGCGGGAAGTCTGCTGACGAAGTTTTGCAACTACTTCGGGGTTCACATCGGTCTGGGCAATTGGAAGAATAATTGCCGATCCGTGCTGTCGTAAAATCTCCCGAAACTGGCTGTCGCTTGCATATTTTTCAAGAACAATGGCCGCCGGAATCCCGTGTTCAGCCAATGCCTCAACAGCCTTATTACGCAATATTCTGTCAGAATAATCGGTGTAAACCACTTCAGCTGCATCAGCACCGGCAGCTTTTAATGCTTTCTCTCCAGGATTGCCAAACTCAAGAGAAAGTTTCAGGGCGTTGGGATGGTTGGCGACTCTGGTGATGAGTCCTGTGGCTGAGAGATGACGCAAATGACTCGCAAGTGATTCAGGGCTATGGCTTTCAAGATATTCCTGAGCATCGATCGCCCCGACATGTAAAGCAATCAGGGCATCATCAAGTAAATTCTCTGCCCCCAGATTTTCAATGACATCGCCAAAAAGACCCATCAGCAGGAAACCTTCCGGGCCACGCCGTCGGAACGCCTCCAAAGACCACCTTGGGTGTTTAATCAGAATTTGTATAGATTTGTTTAGAGAACCTGAACCCTCTCGAAGACTGACAACCTGAAGGGCGACAAAAGCATCTTTAAGATCTGTCTCAGACCCTGAAAGAACTTCAACAAGTTCCATAAGAGCATCAGGATTAGACATCATCACAGGGAGTAACTCTGGTGTCTTTTCAACAACCAGTCTCTGGCTTGGTGTCAATCGTTCAAGCTCTGCGATCCAGATGGCCCTGTCTCCATCGTCAGCACGTTTCAGGGCCAGATAATCACGCCAGGTAAGAAGGATTTTCGCCGCAGCATGTTCGTCAACCAATTCACAGAGTCGACGAAATTCGCGGGGATGATTCTCGTAAAGATAAACTGCTTCAAGCTCAAGTGTGTCAAGGAGTTTCAAGCCTCTCAAACCATCGGTTTTCTCAAGGTTGACTGCGGTTTGGGCAAATTTTCCTACAACTCTTTTGACAAGATCGTTATCAGCCGGATTACTATTATATCGATTTAGCAGATCAGCTTTTGCGTTATTATAAGAATCTATGCTTTCCCTGACTTCAGGTAACGTTGCCGGTGGTCTGGGGGCTTTCGCCAGTTTTAACATGACGGAAATGCCCAGTAGCATGAATGTCAGGGCTAGAAAACGTTTTTTTGCCTGTGACATTCGGCTTTCCGCCTTGAGAGTGAAAATGACTGCAAGAAGTCGAAATGGCACTCTTTTACGATGTTCCAACGGTGTAAACTGTCGCGTATGGAAGCTGTTACAGCTCCTCACCCGGGAATACGTACAGATTACTCCATCGATATTGTTCCGTACTGCTTTCCACTCGTCAACCGAAACCTTTACTTCTCGCAAAAACTTTTATACGAAGATAGCGACTATTCAATCTGGATAAGTTTCGACAGGAAAATATCTGCATTGCTTGAAATTGCCATGCCTGGCAGGCAATGATCAATTCAGTCTTAACAAGTCATTGGCTGAATCACGGTTACCTCCTTTTGGAAGGATTAAAACCCGATGCATAACGATATTTATTTGAGTCGTACAGTGGAAGAGAAACCAGGAGTTGTACGAACCAAGATAGTAGCCACCGTTGGCCCCGCCTGTAATGATCTTGATTCGCTCAGGCAATTGGTAATGGCCGGCGTAGATTTGTTTCGTTTGAATTTTTCACATGGCACACATGCTGATCATGGGCGGGTGTGGCAGCATATTCAGCAAATTCGTGAGGAACTGGGACGATCCGTTGCCATATTGATGGACCTCTCCGGACCAAAGATTCGCCTTGGAAAGATCACTCCAGGGGATGAGACAATTGATTGTGAAGTCGATGCCAGATTCGAACTTAAGTTTGGACAAACTGTTGATTTTGACGAAAAAATGAAATCTGACATCAAGCCTCTGGTTTGTCCGGTTGCGGAACTTTTTGAAGACATGAAGGCCGGGCAGAGAGTGCTTTTCGCTGATGGTGCAGTCACGATGACCGTGGAGGACGCATGGCCGCTAGAACGCCGGGCCGTATTACGTAACTTGCAACCCGGCAAATTACGCAATCGACAGGGGATTAATATCCCGGGCGGAGGTAGTTCTATCAAAGCACTGACAGAGAAGGATATGAGTGATTTGGAGTGGGTGTGCGGGCATCCTGTTTCATATATAGCACTTTCATTCGTCAAGGAAGCGGCTGATGTTTTGCTTTTACGTGAAGAAATGCAGAAACGGTCGATTGATGCCCAGATAGTCGCAAAAATTGAAAAACCTGCGGCACTCCAGAATCTCGATGAAATTCTACAGGTGGTCGATGGATTGATGGTTGCACGTGGCGATTTGGGGGTCGAACTCGATCTGGCACAGGTTCCAGCCGCTCAGAAGAGGATCATTGCCCATGCTTCCCGTGCCGGACTGCCTGTGATCACTGCTACCCAAATGTTAGCCAGTATGGAAGTTGCATCATTACCGACAAGAGCGGAGGCGACCGACGTTTTCAATGCCGTTCTTGATGGTACGGATGCTGTGATGCTGTCTGGTGAAACCGCAGTGGGGCGCGACCCAGTCCAGGCTGTTAGGACCATGAACCAAATTCTTCATCAGGCTGAGGTCTATCTCAAGCTCGATTCTTCAATCACCCGGAATATGGAATCGTATCATCTGAGGACAACCGACTGGGCTCGCGTCATGCCGATCACTGCCGCAATGGTGCATGCAGTTGCAGAGCTGGTCAGGCAAATCAGCCCGAAATTGGTGGTAGTTGTAACAAGGTCTGGAAGGGCCGCATTTGCATTGAGTAAACTGAGATTGCCGATTCCTGTTGTGGCGTTAAGTGATAACCCAATTGCTATTAAAAACTTGTCATTGGCGTGGGGTGTTGAACCGCTAAAACTGGATCGATACGGTGAACCTGATGAAAATCTGAAAGTGGCTATTGAATGGGCATGTCAGAGGGGTCTGGTAACGACGGGAGATATTGTGATCCATTTAAGAGGACCCCTGGCCAGCAAGCCAGGACATAACGCACTGTATATTCATGAAATTTCATGACTTGGAAAACCATGATCTTGTTTTTGAGTTACAGCTATTCCGCTTGACGATTTGGCCGGAATGTTTGAAATAGGAGTCATAAATGTTCCGAAGTAATTGAATGTTTGAGCATTCTTACTGGTATGGAAACCGGGGTGAGTCATGGCAAGAACGATCTGTCGGGTAATTCTTGGCTTCCTTCTGACCGGTATTCTGATTGAGCCCACTGGAATTATGGCCCAGAGGCCACCTGGCCCGGCATTCCGTCCTGCACCACCGTCGCGACCCGTCGTAATCAATAATAACTTTTCAAATAACAATACAGGTCTTGATTTTCTTTCGGGTGTTGTCGGATTTGGGGCAGGGCTAGCAGTCAGTAAAGCTGTAAATCAGCCGCGGGTTCCACAGTCTTCGGTTATCATTACACAGCCTGCACCAGCTGTCGTATTAACACAACCTCATGCTGCTTATGTGTTTGTAACTCAGCCCGTTCCGGCGTTTACCACTCTGGCTCCGAAGCCGGTTTTGCCTGTTGATACATTGGGAGATTCACTGAAAATGCTGAGCAGTCATTGGGCTGTGAAAAGACGTGAAGCAGCCACTAAACTTGGCAGATTAAGAGCTTCAAGTGCTCTTGGCCCGCTTATGGATGTTTTGCGAAACGATAAGGATGTAGATGTTCGAAAGGCTGCAGCATGGGCTCTGGCCGAAATCGGAGATACCGTTGCCCTGGATTACCTTGAAAAAGCTGCCCAGTTCGACAAATCGCCCAAAGTTCGCGCAGCGGCACGAACTGCATCTCAAAAACTCGTGGAAAAAGTAGCGATTCGTAATCCTGTCGCTGATACGTCCCGGTTGGATGCTTATCAGAATGCGAGGAGAAATTCCGAGGTTATTTCACCACCTCTCCCCGGTGTTTCAGTACCTACATCATCCGAGAGGAAGAAGGCGAAAACAATGACTCTACCACCAGCCAGTTCCAGTTCATCGCCATTCGGCACGGGCAATCGTCCTTCCTCAGAATTACCTGTTCTCGGACCACCTGGTTGAGAATAAGTTTTACTAAGGTTTAATCTTTTTAAAAATTGAATCAGCGATGGTTTGATAACCTGCGGCATTAGGGTGGCTGTCATAATTCCAGAATTGTGCCAAACCGGTATCTTCCTTAAGTTTTAGTGCTCTGGTT
>JBEITT010000102.1:0-18083 GCA_040374745.1 Planctomycetaceae bacterium | reverse complement strand
TCATGCAATGCGTGCCAGACCATCAGCCCCAATACCTTCACCCCCCTGCCCCTGTGACACTCATCAGGATTTTTTTTGCTCCCCTGCCCCATCAAAATACCCGCCCTGCCATGTTTCGAAAAAGCCATTCACTTCTGTGATCATTTGCCCAATAAAGCAATATCCCAAGTTGTCAATATTCCAAGCGAGCGATGTTTCAAGTGTCCAATATTTCAAGACAACCATTTATCAATTTACCAAGTTTCCAATTAACCTAGTTGTCAATCTGGCTTGAATCCTGTGAACCAATTTACCAAGGCACCAATTTATCAATAAGGCAATGTTTCAAGGTGCCAATTTAAAAAGCTGGCAATTTTGCAAGTAATCAATAAATCAATCTTTCCATTTTTAAATTGATCAAGTTACCGATATGTCAATTTATCAAGCTGGCAATGTTCCAAGCTATATTGCCAACCCATGTTCCAAGTTATCAATAAATCGATATGACATGGAAACAAGGATTCAAGTTATCAAGTGATCACGCGATTACATTTTCTGGCTCAGGCGTGACAACATGAGACACCCAATTGCCACGAATTGACACCGGTTTCTGGTATGAATCAGAGACCGGATGGCCTGAACGGCATGTTGGCCAGTTTAACAATAAACCAATTGATCAAGCCAGCTTGAAACCAACAGACATTGATGCCAACAGACCAATATACCAAGGTGCCAAGTGATCAACCTGCCAAGGCTGCAAGCCACCAAGCAACCGATTTATCAATAAATTAAGGGAACTATGTATCATTAAAATATTGTTATACAGGTTTATTGCGATATGGGAACCATGCGGCCAATTTATCAATTTGGCAATGTTATGTTGATTTCAATACATATTGCTGACAGTGAATCAATAAACCATGAAAACTTTGAAACAAGTGTTGTTGGTATCAATTTTTGTTGGTTGCATGGCTTGTTGGTTTCAATATGGCTTGATTTCAATTAAACTAGATTTCAATAAAGAAATAACTCAAGTTTTGTTGGCTTCAAGGTCGCTTGGTATCGATTTTGATTGGTTTCATGGTTTATCGCGACCAACTTTGCTTGGTTTCAAGAAATCGACTCATCAATTTAGCTTGGTCTGGCCGATAGACGTTGAGTAAATCATATGTTGCGGCAAATTGAGTTGTCGCGAAGCAGGGCAGGGAGGGCCGTCGGATGATCGTCATCGCCGTGACCAACGCCAAAGGCGGCGTGGGCAAGAGCACAACGGCCATCAACATTGCCGCGGCTCTGGCGCATCGTGGCCAGAAAGTTCTGCTGATTGACGCCGACCCCTCAGGCAATGCCACGCTGGGCTATCGGGCGTCGGGCATTCCAGCGGCGGGGCTGGCCGACCTGCTTGTCAATGACACCCTTTCACCGATGGAGCTGATTGAAGCCACCGACGTGGAAAATGTCTCGGTACTTTCACCGGGCGAACGTCTGGCTCATTGCTCCGACCAGATGGGCGGCACTTCGGGCCTGGGTCATGGCCGCGAATTTCGCATCCGCCGCATCCTCAAGCGCATTCCTGCCGGAAGTTTTGACATCGCGGTGATTGACACGTCGCCGGTTGTCACGCCGCTCAACGTGGCGATCCTTTACGCCGTCAATGAGATCCTGATACCAATTGATCCCTGTGTGGCCGCCTTGGCGGGCGTCAGGGCGCTTGAGGCTCTCATCCGCGATGTCAGCGATTTCCGGCTGGAGTTTACAGACAGCGGCCCGCTGACGATCGGCGGGGTGATCATCACCCGGTCTGACCGGACGCTGGTGTCGCGGCAGATCGAAAGCGAAGTGCGCGACTACTTCGGCGAGCTGGTCTTTCCAAAAGTCGTGCCGATGTCGGTCAAGTTTCGCGAGGCCTATGCCTATGGCGTGCCGCTGGTGGTCTATGACCGCGCCGGGGGTGGTGCCATGGCTTATGAAGATGCCGCGCGCATCCTGGCCCGCAAGTGGGGCCTTGAGCCATCGGGCCAGACCGATAAACCATCGCGCAAGCGAGCCGGTTAAATCATTGAGCGTTCATCATGCCGCCCAGGCGTGCGTGATGCGATAGTTCATAGTGCAGGGGGCAGGGCAGTGGCTGACCACAAATGGGCAGCACCCCCCTGATGAAATGAAGCGGTAAAAATCGACCGGATTGCCGGATGAAACAGACACGGAAATCGGTCAAGCCAGAAGGAGGGGACGTAAAAATGAGCGGAAAGCGTGGAATACCCGGGCCTGATCGGCGAACAGGGCTAGTGCGTCCCTCAATGACCGAAGCGGAATTTGAAAAGAACCTGGCTCCTGAAGTGGCTGGCGAAGAAGCGGCTGGCGACGAGGCGGCATCAACAGTGATGGTGGCATCTTCTGACGGCGAGCCGGCCACGCGCAGCGGGCAGGGCAGGGCAGGGCGATCGGCCCGGCCCCGGTCGGTCAAGCCACGGCGCATTCAGCGCATGTTTGCGATTGAAGAAGACCTTGACCGCAAGCTGTGGCTTTATGCCATTCACATGGGCAAGGATCGCTCAGAAATTATTAACGACCTGCTGCGGCCGGTAGTCACCAGCATGGTGGTTTATGACGGCCGCGACCGACGCGGCGGCGGCTCGCAGGCGAGCACAACAAATTTGGCCGAATCGGCCTGATTGAAATAGCAGGCATCCCCCTGTCTGCTTACCCTTGGTTCCCCTTTGACGGGCCGTTCCCCCCAGCGGCCCGTTATTTTTTTGGTTTGTGCCACTTGATCAGCAATTCATTCTGAATTCCGGTTATTTCAAAAAAACTCGCTCAATTAACACGGTCTGAGGGCCAATCGGCCCGGGTCAGTCCAGCGGTGGTCAAAAGCCATCGTTATTGTGTCATTATCAATATGTTCACGACCAAGGGCCAACGGCCTGATTATTCCGCCCCTTATAAAGCATTATTACCTGATTAAGACAGAAACTGTTTTTTGAACAGATTGCCCAAATTATCTGAAAATAGTGAACCTTTTTAAGTGAATCGGGGAAGAATTGATACTGTGAAAAAATCGAATCCCTCCAAAAACGAATTACTCAACCGGGCCCGAAATGGCGACCTTTCGGCATTCGACCAGATTGTCGAAAGGTACGCCGAGACAGTCTGGTTCAGTGCAAGAGCCTTGTGCGGTAACGATCATGATGCTGACGATCTTGTTCAGGAGACATTTGTTGAAGCCTGGAAGGCATTGCCGCGGTTTAAGGAAGAGTGTCGTTTTTTTCCATGGTTAATTGGAATTCTAAAACACAGGTTTCTCAAAAGTGTTCGCAAGCCTCGCCCATCAGTCGGAGGTGAGGTTGCTGCGGCCCATATGTCCAGTCGAGAAATTGAACCTTTATTCGTCACAGAGCGGGCGGAAGATGCCCGGATTATTCAAGTCGCCCTGAATGCTCTTCCAGAAGAGCACAGACTGGTTCTTGAACTGCGTTTTTTTGCCGGCCTGGCCCTGGACGAAATCGCAACGCTATTGGACTGCCCGCTTGGAACCGTCAAATCGCGATTGCATAACGGCCTTGAAAAGCTGAGACGCGCAAAAGAAATGGTGAACCATTTTGCTGATTCAGGGGAATCATCAGTATCTGAAACATGAGGTTTAACATGGCCAATCATCCAACCAACTGCGAACACTGGCAAGAAAGTATAAGCCTGATGGCTGCCGGATGCCTCTCCGCTGAAATGCAAAAGGAACTGAGACACCACCTTGCAGATTGTGAATCATGCACCGAGAGATATTCAGAAATTGTCTCGATTTGCAATTCACTTAGTCAGATTCGCCCTGCTGCCAGTGTTAATAGCAAATCGATCCAGCACCATCTGAGGCGTCATAATCGCCGAACGATACATCGACGACTTACATACGCCACATTAACGGCATCAGTTTTGTTGTGTATTGCTTTTGCCGTGTCACTGCTGACCAGCCGATTCAGAGTGTCTGATCCTCAGCCCATCGTCTCGCCAGCCCATTCAATCCAACCGGTTGATATCGCAAGCGAAACGCTATCGACAAAAGACCGGAAGGCTATGCCTGCAAATATCTCCACGCCAGAAACAGAGACGGATTCTCAACTCAACACTGCGTGGCCACTGCCGACTCTGATCGCCTACAGACAGGCTTTATCAGAATCTGAGGACGCCTTGGAAATCGTGATGCGTCGGCATGAAGAATCAATCGTTTTCAAACCCAGTGATACCAAGTCCCTTTTCAAGGAGTTCAATCCATGAGTCGTTATATCCAGATGCTTGCCGCAGGCATGGTTTTGTGTCAGTGCCTCTGCTCGGGGCGGATCTTCGCGGCTGATCAGTCTGTAAAAACCACTTCAAGCCCTAATGCGGCCGTTATTTATTGGCAGGCATTTGAGATGATGCCAACGATTGAGGGCGACGCAAAGACAAAATATGAAGCGGCGGTTAAGAATCAATCTGGGCCGATTGACAGTTCCATTCCTGCGATCGTCTCGCGGTTTGACGCGGCCCTGAGAGATTTGAACCGTGCCCGCAGCGTTTCTGCGTGCGACTGGAATCTCGATTATGATGCAGGCTTTGAGACATTGTTGCCACATCTGTCGAAAGCACGAACACTGGCACAGGCTGGACTTCTGCGGGCCAGAATGCGATTTGGTGGAGGAAAGGTGGATGATGCCTTATCTGATGTCATGTCTGTAATGAAACTGGCACGTGATTGCAGCAACAGTCCACTTTTAATTTCAATGCTCGTTGACAGTTCCATAGAAAAGATGGCAGCCGATGTGCTTGCCGCAAATCTGGCAAAACTCAATTCGGAACAGCTTGCCAGCCTTTCGGTGAGTCTAAAAACGCTGGCTGCCACACCTTCGCTGGCCGATTGCATCAGGTTTGAATCCAGCCTTTGTTGCGACTGGGTTGATAAAATCCTGAACACCGAAGCAAAAAAGGTTAATGATCCAAAGGCAGGTGGCCAGGTTTTTGAAGCCCTTTTCAAGCGACTCAACCCGGGCGGAGACCAAACCCCTGAAGCCGTCCAACGCCGGAAACTGCTGGAAAAAGCTACTGTTGCCGATGTGCGTGAGTCTGTTCGATTGCTTTGCGCCGATTACTCAGAACTGTCACGCATCTCTGGTCTGCCAACTGCGGAACGCATTGTTGCTCTGGCAGCGTTTCGAACAGTAATCGATCAGGCTTCGAAATCAAATAAACAGGAAGACGCGATGAGAGTCCTTTCCTATCTTTCTCTGCCTGCCATCTCGATAATCGCAACCAGCGAAGAACAATTGCAAGTTCGCCGGCAGCTTCTTTTCATGGCTGTTGAACTGCAGCGGTCAGGCCCTGATGCCATTAAGGACGCAAAAATTCCAGGGCATGGGCCTGTTGAATACAGGAAAACAAATGACGGTGTTGAACTGGCTTGCAAGCTTCTTTCAGCCGACAAGCCGGAAGTGCTGCGGATCAATAATGCCCGCTGACGGCTCTATTTCAAGCCAATACAGCCGTAAGGCATAAATTCAGGCGGGAATAAAGCGGGGTCAAAATGACCTCGCTTTTTTAATCTCGCCAGAAACGACCAATGGAAATTGTCTTGGCCGGTTTAATTCACTCCGGTGAGTGTGATGATAAAGATCAGCGTTGAATTTGCAGGAATTGACCCAATGGCTTTTGAGCCGTAAGCCTGTGAAGGCGGAATCTCGACAACCCGCGACTCTCCGACACGCATTCCCTTTACACCAGCTTCAAAGCCAGGTACGACCTGGCCGGAACCCAGCTTGAAACTCAGGGGTGCGGTGCCATGGGCCAGCGATGCATCGAAAATCTGCCCGCTACTGGCCAGAAATCCGGTGTAAAGCACCGAAGCGGTCTGGCCTGTTACTGCGGCCGGCCCTGTGCCCCTGGCAATCGTCGCATATTTCACACCTGTGGCAAGTGTGCGATAGCGGGGCTCGCGGATGTTGAATGAAGTTGTGTCGGAACTGACGACCTGGCCGCTGGCGTTCACGAATTGAGCCGTGACAGGATGGCTGCCGAAAAAGACAGCTCCTCCGCCTGGCTGGGGCTTGTATGTAAAGGTACCGCGACCGACCGACTGTGGGCCGCGACCACTTGAAGAGAGCTTGATCGCCTGCACCAACTGGCCGTTGGAAAGAAGGTTTACGGTGCCACCTGAAATACCGGCCGATGCAGGGCCCTTCACGGTGACATCAAAAGTAATTGGCTGACCAAGCGTGCCGGCCCTGACTGTCATCCTTGTGACAGGTGTGGCTTGACGTGTGGCCATGGCCATGATTTGCGCAGGATGGTGCAAAACACCGCTGGTGAGCGTCAGGCGGCTTTCCAGCGTATCTTCGGGTGCGCTGAACGATGGGACAAAGCGAAAGCGGCTCTTTTTCATGATGTCATCCTGACCTGTTGCTTTCATTGAATCCCGTAGAGAGATCCATGATAGTTCGTTTATATAAAAAGTGTATCGAATCGCCGATTTTCTAAAAGGCGAATATGGCCAGGCGGGATTTGTCAGTGAAAGGGTTGATTGATCGGAGCAAAGCGAATTTCAGCTTTTGGTTGCGTAAGAATTCCATTAGTAATAGGATAGACTCGAATTATCTCATTTGGGAAATCAGCTTGATAGTGAAATGAAATCAATCAGCGTTGGAACGCGACAATAGAGCCGGCTTGCTTTTGGCTCTCTCTACAAAATACCAATTCAAAAACAGCAGCCCGATCAGGATCGGCGGGCCGGCGATAATCGCCTGTGTCATGACGGGAAACCGCTTCAGCGTGATTGCGATATAACCCACACCCAGCAGGCAAAAACAGGCGGCGGCAACGATCGGGAACCGGCCGCCCAGCCAGGCCAGAAACAAAATCAGGATCGACGGAAGCAAGTGAATAAACAGGCCGATGACAAACCGCAGCGATAATGACGGGTCTTCAAACACATCGGCCGCAAAGATCGACAGAAACGCCGCGAAAATCAGGGCCAGGATCTGGGGCAGTTTTTTGGGCAGTTGCATGGTTTGAGCCAATGCCTAATGAGTTCACTAGATTTCATTTCATTTTAATAATTGCTGTATCAATAAATCGCCAACAAAAAACCGGGCCACATCGGGCCCGGCTGTTGACAGGGTGACTGACATGAAGATGCCAATTAATGATCTTCGTCGTCGTCATCGTCATCATCGTCGGTATCGTAGTAATCGAAGAGGTCTTCTGATTCATCGGCGATGATTGTGCTATTGAGTGTTACCGTGGCCTGAAGCTCAACACTGATGATTATCGGGTCGGTCACAGCGGTTTCATCGGTGCCTACCAGAGAAATTGGTGCAATTGGGCCTGAAAGCACGTTAAACGTGTAGCCGATCAGTTTCTTTCTGGGGTTAAGCCGGGGAGTGACCGTGACAGGCACAACCAGCTGAACGTCCTGCGTTTTAGTCGTTTCTACCAGGTTTACATCGGCAACGGTTTGCTCAATAACGTAATTGACAACGACATTAAGCACGCCGCCTGATTGGCCCAGAGTTTTGCTCATCTGGCCAGTGGCTGAGACAACGCCACCGGTTTCATCGCCGGTGTAGCGATCGTTTTTCAGATCCAGGGCATCGTCGGCAGTGGCCATGGCACCAAGTGAAATACTGGCCAACATGGCAAGAGCAAAGCTGGTAAACGATTTACCGGTCATCATCCAGAATTCTCCCGATTGTTTTGGGTGTATAGACCAGCCGTAATTAACGAGGTTGTCATCACGTTGCTGATCGGATGTCAGGATTTACCCGACATAGACTCAAGTTGAAGTTCTCAAAAAGATCCGCCAAAAAAGGTATGGTGCTGTCTGAAAGCTGGCGTCTGGTTCACTTATCGTTTCGAAGAGGCTGGGAATCAATCGAAATCGAAAGCGATGCGAGTTATTTCTTATTAAATAGATGAAACAAAACAGATGACTTTAATTGCGTCTGACACGGCTGCCATTTTTTTTGTGTCACACGCTTTGGCAGTGGGCGTAAGTAGGGCATGAAAGAAAGGGCGACAGCGGTGAAAAGTTGAGAAAGACAGCCAGAAACAAGGCATCTAAAGCCGCTGATAACCATAGAAAATAGTTAATCAGGCGATGGGGTACGATCTCCACCAGCCACCAACAACATATTCAGACATGCCTGTGAACAAGGGCCGTTAAAGGCTTTGTCGGCAGTCTGAACCGGGAATGGATCAACCACGCCATGGCTGTGTCGGCCTGGGCATTTGAAGGTCTGCCGCTGTTTGTTGGCGGTGCCGATGGTGATCCGCAAGACATTTTTCAGGCCGATTCAATATCTCACGGAGAGCTTCACAATGTTTCGCAATCGTTTCGCCAGCCTGTTTGACCATAACACCAGCCGCCAGCCTGTTCGCAAAAATCGCAGGCCCGCCCGACCACTGTTTGAATCGCTTGATCGCCGCGACCTGATGGCTGCCAGCGTGCTTCTCAGCGGCACTTCGCTGAATGTGTATGGGACAGAAGATATTGATCGTGTGCAGGTCGAGTCCTATACCCTGAACGGGCCGTCAACCAACGGCATTCCGCTGATGATTCCGATGATCAGGGCAACGGTTAAGGACGGAGCCAACACCATTGTTGCCCAGAGTAGCTTTGCCAGCTGGTCTGTGGTCGACATTTCCATCTCAACCTATGGCGGTAACGACTCAATAACTCAGCCCCTGAATCTGAACACCACGGTTTACAGTGGTGAAGGCAGCGACGGAGTGGCCACCGGTGCCGGGTCTGATTACATTGTCACCGCTGGTGGTAACGACGTGATCGGTGCCGGTGAAGGTGATAACACAGTTCATGGCGGCCTGGGTAACGACTTTATTGTGACTCTGGGTGGTAATGACTATATCAGTGCCGTTGACGGCAACGACTCAATTTCGTCGGGCCATGGCCATGATTTAATCTGGGGCGGTGTGGGTAATGACAATATCATTGCCGGAGAAGGGCACGATTCAGTAGATGCCGGCCCTGATAACGACCACATTCTTGGTGATATTGGTAACGACAGCATCTGGGGTGGCACGGGCAACGACACCATCAATGGTGGCATGGATCATGACCAGCTTCTCGGCAACGAGGGCAACGACCTGATTTATGGCTCGACTGGTAACGACACCATCTGGGGTTCTGATGGTAATGACACCATTCACACCAACGAGGGCGACGATATTGCCTATGGCGGCACCGGCAACGACAGCCTTTATGCCGGGGCTGGGGCTGACGCCCTTTATGGCAGTGAAGACAACGACCTGCTGGTGGCGATCGACGGCGATTATGGCGACTCGCTTTATGGCGGGGCCGGCACTGATGGTTTCTGGTATGACTTTGAAATCACGCCACTTTCAATTCGCAGTGAAATAACCGACGCAACCGACGCCGAACGCAACAGCGGCTGGGTCAATCCGGTCAGGGCATTCGCCAACGGAGCCGACAAGAGCCTGAATGGCGACAACATTACCGACCCGACCGATTCAGGCACAACAGCGAATTTCTCGGCTTCACCACTGTTTGCCAATGCCGGCCCCGGTAATCAGGATATTGACCAGGGTGCCGTGGGCGATTGCTGGCTGATGTCTGCCCTGGGCGAAGCGGCCAAGGTCAATCAAAATGTGATTCGCCGGGCTGTGGTGCCTTTCGGCGATGGCACTTTCGGTGTGAAGCTGGGCACGAACTTTTATCGGGTTGATGCCGATCTGCCCGTCAATGCCAGCGGTACCCCGGTTCATGCTGGCACAGGTGTTGATGACTCCATCTGGGTGGCCGTGATTGAAAAGGCTTACACGCACTATCGGACAGGAGCCAACACTTATGCATCCCTTAACGGAGGCTGGTCGAACGATGCCTGGAATGCCCTGGGAGCTTCATCGACTGCAAGAATCAGCTATGCCTCGGGCAGTGAAGCTGCTGCTGCAACCTACATCTCAAACAAGATGGCGGCCGGTAATTCGGTGGCAGTAAGCATTAACAACGCCCCGGCAGGTTCAGGCCTGGTTTCCCAGCATGTTTATATGGTTGACGCCGTAGATACCGTTCTGCGTCGCATTACCCTGCGAAACCCCTGGGGTACCGCAGGTTCGGGTGCCAATAACAATACAGTTACCGTGGCACTCTCCAGCGTGACTGCCGGGATGTACACCAGCAACAACGGGATTATGTCAGCTACTTTTCCTGCCTGATTCCAGACCACTGAAATTGAAATCCTCTGGATGGGGCCGCTCGCAAGATCGGCCCCTGTCTTGTTTTAACAGCCACTCACTCGCCGGCAGACCGATCCATTTCCAAATATTTCATCAGAATACTGAATATTTTGAACAACCAAAAATTATATTTCGTATAAAAGAATGTGAGATGAAGGGATAAAGAAATCAGACTGATTATCAGAGAAAGAAGGGTAAACCAATGGCACGCAAAATGGTTATCGCTATGGTTGTTTTAATGGTGAGCGGTTTGGGCAGTGGGGCCAGAGCCCAGGAAAAGCGGCAGGCTTATATCATTCCGGCCGGGTTTGAACATTATGCCGCCGGCACTGTGCTGGAATATGGCGGCAACGATTATGTCATTTCACCTGCCCATGTGATGTATTATCTAAGTCCGGCCCCGGTGCATCAGATGGTGGGAAATCCGGTGATGATACAGCCGCAAAACACTGGTTTCAGTCGTGCATCATCAGCAGCCGGCATGCACAGTTACAGCGGTCCCGGCTTCTTTGGTCCTGGCTTCGCCCGCGATTTTCATCGCGGCTGAAGCAGGGGAGTGATAACAAAGGCGTTCTGTTTTATTTAAAGCAAAAAATGGATAGATAATTTAAAACTGCCTGTCTTAATGTCTTTTGACCAGACCTGAAAAAAGATCAGATGCGTCTCAAAAAACCGAGACGCATCTGGTGATGTTATCAACGAGTACCCACCGGCAGCCGCTTGGAATAGGTTACGGTTCCAACACGTACGTTACCGGTAAGAAAATCCTGTCGGGCATTAGCAGGCACTTTGAGATAATTCGTCACATGCGGAAGCATGATTGGAAAAGGCCCAATCAGGTTGTTGAGGCGACCTGTTCTCTCATCGATATAAGTCACCGTCAGGATTCCCGTGCCTGTTGCATTCGTAACGGTAGCGATGAACTGCTCGGAGTTACGGACAACTCGATCAGTGTAGCCACGCACTGGCAGACGAACACCATTCACTGTGATCATCTCGCCCGTTGGGCTTACGACGAAACGGCCACCTGTCGAGCCTTTAACCTCAAAAAGCCCGGTGCTCTGCTTCACAAAGTACCGAATCGTAACCGCCTCGGCGCTGCTGGCACCCGCGAAAAGAAAGGTGCAAAAGGCCAGGGTAAAAAACTTGCGTACACTGATCTTCATACGAAACTCTCCGTGAGCTGATTGGGTTGTGTCTGTCAATCATTGTGCGACTGAAATTAAATCACGCTCAATTTCAATTCTTCAGGGAAATGTCGCAACATTTCATTTGTCGCTACCCTTTCATTCCCTTTGCACAATGAACTAACGAAACTGATCAAGAAAACTTGTAAAAGTTCGATCAAAATTTTCATTTTATTTTCAATAATTTTAATTTCCCAAATAAAATCGTTCAGCACTTGTTATTGAGAATATGTCGTATATAAATTTTCCTCCTTGTCAAATGTTAACGCTGCTATCATGCAATATGACACAACGACTAAATTATCCTTCAGAAAATTCGTTCAGACCTTGATAACAATATGATGATAATTACAATTTTCAATTTTATTTCATTAACGATTTAGGTTTATGCTGTTGCGAACAGTGAACTTATTATAGTGTGACTGTTGCCATGATCTGAATTTGCAGATACAGCTGTTTGACGACAAGCCAGGGCCGCATCCTGCCGCCCCGGCCTGTCAACTTTTCCTTTTGTCGATTCAGCCGCCGAAGATCAGGCTCAAAAGGGCATCGGCGTCGCGATAATCAGGAATGACAACGTCGGCACCAACACCTGTCAGTCGCTCGCGCTTCCATTCGTCCATCTGGCCCGAGCCATTATTCGCTTCGTCGCTGGCCACGGCCACCGCCAGGCCGCCTACGTCCCTGGTGTTCTGAATCTCGACGTAGCCATCGCCAAATGAAAGCAAATTCGCCCCGTCAATGGCGTTCTCGGCCAGAATCCGGTCAATCACCATCTTCTTGCTGAAATTCTGGTAATTGTCCTGCGCACCATAAATATGTGGCCCGAAATAGTCGGCCAGGCCAAGCAGGGCCGCTTCCCGCTTCACAAATGGTTCATCGGTGCCGCTGGCCAGATAGAGTTTCAGGCCTCGCCGTTTCAGGTTTTCAAGAAGGGCCCGCGTACCATACACGCACAGATCATCCTGCTGAATCTCGCCGCCGGCAAGCCCCGCAATGCGTTCGCCAATGCGAATATCAAGCCGCCTTAAATATTCGTGCTTATACCAGAGAGGCTCGGCGGGTTGGCCGCCACGCTCGCGGATGCGGTCGGCAAGCTGAATCATCTGATAGATCGTCTGCTTGCCATTAAGTTTCATAATGTCGTCGAATGCCAGCCGGCGGCGGTCTTCTTCTGATTCGCCTGGCAGGGGGGGCAGCACTTCTGTGAACATTGGCACCATGACATCAGGCCAGCCCTGACGGACCAGCGAAAGCGTGCCGTCAAAATCAAAAAGCACATGGCTGATAGTGGGCCGGGGGGCAAACGATGGTTGCAAAATAACCTTGCCGACAAATGCAGGGTGGCTCACTTGCTCACTCCTTCCATGAAGGCATAGCAGATCATGTGCAAAATATTCATCTGGGCATCTTCCACGCGGCCATAATGGGTGTCGTCGATGACCAGCACCTGTTCTGAAATTTCCGCCAGTCGCCCTCGCTTGGCACCCACCAGCGAAGCGGTTCTAAGCCCATTTGCCGCCGCCCATTCCACGGCTTTAACCAGGTTAGGCGAATTACCCGAGACACTTGAAGCAATAATCAAATCGCCAGGCTGGGCGTAGTTTTGCAGGGGGCGAACGAACACATCGTCATAGTGGTAGTCATTTCCGATGGCCGTAAGCCACGCAGTGTTATCAGCCAGTGTGATAATGCGGAACCGCTTGCCGGTTTTATCCGAGGCACCCTTGCCCAGGTCGGTGGCGAAGTGGCTCATGCTGGCCATATTGCCGCCATTACCAACGCCGAAAATCTGACGATCGGCAGCCCAGGTCTGCCGCACAGTATCTATGAGTTTTTCAACCTCGGCCACCGGAATGGAGCGAATGGCCTTATGCTGTTCTTCCAGGTAAGTGTTGATCCAGGTCTGCATCGGGCGGAGTTTTCCACGTTATTGGAATTTTAATATGCCGGCCCTGATCCATATAAGGGCCATTGCGGCAGGGAAATGAGTATATCAAAAGGACAATAACGACGCGTGAGACAGTTCTGTCTGGCAGGGCAGAGGCCTGGGCGGAGATTTCGATTATTTTGGAAGATTCTTGATGAATAGGATGTAAATGATTGCTAATTAATAGCTTAGATAAGGTAAAATCATCGGATGGGTGAAAAAAGTTTGGAATTTTCAATAAAATTAATTGAGTATAAATTGTTTGAAGTAAAGAGGTTATGATGAGTACAAAGAAAATTTTAGATGACACTTTGGAAATAAGACACTATAAACACAACAAATTGATGAACTGGGGAAGAAAAATTGATTGAATGGAACGGTAGGAAGCTATTAAGTTGTTATCTGGCAGTGATTTGATGACACAATGGGTAATAATGGTAACAAAAGCTCTATGATCTTATATATGAATAAGGGGGATTTTTTGAAAATATTTAGAAACTTTTCCAAAATGATGTTGAAAGTGGTAGTGAGTTGGAGTAATATTAGAAATGTCGAAAGAAGACGACAAGTCAGTCTTCGACGGAAAGCTCTTTGACAATTCGGTTGATTTATGGTGCAGAAAAGTCACCCCCCGTGATTTTCTGCTAAGTTGATAGATACCCCTTGAGGGAAGCCTGCGCGGTACCAAGAGACTGATCAGTTTACTGATCAAACTGGATCGCGTGTTAGAATGACCTTCAAACCTTTCCTTGTTGAATACTTTCCTATATGACTACTTGTTAGTCAATAGAAGTATGCAAAAGGATTTTTCGGATGGTTTAGCAATAGACCTGAAGAGAATTATTTCGAAGGGTTTGATCCTGGCTCAGAATGAACGTTGGCGGCGTGGATTAGGCATGCAAGTCGTACGCACAGCAATGTGAGTGGCGCAAGGGTGAGTAATGCGAAGGTAACCAACCCTGGAGTTGGGCATAGCCGCGGGAAACTGCGGGTAATTCCCAGCGATGTTACGAGGTGGCATCATCTTGTAACCAAAGGTGTGATTCCGCTCTGGGACGGGCCTTCGTGGTATTAGCTAGTTGGTAAGGTAACGGCTTACCAAGGCTACGATGCCTACCGGGTGTGAGAGCATGACCCGGCACACTGGAACTGAGACACTGTCCAGACACCTACGGGTGGCTGCAGTCGAGAATCTTCGGCAATGGGCGAAAGCCTGACCGAGCGACGCCGCGTGAGGGATGAAGGCCTTCGGGTTGTAAACCTCTTTCGTAGAGGAGGAAGGGGCTGTGAAGAGCAGTCCTTGACCTATTCTAGGAAGAAGCTTGGGCTAAGTTCGTGCCAGCAGCCGCGGTAAGACGAACCAAGCGAACGTTATTCGGAATTACTGGGCTTAAAGCGCGTGTAGGCGGACTACCACGTTGGTTGTTGAAATCCCCCGGCTTAACCGGGGAACTGGCACCAATACGAGTAGTCTGGAGGTGGGTAGGGGAGACTGGAACTTCCGGTGGAGCGGTGAAATGCGTTGAGATCGGAAGGAACGCCTGCGGCGAAAGCGAGTCTCTGGCCCCATACTGACGCTGAGACGCGAAAGCCAGGGGAGCAAACGGGATTAGATACCCCGGTAGTCCTGGCTGTAAACATTGGGCACTGGGTAGTAGAACCGCCGATGGTTTTACTGCCGCAGGGAAACCGTGAAGTGCCCCGCCTGGGGAGTATGGTCGCAAGGCTGAAACTCAAAGGAATTGACGGGGGCTCACACAAGCAGTGGAGTATGTGGCTTAATTCGAGGCTACGCGAAGAACCTCACCTAGGCTTGACATGTAAGGATTAGTCGGCGGAAACGTCGATGACGCCGCAAGGTGGAACTTACACAGGTGCTGCATGGCTGTCGTCAGCTCGTGCCGTGAGGTGTTGGGTTAAGTCCCGTAACGAGCGAAACCCCTGTGTCCAGTTGCCAGCGCGTAAAGGCGGGGACTCTGGACAGACCGCCGGTGTTAAACCGGAGGAAGGCGGGGACGACGTCAAGTCATCATGGCCCTTATGCCTAGGGCTGCACACGTACTACAATGGGCCGGACAAAGCGACGCAAGACCGCAAGGTGGAGCAAATCGCAAAAACCGTCCCCCAGTTCAGATTGCACTCTGCAATTCGAGTGCATGAAGTTGGAATTGCTAGTAATCGCGGATCAGCACTGCCGCGGTGAATGTGTTCCTGAGCCTTGTACACACCGCCCGTCAAGCCACCAAAGGGGGGGGCATCCGAAGTCGCCGGAGTCGCAAGACAGGCGCCGAAGATGAAACTCCTGATGGGGACTAAGTCGTAACAAGGTAACCGTAGGGGAACCTGCGGTTGGATCACCTCCTTTCTAAGGAAAATATCTTTATGGCACTTTATCTCAGGATGATGTTGCCTAGTCGGCCACGGATCCAGTGGTCACTTGTTCCGCGCTCGCTTCCCGCGAGGGGTATATAAAGAGATATATCCATCAACACCATAAATCTTCTTTTGTCTCCTGACCCGTCTTTCAGGCGGGATCTAGGGGTACTGTCGTCGATATTATTGACGATGTTACTCCCTGATTCGTTTCTTTTATAAGAACGATAGGGATGCAGTTCTTTGACAATTCGGATGGTTTGTGATTTGACGAGTCACATCAGTTTTCACTTGTGTTAACTGTTTGTGGCCGTGGCATCTAATTTAGAATCTCCATCAATCCTCAGGGATTGATTAGAACGCAGAAATGCGGATACACGTACATACGAGAACCTATGCAAGTTCTCGACACACTGGTTAAAGATCTCGTGAGAAATCTTGACTGGTCAGGAGAATCCATTGATGAGTATTGATCCTTAACTGGAGAGATGCGAGTCGGTGTGGTTAAGCTCCTAAGGGCGTGGGGGGGATGCCTAGGCGTCATCAGAAACGTGAGCGTGGAAGGCTGCGAAATGCCTGGGGAAGCTGCCGAACGAGCATTGATCCCGGGATTCTCACTAAAACCCAGGGAACTGAAACATCTCAGTACCTGGTGGAAAAGAAATCAACAGAGACTCCCTCAGTAGTGGCGAGCGAACGGGGAAGAGCCTAAACCGCGTGGGATACCATGCGGGGTTGTGGGACCACTCATTGGAATTCGTTCCGAAAGAGTAAGAAAAATGAAGTTCAGTCAAAGTTGTCTGGAAAGTCATGCCATAGCGGGTGAAAGCCCCTTAGACTAAGCACTTCATTCTCTCGAGTGGCACCCAAGTAAGATCGGGCACGAGAAACCCGGTCCGAATCCACGGGGACCCTCCCGTAAGGCTAAGTACTCGATGACGACCGATAGCGAACCCAGTAGAGCAATCGAATGGTGGGAAGAACCCCGAAAGGGGAGGACACTGAACCTGAAACCCCATGCCTACGAGCGGTGGAAGGGCATTTACGCCTGACCGCGTGCCTTTTGCATAATGATCCGGCGAGTTATGGTAATCGGCCTGGTTAACCTCTTAAGGAGGGGAGCCCCAGGGAAACCGAGTCTGAATAGGGCGACATAGTCGATTGCCATAGACGCGAAACCAGGTGATCTACCCATGGGCAGGTTGAAGCGACCTTAACCGGTCGTGGAGGACCGAACTCACCAGTGTTGAAAAACTGGGGGACGACCTGTGGGGAGGAGTGAAAGTCCAGCCAAACCTGGAGATAGCTCGTTCTCTCCGAAATAGCTTTAGGGCTAGCCTCGGACCACTACATCGTGGGGGTAGAGCGACGGAATTTGGATGGGGGGCTTCCCGCCTACCCACTGAAACCCAACTCCGAATACCACGATGATTATTCCGGGAGACAGAACGTGTGGGATAAGCTTCACGTTCAAGAGGGAAAGAACCCAGACCGCCGATTAAGGCCCCCAAGACGATACTAAGTGGCAAAGGAAGTGGGATCGCTAAGACAGCCGGGATGTTGGCTTAGAAGCAGCCACCATTTCAAAAGTGCGTAATAGCTTACCGGTCGAGCCATCCCGCGCCGAAAATGACGGGGACTCAAGTATCGCGCCGAAGTCGCGGATTCGTAAGAATGGTAGGAGAGCGTTGCCCTCGGCGTTGAAGGCAGACCGGAAGGACTGCTGGAGCGTGGGCAAGTGCGTATGCCGGAACGAGTAACGATAAGATGGGTGGGAAGCCCATCCGCCGAAAGCTCAAGGTTTCCTGGGGAAGGTCAATCCGCCCAGGGTTAGTCGGGACCTAAGACGAGGCTGAAAAGCGTAGTCGATGGACAGCAGGTTAATATTCCTGCACCTGACATAAAGGTTGATTTACAGAGGACGCCGTGTGATGAGTGGTCGGGGTGCTAGACGTCCCCGTGCCGCAAGGCCGACAGCATTGTTCTGGAAGCCATTCTGACGCATGGCCACGAAAAGCCCTGTAATGACAATATGTTTTGCCCGTACCGTAATCCGACACAGGTGAGCGAGGTGAGTATCCAAAGGCGTTCGGGAGAACTCTCGTGAAGGAACTCGGCAAATTGACCCCGTAACTTCGGGATAAGGGGTGCTCACCGCAAGGTGAGCCGCAGAGAATCGGCTCTAGCGACTGTTTATCAAAAACACAGGACGCTGCGAATTCGCAAGAAGATGTATAGCGTCTGACGCCTGCTCGGTGTCGGTAGGTTAAGGAAGCCGGTCAGCGAAAGCAAAGCTGGCGACCGAAGCCCCGATAAACGGCGGCCGTAACTATGACGGTCCTAAGGTAGCGAAATTCCTTGTCGGGTAAGTTCCGACC
>JBEITT010000193.1:0-3824 GCA_040374745.1 Planctomycetaceae bacterium | reverse complement strand
CAGACACCCTTCATGGCCTGATCGACACTTGTCGATCAGGCGGCGGATGATGGAAAAACCTGATATTTAATCGACCGACGCGGCCATTAACCAGGGTGCCTGCGGCGGATGCCTGTGTTTTGTAAGATTATGCTTTCCTCTGATAGGGGTCAGCCACTTTTCTCGATTGATTTTCAAGCGGCAGCATCCGGTGAATTTAACTCGAAAGGATCGAAAAATCCGCTCAGCGGCTTGAGCTTTTCGCGGGCATTCTTTATGATTGTCATCTCAAAATCGGGCGATTACAAATCCTCATCACGGTTTGCACGCTCAGGTTGATCACTCACAAGGCCCGCAGAATCAAAAACTTATGAAAGCCGTTGCTGTTCATCCCGGTCAAGCACACAGCGTGCACCTTCGCGAAATTGCCGAGCCTTCTCTGGCTGACCAGCCGCACCCGCACGTTTGCCGCATTCCTGAAGGCAGGGGTGTGAAGATTCGCATGCTTCAGGTGGGTGTTGACGCCACCGACCGCGAAATAAACGAAGCACTTTATGGCCAGCCATCCCCGGGCCTTGATTATCTGGTCATCGGCCATGAGTGCTTCGGCCAGGTGGTTGAGGTCGGGCCCCATGTCAACGAATTTAAACCTGGCGATTATGTAACCTGCACCGTGCGGCGGCCTGGCGGTTCGCTCTTCGACAAGATAGGCCGCAACGACATTACCAGCGAAGAAACCTACTACGAACGTGGTATTAATCTCTGCAATGGCTATCTAACTGAATTTGTTGTTGAAGACGCTGAATATGTCGTCCGCGTGCCGGTCAATCTCAAGCATATCGGCGTACTGGCCGAGCCTGCCAGTGTGTGTGCCAAGGCACTTGATCAGGCCTTCCTCGCCCAGCAGCGTCTGCAGGTCTGGCGGCCGCGGGTTGCCTGGGTGATGGGTGCCGGCCAGATCGGCCTTCTGGCCACCATGATGCTGCGGCTCAGGGGGCTTGAAGTCTGCACCATTGCCACGCGGCCCGGCCCTCACCTCAAGCAGGAAATTGCTGAAGCCTATGGTGCCCGCTATGTCTCGCGGGAAACGACACTTGACGAACTTCAAAAGCACACTGGCCGCCCCGACCTGATCTTTGAAGCCACCGGCAATGCCCAGGTCTGCTTTGACTCAATGAAACACCTTGGCCTGAATGGGGCTCTTGTCTGGACTAGTATCACGGGCGGCTCGCGTAATGTGACAATTGACGGGGCCAGGATTAACCTGGAGTGGGTGCTTGGCAACAAGCTGCTGGTCTCAAGCGTCAACGGCAACCGCAGCCATTTTGAACAGGGCCTGCAGGCACTTTCACACGGCGAGATGACCTTCCCCGGTGTCACCCAGAAGATACTGACCCACCCCATTGCGGGCCTGGGCGGCTTTGCCGATATGATGCGGCTGCTTGAAGACAAAGAGGCCCTCAAGGTATTTGTCAATATCCAGGGCTGATTTTCAAGACAATTCTGATCATCCACAGGCGTTTATATCTCGAACCTTTTCAACCTCAACCGACTGTCATTTCCATCAGGGGAGCATAGAAACAAATGAGCGGACTTTCTATTCCGGCATCCAAAGGCGGGCTTGATCTGTTGTCACTGGGTGCGCTTGTCACGCGGCTCGACCCCGGCATCATTCCTTTCCGCAAGGCCAATTCGCTTGATATTCACGTCTCGGGTGGTGAATATAATGTCGCCGCCAATCTGGCCTATTGCTTCGGCATGAAAACCGGCATTGCCACGGCCATGGTTGATTACCCCATCGGCGAGCTGGTGCAGGGCCGTGTTCGCGAGATGGGCGTAGTTCCCTACTACAAACATTTTAAGCATGATGGCGTGCGTGGCCCGAATATCGCCACGGTCTATTCTGATCAGGGCCACGGCGCACGCGCCCCGGTCGTCTTCTACAACCGTTCGAACGAAGCTGGTGCCCTGCTGAAGCCTGGCGATTTTGACTGGCAGAGCATCTTCGCCGGCGGCATTCGCTGGTTCCACTCGGGCGGCATTTTTTCGTCGCTCGGTGAAACCACCGCCCCGCTGATTATGGAAGGGATGGACGCTGCCAAGGCGGCCGGGGCCATCACCTCGTTTGACCTGAACTATCGGGCCAAACTTTGGGCAAGTGTCGGTGGCGACGCCCGCGGCCAGCAAGTCATGCGAGCCATCGCCGGCAAGCTCGACTGCCTCATCGGCAACGAAGAAGACCTGCAGAAAGGCCTTGGCATTGCCGGCCCCGATGTGCATTCCAAGAGCAAGCTCGACCCCGATACCTTCTTCGGCCTGATTGATAACGTCGTCGCCCAGTTCCCCAATATCAAGATGGTGGCCACCACGCTGCGGGAAGTGCATTCCACCAACCGCCACGACTGGGCCGCCGTGCTTTGGCTGAATGGCCAGCGTTATGTCAGCCCGACGATGCACTTGGACGTGATCGACCGCATTGGCGGCGGCGACGGGTTCGCCGCAGGCCTCATTGCCGGATTGCTGATGGGTCGTTCGCCGGAAGAATCGCTGCGACTGGGCTGGGCACATGGCGCACTGCTCACAACCTTCCCCGGCGACACCACTATGGCCACATTGCCTGAAGTGGAAGCACTGGCCAAGGGCGGCACCGCCCGCGTGCAGCGTTGATATTCGCGGCTCTCGCGGCAGCGTAAGAAAATGCAATTTCGGGGCGGGTTCCATTTGACTCGCCCTGAAATTCGATTATATTATGGGATAGGAAATAAACAGTAATGCTGATTGAATGAATAACAAACTTTGAATAAGCTGGAAACTGAAATGAAAAGTGAATCAGTAGATGTTCTGAAAAATGACAGACTGTTTTTCACGGTTGTTTCGCCTGACTACCAATCGAGTGATGCAAATTACTGGAAAACATTAACCCCAGGCGAACGACTGATTGCTTTGGAAACCAATCGACAGGTGGCATATGGCCAAACCCTCGATATCGCGCAATTGCAGATTCAAAGAGTTTTTGAAGTTCTTGAACGAGAAGAAAGTTGATAATCTTGTCGCTGGTGGCTTCGCTCTTGCATTTTGGGTATGCCAGAACTACAGCCGATATTAATATGTGGGTCGCAGTCAACAGATTAAATGCCGCAATCATTATGAGTAATGTTCGCAGATTCGGATTTGATATGGTCTCTCTGAATAAGGATTTGTTATTGAAAAATGATAAAATCATAAATATGGGATTGGCACTATTCCGGTTTGAATTACTGACAGGTATTTCAGGGCTTTCGCTTGATGCATGTTACCCTTTATTCAAACAGCATAACAAAGAAGGAATTGCGATCAGTTTTATTCTCCGTTCACACCTCATTATTCATAAAAAGGCGGGTGGTCGATTGAAAGATCTGGATAATCCCGGGCACCTTTTATGATGAAATTGAATATCGTGATAATTAATCAAAAGAAAAATGCGAGTGGTGGCTCATTCAGCAATGAACCGATGACATTTCATGGAATTGAGGGTGTGATAATGTTGAAATATCTGGATTTGTAAATCTAAACATCGATCTGATGGAAAGACTTGCGAAATCACGCGGTGATTTGGTAAGTAAAGATCGACAATCGTACGCAGCTTCAGGGTCATTTCGACAAACATAAACGAGTCAGAGTATCATGAGTCTTATCGCCCTGAAACAGATCAGTCATACCTTTGGCGGCCCGAAACTGCTTGACTCCGCCGATTTCAGCATTGCCAGGGGCGAGCGAGTCTGCCTGCTGGGCCGCAATGGCGAAGGCAAATCAACCCTGCTCAAGATTATCAGCGGCATGCTGAAACCTGACGAAGGCGAGATTGT
>JBEITT010000093.1:0-20137 GCA_040374745.1 Planctomycetaceae bacterium | reverse complement strand
GTTCTGGGTTCGGATGATGGCCGGAGGCCATGGCTATGCATAGGTGTCGCCGATGGCGACCGATGGGAATTAACAAATCGCATTCTCAATTCATGGCCAGAGGCCATAACTATGCACAGGTGTCGCCGATGGCGACTAACACCCTCAATTAATGTAGAATGACCCCTTTTTTAACGGTTGAAAATCACCGCATGCCAAAAATCAGGGAACATGCAAACCCGGTGCCGAACAGGCGTGGAATGCCCCCTTTTTTTCAGGTGTGTTATGACCCCTTTTCAATTAGAACAGGCGTGGCATGACCCTTCTTGACTTGATTTCGGCCATTTCTGATCGAGCTTTTTAAATTCATTATCATAAATTATCACGGTGGATGATTTTCATATGACAAATTCGACTAATAAAGCCATTAAACGAATAGAATGATAGCCATCGGGCGAACTGGCTAATCAATTCATGACCAGTGCGACATATAAATTCCCCAAAATTTGGATCGAATGCAACATAATTTCCATTATCATCAATATGGAATGCCATAGCATGACCATTATTTGTGTCTAGAACGTGATTAGGTATATCAAATACATATTTGTGATCATAACTTTTGCCATAAAAAAATCCAATCTGAAATCCAATTCGCTTATTTGTACTTTTCATGGTTTCCGATTCTGAAACAAGTTGAAGAAACAGATCGGAGATTTCCTCTCTGAAATCCGAAGCGTCTCGAAAATACATGAGATCTTTAAAGAAAAAATAATAATTTTCAGTTGTGTAAACGTCCTGATATTTCTTGTCAATCCGATCATAATACTCCGTAAAATTTAGCTGTTTTCCTTTTACATTATTATAATATTCGTGAAGCTTTCCATTAAATTTAATTGAATCCAAGTTTTTTTTTACATCGTGAATTTGTTCATTACTCAAACCCATTTTATTAACAGGGATTTTTGCAGCATGCTTAACGTTCAGTGTGTTAAATATTTCCTGACGTTCTTTCACTCCTGAAATATGCCCACTAACCGAACTCGTCGGAGTCAACTTATCGTTTGAATCAACTTTGTAACCTTTGTTGATTTCAAGTTGCTGATTAAACAGCATCCCCATTTCTGCACCTTTCGTGTTAAGATTTTTAGGTACTCTGAATGCGTTAGCATGTTTCGAATCAGTAAATGATGATTTATTACTGATTACCCACCTTTGCAGCCATTTCAGCGATATCCCATAACAAATTCCATCGTTTAAAATTCTTTGATCCGACATAAAATCTTGTTGATTACAAAGCAACTTCTTCCCAGGTTCTATATGATTATGGTAGATATAATTAAACTGATTGAGATTGCAAACTGCTTCTGAAATTATCTGCTTGAATTTCTCCTCAGTATTGTTCAAGTCTTCGATCGCTTGTTTAAAGCTAACCTTGTCTTCCAGAAAATAGGCACTGAATAACCATCTTGTTCCCCTGATCCCATCAAAAATTGCTTTACGTAGCAGGTGATGCCGGTTTTTTGTTTGCATTCTTAATCTGAGAATTGAATGGTCGATCAAAGCGATAACCGTTTCCTGATTGTATCTCTTTGTTAATGATCCATCGCTTCGGCCAAGCGTGCTAATTATTCCAGTTGCCCGGGAGAAATCTCCGTTATGGGCGATATTCAATCGGCTTCCACCCTTTTTACGTATATCGTTTCGGCGGTCGAATGTTGCCAGTACATTGAGGTTTTTCATATAGTCAGGAAAATTTGTAATTTTCGAAGTTGCTAGTTTCATTGATACATTCCTTCATATTACAACGTGGTCGTAGGATACGGGGTCAACAAATAAACCTGAATGCCCCTCTACTGCTGCAATCATCTTATAAAACATTGGATCCGTCAGATGATTTCTGCGGATCCAATGTTCTTATTCTGTCAGATGAAAAACGCCTGTTTATTTCTCATTTGTGCATAATAAACGGCTTTAGCCAAGTTAGCGCCATTATGCAATTCTATTGCTACGCCTCCAGGCACGTTTTTAGAAAAGCCAAGATCATCCCTGGTCCACACCACTTCTTTATAGACACTTGGGTTAAAGCCTCGTGCGACATAAAACTCGGCTCCACCGGCAAGATCCGTTTTAGTTGGAACATGAAATGTAAAGTGAAGGTTTGAGGGAAGCCTATCCAAGGCTTTTTTCATTGAATTTCCGACTTCTCTCAGGGTAGGAACTAGCCCTGGGGGATATGTCCTAAAGTAATCAGGTAACCAAAATCGCTGAAATCCGTTGTAATCGTTCTCAAGGTATTTTTTTACATCAATAGGTTGCTTATATCTTTCGGGATTAGTAGCAGTCCATGGTGTGCCACTCCCATCAACATAAACCGTAATATCAAACTGTGTCCATGCCCTGTTCGTTCCCGTGTCAAGAATCAAAAAGTCGGGAATCATATATTTAGGTAAATGTTTATTTACCCAAGTATTGTATGCTGATCTATTTGGTGAAAAATTTTGTATTTGCTGACGCACGCTATCAAGGTAGGGCGAGTTTTTATACTCATATGCCATTTCCAGTAATTTTAACGCCCTCGTTCGCAGAAGTGCATAATGCTGGAAACCTTCTACCATCGCTTCTGAGTAGTTTGCATCAAGGAACATATCGCCATTTCTATTAGTTCTTCTCATAGTGCCAGTTGTTCTGACGACGTTTGAATAGGCTTTCATTAACGGTGTGAGACCTCCACCACCATTAAATGCATTTCTGAATGCATTGGGCGTTGAGCCAAGACTTGTAATAACATTATTTGCGAATTCTTCAATTTCATGCTTTGATACGGTATCTCGTTTATCAACCAGTATATTTAACTTACCCCAATAATCTTCAATTTCCGAAATCTTTAGCGGTCGAATGATATTTTGCAATATAATTTGATTGGTGTTGCCTTCAATCACCCGGACTTTCTTTTCGATAGTGTCTATTTTTGATGTGATGTTATCTAACTTAGTATTAATCTGGTCAAACTCTGATTGATTGCCCAGGCCAGTGAGATTTTCTAAAAGGAATTGTGTGGTGATTCCAATGGCTTCCGTAATCAATCCCGATGCCACACCCGCAACGAATGCCGGCACAACTCTCTCTTCACATGAATCAAAAGCCGGTTGAACAGAGCGATTGCGACGACGGGCATTTACACCGGAAACAGACTTAGCTGTGCGCAGGGTTTCCTGGCACGATACAACACTCAGATTATTTTTGCGATTCAGACGGTGGGTAATGAACTTGAATATAGACATGAGGCTGAGAAACCTTTCCGAGGTGTGAGAACTTGAAGATAGATCAGACCGGGTCAACGAAGCAGAAGCTGAGTGAGGTGCTGGGATAACGAAACATCACGAGTTGATAGAGTTCGAAGCGGCCTACCTACGATCTTCTAGTCAATCGCATTGCTCGTTGGGGATAATCAGAGCAGAATCTCACTTTGCTATTTAATTAAGGCCTGCAGTCAGCGCATTCCTTACAAAGATTTTTTCAAAAATTTTTTGTTATGACATGAAATAGTTCATTAAATGCCTTAAATGTAATGATCTCAAGAATTTGCAAGTAGTGAAAATTATTTTTGATTTTGCTTATATGAAGGTTGGTGATTATCAATTTAGTCCTATGTAAAATTTTTGAGATTTGGTGTCATTCTTGATCGATTTGATATAAGTTTCGATTTGAACTAGTCTTGAATCATAATCTAATCGGTTTTCCTTGTCTCTCATCGTGGCCCTTGCTTACGCTTCTGGCTCGTAAAAACTTGAATTACATGTGTTGTCTGTTTGCCGCACCCGCTGGCTCACATCCACCACACCAAAGTTCATACCCCACACCAAAGTCACATTCTGCCGGTTTGTGTCGTATAAACCTCTCAGCCATAGGGCTTTTGGGAATAACGAAAATCGGCTGCACGCCCGGTTCGATTGTGTACTAGACTCGGTGAAGAATCAGAATTCGTGGTATGATTGGCCAGTATCCAGATCAGATCAGGAACACCCTGCCGAATGTTTCCGGAACAAATTTATTCGAACCCTGATCCGGCGGTAACAGTCTCGGCTCTGAGGCGGTCATGGGGCCGGCTTTTCATGGCGGTTCAACTGCGGAAAGAAACGATCATCGGGGCCTGGCCGTTCTTCGCCGGCACCGCGTTTCTGCTTCTGCTGGTCGCCTGCGGCATGCTGAACCACGCCGCCATGATCGACGAATCATTCTATCTGCCGCTCGCCCGCCAATATTCCGAATCAGGCTTTCTGGCCCCCCTGGCCGAATCAGTCAAAGCCGTAAGTTCTGTTGGGCCAAGCTATTACATCTCGCTTGAGTGCTGGATCAGGCTCTTCGGCAGCGAAGATGCTGCCATCCGACTCTTCAGCACCTTCTGCATGATCGCCGCCTCGGGCCTGTGGTTCCGCATCGGTCGCCGCATGGGCCTGAAATTTGCCGGCGCCAATATGCTCACTTTTTTTGTAATGCCCTATATGGCAATTACTTCCATCTGCGCCATGGCCGAAACATTCATGGTCATGAATATTCTGCTCTTTATCGACCTCTGGATGATCGCGCTGGATTATCACACTGCCGGAGCCGAAAAACCGGCACGAAACTATTTTCTCTGTTGTGGCCTGCCGCTGGCCCTGGCCGCCAATGCCCGGCCCCCCTGCATTGTTTTTGGTGTGGCCTTTGCTGCAGTCGGCCTGATTCGCGTCAGAAACATCTGGGCAACGATCGGACCACTTGTTGCGGTGGTGCTGCAAATACCTTTCTGGATGATGTGGGGCAACATCTTCCCGCCCAGCCAGCGACTGGGCATGATGCCCGAATACTCAAAGCTGGTGGGTATTTTTCCTGACACGACTGTGCATCTGCTGACGGTTGCCGGGCTGATGCTGTGGCCGGCCCTTTCGCCCAGAATCGGCGTGCGCACCGTGCTGCAAATTGCTTCGGGGCTCGCCCTCTGGCTTTATTTTGAGCCCGATCTGACCCCCGGCGGCCGCGACAACTATCGCTTCTTCGGGCCACTGCTGAAGGCCGTGATCATCGCCCCGGCCATGATGTCTGTCTATCTCGTGCCGTTTCTGGCGGGCTGGATGCTGCTGTGGGATCAGGTCTTTGACACTGTAGTCAATCGCCTGCCCACCACGCGGCAGGCTCTGGTGCTGGGTGTGCTGTTTTTTATGGTTGGAATTATGCGAAGCCCGCTCGGCTTCGACCGCTATGCCGCCTTTTTTCTGCCATTCTGGTATCTGGCCGTGGCCGATACCTTGGAAAAACGGCCATTTGCCCGAGGTATCTGCCTGTTTGGCTGGATCAGCCTGACCGCCCTGATGCTTGCCAATATCCACTGATTGTCTGTTGTAAGACAATCCCAGCGGCAGATCTTTACACAAACTGCCGGTTTGTTTCAGCCCAGCTTTTCGACAATCACTTCGCGGGCCTTTTGCAGGGCTTCGGCAATTTTTGCCTGATCTTTGCCGCCGGCCGTGGCCATGTCGGGCTTGCCGCCACCGCCGCCATTGACAACCGGAGCCACGTCTTTCACCCACTGACCGGCCGAGACCTTGCGGGCCACGAGGTCGGGTGTCAGCCCTGCGACAATCGTCACCTTGCCTTCTTCGGCCTTGGCGATCAAAAGCGTGGCCAGATTCTTGCCATCGGCCTTGCGCCGAAGCACATCCACAAGCTGTTTCAGGTCGTCTGTGGTCATGCCTTCAATTTCGGCCACAACCACTTTCACGCCGTTCACGCTGGGTGCTTCGGCGATAAGCTGGTCAGGTGGCACGCGGCCGCCACCTTCAGCCTTGCGGCTGGTGGCCTGCTTTTTCAGGGCCTTAATTTCTTCAAGCAGCGTGTTCACGCGGGTCAGAATCTGCCCCTGGCTCACTTTCAGCAGGGCACCCAGCTCGGTCAAGGTCTCTGATTCGCTGGTGGTCTGCTCAAGGGCGGCCGGGCCGGTTAGTGCGGTGATGCGCCGGGTGCCGGCCGAGACCGATTCTTCGCCCACGATGCGCACCATGCCGATCTGGCCGACATTATCAAGGTGTGTGCCGCCGCACAGCTCTTTCGAGAAGTCGCCCATCTCGACCACGCGCACGTTTTCCGGGTATTTCTCGCCGAAAAGGGCCATGGCGCCCTTGGCCCTGGCGTCGGCAATGGGCATGATCGACCAGCCAATCGGCTCGCCTTTCATAATGCGTTCATTGACTGTCTTTTCAATCTGCTTGAGCCGTTCGCGGCCCACGGCTTCGGGGTTGGCGAAGTCGAATCGCAGGCGGTCGGGCTCGACCTTTGAACCAGCCTGCTGGGCGTGCTTGCCCAGATGGATGTGCAGGGCATGGTGCAGCACGTGCGTGGCCGAGTGGGCACGCCGAATGGCCTGCCGCCGCGTTTCGTCGACGCTTGCCTTCACTTCCTGCCCGGCCTTGATCTCGCCTTCCATCAGGCGGCCAATGTGCAGGAAAAGGTCGGCTTCTTTCTGCGTGTCGTCCACCTGGAACAGAAAACCGGGGCCGGTGATAGTGCCAGTGTCGCCCATCTGGCCGCCGCTTTCGCCGTAAAATGGCGTCCGGTCAAGCACCACAATCAGCTTCTTGTGGGCGTGGTCCACATGGGCACTTTCCAGCACGTTTTCGCCGGCGATCAGGCCGACAACTTTGGCTGATGCCTCGGTGCCCTGATACCCCAGAAATTCTGTGCCCTGGCCCTTCTGCCGCTTCTTCACTTCGTCCACCGGGCCCATGGTGAAGACTGCCGCTGCTTCCGTGGTGCCGCGAGAAACCCGCGAATGCTTTTCCTGGGCCTGCGTGAAGCCTTCCATGTCAACTGTCAGATTCTGCTCGCCGGCCAGCGACTGCGTCACTTCCACCGGAATGCCATAGGTGGCGTGCAGCTCAAAGGCATCCTTCCCTGAAACGGCCGCATTGCCGCCGGCCGAGGTGCGCCGGAAGGTGTCGGAAAGCACCTTCAGGCCGTTTTCCAGGTTCCGCAGGAATTGTTCTTCTTCCAACTTGATCAGGTTCTGAACGCGCACCACGCTCTCGGCCAGGTCGGGGTAAGGCTTTTTCATGGCCTCGGCGATAACCGGCGGCAGTTGATAGAGGAACGGCTCGCGGCGGCCCATCTGATAGGCGTCGAGCACAGCCCGGCGCAGCAGGCGGCGGATGACATAGCCCTGCTTTTCAGGCCCCGGGCGAACATTTTCATGAATGGTGAAGGTCAGGGCGCGGGCGTGGTCGGCCATTCGGCGAATGCGCACGCCATTGGGCGTGTCGCGTTCATATTTCACGCCGACGGCTTCCGACGCGGCGGCCACCATTGGCTGAAAAATATCGATCTCAAAGTTCGACCGCACGCCCTGCATGGCGGCGGCCATGCGCTCAAGGCCCATGCCGGTGTCGATATTCTTGGCTGGCAGCGGTTCCAGTTCCTGAAACCCGACCCGGTTGAACTGCGTGAAGACGAGGTTCCAGATTTCGACCGGTTCCAGGCCATCGCCCTGATAGAAAATTTCTGAGCATGGCCCGCAAACACCGTTGGGGCCTTCACTTGGGGCGCTGGCCGGCCAGAAGTTGTCGGCTTCTCCCATGCGGGTGATCCGGTCGGGTGCCAGACCAATTTCGCGATTCCAGATGCCGAAGGCCTCGTCGTCATCCTGATAAACCGTCACGGTCAGGCGATTGGGGTCGATTTTCAGCACTTTGGTCAGCAGTTCCCAGGCCCAGTGAATAGCCTCTGGCTTGAAATAATCGCCGAACGAGAAATTGCCCAGCATTTCAAAAAATGTCATGTGCCGGGGGGTGCGGCCAACGTTGTCAATATCGCCGGTGCGAATGCACATCTGGCAGGTGGTGGCTTTTTTGAACGACGGGTCGCCCAGGCCCATGAATTCACGCTTGAACTGGTTCATGCCCGCGCCGGTAAAGAGCACGGTCGGGTCATTCGGCACCAGCACATCGCTTGGCTTGCGGACACAGCCCTTGGATTCAAAAAACGAGAGATAGGCTTCGCGAATGTCGTCCGTTTTCATGATTCAGCCGGAATAGTGTGCTTTTTGTCGGGTAATGTGCTGGAAACTTGCCGAACCAGCCTGATTTGCTCGCCTTAATCTAACAAATTTCGTCAATTCTGGCGATATGATCCGTCGAGGTGAGTTTACGTCGGCAATAGTTTGAAAATGTCGGCTACTCCAATAATCGCACAAATGGTGATTCTCACTTTTTCGATTACGATTGATCCGAGCCATCTACTGCCTGAGGCGTTTTCAGGAAAATAGAAAAAATGAATGGCGAAGTGACACGCCCAGATAAGCCTTTAATCCTTAGACGCGTGAAAACCAATAGATTTCAGTTCAGTTATTTCCGAGGTTAAAACCTGGCCACCAGAAGAGAGATTTCGCCAGGTTGAGTCGATTTGGGAAGGTCTGTCAGGTGAGAATCCTGAATTTGAACGGAGCCATGACTTGAAAGAGATTCTCCATCCTCCGCTGGCAGCACTCGACGCACAATGATAAGCGACGAAATCGACGATGCCTGTTACTGGTACGAGAAGCAGCGAAGTGGCCTGGGCGAGCTCTTTTCGGCAGAAATTCAAACCGGTCCTGGCCGGATGGCGGTAAACCCGAAACGTATCCACCCGATGACAAATTGACAGAAACTTGCGGCTGAAGCGGTTTACCGATACTGTTTTTTTACCGATCTGACGCTGATCGAATCGTCGTTATTGCCATCGTTCACAGCAGGCGAGATCCGGGCCTTTGGCAAGCACGCTCCTGACAAGCCGCTGTTTTTCCAGATCAACATGGGCCAGTAGATGAATATATCAGGCTCCGCAACCAAAACCGATTCATTGAACAACGACTCAAAAACAAAAAAATCGAGTTTCGCCAAAAAGCGAAACTCGATTTTAATAAGTATGTTTCGACAACCCGATCAGATCGGGTAGAGCTTGCCCAAACGGGCACGGGCGTGCTGAGAGCCTTTGCTGGCCTTGATCAGCGGGAAGGTCTGCTTCACGCCGTCCACTTCCAGGGTGATCACGCCACCGCGAATCACCGAGGTGGCCACGCGAACCTGCTGCGTCTTGCCATTCGGCAACCAGATACGAATCGACTGCAGATTTGGTTCGAAGGTGCGGCGCGAACGGCCTGTGCACTTGATACCCACACCACCCAGATATTTGGCCTTACCACGTGTTGTCACATGGTTGCCGGTAGTTGTCTTCTTGCCGCTGACTTCGCACACGCGTCCCATTTTACCAGGCTCTCCACATCGTCAAATATTTGTTGTTCTGGCAGGTCACAAAGCCATGACAACGAAAAATCGTCGCCCGCAACCTGGCCGCTGAAATCAATTTTCAGCCGCAACAACTTCCGGATTATGAGGTTTCGACCGCTGAATGTTGCCACACTGCTCCACAAGATGACACACCTTGTGCGGGGCAATTGATTCCTTGCACTGCGGGCAGATGTTCATGGCAGGCAGGGTCAGCGCGTCGTGGCTACGCCTCATACCTTTGCGTGATTTGGATTTACGTCTCTTTGGTACTGCCACGACTTATCTCTCCGGACGTCAGAATCACCGCACTCGTCTGCACTTACTGCTCTGTTCAGTTCGTTAACCAAACCGAAAGACCTGACTTCGTGCGGCGGCATACACGAAACTGTACAGGAAGAAAGATCATAACTGTTTCCATCGTCATCCGCAAGTAATTTTATGAATTTCTCTCTCCTTCTTTATTCCACGCTTGAGTATTACCCGTTTTTTCCCTAATCTGAATCATTATTCTGCCTGACCTTCGGGCAGCCTGATGCGTATCCATCCAATCCACCGCAAGGCAGGTGCAAACCATGGCGGAAAACTGGGCAACTGCAAGAATCGGTTTCATCGGGGCTGGCCAGATGGCCCGGGCCATGGCCCGTGGCATGGTCAAGGCAGGGATTGTAAACCCCGATCGCATCATGGCTTCTGACATTAACGAAACCATTCTTGAACAGTTCGGTCACGACACCGGTGGTTCGCTTGTGCTCGGATCGAATCGCGACGTCGCCGATAATGTCAATGTCCTCGTTCTGGCCACCAAGCCGCAGTCGATGGCTGAAGTCCTCGCCGAACTGGCCCCCGGCCTCGGTGCCGGCAAGGCCGAACCCCTGATCGTCTCCATTGCAGCCGGCATTTCCCTCAAGACTCTCTCTGAAGGCCTGGGCGGCTATGGTCGCATTATCAGGGTCATGCCAAATACGCCAAGTCTTGTCGGCAGCGGGGCTTCCGCCTATGCCCTCGGCCCCGGCGTGAAAAGCCACGACGAACGCCTCGTCCGTGAACTGCTGCTGGCCGTGGGCGTGGCCCACCGTGTCAACGAGTCGGCCCTCGATGCCGTCACCGGCCTTTCCGGCAGCGGTCCCGCCTTCGTTTACATCATCATTGAAGCCCTTTCCGACGCAGGAGTTAGAGTCGGCCTGCCACGCGACGTGGCCACCTCGCTCGCCGCCCAGACGGTGCTTGGCTCGGCCCGGATGGTGCTGGAAACCGGCCGCCACACCGGCGAGCTGAAAGACCAGGTCACCAGCCCTGGCGGCACCACCATCGCCGGCATTCATGCCCTTGAAAAAGCCGGCCTTCGTGCCGCCCTTATTGATGCCGTGGTCGCCGCCACCGAACGATCAAGTGCCCTGGCCGCCATGGCCGCCAAGAAATGACATAGCCGACACAGTCAAGATTTGCATAACTGTCTGAATAAACAATACTTCGGGGAGCATTTGCCCACCATGGCCGACCGGCCCGTACTGATTCTTGATTTCGGTTCACAATATGTTCAGCTCATCGCCCGCCGCGTGCGAGAACAGGGGGCCTTTGCCCGCATTGTGCGCCACGATATTTCCGCAGCCCGAGTGCGCGAACTGAACCCCATCGGGCTTATCTTATCTGGTGGCCCATCCAGTGTTTATGAGCCTGGTGCCCCCACCTGCGACCCTGCCCTTTTCGGCCTTGGTCTGCCCATCCTGGGCATCTGCTATGGCATGCAGCTAACCTGCCAGAACCTGGGCGGAGCAGTGCAGCCCTGCCCCTCGCGCGAGTATGGCCGGACTGAGCTGCAAGTTGTTGACACGCAAAATGTTCTGTTTCAGGATGTTGACGAAAAATCAATCGTCTGGATGAGCCACGGCGACCAGGTTCGCGAAGTGGGACCCGAATTTCAACCGCTGGCCGCCACCGCCAGTTGCCCGGTCGCGGCGGTGAAGCATAAGTCTCTGCCAGTCTATGCGATACAATTCCACCCAGAAGTTTCTCACACCGCCCATGGCTCGCAAATCCTGCGCAATTTCATTCGCGGTGTGTGTGGTTCCGATGGTTCGTGGACGATGGCCCAGTTTGTCGAACGGGCCGTTGATCAGGTACGAAGCCAGGTTGCACCCGGCGAGAAGATTGTCTGCGGCCTCTCCGGCGGTGTTGACAGTGCCGTGTGTGCCGCCCTGCTGGCCCGGGCCGTGGGCGACCAGGTTGTCTGCGTTTTTGTCGATAACGGCCTTCTGCGTTCGGGCGAGCGTGAGCAGGTGGCCCAGGCCTTCGGTGAAAGCTCAAAGGTTGAGCTTCGCGTTGTCGATGCTGAAGCCGATTTTCTGGGCGTTCTTGCCGACGTCACTGACCCGCAGCAAAAGCGCATCAGCATCGGCCACACTTTTATCGATGTCTTTAAGCGGGAAGCACTTTCCATCCCCGGGGCTGTCTGGCTCGCTCAGGGCACGCTTTACCCCGACGTGATTGAAAGCGGCGGCGACCCCGATGGCCCGGCCGCCACCATCAAGCACCACCACAATGTCGGTGGCCTGCCTGCCGAACTCGGCTTCAAGCTGATTGAGCCACTGCGCGACCTTTTCAAGGACGAGGTGCGGCAACTGGGCCTTGAACTGGGCCTGCCTGAATCGATTGTCTGGCGGCATCCGTTCCCCGGCCCGGGGCTGGCCGTGCGAATTCTGGGTGCGGTCGATAAACCTCGCCTGGAACTGCTGCGAAAAGCCGACGCCATTTTTCTGGAAGAGCTTTACGCTGCCAACCTTTACCGCCAGACGTCGCAGTCGTTCGCCGTGCTTCTGCCCGTCAAAAGCGTCGGCGTAATGGGCGATGGCCGCACTTATGACCAGGTGATCGGTATTCGCAGCGTGCAGACCGACGACTTCATGACCGCCGATTTTTCACGCCTGCCCTATGACCTGCTGGCCCGGGTTTCAACACGCATCGTTAACGAGGTAAAAGGTGTGAACCGCGTAGTTTACGACATCACCACCAAACCCCCCGGCACGATTGAATGGGAGTGACAGCCCGTGGCCGAAAGTGCTGAAAAAAAGGTCAGTGTGGCCATCGTCACCGGCGCGGCCCAGGGCATTGGCCTGGGCATTGCCCAAAGCCTGGCTGCAAAGGGGCTTAAGGTGGTGCTGGCCGACATTCAGGCCGAGCTTGCCGAAACGGAAGCCAAAGCTCTTGTGCAAAAAGGCCTTACGGCAATTGGTGTTGGGCTTGATGTGACCAGTGCCGATAGTTGGCAGGCGGCAATTGGGCGGGCCGAATCGGCCTTTGGCCCGGTTGATGCGCTGGTGAACAATGCCGGCATCAGCCCTCGCGGCACGGCGGAAACAACGTCGGAAGATCTTTGGAATACATGCCTTGGCATCAACCTGAAAGGGGCCTGGCTGGGCATTCGCGTCCTGTTGCCCGGCTTTCGCTCGCGCCAGTTTGGGCGCATTGTGAACATTGGCTCCACGCGATCAACCCGCCCCCTGCGCGGGCTTTTTGCCTACGGCGTGAGCAAGGCGGGCATGCTGGCAATGACCCAACAGATTGCCGTGGAATATGTTAACGACGGAATTATGACCAACATGGTCGCCCCCGGCTGGGTTGACACGCCAGGCGAGCGCATCTTGCAGAAACGTCATGGCCGCGAAGACTTTCCGGCAGGCCTGAAAAATTTGATAACGCCCGGCGATGTGGGCGAAGCCGTTGGCTATCTCTTGAGCCCGGCGGGCGACCGCGTCAATGGCCTGGTGCTCTATCTTGATGCCGGGCTGGCTGTTGCCGACGACGCCGGTATGATCTACCTGCCCGATGCCCAGCACAATCGTTATGAACAAAGGCTTTGAAACAGGGTTTTTCTGGTCGTTATACTCAATTTGGGCGGAGTTGCTACTTCATGAGGACCATTGAAATACAATTAAACTGGTTGTCAGTCTGACCCGAATCGCAAGCGAGAGAATAATATAATTTAACCCTTGCCAGTTCAGCGGGTTAGCTCAATCTTGTGTTAGATCGCGCCTTATAAAATAGCGGCGATTTCTTTTCGCTGAAGTTGTTCTGGCGAGGTCATTGCGTATTTGGTTCAAGCCAAGGCTATTCCGAGTGGCATTCTTTCAAGTTGTTATAATATTCTTTAATAAATACAATAGCTTTGAGCAACTTATGAAGAGTTGGAAATCGCAGCAGCCGAGCGTAACACTGCAAAGAGACGAACCTTAAACATGTCTGATTCATTAAACGAGGCACCTAAAGTTTATCGTGTGATGAAACGTGACCCTTCGGACAACCTGCCTGTTGTGGGTTCCACGAATTCCGCTGAGCTTGGCGTTCGTCCAAGCATCGATATCATTGTTAATCAAGCTGGGAATGTGGAAATCAATGCAGGAGGCATGTCAGTAGCTCCTCAATGGCGGGATCTCGAGTTTACGCGGATTCCAAAACGACTCAGGCCAATAGTGCGTGGTGCAATCGGATCAAACAGCTCTTCGTGCTACAAAATGGGAGTTGGTCCTTTCGAGAGTGGTGTGGTTGCTGAGGGATTGGTTCTAATTCCCGATGAAGGAAAAGCTCCCGTTACTCATGGTGTGATTGCCCCGATTCAAGTCGTCTCCATCACTAAATATCAAATGGATTTGGAAAAGACACGCAACTCTTGGCAAATTGATGAGACATGATCATGACCAGGCAAACCTTATTTGGAAGTCAGAGCTTCACCAAAGTAGCGAGTGGGCTTCTCGCCCTTCATCGGTTAGTAAAGGTCGGTCAGGAAGATACGCCGGAAGCCGATTCGATTCGAGATGCCTTGGATGCGCCACTAATGGCTCTGAATCCGACTGAAAAGAAGCGGGCCCAGTTGCTTTCGGAAGATTTGTATTCGGTCAGTGAACCGCTTTCCGGATCAAACCAAAAAGTGATGAACCCTCAGGCTCAGCAAAAACTTATCGAGGCATACGAAGCGAAAGAAAGTGGTGATTGGGATCGTGCCCTTGCACTACTTCGGCGATGGAAAGATTACATCTCTCCTGAATTGCTAAGTTACCTGCGAGGAAGTATTTGGCTAAGTGCAGGCAATCCCAGTGTTGCAACCATGTTTTACGAACACGCCATGGAGAGCGACCCGGAGAACGCTAACTATAGAGCCATTTATTTGCATGCACTGGCGGAATCAAATCCGGAACAAGCTGATAATCTCGCTTGCGAAATTCTGGTGAATCATGAGAAAAACGAGCCGATTGTGGTGGCCCGGGCGGCATTGATTCGGTTTAACAAATTAGAAAATTCATTGGGCTTACATTCGATAAAATTATCACGGGACTTGATACCGATACTCGAACGAAACATGGAAAGGATTGAGAATGACGAAGATACTATGCGTCAGAAGACATTGTATGCAATGACAACTGGCGTTTTGGGCTTTTGCCACGAACTTCAGGGTAACAAGACCGTTGCGGCCCAATACTATTCTCGTGGAATACTTGAGAATCCTGAGAACTCGGCACTACTGGTTGCAAGGGGCATTTTATTGTACGGCACTTCGCCGGTTGCCATCTCGGACTTTGAGCAAGCCTTAGAACTCAATTCTCCATTGATCTGGCCCAGCTTCTTTTTGGCTCATCACTATTTATTAAACAATAAATATGATCAATGCCGAACCATGTGCGAGAGTGGTCTGAGGCTGGAAGGCAATGCTGCCACAATAGGTCAACTTAAGGAATGGCTTGCCATTTCTTATGCGGAACTCGGGTTTTCGCCACAACTCGTCAGATTTGCGTTTGAAGACGCATTACGAATCGATCCTCTCAATAAGTTGGCTAAAAGAAATCTTGAATGTTATGAGTCGTTTATCAATAAACAACTGGGTTGCGAAACTTTACTATGGGAGCAAAAGCCAATCGCGGACATAAGACAGTTTGGCTTGGCCGAAAGACCTTATTTTTGGGCGGCTTGAAACTGTTCTTGCATAGGGATGAGTTCCGAACAATCAACTTTCCTCGAAATCTGGTAGTCTTACTCTCTTACCCTATCTAATTTCCAAGCAAATCCCAAAAGTCCAACTACAAAACTTCAGAAACTGAGATTTCACTCATGCCCATGTTCCCCTGCCTCAATATTTCGACAATCCGCCCCGTACCGCTGGCCGATAAACTGCAAATTATTGCCAAGGCAGGCTTTCGCCATGTCGAGCTTTGGAGCGACGACATGGATCTGCACCTTCGCCAGACCGGCGAAACCGTGGCCGATCTGCGCCGCCGGATCGACGACGAGGGCCTGACGGTGCAAAGCGTAATCGCCTTCATGGGCTGGGCCGAAGCACCCGCGGCAGGGCTGAACACGGTGCTTGATGAGTGCCGCCGCCGCGCTGAACAGGCCGCCGCCGTGGGCAGCCGGGCGATTGTCGTTAGCCCGCCGATGGAAGACCTACCGGAAGATCTATTCGCTGAACGCTTTGCGCTCGTACGCCAAATCGCCATTGAGCATGGCCTGGTGCCCATGCTTGAATTCCTCGGCTTCACGCAGAAATACAAATCGATTGACTCTATCATCGGCGTCTCGCAACGCTATCCGGCAGGCGCAGTCCCCATTGTGGCCGATACTTACCACCTTCTGCGCGGGGGTGGCCGGCTTGAAGACATCCTGAAGATCTCGGCCACCGAACTCGGCATTTTTCACATCAACGACTTGCCGGCCAGCCCTCCTGTATTGACACAAACCGATTTTGACCGTGTGATGCTTGGCGAAGGCATTGTGCCCCTTGATCTTACGATCAGCCTGCTGCGACAGATCGGCTACAACGGCCCGGTTTCTCTTGAACTTTTTAACGAAAAACTTTGGCAGGCAGACCCCGCCGACGTGCTGAAAACTGGCTTCGAACGGCTTTCACGCCTGCTCGTTTAACAGGCTTCAGGCCTCGGCCGCGTTGCCCCAGGCACTCAGCGTCAGCCGCCGGTTGTGCGGTGCCACGCGATGCTCATAAACATAGATGCCCTGCCAGGTTCCCAGATCCAGCGACCCGCCCGCTACCGGCACGGCCAGCGAGTTGGTAGTGAGGATCGAGCGAATATGCGCAGGCATGTCGTCCGGGCCTTCATCGCGATGGATAAAGCGTTTGTCACCATCGGGCACCAGCCCGGCGAAGAAAACTTCCAAGTCGCGCCTGACCTCAGGCTCATAATTTTCGCACAAAATCAACGAGGCCGATGTGTGATGCAGAAACACATTACACATGCCACTGCCCACGCCCGACTGCCGCAGAAATTCGCGGACATTTTCGGTAATCTCGTAAGTTCCTCGGCCCCTTGTGCTTATCCTCAGGCTCGCCTGTTTCAGAATCATGGCCACAGGTCTTTCTCTATCTCAATCAATCAGGTCGTCGGCCATTTCCACCGCTTTGACCATTCCCCGGGCCTTGTTCACCGTCTCTTCATATTCCGCCGAAGGCACGCTGTCATACACCACGCCACAGCCCGCCTGAATATACGCCCGGCCATCCTGTAAGACCAGTGTGCGCAGGGCGATACACATGTCCATATTGCCCGAGAAATCAATATAGCCCACCGCGCCGGCATAAGGCCCGCGCTTCTGCGGCTCCATCTCGTCAATAATCTCCATCGCCCTGATCTTCGGCGCACCCGACACAGTGCCCGCCGGCAGCCCGCTGCGCAGGGCGTCAAAAGCCGTTTTACCCTCCGCCAGCTTGCCCGTCACGTTCGAACTGATGTGCATCACGTGCGAATACCGCTCAATGTGCATCACGTCCGAAAGCTCCACCGAGCCAAATTCGGCCACCCGCCCCACATCATTCCGGCCCAGGTCAATCAGCATAATGTGCTCGGCCCGCTCCTTCGGGTCGGCCAGCAAATCCTGCTCCAGGGCCAGATCTTCCGCCTCGTCCCGGCCCCTTTTCCGCGTGCCGGCCAGTGGGCGAATGGTCATTTCGCCCTCTTCAACCCGCACCAGAATCTCAGGCGAGCTGCCCACCAGGCTGAAGTCGTGCCACGGCAGGTAAAACAGAAATGGGCTCGGGTTGACAATCCGCAGTGATCGGTAAATATCGAACGCGTCAGCCTTTGTGCTGATCTCAAATCGCTGGCTTGGTACCACCTGAAAAATATCGCCGGCCTTGATGTATTCCTGGCAGCGTGTCACCATCGCTTCAAAATCTGATTGCACAAAATTCGATTTAAGCTCTCTTGTTGGCTGGCTTTGCGTCTGCACATCGGCCAGCCGCAGCGGCCGGTTTTCAGCCGTTGCCGGGGCGGCCAGTTTTGCGACCAGTTCGTTAATCCGCCCCAGGGCTTTGTCATAAGCAATTTCGGCTGGCTCATCGGCCTGAACCTCGGCCAGGGCCACAACCAGGATCGTCTTGCGGATGTGATCAAAAATCACCATCCGGTCGTAAAAACCGAAGGCCAGGTCGGGCAGGCCGCGATCGTCGGGCGGGGCGTCGGGAAGGAATTCAACATAGCGCACCGAATCATAGCCCGCCATGCCCACGGCACCACCGATAAACCTTGGCAGGCCTTTACGATGCGCCACATGAAAACGGTTGATCCATTGCTCAAGAACGGCCAGCGGATCGGTGTCCGACAATCGAGTCAGCACCTCGGTGCGAAAGTCGTAAATCGCCACTTCATGTCCGTGGGCCTGAAATTCCAGGAACGGGTCGCTGCCCAGAAAGCTATAACGGCCGACCTTTTCGCCCCCGACCACGCTTTCAAAGAGAAACCCCGGCCGCTCCTTTTTTTCAATGCGGGCATAGGCTGAAACGGGCGTGAGCGTGTCGCCCGTCAGCTCGCGATAGACCGGAACCATAAGCCCCGGGCGGGCTTCGGCCAGAAAATCTTCCCGGGAAGGAACATGGCGAATCAAGTGGCAGGCTCCGGCTGCATCTGTGGGTAAGGTCGGCTGAATATTCCATGATAAAATAGCAAAAAATGCTGGATTTCTCAATCAGGGCATTGAAGGCACGCCCCGCCAAATTTTTCCGTTGCCTTTCTTTCCGGAACTCGTAAAAAATTCAAATAGCTCGCCCAAATTTAAGTTATCATGCACACAAATCAAGAATCTTCAGCCAATTCGAGCGAAGGGCAACCTGTGGACCGATTGCATTTCCTCATCTCCATTTTCTTTACGCTTCTTGGGCCAATCAAAGTCATTCCGACATTTGCCAGAGTCACCCGCGGCCAGAGCCTTCACGAAAAGCACAAAACCGCTTTCCTGGCCGTGCTTTTCTCCACGCTTATCTGCAGCTATCTCATTTTAACGGCCCAACACCACACCGCCAAATTTCATATCACGCCCAATGCCATTCGGATCACGGCCGGAATCATGCTCTTTCTCTCGGGCCTGCGAGTGATTTTCGACAATCATTCGCCCATTGAAATCGACGATGATAAAAACCATCCTCTTCAGATTGCTGTAAGCCCACTGGCCACGCCTGTTTTGCTCACTCCAGCCGCCATGGCCGTACTAATCCACTATTCCATCGCCTCCCGTAATGTCGATGGCATGTATCAAGCCCTGTGGATAGCCCTCGGTCTTGTAATGTGCTTAAACCTGATCGTTATGTATTACAACGACTTCATTATGAAAATTCCCGGATTCATGCCCCTGCTGAAAATGGTTGGTGCCGGCCTTATTATCGTACAACTGGCCGCCGGTGTCGAACTGATCCTCATCTCGCTCACCCACCTGGGGCTCATCGAAGAACAAATAAAATAAATTGCATTTCAATTAAATAAGGGCACGCTTGATTCGTGCCCCTTTTTGAATTCATACAGTTATCAGGCTTGTGGAAATTCAGCGGGCGCTGGCTGTGCGAGGCACCTGGCCTAGTTCGGGACCAGTCAGGGCCCGCCAAGCCTGCTGCTGCGTTTCGTCAAGCTGGCTGAAGACGTTGCGTGTCAGCTCGGCCATGGTTTTTTCCATGTCCAGCGGTCCTTTTTGCGACCTTGACTGCACCACCAGTTCCGTGATCTTCGTTTTCTGCTGTGCCGTCAGGTGCATGGCTTCGGTCACCTGCGGGCGAGATACAATCGCCGAAGGCCCTTCCCACTGCAGGTCAATCTGGGTCAGGCGTGCCAGTTGCTCGGGCTTCAACTCCTTGCGAAGCCAGTCAAGCTGCATCTGGTCTACCTCGCGCCGCAGCTTTTGCGAATCGGCGTCGTTACGACCCTTAAGCTGGGCCGCCTTTGGCCCCAACTGGTTGATCATTTCCCACGTGCGAGCCTTCTGATCAGCATTCAAACCAAGGTCGTTGGCGACATCTTCGCGGCTTAGAAGCAGAATCGGGGCCGTGCGCACGCCGCGGCGATCATCGGGCAATTGCCATCGCATCGATGTGCGCACCACGCCATCGTCGCGTCGTGGCTGTGCCTGAGGGCTTCCGGCCGGGCTCTGGGCCGCTGAAATGGCCGGCAACATACCAGTCAATAGCAGGCCCCAAAAGAATGGTTTTTTCATCTAAATCACATCCCTGCTGGTATTTGCATCTTGCCTGGCGGACTCTTTCATGCCCGCCACCCTGCACTGATTTTGCCGATAACTTATTCGAAATTCGTAAAACCGGATAGTCAAATCTCAACGATTTTTGAGTCACATAAAAAAGTGGCTTTAAGAAAAGGGGTCATTCTACTTTTATTGTAAGAAAAGGGGTCATTCTACTTTTATTGCAAGTATGATGCATAAATGTTCTAAATAAGCCTGTTAAAATAGCTTAACGAGTCGATTTTCACGTCTGAAGTCATGATAACAGTAATGTGCCGCCAACACTCTTGATATTCTTGATTATGGCTATATGATTAATCCATAATGTTATAAAGTCATTAAAAATGTAGAATGACCCCTTTTAT
>JBEITT010000108.1:0-16963 GCA_040374745.1 Planctomycetaceae bacterium | reverse complement strand
TGCATTTTCCAGCGATAAAACGCCGAAGTCGAAATCCGGTTCTGTTGGCACCAGGCTTTGACAGACAGACCGCTGGCCGCATGTCCGCAAATGATATCATTCCAGAACCGGCGTTTTTGAGCCCGATGACGAGGGATTGTGTGATTGGCCAAGCGTGACTCCCAGGGAAGTGAATTTGAGTTGTAAACTGAGCAACCTCAAATTACCACACCCTGGAAGATGTGTTTCACCGGACGGAGACACTTGCGGAAGACCGGTATCGCCAAGGCAGACCATGCAGGCCGTACATTGGACGTGCATTCGATCCGGAAGGGGTATATCTCCGAGATGGTGCGAACGGCTGACATCAAGACAGTCCAGCAGCTTGCCCGGCATTCAACTGCCCAGATGACTCTCGACGTGTATGCCCAGACCACCCAAAACCACTTGTTTTTGGCTGTAGAGCACCTTTCAGCAGGTGACATACTTGGTGACTACGGGAGGGGTGAAAACAGGCCAAAAACACCCATTCCATTAAACAATTCTAATCTTACCTCTGACAACTTAAATGCCTATGATAAGGAATTTTGTGATATACACCCGAGAGGATTTGAACCTCTGACCTTTTGCTCCGGAGGCAAACGCTCTATCCAGGCTGAGCTACGGGTGCGTTCATGCATTATAGGATATGACAGAGGGAACGCAAGTGAGACGTAGTTAATCTTTGAAAAACCGCATGACGTCAAATTGTTTATAAGTTTCTCTGTTTCTTGGTTTTGGGGTTGATTCTCATTTCGTTCTGATGAACTTTCTGGATGATAACCTTTTGGATGAGCTCAAATGGAAGATGGTTTCTGTAAGGGAAAATCAGGTTGCCTTTGTCATTAGCAAACGGTTTGGCTTCGAGGGCAAGAGCGTCATCGCCCATGATTGGCGGAAACAGGCTGAAATGGTCTTTGAAGGCACCAAACCAGAGTATTATTCTTTTTTGTTCAAATGCTGGAATTCCATAACTTAGTTTCTCGATCGATTCAGGGGCTGCGGTCTTCACCATCAGCCGGACACGATTAACCACCGATTGTATTTCAGGTGCCAGGCCTGCAATGTAGTCATCTACTGATTTATTCTTTTTTTTATTGTCAGACATGGTGTTCTCATTTCAATTGAATTTCAGAATTGTATTATTGACGCCATTCATCGATCAGCACCGCGACAAGGCCTGTCCAGCCTGTCTGGTGAGATGCACCCAGGCCCTTGCCTGTTTCACCGTGGAAATATTCAAAAAATGGGAGATAGTCCCTCCACTCCGGATTGTTCTGGAATAGTTCTTGTTCACCAAAAAGTGCGCGGCGGCCCTGATTGTCAAGTGTAAATATGCTGATAAGTCGATTCGCAATATCTCGACCAAGTTCCGAAAAATTCAGATGCCGGCCATCGGGAAGTTCAACATTAAATTCAGGGCCGAAGGCTTTGTGTAATTTTTTCAGTGATTCGATAAGAAGATAGGATGTTGGGAACCAGACAGGCCCTCGCCAGTTGGAATTGCCGCCCTTTATTTTGCTGACGGCCTCGCCGGGTTCATAGGAAACATGACTTTGCCCGAGATGGAAAGGGTTTTGCTCATGATATTTAGAAAGGCTTCGGATTCCGAAATCCGAGAGAAATTCATTTTTATCGAAAATGCGAGAAAGCAGGCCCAGTAACTGGGTTTTGTCAAAAATAGTTAAAACAAAGCCATTGCCATTTTCGTTGGTGACCGGGTAGCAGCAGCTTTGCACGATGTCCTGTCGGTTTTGGATAAACCAGTCGAGCCGCGAATGAAATTCACGGAAGGGTTCAATCCATTTGATTTCCAGCCTTTCGACGGCATAGAGAGGAATAATTCCCACCAGAGACCTGATACGAAGGCTTTCATGATGACCGTCAGGATAGAGGATCATATCGTGGAAAAACGAGTCTTTATCATCCCATAATGAGATGCCTTCTCCAGCCATGTTTTTCATGGCAGCTCCGACATAAACGTAATGTTGAAAGAATTTGGTAGCCAGCCCTTCATAAACTGGGTTCTGCTTAGCCAGTTCCAAGGCGGTTCGCATCATTCCCAGCGAAAACATACCCATCCAGCCGGTGGCGTCGGCCTGTTCAAGTTTTACACCTTGGGGAAGTTTTTGGCTGCGGTCAAGTACAGTGATATTATCGAGGCCAAGAAATCCGCCTTCGAATATGTTATTGCCACCTTCGTCAACTCTGTTGACCCACCAGGTGAAATTGAGCAAGAGCTTGTGGAAACAGTTTTCAAGGAATTGCCAGTCGCATTTGCCAGTTTTGATTCGCTCCATATGGAAGAGACGCCAGACGGCCCAGGCATGAACGGGTGGATTGAGATCAGAGAATTCCCATTCGTATGCGGGAATCTGGCCGTTGGGGTGCTGAAATTGCTCAAAGAGCATTAACCAGAGTTGTTCTTTGGCAAAATCAAGGTCGACCAGGCCGAGTGCAACACAATGAAAAGCAAGATCCCATGCCGCAAACCAGGGATATTCCCATTTGTCGGGCATCGAGAGAATTCGCATGGAATTCAGGTGTTTCCAGTGTGAATTACGAATAGAGCGACGGGTATCAGGTGGCGGGATCAGCGGGTTATCGCCGTCAAGCCAGTTATGCACGTCGAAATAATAAAACTGCTTGCTCCAGAGCATACCAGCCAGGGCCTGTCGCTGAATTAATTTTTCGTCGTCGGAGGCCATTGGCGGTTGGATGGAGCGAAAAAAGTCATCTGCTTCATTAAGGCGGTCCAGAAAGATCAGACTGGCTGTCTCCAGTGGTTTGACCGAGTCATTTTCAGAAAGAAGCAGAGTGATTGAATGGTTTTGGCCAGACGCTATAACGACCCGGTAATCTATGGCAGCCTTGGTTCCGATAAGCGAAGGATTAACACAGTTTTCCTGATGAATGATGTGTCGATGAAATGCATCTTTGACAAATGACGAATTATTGGCTGATGCATGGAGTTTTTCGTGATTTGTTTCATTATTGGTAAAAAGGGGGAGTCCGCCACCTGGCCCGGTAAGTCGAACCTTGCCCAGTTTATAATGAAAAGGCAGACCATCTAAAGGTTCGGCTGAGGAGTCGTCAGCCAGAAGTGTGATATGTTCATTACTTGATTTTTCAAGGGTGATCAGTGGTTCACTTTTTCTTTTGGTGCCCCAGGCCCAGGTGTTACGAAAATGCAATTGGGGAATAAGGTGCAAGGGTGCCGGATCAGGGCCATGATTGTGTGCGGTGATTTTGATGAGGGTTTCACTGGTCGTATTTTTGGCATATTCCACAAAAATATCGAAATAGCGATTTTCGTTGAAAATGCCGGTGTCAACCAGTTCAAATTCCGGGCCGGTGCCTTGTCGTCGCTGGTTTTCAGTGATCAGTTCTGAGTAAGGAAATTCTTTTTGTGGATATTTATAAAGATATTTCATGTAGCTGTGTGTAGGCGTGCTGTCCAGGTAATAATAATATTCTTTAACATCTTCTCCGTGATTTGCCTCAGAGGGAACAAGGCCGAAGGCTCGTTCTTTGAGAATTGGGTCGTTTTCATTCCAGAGAGCAAGCGAGAAAACGAGTATCTGGTAGCGATCACAGAAACCGGCCATGCCATCTTCGCCCCAGCGAAAGGCTTTGCTTCGCGCCATATCGTGAGTCAGGTAGTCCCAGGCTTGGCCGTCAGGGCTATAATCTTCACGAACGGTTCCCCAGGCACGCTCGCTGACATAAGGCCCCCATTTTTTCCACGGATTTGTTCCATGAGGCCCTTTGTCGGAAAGGCGAGCCTGCTCAGCAGTGATGGGACTTTCAGCCGGCATTAATGGTTCCTTTTAATTTCAGAGGTGGGCTGCTTAATAAAAATTGTTTGTAATCTATGAATAATTTTCCTGCAATCAGTCGAACCGGATTGGGAAAAATGCCTGAACTGCGATGGTTCAGGCATGTCAAAACGATTTTTGAGGATTACTGCTTTTTGCTCTCAGTTTTTGCCGGTTCCAGGGTTCCGGCTTTGGGTGCTGCCGCGAACTCCTCGGCGGTCATTGTCCTGATACGTCGGTCGAGAGTCATAACCTTTCCACCACTGGCTGGTACCTGTTTTTCGTAAGCCAGGATTTTGTCGGAGGTTGTGCTGCCAGGTTCTTCGTCGAGTCCTGAGAGTTCGGCACCCCAGAATATGACAATATCACCTGTATTTATTGGGGTAAGGCCTGAAGGAACGGCGTTTTCGACCTTGGTCACTTCAGCCTTGGATTTGGGCGGTTTTTTGTAGGTGATCGAGTAAACTCTGTAGAGTTCACCAACTTCATTGAGTTTCGTGAGTGAAACGGTATCGGGAGAAGGGCTGGTCTGACTGGAGCCGCAACCCGTTGTGATGACGAGAGCCAATGCAATAGGTGCAAAGAATTTGAAGCTTGTTTTGTTCATGCAGGTTTGTCCTGAAATAAGTACGACCAACTGCCGATGATCAAAGATTCCGGTGGGCTTTAATCATCGGCTGATTGGAGTTTGGATTGGATTAATAGGCATCGGCTGAGATTACTTCACCACCTGCTTTGGTACCAAGAGCCCGCCAAGTGGCAATATTGACGGAATCTTTGATGAATTTGACTGAGCCGTCGCTGAAGGCGACATTCACACCACCGGGATGATAGCTTCTTGCTGCAACATGCGAAGCTACATAGGAGGTGTCGCCGCAGTCCCACTTTTTGTGGTTAGGGGGTGTTGTATGATTGTAGTAGCTCGTCTGTGGCAGGTTACGGTAGTATTGCTGGCCACGATAACGAATGCGTGTGCCCGGAAAGGTGAGGCACGATGCGGGTGGTGCATCCATGCCGCCGGCCAGTGAAGTAACGATATATACATTCAGCAGGCTTTCGATGGGAATTTCGGCTGCGGTGTTGGCGATTGAGACAGAACGGATGGTCTCAGCATAAAGTGCTGTGTTGCTGGTTCCGTCGGTAATGGAGCCGATGGTTGTAGGCTGGACTACTTTCATGAAGTTGGGGTTGGTGGCTGCAGTTCCGCTACGATCTAGGGTCACATTGAAGATCCCAGCACGTTGGTAAACAGGCTCCTGATAGCCGGCAGCAGTGCCAAGCTCATTGGAGGCGGTGGCACCCACGCTGCCAAAATAGTTGCAATAGCCAAGCGAGGACGTTCCCGCCAGAAGTTTGGAAAGCGAAGGATCGCTGGGGCAATTAAACGCTGACACAATCTGAGTCTGGGCCGTGTCGTTCGGTGAAGTGGGACCGGTGAGGTTGATATTCACCGACAGGTTGAAGGCACCATAAAGGTTAGATGACTCCATGAACGAGAGTATCATGGCATTGGAATTGGCTCTGCCACCACCGCCTGTTGGATACCCCCCATAGCCTGGCGGGAAGTGGCCATTGGTTGATTCAAAATTATGATTAGCAAGTCCGATCTGTTTCAGATTATTGACGCACTGAGCCCGGCGTGCGGCTTCGCGTGCTGACTGGACTGCGGGTAAAAGGAGAGAAATGAGTACTGCAATGATGGCGATGACCACCAGAAGTTCGATAAGCGTGAAGCCATGACTACGATTTGATGCGGATCTCATGCAAAGCCCTTCAGGAAAGTGTAATCCGGTCAACCAAATATTTAGTATTACAGGAATCAATCAAAAAATCATATGCTGATTGGTTGAAATAAGCCGGGGAAATTAAAACAAATACAGGCAATATCAATAGATAAAAAAAGAGGCGTTGTTCACGCCTCTTTCTTAAAACTCTTCCGCAGGGTGCAGGTGAAAAGGAATCAGGAGGAGGAAGTAATCACTTCCTGGCGTTTTCAGCCTGAACCTTCTTGATAATTTCTTCCTGCATCTTGGTTGGAACCTTCTGATATTTCAGGAATTCCATGGAGAAGCCGCCTTTGCCCTGTGTCATTGAGCGAAGATCGTTTGAGTAACCAAACATTTCAGAGAGTGGAACTTCAGCTTCGATCATGACAAAGCTCTCGCGATTTTCGGTCCCGAGAATGACACCTCGACGACTCGAGATATTTCCTGTAACAGGACCCTGAAACTCGGTCGGGGCTTCCACTTCAACCTTCATGATTGGCTCAAGAAGTACGGGATCCGCCTTGCGGAAGGTTTCACGGAAGGCGTCGAAACCAGTAATCTGGAAGGCCATATCAGACGAGTCAACGTCGTGATAAGAACCATCTGTCAGTACCATTTTCACGCCGATCACCGGGAAGCCACCCAGTGGACCCTTTTCCAGAGCGCGACGGAAACCTTTCTCAACGGAAGGTATGTATTCGCTCGGAATTCGACCGCCAACGACCTTATTTTCAAAGACGAACATTTCGCCTTCGCCTTCAACGTCGAGCGGGACCATGGTGCCCACCACATGGCCGTATTGGCCAGAACCACCAGTCTGTTTGCGGTGCTTGTAGTTGTAATCGGTCTGACGCAGAGGCGTTTCACGATAGGCTACCTTCGGCATGCCTACTTCGCACTCGACCTTGTATTCACGTTTGATACGTTCAACATAAATTTCAAGATGGAGTTCTCCCATGCCTGAAATAATGGTTTCGGCGGTTTCCGGGTCCTGGTGTACGCGGAAGGTAGGATCTTCACGCATGAACCGGGAAAGGGCCTTGGAGAGCTTGTCGGCATCCTGCTGCTTCTTCGCGGCGATCGAAAGGTCGATAACCGGAGCTGGTGCAAAAATCGACTCCAGTGAGTAGTTATAGCCTTCAGCACAGTAAGTATCGCCTGTGGCGCACTCAATGCCCATCACAGCGACGATGTCGCCAGCACCTGCTGAATCAATGTCTTCCTTCTTGTCAGAGTGAACTCGCAGAATTCGACTCACACGCTGTTTCTTGCGAAGACGCGTATTGTAATAGAACTCGCCCTTTTTCAGCACGCCCTGGTAGATGCGGGTGTATGTCAGCTGGCCAAACGGTTCTTCAACCAGTTTGAAGGCCATGGCAACCAGTTCCTTGTCAGGATCAGGAGTGATGGCAACTTCCTCGGCATTGTTGTCGTTATCTCGAGCCTTGACGTTACGGTCAAGCGGGCTTGGCAGATATGAGGCAACAGCGTCCAGAAGTGTCTGTACACCCTTATTCTTATAAGCTGAGCCAACGTAAACAGGACAAATCTGATTCAGAATCACACCTTCGCGAATCGTCTTGTGAATCAGGTCCAGCGGCACTTCCTGCTCTTCCAGAAGCAGTTCCATCACTTCATCGGAAAACAGTGAAATGGCTTCAAGCATGCCCTGGCGGGCACGTACTGACTCATCCTGCATTTCGGCAGGAATCTCTTCGCGACGAACGGTGTCGCCCTTTTCACCGTCGAAATAAACTGCCTGCATGTTGATCAGGTCAATGACACCCTTGAAATTCGCTTCAGCACCGATCGGCAACTGCATGGGCACGGCGTTCAAACCGAGCTTGTCGCAGAGGGCCTTAACGACATTCTTGGGGTTGGCACCAGTCCTGTCCATCTTGTTGATAAAGGCGAGGCGTGGCACATTGTAACGCTTCATCTGACGGTCAACTGTGATCGACTGCGATTGAACACCAGCCACTGCACACAGAACCAGAACAGCTCCATCAAGGACTCGCAGGGATCGTTCCACCTCAACAGTGAAATCCACGTGTCCCGGGGTATCAATCAGGTTAACCTTGTGGCCCTTCCACTCAACAGTAGTGGCAGCAGATGTGATGGTGATGCCACGCTCTTTCTCAAGTTCCATGTGGTCCATGACGGCACCGTCACCATCACCCTTGACCTCATTGATCTTGTGAATCTTGCCCGAGTAATAAAGAATTCGCTCGGAAAGAGTGGTTTTGCCGGAATCGATGTGAGCCGAAATACCAATGTTACGGACGTTTCGCAGGGATTCCATCAATTGCGTGGACATGGAGCTTGTTGGGGCCTTTCACCCATCCTGATTAATCGGTAACGTGTCTCTGGAAACCAATTTGAGATTGTGATACACACAAACTCAAATGACCTGATGCCGACTCCAACAGATCATCACGCCAAACTAACCCTGCATCAAATCGAGATGCCAGAGGCTAATGCGTGTCGGAGATTTTCCATTGATTTTAGGGTTTGGCCAACACTACTCAGCAGTCGGGTAGTATATAAACCTCAACACCATCGTGCTTATGTTACACAAACTTTAGATATTTGACAATCAGATTCTCAGGTTATTCCGGTGGTGTTCATCATCTGCATCAAAAGTTAAAAAATGAGAGTAAAGATCATCAACAAACCGCACCTGTAAAAAAAATGAGATCAGGCAGTCTGGAAACTGCCTGATCATGTCTAAACGATACCACTGGAACAATCACTTCGATTTCTGCAGTTTGCGATTTCGACAAAAACCGAGAAGGGCCACGGCAGTGAACCCTAAAATGTATGTCGAAGGCTCTGGAACAGCAATGAACGAAGGTGAATTAAATCCCTGCGAGAAAGGAGTTATCTGAGCGACGCTAAAAACTGTATAGATTGTTCCGACAGTAGAACTTGCAGCACGCAGTTCACCATTCGATGCGAGATACACGGCAGTAGGGCTCGCGATTCCAAGTGCTTTTCGTGTGGCCACACCACCCAATGTTACAGAAAATACGGAATCATCGGCCTGGGTTGTCACATAGAGGTTATTGTCAGAACCGAAAGAGATTCCATAGGGTGAGTTCAACCCGGATGTCAGTGTCGTTCTGACACCGCCTGGTGTAATTTTGCTGATTGAACCCAGTGAAATGCCATTGGTCACATAGAGATTGCCCTGGAGATCGAAGGTGAGGCCCCGGGGATTTGACAATCCTGTGGCAAAAGTTGTCAGTGCTCCGTTACTGTCGGCTTTCAGGATCGTATTCGACCCTGAGTCTGCGATGTAGAGGAAACCATCGCGACCGTAAGCCAGTCCAGAAGGGTTTGAAATGCCACTTGTGATGAAGTCAGTAACGATTCCGTCCCATGTGAGGCTGACAATCTTTGTGCCGCCTGAATTTACAAAGAACAAGCCGTTTCCGAACGTTATTCCCGTTGGGCTATTAATTGAAGTACTTAGCGGGGAGTAACTTCCGTCATCTTTAATTCTGTAAATCGTGTTATTGCCTGTCGAGCTAAGAAACATATCAACAGCATCAGCTGAAGTTGCCAACATGCTAACAAGCAGAGCAACAAGACTCATTTTCTTGATCCGGTCTATCAACTGAGTCATCACCCGGCTCCAGTCATTAAATATCATGATTCGGCTTGAACTAGAATTTTGTTTCACGAGTCGCTGTAAACAGCAACCTTTTCCCGCTGATTGAACGGGTGTAGAAATTCTGTTATCTTTCTTTCGGCATCTGCTGTATAGAAATTGAAGATATTCCTGAAAAATGGTGAACCAGATGGATCCACATTCGCTACCGGAGTTTATAACACCTTCAGAAATTGCTGAATGGGTTTCCCTGCATCTTTATTCAGCGGTCGTCTCTGATTCCCTTGATTCGATTGGTCTTCGGAATCAATCGTTGGGTATAGACATTCGCCCGATTGATGAATCTCTTGTGCTTGCTGGTTTTGCGAAAACATCCATTTGGGAGCCGGTTGATCCAGCCTCGACGATTAAAGAAAACCCTTACGAGACTGAAATCGCTTATCTCGATTCTGGTGTACCCGGCGATGTATTCGTGATGTCAGTCGGTCGGCATCCGCAAATTGTTCCCTGGGGCGAGTTGCTATCAACGGCCTGCAAGGCCCGCGGAGCCCGGGGGCTGGTTACAGATGGTCTGGTCCGTGACTCAAGACAGATTCTCAGCATGAAACTGCCGGTTTTCTGCACGGGGCGACGACCTCTTGATTCGGCTGGTCGAGGTGAGGTTGTGACTTATGACGTGCCCATCAAAATAGACGGTGTACTAATTTCACCCGGCGATCTGATAGTGGGCGATGCGGATGGTGTGGTGGTGGTGCCTAACAGTCAAGTCATAGAAGTGCTCAAGAGATCCTGGAAAAAAGTGGCCGGCGAAAACCGAACACGTGATGCCCTTCAGAAGGGTAAACTTCTGAGCGATGTCTATGCTGAATTCGGAATATTGTGACCTAATCTATCATGGACTCTTCTTTTTTCGGTCATATTTGTGTATGATAGGGAATTCCAGCATTAAGGTATAAGCCAGCTTGATATTTCTCTCAGGACCGGTGATGAGACATCTGTGGGCTCCCTGGCGGATGCAGTATATTTTACAGTCCGCTGAGCAACGAAAACACGAAGCACAGAATTTTTCCAGCAGAAAAAACTCCAGTAAATCTGCTGAGCCTTGCTTCATCTGCGATGCGATTGAGGGAGATCAGTCGACTGATCGCCAGACACTGCTCGTCCACCGGGGCACCAGTGCTTCGATCATTCTTAACCGTTTTCCTTACAACAACGGCCACATCCTGGTGGTGCCACACGAGCACCTGGCTGAACTGACTGATTTTTCAGGAAATATGTTGCACGAGCCGATTGCCCTTATTCAAATCAGCATGAAAGTCATCAACCTGATGATGCAGCCTCAGGGCTATAATGTCGGCCTGAATCAGGGAAGGGTTGCCGGTGCGGGTCTACCAGGTCATCTGCATTGGCATCTGGTTCCGAGGTGGCTTGGTGATGTGAATTTTATGCCTGTTCTGAGCGACACCCGAGTGATTGTTGACAGTCTTGACTCGTTTTACATTCGATTTAAAAAGGAGCTATCCGAATATCTCGCAAAGAATTCTGAATAAGGCCGCGTTTGCGGATTTGGCTTGAATTCAAATGGATTTCGGAAAATAATCTAGAATGATCATTTACTTCATCAGAGCGTTGTTTCTACTCATTGTTGCTGGTATTGCGGCACGTGTTTCGCGGACTGTTGGCGATACGGTCAACCCATGGGTCTTCTTTCTGGTCGTCATGGGCGGTGCCCTTGCGACGGTCGTCTGGGATGTGCTGACCGGTCGGAAAAAAATTCAGACCGTCTCAGCCATATTCTTCGGTCTGATTGCAGGTCTGGTTCTTTCGGACCTGATTCGCTCGGCAGTTGAGCCTTCTCTGCAGGTGTGGTTCCGCGAGGATGTTCTTAAATCAATTAACAGTATTGCCGTGGTTTTTGTCTGTTATGCCTGCATTTCAACTTTGATGCAGACCAAGGATGATTTTCGGTTCGTCATTCCCTATGTTGAATTTGCAAGAGAGATAAAGGGTCCGCATCCGCTGGTGTTGGACACCTCAGTGATTATTGATGGTCGTATAGCCGATGTAGCGGAAACGGGGGTGCTTGACCAGCCCATCGTTATTCCACGATTCGTCTTGCAGGAACTTCAGTCGATCGCTGACAGCTCAGATAAACTGCGGCGTAATCGAGGTCGGCGTGGACTTGATATTCTGAATCGACTTCAGAAAATGACACAGATTGATGTGATGATTCACGATGCTGAAGTTGCCGAAGTCAGCAAGCATCGTGAGGTGGACCATCGTCTTGTTGCCCTGGCCAAACACATCGGTGGTAAAGTCGTTACTAATGATTATAACCTTAACAAGATTTCCAAGTTACAGGGAATTGACGTGATCAACCTTAACGACCTTGCCAACAGCCTCAAACCTGTGGTCTTACCAGGCGAGCAGATGGTCGTGAAAGTGATAAAACGCGGCGAAGAACAGGGTCAGGGCGTGGGTTATCTTGATGATGGCACCATGGTTGTGGTGGAATTGGGTGCGAGCCATCTGAACGAAATGATTCGAGTTCAGGTGACATCAGTCCTCCAGACCTCGGCCGGCAGGATGATTTTTGGAAAGATAGATACAGAAAAGAGATAAAAAAAGAAACAATTTGAATTATCAGGTCATCAAAATCGACTTTTTTTATGTTTTTGTAATATTCATGTCCCGATTTGATTTTAGCTTCGTATATTAAATCAGTTGATAACTATCTCAAGGCACGGGAGAGTCATTCGTACTGAAATCCATGGCTAATTCGAATCGTCGGGTTTTCTCACACGCCCCGCTTCGTTCATCCAGCGATCTGGCATTGAAAAATCCTGTCTCGATGATCACAAGAGATTGGTACGAAACAATTTCTAACAATTCTTTGATGATTTTTGACATTGCTGCTATTGCAATGTTTTCTCTTATTGGAAGTGTGTTGATCTTTTCATCGGCCGGCCCACTCGGTTATGGGAAATACACTTTCAGCATGCACGAAGTCATATACTGGAAGATTGCAAATCGGTTTGGTGTGGCACTTCTGGCCGCCATACTGGGTGCAACCGGTGTATGGGCAGGTACCAAGTTGCGATTGCTGGAAGGTTTAGATGAAATGAACCTTTGGGCACCTTTCAAACTTCTTGCCACTGCTCTCACTGCCTGGGGAGCTTACTTCCTGTATTTTGATCCACTGGCCGGATTTATTCCAATGACTGGCCTCACGCTGATTGCCTTGATGCTTCTCTTTCGCCTTGAAGTGAAAGAAGCAATGTTCATGGGTGCCTATCTGGGCATGTGCGGACTTCCACTTTTCTTCCTTTTATAATGATCTGGAAGAAATAGTTAAGCTGAGATTTTCTACCGTTTGGTTATTTTGCCCGACTACCCGAATCAGGATTGAGCATGGGTAGTGGGCTTGGGGTGTCGGTAACCGATTCCTCACGCATTGCAGGCTTGATGGCTATGGCCCAGATGACGTTGCTCCAGTATTTTGGCGGGTCAAGCCCAAGCATTCTGTATTTGATTCCCGCTAATTTTCGGCAGAGCATTACTATTGATCGATATATTTTTCGTTTCCAGTCGATTGCTGCCGGCCAGGGGTCTCGAATTTCCCTGAGTTCAAATCCATGACAATAGAGTAGTTCAGCCAGTGACAACGATGTGAAAGAAGTCTCGTGAGTGATGTCGCCATAAATACAGGCCGGACCGGTGGGGCTTTCCGCATTAGGCACGGAAACAATTAAACGTCCACCTGCCCTGAGTTTGCGATAAACCTCACGGAGCAATGGGAATAACTCTTCCCTTGTGAAGTGTTCGACAATATCCAGCATCACGATCATGTCAATACCGTCGTTGGCCTGAACAAGATAATCAAGTGCCGGTGAGACCTGAACATCAAAGCCAAGTTCTTTGGCAAGCGCAATTTGTTTTTGATCAAGATCGATGCCTTTTAATCGCTCAAATCCATTGCCTCTAAGAAAATAAAGAAACTGGCCGCTGCCGCAGCCAATGTCAAGAATTTCGCCTGTTTTGTAATCGGGCAGCCATTCCCTCAAATACCATCGATAGTAAATTGCGCGTTTGTCGTGACGGGCGGCCACATCTGCAACGCTTTCGTACCGATGCCAATTGGCCTGATGCTGGTAAAAAACATCCCTATATGGATTTGCCATAATTTCTGCCGCTTCCTCGCAGCTATTGTTGTTGAAAGCTGAATTCAGTTGTCTGGCAAAGCGCCGTAGGCTTTGTCCAGTAATTCCACAGGATGAAGGACCCGGGTTGGGTGCCCTCGCTCAGCCAGGTGCTTTTGAATCTGCAACTGGCATCCAACATTGCCGGTAGTCACTATGGTTGCACCCGTTTGTTCTATGAATTCGGCCTTTCGCTGGCCCAGTTGATGGCTCATCTCTGGTTCTGTGAGATTGTAAGTGCCAGCCGCACCACAACATATCTCAGATTCTTCGAGAGATTTGAGCTTCAGGCCATCAATCATTTGCAAGAGGGCCCGGGGTTGATTACGTACCTGCTGCCCGTGGCACAGGTGACAGGCATCGTGGTAAGTCACTTCTGCCTCGACTCGCCCGGAAGGCTTGATTGCACCCAAAGCGTAAATAAATTCTGAAATATCCTTCACTTTGGCAGTAAATGCTTGCGCAGACTGTGATTCAGGTTCATGATGCATGAGATGGGCATAGTCTTTGAGCATAGCACCGCAGCCCGCTGCGTTCATGATAATTGCATCAAAACCGGCAGGATCAAAGGCCTGTAAATTCTTCCTTATAAATTCTTTGGCACCAACTTCATCACCTGAGTGGTAGTTAACTGCACCGCAGCAGACCTGCCCTGGCACAACAACCACTTCGCAGCCGTTATGCTGCAAAACATTGGCAGTTGAGCGGTTGGTGGCGGGAGTCATTGCTTCTGTCACACAGCCTGTGAAGAGGGCCACACGGGCCCGCTTAAGGCCAACTGGTGGTAAGACTTCCGCTAATGCAGCAGGTGGCAGCAGGGGCATGTCAGCCGGGAGCATATCAGCCATCCGGGCCAGCGTCCCGGGTAAAAGGTTCATTAGCCCTGACTTGCGCATGAGTTTCAGGATGCCGAGTTTGTTGGCGAATCTTGCGGGTAGCAGGGCCAATTTCAGCCGATCAGCGTAAGGAAAAAGATGACGTAGAAGAATTCGCAATATATATGGCGGTTTTGCATCGGCCGGTGCGGAAATTTCGAGAGCAACCTTAAAAGGTTCGATCAGCTTGCCATACTGCACGCCAGAAGGACAGGCTGATTCACAGGCCCTACAGTCCAGGCACAAACCTAGATGCTCTCGCACTTTGCTGGTGGCAGACGCTCGACCATCAACAACAGCTCGCATGAGATAAATCCGACCGCGGGGGCTGTCGTTCTCGTCGCCCGTCATCAGGTAGGTCGGACAACTTGCCGTGCAGAGGCCACAGTGAACACAGTCTTGATAAAGGCCGTATTCAACACGATCTGACAACCAGTTCAGGTCTATGCCCGCATCGAGACCGGCGCTGCTGGGTTTCTGGGTTGATGATTCCTGCGGAGCGATCGACATCACAAATTCACCTTGTCATTCCGAATTCTGCTGATTGATTGAATCAATGAAGGCCTAAAAGAACCCCGGGGTTCATGAGGCTATGCGGGTCAAGAGCCCGCTTGATTCCAGCCATGATGTCCCAGTCAGGGCGTTTTTCGCCCCAGACAGAAAGGCATTCTTTCCAATCGTGGCGGCAAACAGGTAGAGTGACTGCCCCGCCCAGATTCCTGACAATCTCTCGTAATCGATTGACTTCCCGTGTTACATCAGCCAGAGAGATGCCAGGTTCAAGTGAGCAGGTTGCGATCCCTTGACCAGCATGTGCCTGGACGTTCCATCGGTCGTTACCGATATGCTCCAGAAATCGGGGAATCAACGACGGCGCAACAACAGCACGTGTTGCCACGTCGTGGTTGTCAGCAGCAAGTCTCTGAGTCAGCCCAGTCTGTAGATTTGTTGCCAGAATGTCCTTCAAAACAAGCACATCAGAATTTTCCGGCGATTCAATTTTAAGTTGATCAAGTTGCCATGCCACGGCCTTGGCAGATTCATCAAAAAAGAGAACAACAGAGTATCTGGCGGGCTTCACACCTGTTTCGGCTAAGGCTTCAGCCGCCGCCTTCTGGTTCAGTAATTCGATTGCAGTTGGCCGAGTGGCAGAAGTATTGAGTTTTGTAAGATAATTCTCAAGTTCATGAGTATCTTTAATCTGCACGATAGCAGCTGCAGAGCTTTCAGGCCGGGGACGGACCTTGAACGTCAATTCTGTGATAACGCCAAGGCTGCCAACGGAACCGGTGAGCAATTTTGGGAAATCATAGCCCGCGACATTTTTTACAACTTTGCCGCCACCACGGACCACGTTGCCCTGACCGCTGACGAAGCAGATGCCGATCAGCTGGTCGCGTGGCCGCATCGATTGGTAACGGCGTGGGCCAGTCCAGCCTGTAGCGATAATTCCACCAAGAGTGGCTTTTTCGGCATGGGGAGGATCGATGGGCAGATACTGGTTGTGATCAGCCAGCACTTTCTGCAGATTTTCAAGTGTCATACCCGCTTCGACAGTGATAGTCATGTCGTCGGCAGGGTAATCAATCACCTTATTAAGGTTCAGTGTCGAAAGTTCAGTTCCAGCCCGGGCCCTGTTGCCGCCATAGCCCAATGCCGTTCGACCGCCGGAAGGAAAAATTGCGGTCTTTTTGGCGATGGCCTGACGAACAAATTGGGTCAATTCATCAGCGGATGCCGGCATGACAGAAGATTCGAAATCTGTAGAACGTGGCTCATCAAGTGTCATTTCGCTCGCGGATGACAAGGCTTGCTCCGATTTTTCCTTGACTCTGGTTCCAAAAGATCGGGATGAAAGAGCAGAACCCGATGCGAGGATGCTTCAAACTGCTTGAATCCCGCCGATCAATCTCTTTGACATCATGACCAATATGGAGAGAAATTTCCAGCCATAATCACGGCCGATTCGAGATGAAAGTTTGATAATCGCCTGAAAGGTTTCACAACCCTCTTGCCCGTCGCCGCCTGTCGCTGAATAATCGTATAAATCAACTGAACTTAAAAGTGCAAAGCGGCTTGTGCAATCAGGGCAAAATCATGCAGATTCAATTTCATCGCCGTCGCATGCTTCAGGCATCTGCGGTTTTGTCGCTGGGAAGCGGACTCGGTCCTGCGGCCATGGCTATCACGCCATTTGACCCGACCACAATGGAGATTAAACCAGAATCGGTGAGGCTTCGGCCCGAAATTGAACCGGTTGTCCGGTGGATTGAAGACACTCCTCGAGACAAGATAATTGAAGTTGCGATAGGGCACTTAAGGGCGGGGCTTGCTTATCGCGAACTTATGGCCGGGCTCTTTCTTGCTGGAATCAGGAACATTAAACCCCGACCCGTGGGATTCAAATTTCATGCGGTGATGGTCATCCATTCAGCGCACCTTCTGGGACAGGCCGCTGCGGTGGATGAGCGGCTATTGCCTATGCTCTGGGCACTTGACACGTTCAAGGCATCGCAAGCGACAGATGTCAAGGAAGGCGACTGGGCTCTCGGCCAGGTTGATGAGGCCCGGCTGCCCAAGGCATGGCACGCAAAAGCTGCATTTCATGAAGCCATGGAGAAATGGGACGCCGAAGCGGCAGATGCAGCAATTGTGGCTTATGGCCGGACTCATG
>JBEITT010000067.1:0-28629 GCA_040374745.1 Planctomycetaceae bacterium | reverse complement strand
GCCTGAGACACGCAGCCTATCCAAAGTTCTTTACGAGGAATTGTTTCCAACTGTCTGATGGGATATACACCATATGGGCTCAACTGGAGCACGGCTGTTCGTCCCGCCATTTTTTGACCCGACCAACCCCAATGTCGACTCACGAGTTACTCAGTCGATCATGATGATTGGTTCGCACATGGCAGTCGATTTGGCATCTGCTGGCAAGAAAGGTGTTCTCCATTCTGCTATGTACGACAACTGGTGGAATGGAGGTAACCGAACGACGCCCCAGAGACACAATATGGTAGCCATTCTGACCGAGGCAGCCAGTGTGCGGCTTGCAAGCCCTATCTTCTTTAATCCAAATGACTTGAAAGGTGCCACAAGGGGCTTTCCTAACCACGAGCCAACTGTAAATTTTCCTGACCCATGGCCAGGAGGCTGGTGGCGTCTACGCGACATCGTTGAGTATGAACTAATTGCCGGGCGAAGCCTGCTCACTCTGGTTTCCCGTTATGGCAAAACATTTCAGCGTAATTACTTAACGATGGGAAGAGACCAACTTCTCAAGGCAGAAACAGAAGCACCTTACGGCTGGCTGGTGAGGGCAGACCAGGCTGACCCCGGCACCACATGGGAAATGCTTGAAAAGTTGGCGAAGACTGGCATCGAGATTCACAAACTTGACAAATCCATTACTCAGTATGGGATTACGTTTCCTAAAGGCACATGGTATTTGCCAGCCAGGCAACCTTATCGGGCACATCTCAAAGACATGATGGAGCGGCAGAAATACCCGGACCGTTTCACAAACAACGGGCAGGCTGAGCCTCCATATGATGTTGCAGGATGGACACTTCCTCTATTGATGGGTATTTCTGTTGACGAAATGAAGGAACCAGTTCTGGTTGAGTCAACATTGGTGCAACCTCTCAGCAAACCAGTCGCCCAAATCGAAGGTGAATTGGCCAAAGCGTCTTTACTAGTGATAGAAAACAAGTCGAACGACGACCTGACATTAATACAGCACCTTATTAACAAAAAGATTAAGGTCGAGATTAATGACAATGCTGGCGAAGTCGAGGGCCGTAAACTTGAACCGGGTTTCGCCGTTGTCCATCTAAACGAACCTGCCAGAGCAGCACTCAGGGAGATTCTGCCGATGATCAGCTCGCGACTGATCGCAACATCAGGAAAAATAGAAACTTCCGGTAAGAAATATCAACTTGTAAATCAGCGGCTTGCACTGTATCAGCCCTGGGAACCTTCTATGAACGAAGGCTGGACGAGGCTGGTGCTTGAGAAGTTGAAAATTCCATTTCAGACCGTGCATCGCGACGATATTCTGGCCGGAAAACTGAGTGAACGATTTGACTGCATCCTTTTCCCGTCAGTTACAAGTCGTTCATTAAAAACAGGTTATCGAAAGAATGAGACCGAGCCGGAATATGTCGGGGGGCTTGATGGCGCAAAAGAAATTCTGCAAGATTTTGTGAATTCAGGCGGCACTTTGGTTGGCCTGGAAAACTCTTGCAGCTATTTGATTCAAGAACTGGGACTGCCCGTGGAAGATGGCGTCGCTGGAATGAACAGCAAGGATTTTTATGGGCCGGGCTCGATACTTGAAGCTGAAAGGCTCTTACAACATCCATTGACGTTTGGGCTTGCTTCCAAGACAAGTATTTATTTTGACCGCTCGCTGGCTTTGAAATCTGCAGCGAAGGCGAATGCAACAACAAACACAAGTTTTACCTCTGTAGTGTCTTATGGTAAGGATTCAGCACGCCTTCTGCAAAGCGGGTGGCTGCTGGGTCCCGACAAAATTGCTGGTCTTTCAGCAGTCGGCGAATGCCAGGTGGGTAGTGGATACGTGGTTTTAATCGCTTTTCCTGCCCAGAACCGAGCCCAGACGAATGCTACATTTCGCATTCTTGTAAATTCGATCTGGCGAGGTGGCATGAAGTTAGAACAGTCCTTGGTATCGACAAGAGCCAAAGCGGAATGAACCCTCTTCGGGCTGATTCATCGTCGGTCTTGTTAAAAAAGCCGTCTATGATCATAATACCCAAATCGATTGATCGGGTAATTTGCAGTAACGGCTCAATTTATATTGAATGCCTGAATGCTAAGCGTGCCCAGAGTATGATGGTCCGGGAATTTATGACAAAATGAGCCACCCGTTTGCCGATTTTGGTGAAATTATCACCTGCGACGCCCCTTTGGCTCCGCTGACATGGCTGAGACTTGGGGGCCCGGCTCAGTTTTTGGCCAGACCACGTAACATTGACGAACTGACGGCACTTGTGGTGTCGGCATACCGCCAGTCAATTCCCTATCGGATACTTGCCGGCGGGTTTAATGTTCTGGTGCGAGACCAAGGCGTGAACGGTCTGGTGATTCATCTTGTAAGCCCCGCATTTTCAGACATTTCCATAAACGGCAACTTGATTAACGCTGAAGCTGCTGTGCCACTGACGGCCCTGATTTCCCAAACGGCCCGGGCTGGGCTGGCCGGTCTCGAACACCTGACAGGCGTTCCGGGCACGATTGGCGGGGCAGTGAAGTCGGCAGCCACAGCCAAATCAGTGAGCATTGAACCGCTCATCCAAAGAGTAACCTTGCTTGATGCTGACCATGAACTGGTCACATTGCAGCGTGACGACCTGGCACCTGGCCATAGCTGGTCAGACATGGTGGATAACGACATTATCCTGAGTGTTGGCTTGGAGTTATCAGCAGACGACCCGGAAGTCGTAGTGAAGCGGATGCGGAATGTATGGATCTTGAAAAAGGAAAACCAGCCTTATGGTCATCAGCCATCGGCATGTTTGTTCCGCGACCCACGTCCTGACATGACTGCCGAATCATATATTGAACAAGCGGGGCTGAGAGGTTCGCGGATTGGCGGGGCGGAAATTTCCACACGGAATGCCAATTATGTTGTTGCCGAACCGGGCTGTACACCTTCAGACATTCTGAAGCTAATTGATCTTGTGCAGGGCGAAGTAGAGCGGCGTTGCCGGGTTGAACTGGAACTTCGACTTGAAGTTTGGTGAATTTGATTTTTTGCCGATAATAAGATTGCGATACTCCGCAAGAGTGGTGAGCCAGCTTGTGCTGGCTCAATTTTGGCTGGGTTAAAGGTGGAGGGGGTAGAACCAATCAGAACGCTGCGCGATGACCAGGTCGGCATTGCGAAATCCTCTTCCTTCTCGTCGGTTAGTAGACGAGCAGAGGGGACTGAGCCAGCGTCTGCACAAGCGACATTACTATCGCGTCGTAAATTCGGCCCAAAACTTGCGGCCGGTCTGGCCACCGGTATAATTGCTACAGCTTCCTCAGTGCACGGCTTTCGGGCATTGAAGGCCTGGGTTACTTATCAACCTGAATTTGCTATCAACCCGGACCGAATTACGTTGAGCCCCGAGCCTCCACCTTGGCTCTTACAGGGCCGAGACTCGATTTTAGCGTTGTTGAGCGAGTTGGCGGACCCGGCAGTCCCCCCAACGACACTTAATTTTGACGTTGCTGAATATGGACGCAGGATTAGTCTCAGGCTGCCATGGATCGAAAGAATTAATGCCATAGCCATGAAGCCTCATGGCCTGCTAGAGATAAAACTGGCTTATCGCAGGCCCCTTATGGCTTTGACTTTGCCTGATGCACCACAGATATTAATGGACCGGCAGGGCACGGTTTTAAAGGCGACTGACGTTCGTAAAGACATGCTTGAGAATATGATAGAGTTCAATTATGCCGCCCGCATGGTTCAGCAGGTGGTTCAGCGTGGCGGCAACTCGCCCGACACACTTTCGCCAGGCGATGTGTGGGAAGATCCTCGCGTGATCGAATCGCTTAAGCTGGCCGACTTTATTACAGCCAAATCCACCAGCCCGCAGCGTTTAAAGAGCATAGTCAGGCTGATTGATTGCACCAGTGTACGCGACACCCTGCTTTTGCGAACCACTGACCGGCTATGGATTGTGTGGGGACAGCCTCCTGGCCACGAGAAGCCGGGTGAGCCGAATGCCGAAACCAAGTGGAAATATCTGGCTGCCTGGTTAACTGAGAATTCGGGCAAGTATAATTTCGACTTGGAACGATCGATGATCTTTTTTGAGAAGGATCGAGCGGTGCTGACAACAGTTCATGGGCCAAATTAAAGCGAATGATCCGCGAGCCATCGAAAAATCGACCTCCCCGAAATGCCCTTAACACGCTATATTTATAGATAGAATGAAATCTGTGGCGAGAAGTCGAAATTGAAACGACTTCGCGACTGCCACGAGTCACTGGGAAGTTTGTCAATCGACTATGGCCATTGCACCCTCACAGATTCGCAATTTTTCGATCATCGCCCACATCGACCACGGTAAAAGTACGCTGGCCGATAAAATTCTGTTGCACACCGGGGCGATAACCCAGCGGGAGTCACGCGACCAGATCCTTGACGATATGGATCTGGAGCGGGAACGTGGGATTACCATTAAAGCGCGTGCTGTGGCGATTAAATACAATTTCAATGGGCAGGAATTTGAGCTTAATCTGATTGATACTCCTGGCCACGTTGATTTTAACTACGAAGTGAGCCGTTCGCTTGCAGCGTGCGAAGGAGCGATTCTGCTGGTAGATGCTACCCAGGGTGTGCAGGCCCAGACTGTTGCCAACGCTTATCTAGCTCTTGAAGGTGATCTTGAAATTGTGCCGTGCATGAACAAGCTGGATATGCAGGCAGCCCGTCCCGACGAGATTCGGGAGGAAATTTATAACACTTTGGGTTTTGACCCTGACGAAATTCTATCGGTCAGTGCCAAAACAGGATTGGGGGTTCCCGAACTGCTTCAGGCAGTTATTGAAAGGGTGAAACCACCGTCGGGCAAAACCAGTGGGCCTCCGAGGGCCCTGATATTCGACTCTAAATTCGACGAATATGTTGGTGTGGTGGCTTACGTCAGGATCGTTGACGGTTCGTTGAAAAAAGGCCAGAAAATTCGCCTGATGGCAACAGGCCAGGATTATGAAATTCTGGGTATGGGCCAGTTTCGCCCGCAGGAAGTGCCTGTGGAGGAGCTTTCTACAGGTCAATCTGGCTATATTCACTGCAATATCAAACGGATTGCCGATGTTCGAGTAGGTGACACCGTTACCGACACCTATCACCCTGCTGATACTCCCCTGCCCGGCTATCAGGAACCGAAGCAGGTGGTTTATTGTGGGCTTTTTCCACAATCGTCGCATGAGTTTGAAGACCTCCGATTTGCCTTGCAGAAGCTGGCCCTGAATGATTCCAGCTTCACTTATGAACCTGAGACTTCCGACGCCCTGGGCTTTGGCTTCCGCTGCGGATTCCTGGGCATGCTTCACATGGAAATCGTTCAGCAGCGGCTGGAGCGAGAGCATAACCTTGATCTGGTGCAGACTGCGCCAAACGTGACCTACGAAATTCTCACGAAAAAAGGCGAGCTTTTGCATGTGTCAAACCCAACACGCATTCCTGAGCATGGAGATATTGAGGAGTTTCGTGAGCCAATTGCCAAGATTAATTTTATTATCACCTCAGACAACATCGGCGCCATCATGCAAATCTGCGAAGATAGACGCGGAAAATATATTAAAACGGAATTCATAACGCCGACACGAGTCATTCTGACTTATGAACTGCCATTGGCCGAAATGATTTATGACCTTCACGACAAGCTCAAGAGTGTGACTCGCGGGTTTGGCACGATGGATTATGAGGTTCTGGGCTATCGTGCTGACCACCTCGTGCGGCTTGACGTGCTGGTGGCCGCAAGTCGTGTAGACGCTCTTTCAGTTGTTTGCCATCGGGATCAGGCTGAACGCCGTGGCCGAAAACTGGTGAAGAAACTGAAGGGCGAGATTGACCGGCACCAGTTTGAAATAGCCCTTCAGGCGGCGATTGGCAGCAAAGTGGTTGCCCGAGAGACGATTTCAGCCCTGCGAAAGAACGTAACGGCCAAGTGCTATGGCGGTGACATAAGCCGCAAGCGTAAGCTGCTTGAGAAGCAGAAGGAAGGCAAGAAGCGAATGAAGCAGGTGGGCAATGTGGAAATCAGCCAGGATGCCTTCCTCTCAATTCTGGATTCCGGCGAAGAAGAATGAAAACTGCGAGCGAATCTTGCCGCCCTGACGGGCCCGCAGACGCTCAGTTACTCCTGCGATTTTTTGTCAGTCTCTGGCTGATTCTTCTCGTGTCAAGGACATTTATTCTTGAACCAAACGAGATACCGACTGGCTCGATGGCACCGACCCGGCTGGGTAGACATTTTTCTCTGACTTGCGACAAGTGCAAGTTCAGTTGGCCTACAGGTATTATGCCGGATGGCAGTTGGGGAGAGGCAACCTGCCCCAACTGTGGATGGATCGCCATCTTGTCTGACTCGATACAGGCCACTCAGGAAGGCGATCGAGTATGGGTATCGAAGCCTGCTTATCATTTTTTCACACCCGAGCGTTTTGATGAAGTAATTTTTTATTCACCTGATGCACCCCTAATCCCACATATCAAACGGATTGCGGGATTACCGGGCGAGAAAATCCAAATAAAAAATGGCGATATTTTTATAAATGAAAAACGAGTCCAAAAGTCAGAAAACCACCGAAGGGCAATGAGCCCACTTGTTTTCGACCAGCATTACTTCAATCTTGATCTTCAAAATGCTGACCGGTGGCATTACAGCCCTGGTGCCAGCGGAAACTGGAAAATCGAGCCCGGCGGCACTATTACTTTTCAGCGGAATGATGTTTTTGAAATGCAGGAAGTTAAGGTCGATTACCGGCATTTTTTGCCCGATCGGCAAGAATTTGGTTTTGTAAATGATTTTCTGGCCTATAACGGCAGAAATCAAGGTATTGATCATGAAGTAGAGGATCTCTGGTTTTCTACAACTATTCAGTCTGAAAAAATGCAGAAATTATCCTTTCGCATCACAAACAGGAACTTGAATATTGAAATTCGCTGGACGTCTGAAGTTTCTGATGATCATTTTGATTTTATTATTAACAATCAGGTAATAAATCCTGAATTAATCAAGGCAGGCAGGCGAATAAACCCAACTTGCCAGTTTCAATTGGAATTATCCGTGGTAGACCGGCAACTCGATTTTTTCATTAACAATAAAGAAGTAATATACAGTTTCTCGCTCGAAGAATTCGAGCCAAGAATGCCTGAAGAAACACTCAGGATATCGCCAGCCGGATTTTGCTTTATCGGTGACAAGTTAAAAATCAAAGACTTTCGACTTTATCGTGACATTTATTATACAGACCGTACTGCAGATGAACCTGTCAAAGGAATCGCAACAGACCAACCGATTGAGATTCCGGCGGATCATTTTTTTGTGCTCGGCGACAATAGCCAGATGAGTCTTGATTCGAGATTCTGGCGACGAGGAATATTTGTGCACCGGTCAGCCATTATCGGAAAGCCTCTATTTAAAGGACGGAGAAACTGATAAGACTTTTGTAATATTTCATATTATCATTTTTACTGATGTGTATGTTTAAACATAATTACACTCAGTGGTGGAATGCTCATTTCCAGATGATAAGGCTTCCCGCCCCAAGTGGCATTGACCGAATTTAAAAGCCCATGATTACCCATATTCGTGCCACCGTAATGACTACTGTCAGTGTTTAAAACCTCACGATAATTACCAGCCCGGCTCACGCCAATACGATAATGATGGCGTGGTATGGGGGTGAAATTACATACACATACAATGTCGTTTTCTTCAGACTCCTGTCTTCTTGCAAAGGCGATAATGGAATTGTCGGAATCATTGAGTGCGAGCCACTCGAAGCCCGACCAATGAAAATCGACCCGATGCAGGGCCGGTTCCTGACGATAGATCCGGTTCAGGTCGTCAACAAGTTTCAGCAGACCCTGATGATCTGACCATTGCAGCAGGTGCCAGTCAAGCGAACTTTCAGCGTTCCATTCATCGCGCTGGCCGAATTCACAGCCCATGAAAAGCAATTTTTTGCCGGGGTGGGCAAATTGATAGGCGAGCATCGTGCGAAGGCCGGCACACTGCTGCCACAGGTCGCCCGGCATTTTCGCCAGAAGCGAGGCCTTGCCGTGCACAACCTCGTCGTGCGAAAAAGGCAAAAGGAAATTCTCTGAAAACGCATAATAGATACTGAAAGTAAGCATATTGTGATGGAACTTCCGGTGCACGGGGTCCATCGAGTTGTAACGCAGTGTATCATTCATCCATCCCATGTTCCACTTGAGCGAGAACCCAAGCCCGCCAAGATAAGTGGGGCGGCTAACACCAGAATAGCTTGTCGATTCTTCGGCGATTGTCAGAATGCCCGGAAAAAGCCGATGGCAAGTTTCATTGAGCTTTTTGATAAAGTCAATCGCTTCGAGGTTCTCGTTACCGCCAAATTGGTTCGACAGCCATTCACCGGCTTTTCGCGAGTAGTCGAGATAAAGCATTGAAGCCACGGCATCAACACGAATGCCATCAATATGATATTTGTCGAACCAGAAGAGGGCATTTGAAATAAGGAAATTTCTTACCTCGGGGCGGCCATAATTGAATATTTTGGTGCCCCAGTCTTTATGCTCTCCAAGCCTGGGGTCGGCGTGTTCATATAGAGCGGTGCCATCAAACTCCGCCAGGGCCCAGTCATCACGGGGGAAATGGGCAGGCACCCAGTCGAGAATCACACCGATTCCGTTTTCATGGCAACGGTTGACAAAAGCTGCAAATTCATGAGGCTTGCCAAACCGGCTTGTCGGGGCGAAGTAGCCGGTCGGCTGATAGCCCCAACTGCCATCGAACGGATGCTCTGTCACGGGCAGAACTTCAATGTGCGTAAACCCGCGAGCAAGAACGTAAGCAATGAGTTCATCCGCAATTTCAGCGTAACTGAGAAAGCGATCTTGTTCTTCAGTCTTTCTCCGCCAGCTTCCAAGGTGAACTTCATAAATAGAAATCGGCCGGTCCATACCCTGATTCTCGGCCCTATGACTCATCCAGCCAGAATCAGTCCACGTAAAATCACCGATTTCAGCAACTATCGAAGCTGATTTGGGTCTAAGTTCGGCCTGGAAAGCCAGCGGATCGGCTTTTTGCAGAATTCGACCATCGTTTGTTCTAATTTCGAATTTATATGGCTCGCCGGGAACTATGCCGGGAACGAAAAGTTCCCAGACACCTGTTGGGCCACGCGATCTCATCGGATTTCGACGACCATCCCAATTATTAAAATGGCCTTGAACGCTGACCCTTTGGGCGTTGGGTGCCCAGACTGCAAAAACAACTCCCGCAACACCCTGATGTACAATGGGATGTGCACCCAGTTTATCATAAAGCCGCTCGTGCTGGCCTTCGCCGATCAGGTGCAAATCAATTTCGCCTAGTACGGGCTCGAATTGATAGGGATCAAGAAAAGACCATGATTCGCCAAACGGATTTTCGACCTGAATCTTGTAAGGAAAGAGTGGCGAAGACTTAAGCCCGAGTTCAAAGAAACCTTCTTCATGTGCTCGGCCAAGTTCCTGTCTCTGGGCATTATCAGTAACTAGCCAGGCCTGCCGGGCCTGGGGCAGCCAGGCACGCAATACATGCGAACAACCGAGAGGGTTCGGGCCAAGCTGATGAAGCCCAAGAATAGTGTGCGGATCCCAGTGGCGTGCTTCAATTATCTCATTGACCGCTTCGAAGTCCGTAAGAATCGGCTTTGACATGGAGGCTCCGCCTGAAAAGGCAAGCATGCAGGTTGACCATCACATTCCATTTGCAACGATTGCAGAACTGCATAGAAAATGATTTGTTTATTTTACAATAGATGCCAAAAAATGGCATCCATCAGGCCTGGGATCGTAATAAAAATGCGGATCCGTGTCCTTCGGGTCAGACGGTGACATTTTCATCGCGTGGACGCGGGTCAAACCGAACTGTAACTGACTCGACAGTCAAATCAACCAAAGATGACTCGGGAAGACTGGCCGTTTCAACTATGATCATGACACCAACACCCCGCTCAATCTCAGAAGCACCGTCATCCTGGCTACGAAGCCGTTGCACCAGACTCGCTTTAGCTCTACCGCTTTCAAATACAAAAGGAATGCGCTGAAACTCGCGAGTATTGGCCAGATTTTTGTTCCGTCCGTCAAGGTAACCATAAAAAATCAGCGAAGCTGAGGTTTTTTCCGGCAGGTTCAGGCCAGTAGATAATTTCAGTGTAGCTTCCAACGTGAATTGCCCTGCCCTTGGATTTCTCAGCTCCTGGGCAAGAATGGCTCTGGAGATTTTCTGCGAAACAAGACCGCTTACTAACTTGAAAAGAGGTTTTCCATCGGGGTTTTGAAGCACGAAAAGGCGTTCTGAGTTCTCATTTTCTTTTTGCAGAGGCTGGGCCTGCCACCCCTGTATGCGCCGGCCGGGAATAGATGGGCTGATTAAGGTGTTCTTGGGAAAATCACCGGCTATGATCAGATCGTTTGAAAACTCGGGAACAAAGGCAATATCGCCGCCCGCCATACGTCTGGCAGGTGTGGCAGAGCCGCTGCCAACAAGTTTCCAGAGTGGCTCGCCGTCGGTTACCCGGATTGGCCGATCGGTAGCATCGCGGAAGAAACCATTAGTGTCGATGCCAAGAAGGTGAAAAATTGTTGCAACCAGGTCTTGCGGCTCGACCTTATTTGATGCTGGGAAAGCACCTGACCGATCGCTGGAACCATAAACCTGGGCTGCTTCTATTCCTGCACCGGCAAGAGCACAACTGAAAACATGGCCCCAGTGGTCGCGACCACCGTTGGAATTGATCTTGGGTGTCCGGCCGAACTCACCAATTGCCACGACAAGAGTCTCATCAAGCAGGCCACGCTGCGACATATCTTCAATCAGTCCGGTGAAGCCGACATCGAAAATTGGGCAAAGCACATTCTGAAGACGGTCGGAATTTTGAGCATGAGTATCCCACATGGGGTTATTCACAGCCGTGTCGCCACCTTCACGTGGCCAGTTGATATGAACCAGGCGGGCTCCAGCTTCGATCAGCCTGCGTCCCAGGATCAGACAACGGGCCCAGGGACCTCGGCCATAAAGCCGCTTTACCGATTCCGGCTCGTTGTCGATATCGAAGGCGGCTCTGGCCTTACCTGACGAGAGAAGCTCATAGGCATTACGGGCCTGAATGTCATATAGCAAAGAGCCGCTTGTATCAATTGAACGGAAATGAGCATCAACTTGCGAGAGCAAGTCTCGTCGACGATCAAGCCTTAGAGGAGGAATATCATCAGGCAGTGAGAGTCCTTCAATCCTAATGGAATCGGCCCATGCATCGAAGATAACACGGTCGGGGTCCCACTGTTTGCCCAGAAAGCCTCCTGTCTGGCCGGCTGGTGTGACATTATCATTAAGTCGCATAACGTCAGGCAGCCAAACAGAACTCAGCCCCGGCAGTTGCTCGGACGGCTTGAGCTTTTTGATAATGGACCCCATATAAGGCCAGTCGGTCGGGCTTATCTGGCGTGACTGCGAGCCCAGATATTTCTTGCCGGTAAGTACCCAATAGCCGCTTGCGTCGTGAAGGTCGTTGGCAGTTGAAATTGATCTAATTATAGCCAGTTTATCGGCAATTCGGGCTGTGCGTGGCAGAAGTTCACAGAAGTCGATACCTGGAACATTCGTGGCGATAGGTTGAAATTCGCCACGAATTTCAGCGGGGGCATCGGGCTTGGGGTCGAAGGTTTCGTGCTGAGGCGGGCCACCCTGAAGCCAGAGAAACAACACATTTTTAGCCCTGCCGAAGCTCTGGTCGCGAGTCAGACTTGAGGCTGTGACTGTGTTTCGCAGAAGGGACGGCAGCCCCAGACCAAGCGAGCTGAGACCACCAACACGCATGATTTCCCGACGGGTGAGACCTGACGATTGCAGGCTTAGCATCGAACAGACCTTCCTGAAGCAGAATGATCAGGCGAGAATTTCACGGCGGATTTTTGGTGTATCAGCCGGCCCGATCAATCGGGCGTTCAATCCCTGGTTTTTATAAGAGAGGTGAAATGGATCGAGACCGAGAAGATGCAAAATGGTGGCCTGCAGATCACGAATCTCAAAGGCATTTTCACTGACACGATAGCCCAGTTCGTCGGTCTGTCCGATGGTCACACCAGGCTTGATCCCGCCACCGGCAAGCCAGATTGAGAAGCAGTGGATGTGGTGATCACGACCAAGGAATTTAGAGCCACCCCGGGCTTCGTTCATCGAAGTGCGGCCAAATTCACCACCCCAGACGACAAGTGTCTCATCAAGCATGCCACGCTGTTTGAGGTCCGTGAGCAGAGCAGCAATCGGCTTATCAACGCCCCTGCACTTGGCTGGCAGTCCGGTCACAATATCATTATCAGCACTGGTGCCGTGCATATCCCAGCCCCAGTCAAACAGCTGTATGTAGCGCACACCATTTTCAGCCATCCGGCGAGCCAGCAGGCAATTATTTGCAAAGCTGTTTTTGCCTGGCTCGGCCCCATACATTTCAATCGTGCGTTTATCCTCGCGGCCAATATCCATGACTTCAGGCACACTGGTCTGCATGCGATAAGCCAGCTCATATTGATCAATACGCGTCAGCGTTTCCGGGTCACCGAATTCTTTAAGTTCAGCTTCATTCAGAGCCTTGATCGCGTCGAGGCTGCGGCGGCGGTCTTCACGCGACATACCAGCCGGATTGTTGAGGTAAAAGATCGGTTCAGCGCCTGTTCGGCACTGCACACCCTGATAAACCGAAGGAAGGAAACCACTGCCCCAGACAGACTTGCCTGCGGTGGGGTCGGTGCCGCCCGAAACAAGCACGACAAAGCCGGGAAGGTCCTGATTTTCCGTTCCCAGGCCATAAGTGGCCCATGCACCCATGGCTGCCCCGCCTGCACGATTTTCACCAGTATGCAGGAAAAGCTCGGCCGGAGCATGATTAATCTCTTTGGTGATCATCGAATTGATGATACAGAGATCGTCAGCATGGCTGGCCATTCCCGGAATAATTTCGCTGACCCACTGACCGGATTGACCGTGGCGGGCAAACTTCCAGGGTGTTCCAAGCATCATGGGCCGACCCTTGATGAAGGCGAACCGCTCACCATTGAAGATTTCGTCAGGGCAAGGCTCCATATGGTGTTTGACAAGAGTCGGCTTCCAGTCAAACAGATCCTGCTGAGGAGGCGAACCACTCATGTGCAGATAAATTACACGCTTTGCCCTTGCCGGATGAGTGGGCGGTCGCAGGGCCAGTGGGTTGCTGCTACGTTCGGGTGCAGCCTCGCCTGCTTGCGTTATTGAACTGGCCAGATTACCGCCAATTGCGAGTGAACCAAGGCCGACCTGACAATTTCGCAGGAAATGTCGACGGGTCTGGTGCCGAACCAGTTCCGTCCGAATCTCGGTTTCAATCGGTATCAGCCTTGCCATGGTTCTCGCCTTAACTTTTTGTCAGTACGGAATCGAGGTTCAGAAGCACATTACCTATGACCGTCATCGCCGCGGCCTGTGCTGGATTGAGATCTGCAGGCAATGCACCAAGCTGGCTTTCCGCCATCTGCCTGGCCGCTGGCTCATCGGCTTTAAATCGCTGCAGTTCTTCGTTGTAGAGCTGAATCAATACCGCCATGCGTGCTGGCTCAATTTCTCGCGATGTCACCAGTTTGTAAGCATAAGTCAGCTTATCATTCAGCGATGCACCTCCCTGGGTAATAATTCGACGGCCAAGTGCCTGAGCGGCTTCAACAAAAACCGGGTCATTCAGAGTAACATAGGCCTGAAGAGGTGTGTTTGAGCCAATACGACGAATGGAACAGACTTCGCGACTGGGGGCATCGAAGGTCGACATCGATGGATGGGGGCACCGTGCGCCGCCAGAAAGTGTAAAGGCCTCGCCGATATTTATCGGCGCCCTTGCTGGTAGGGTAATTACGTTGGCCGTTAAAAGCCGCTTGCCAGAGATTATCGGGTTGGGGCGGATAAACAGACGGGCCACCCACAGTCGGCGAGAAAAGCCCACTGACCACCAGGGCCTGATCTCGAATCATTTCAGCTTCAAGTCGAGTTCTTGGATAGAATGAAATCAGTTCATTGCGAGGGTCAACTTCAGCTAGACGGGTACGATCGGCCGGTACAGACGATTGCCTGTAGGTTGAGGTGTTGACAATCGTACTGACTAGCCACCGAATATCCCATTGATGATTCATCAATTCCAGTGCCAGATAATCAAGCAGTTCGGGATGTGAGGGAGGACGCCCCTGGGTGCCAAAATCTTCTTCGGTTTCGACCAGTCCACGACCAAAAATTACTGCCCATACTCTATTGACGGCAACCCTGGCAGTGAGTGGATTATTGCGGTCGGTCAGCCAGGCTGCGAGATCAAGCCTGCTAAGTTTTTGACCGGGCTTTGTTTCCAGACGATGAAAGCTGCCAGGTACACCAGGATTTACCAAATCTCCATACTGAGTGTAGTTTCCCTTGATGAGCACATGTGTTTTACGTTGCTTTTCGGCGGCAAGTTCCTTCAAAACCGGTGTGCGAATGATCTGGGCTCGCAGTTTTGACAATTCTGATTCTATTTTGTCGAGTTCCTTGCGTGCATCACGATTTGCAGGAGCAATATTTTTCCAGTAATATTCTTCGATCTTCGCCTGATCCTCAGGAGTCCTGCAGCAGTCGCAGCCAAGTGCCAGATCGCGTATCGAAACGGGAAGGGCTGTTGGCGGATTTTTTTCAGTGGAAATGTGAATGTTGTATCGGCCAAGAGTGTGTGCTTCGCCCCATGTCTGGGTCAACTTCAGCTTCAACTTACCCTTGGGTAAAGGTCCGGAAAATCGGAAAATAGCTTCCTGGGTACGGCCTTTCATTCCTCCCACGGCCCAACCTTCATTTTTTCCTTTTGCTGCTTCCGAAATTGCCTTTGAAACTTCAAAGCCTGGCTGATTATGACTTGAAGAGGCCGAAGAAAATGAAACCGGTCGAGTTCCACCGAAGACCATTTCGCTACTTGGATTTGGTGGTACAGAGAGGAGAGTCTTGTGAACCGTCCTGCGCTTTGCGTCCAAAAAATTTATCACGGCCCCAGCCAGTCTCGCATGCAAATTATTGTCTGTACGATTCCAAATCTTCACGCGATCGATGCGGCCGGCAGATTCTTTCAGGTCAAGTTCCCACCAGGGGTCGCTTGATACGGCCGTATGCGTCACCGATCTACCTGCGTTGAAATCCCCATTGGTCTTCCCGTCAATCGCAAGAATAGCGGGTCCGCTGAAGTCGGTTGAAGACTGGGAGGCAGTACCTTTGCGAGCTATATTATCCTTGTCCCTGAATATTTCCACTTCAGCCAGGGATAGCATTTTTTCCTTACCAGGAATCTCAATACGAACATATCGCACATCTTCGATCCCGGCTTTCCCATCATCTATCGTCCCTGTGATGGAACTCAGCACAAAATTGCCATGTGACGAGAGCCCTGGTCCAGTGATTTCCGTTTCATTGGCAAGGGCCTCGAGCCGAAGGGCTGTAGCTCCCCCAGGAATCTGTATCGTGATCGTATCCGTGGCCCTTGCGGCCTTTCCGCCTGCTATAATTTCGCCCGGGCCACCTGATTCAATTTTTCGTTCTGCCGAAGTTTCAACCTTCTCCAGTCGGGCAGGACTCCATGCCGTGTTTCGCTTGATGGTTGCAGTCCATGCTTCTAACTCTTTCCTGAATTCTTCGCCTTTGGGCACAGGAAGGCTGGCCAATGTCTTAATTTGCGATTCAAACATCGCAATTTTCTTTGACTGGTCAGCAGTTGGTGTAGGTAACCTTGGCTCATCGTTAGGATTGTCGTTATCTTCCGTCTGATTGAAAATCGCAAAAAGAGAGTAATATTCTTTCTGGCTGATCGGGTCAAACTTGTGTGTGTGACACTTGGCACAGCCCACTGTCAGGCCCATAAAGACCTGTCCTGTTGTATCAACTCGATCCTTGATGGCAGCAACTCGAAACTCTTCGTCATCGGTTCCACCTTCGTCGTTCGACATGGTATTCCGATGAAAGGACGTCGCCAGAATTTGCTCAGATGTTGCTCCGGGCAGAAGGTCACCTGCCATCTGTTCGGTGATAAACTGATCGTAAGGCTTATTTTTGTTGAATGCCTCAATCACCCAGTCACGGTATCGCCACATGTACTCCCGAAGAGGATCGGAGCCATAGCCCTTGCTGTCAGCATAGCGTGCAATATCAAGCCAGACTCGGGCCATACGCTCGCCATAGTGAGGAGAAACCAACAGTTTTTTCACCAGATTTTCTGTAGCACTTTTAGATGAATCAGCCAGATATGCATCAACTTCTCCTGGACTCGGTGGAAGACCAGTCAGGTCAAGACTCAACCGTCGTATAAGAGTCGCCCTGTCGGTCGGTTTGGCCGGTGTCAGTCCGGCCTGATCCATCTTTTTCAGGATAAATCGATCGATCGGTGAAGCAGCCCAAGCGTCATTCGATGTTGTGGGAGGAACATGCAGGCGAACCGGCAGAAATGCCCAGTGTTCAGCATAATCTGCGCCTTGGGCAACCCATGCACGAATTTTTTCAATTTCTTCTTTTTTAAGAGGCGGCCCCGACCTTGGCGGCGGCATGACTTCGTCTGGCTCTGTGCTGGTCACACGGGCCAGAAGTTCGCTGGAATCAGGATCACCAGGTTTGATGACCTGTGAGCCATCACGGTGTCGCACAGCATCGGCACGCTGGTCCAGTCGAAGTTTACCCTTGCGGGACTCGTCGTCGATACCATGACAGTTCAGACAGCGGGCCGAGAGAATCGGGCGAATATCTCGATTGAAATCAACCTTTAATTCTGGTTCTGCGGCAATAAGAATGTTGCAGGAGGGAACGAGCAAAAAAAGGGCAATCGCTGTTAACCATCTCATTGTCGTTCTCTCCAGATCGTTGATCTTAAGCACAATCAAGCCAGCAAATCTTTGACAACCCGGGCCGGTTCCACACCTGTAAGCCTCTGGTCTAGCCCCTGGAATGGGAAAATGAATCGTCGATGATCTATTCCAAGGCACTGCAGGACAGTGGCATTCAAGTCGTTCAGATTGACTGGATCTTTCACTATATTATAGCTGAAATCGTCGGTCTCGCCATAGGATACGCCACCTTTGGCGCCCCCACCGGCGATCCACATGCAGAAGTTGCGGGGGTGATGATCGCGGCCATAGTTTTCATTAGAGAGAGCTCCCTGAGAATACACGGTCCGGCCAAACTCACCTCCACAGACCACCAGAGTATCCTCAAGAAGTCCACGGCGTTCCAGATCCTGTAAAAGGGCTCCCGTTGGCTGGTCAACGTCGCGGCACTGCAGACCAATTTCCGATGGCAGATTATTGTGCTGATCCCAGCCTCGGTGCAAAATTTGTACAACACGTACATTACGCTCGGCCAGACGACGGGCCAGCAGACAACTTGCCGCATAGGAACCCGGTTTAAGAACGTCGGGACCATAAAGATCAAGGGTCTCCTTGGACTCATTCGAGAAGTCAGTTAATTCTGGAACGCTGGCCTGCATGCGGAAGGCCATTTCATACTGGGCAATGCGTGTCAGGGTGTCAGGGTCGGCATATCGTTCATAAGTTGCCTGATTAAGCTGATTCAGTTTGTCAAGCATGCGTCGTCGGTCATCACGATTCACGCCGTCAGGGTTCTGAATGTAAAGGACCGGGTCGCCCTGGCCACGCAACGCTACACCCGTATATTTACCGGGGAGGAAGCCAGATGACCACATCCGTGTGAAAAGTGCCTGGGCATTGGCCTTTGAAGACCAGAAAGGGGTAAGGACTACAAAGGCCGGAAGATCCTGATTCTCTGAACCCAGGCCATAGGCAAGCCAAGAGCCGAGACTTGCCTTGCCAGGGATTTCGGCACCGGTCATGACAAACGTACAGGCCGGATCGTGATTTATGGCATTGGTGAAGATGGTCTTGACAAGTGACAATTTGTCAACATGTCGGCCGATGTTAGGTAGCAGTTCACTTACCCACGTGCCGCATTGCCCCATCCGGGTGTATTTAAATTTGGATGGAGCTACGGGGAATTTTGCCTGACCTGAAGTCATCGTGGTGAGACGCTGACCTTTTCGAATCGATTCAGGCAAGTCTATACCGAAATGCTTGTGCAGATCAGGCTTGTAATCCCATGTGTCAAGCTGTGATGGAGCCCCGTTCCAGTGAAGATAAATAATCCGCTTGGCCTTCGGGGCAAAGTGCGGCAGATCGGGCAGTGACGGATGCACCTCCGAACCATAGTTTCGGGCTGAATCGGCAGCCTTAGCAGCCGAACCGGAAAGCAGGCCGGAGAGGGCAATGGAACCGGCGGAAAGTCCTGCACCGGCAAAAAGCTGCCGTCGGGTCATATTTGTTAGAAATTCCCGGGTCGCCTTATCGTAAGTTTTATCACTCATGGTCTTTTCATGCTCCCAAAATCAGTTTTTCATTACAACTTCATCGAGATTCAGCAGCAGGTTGCCCAGCAGGCTGTAGGCTGCCAGTTCGGCCGGGTCAAGTGAAGTATCGGCTTTCGATTCACCAAAGCTGATGGCCTTTCTGGCCGAATCTATATCGCCACGGTATCGATTCAGTTCTTCATCAAGAAGCTGTAAAAGAGCTGATTTTTCCTTGTCTGATGGATGTCGCGACGCGACCATGCGGAAAGCCCAGTCGATACGCTCAGGTGCGGTTTTACCGCCTTCTTTGATAATTCGCTGGCCAAAATTGCGGGCCGCCTCGAAATGCTGAATGTCATTAAGTAGCACCAGCGCCTGAAGTGGCGTATTGGATCGCTCGCGACGAACGCAAAAGCTCTCGCGGTTAGGCGCGTCAAAGGTGGTCATCGCAGGGTGAGGTGCTGTCCGCTTCCAGAATGTGTAAAGGCTTCGGCGATAGAGATCACTGCCAGAATCCTGCTTGTATTCGCGTGTGTTGGAACCGACAAAGCCCACCGGCTCCCAGATATTGATCGGCTGATATGGCTTTACCCCCTTACCGCCAAATTTACGGTTCAACAGGCCGGAAACTGCCAAAGCCTGATCACGCAACACTTCGGCATCAAGACGCAGGCGAGGGCCACGGGCAATCAGCCGATTTTCAGGATCAACTGCAAGTGTTTTGGCATCAACCCGGGCATCCTGAATGTAGGCAGCTGATGTAACCATCATGCGAACCAGGCGTTTAACATTCCAGCCATTTTCCCGGAAATCAACCGAGAGCCAGTCGAGCAACGGCTGATTGACGGGCGGTTCACCCTGCGAGCCAAAATCGGCCGAGGTTTTCACAAAACCATTTCCGAAAAACTGCTGCCAGAATCGATTCACAGTAACTCGTGCAGTAAGCGGATGCTCTGCTGAGAGCAGCCAGTTGGCAAGGTCAAGCCGCGATGCCTTGGCACCGGCATTTGACTTTTTAAGGGGTGGAAGAAACGACGGTGTGTTTGAATCAACCTTTTCGCGTGGCTGGGTATATTGCCCACGGAAAAGCACTTGCGCCTGGCGGGGCTGGTCAAGATCGCGGCTTACAAATGTCAAAGGAACCTGAGCCTCAATTTTTGCCTTTTCTGCCTGAGCCTTGGTCATCACTTCGCGGATTGGCCCAAATGCTTTATTACCGCCAGACCAGACGCTCATCAGGTAGTAGTCTTCCAGCCTGCGAGTATCAGCAATCGACCTTTCCCTGACATTTTTCCTGAGGAGCGGCTGAATGTCGGCCGGAAAGTTTGGGATGGTTCGAGGCGACTGACTACGTGCCCAGACAGCAAATGACTCGGCTGGATCTTTGGAGGGGTTTGACTCGCCTTCGACCACGAGCTTGTCCCAGCCAACGGTGCCACCGGCCTGAGTGAATGCAAAACCGGTGATTTTCTGGTCAGGCTTGACCTGAAAACCAGACAGATTGTATTTCAGGGTTGTCCATTGGCCAGGCTTCGGCAAGTCGCCGGCCCTTGCTCTTTCAGGAGTGCCTACAAGGCCATATGGAATTGCATTGACATCGCCCCAGACAGCCCTGAGAGACCACTGGCCGTTGATATTAAACTGAACCATGATGGCCTTGGGCGGATTCTTCTCATCGAGTTTAACAGCGATCGAAAAATCGCCTTGACGCGGCAGTTCAACTGGGTTCTTAAGCTCGGTAAAGTAATCCTGAGCCACGCCGCTGTCGGTCCTCTCAAGATAAACCTTTCCAGAAAAGGCCTTACCTTCGACGAATTTCAGCGGAGCAGTGTTCGGGTTCTTGCCAGGATTAGAGCCTTCGGGAACCATATCATCAAAGAGAACACTATCGACTTTGGAGACTGGTGGCGGTGGCTGAAGTGTGGCCGGATCGGCGTATACTACAGTAAGAAGTTTATCACGCAATTGTTTTTCAGCGTCACCTATGGTTTTGTCGAACGCGGCAATCTGTTTTTTCTGCTCTTCGCTCGGCAGTTTCAGAATGGGTGGGGTATCAACACGGTTGCCATCCATTGCAGGGTCAGCGAGGCTGTAGAAGAATGAATAAAGGGAATAAAAATCCTTCTGGCTGATCGGGTCAAACTTATGGTCATGACACACGGCACATCCCGCAGTCAAGCCCATGAAGACTGCCGATGTGGTTTCGGCCCTGTCGATGGCATACCGAACCAGAAGTTCGGCATCAATCGAGCCGCCTTCGCTGGTCGTCACGTTACACCGATTAAAACCTGAGGCGACCTGTTGTTCCACGGTGGAATTGGGCAGAAGGTCGCCGGCCAGTTGCCATGTAGTGAACTTATCAAACGGCAGGTTCTCGTTAAATGATTTCACAACCCAGTCACGATAAGGCCACATCGAACGTTCATTATCAAGGTGAAGGCCGTGGGTATCAGCATATCGGGCAGCATCCAGCCAATATCGGGCCATATGCTCGCCATACTGGGGAGAGTTGATGAGCCTGTCAACAAGTTTGTCGTAAGCGTTGGGCGACTTGTCGGAAAGAAATGCATCAACTTCTGCCAGTGTGGGTGGCAGGCCTGTCAAATCCAGGGTCAGCCGTCGGATAAGCGTTTCTTTGTTGGAAGGACCATTGGGTGTCAGTCCCTTGGCTTTCATGGCTGACAGCAAAAATCTGTCAATTTCGCCCCGGGCCCAATCATTCTCGGTTTTCGGCACTTCAGCTTTGACAGGCGGCACATAAGACCAGTGCTGCTGATAGGGTGCGCCCTGCTCGATCCACTTCCTGACAAGTGCCACCTGCTCGGGCTTCAGTCGCTTATTTGTTTCCGGCGGCGGCATCACCTCATCTTTTTCGGTGGAAACAATGCGTTGAAACAGTTCGGATTCTGTCAACTGACCAGGTTTGACAATCTCGCCATCATGCGACTTGAAAAGACCATCCTTGGTGTCGAGCCGAAGTTTGGCTTTTCGATTCTGTTCGTCAGGGCCGTGACAGCTGAAGCAGTTGTCAGAGAGAATCGGTCGTATGTCTCGATTGAAATCGATACCTTTTGAAGGTTCGGCGGCCTTTGTCGCCGGTGCAGCAACAAGCAAGAATGCTAAAGCCATACCGTGTCGAATTTTCGAAGAGGCGTTGATCGTCATGTGGAATTACCTTGCGTTCACAAGCCGGATTTTGATCACCGGTGGCGGGATGACTTTATTATATATCGTCACGAGAGCGAATCATAGACTGTTTTTCTTTGAACATTAAACATGAATCAACCAAGTCACTCATAAATTTTTAGCCTGTGTTGCTTCCATGCGTCGCGTCTGCAGGTTTCAGAGACGTATTCTGAACCATACTAAAAGTTTCGTAAACCCATTATTTCTGATCAATTATCGCAAATTCGATTATTTGTGTGATTTTCATCTCTGGTCTGGCCAGCTTGTCAATCGTGTCAAGCTCAAGAACATATTTCCCGGGCTTAAGATTCTTAAAACCTATAGAGGCGGCCAGAAAAAGATTTTCTCGTCCAGTAGACAGTGCAGGCTCGTAGCTGAAAAGCTCGTTCCTATCGAAAATTAAGGGTTTGGCTCCTTTCGCACGAACTCTAGCATTTTGAACCAGATGCGCCTTTTTCTTATCACCTTCGGTTTTCGTCGAAAATCCGGTTGGTTCGACATAAATCATTAATTTATCAAAGGTTGTCAACTCTGTTGGTTTAAGCTCAATATAATCACGAAACCCCTTTACCGATTTGCATGCAACCGGATCAGACAATTTTAATTCAGATTGGCCAGATCCAGTAGTTTGGCCACTTGTTGCCTGAGCAGCCAAGGCCTGAAAAACCAAGGCGAGCAAGAACACCCTCGGTTGGATTAACTGTATTTTGACTTTATTCCAAAGAATCTGCATGAGTTTGATTCGTTCAATAAGCCATTGAATTTCGCTTGGCTTTGGGGTCACCTGCTGCTTCCAGCATTCCGGTTTTCTGGTTTTTCCAAATTATAATCGGATGCGAAAGAGGGGCACGCTGGATATTCACCACATGCCCACGTGCCGCCAGTTCGCGTACAACTTCGGGTCTAACAGTATCGTCAAGTGTCAACGAACCAAGTTTTGGTGCGGTCTGGCGAAATGAACCGATCAAATGGTCAGTGTGGAATCTTGGAATATTCACCGCCTCTTTTGGGCTGAGGTTGAAATCAATCAGGTCGGTGACCATCTGAATGCCAGCCTGTTCCTGACCATCACCGCCAGCGACCGACACCACGCCAACCGGCTTGCCACCCTGAAATAACATCGTTGGAGTCAGAGTAATACGCGGCCGTTTGCCTGGAACCAGAACGTTGGGCGACCGGGTATCTAAAGTGAACGACTGGAGACGGGTTCCCAGCCAGATTCCCGTTTTGCCAGCCACAACACCCGACCATCCACTGGGTGTGGCCGCCACCATATTCCCTGCTGAGTCGGCAGTCAGACATGTTGTAGTATCAAGAGCAGGCCCGCCGTTGCCAGCCGCCAACGGTGGCATGCCCTTGCGGGCGGAACGGGTTTTCGGGTCGCCGGGAATTCGCTCATGTGATGCCTTGTCAAGGCTCATCAGCGACCGCCGGGCTGTGGCATAGCCAGAGTCCAGCAATTCGTCAACTGTCGGAATTTCGGCAAAGTCTGGGTCAGCGTAATAGTCGTCGCGATCGGCAAAAGCAAGTTTCAATGCTTCCGCCTGAAGGTGAAGTGCATCGGCTGAGCCAGCCTTAAACTTTGACATATCATAGCCTTCAAGCAATTGAAGGGCCTGCAGCATTGAAGGGCCCTGACTCCACAAATTGCATTTAACTATTTCAAATCCCCGATATTTCCGGCTAATGGGACGTTCAATGCGGGTTTGGTGCACCGCTATATCTTCATATCTTAAGAGTCCACCATTCTCTCGTGAAAATTTGTCGATCGCCCGTGCTACCGGCCCACGATAAAAATAGTCGCTCACTGCTCTCAGTCCGACAATCCGGTCCGCATGTTCTTTTTCTGCCTTGACCATCTCTGACAAGGTCTTATGAAGATCAGAATGCCAGTTTTCGGTTGGTTTCTCGAGCATGCGAATTGTCGGTGCGACGACGTCAGCAAAACGTCTGGTACCGTGGCGCTCCAGAAGAACAAGAATGGCGTCAATCGAAGCAGGAACGGTGGCACTTAAGAGACCAACCGCAGGGATTCCATCGGGCTGTTTTCGAAAAAAATCAGGAGTGGCCAGTCGCGGAGCAACCCCTTGCCCACACAAGACTTCTGTAACATCTCGCTTGGCGTCATAAATTATGATGGGAATTTCGCCCCCCAGGCAGTAACTTTTTGCATCAGTCACTCCCAGGGCAATCAGGGTAGCCGCAGCGGCATCAGCCGCATTACCCCCCCCCTTCATGATTTCAAGTCCGGCTTCAGTGGCAGGCCTGCCACCTGCCACCACTGCACCATTTTTTCCTTCGGCATGCCAGAAATCCATTTCTGCCTGAGCCAAGATCGAGCCGGAGAAGAGTCCGCTGAGAGTTGCCAAAAACCAAATTATTGAGCTGCAATGAATCACGCGGTTGTCATTAATAACTCTGGAAATCATCAGGGCAACTCCTGAAATTCTGACAAAATCGATGAAATTCAGCTTGACGAGCATGACGGTTGTAGCGACGATTCGTGCATATTCGCCGCCGCTAATCTATTTAAAGATTAAACGGCATGCGGGCCACGCACAAGTCGCCGGATGAAAAAATTGCAGGCCAAGTGATGAACCTGCAAGCCAAATCCCCAAGCAACATGAAAAATCAGCATCGGCAGAACTCAACGGACCACCTGCATCAATTTCTCGGCGACGGTTCACGGATTGTGAACATCGACAATCTTTGGGCAGCATACCAGCCTTCACAGATTACAGTTGATCAGGTTCTTAGAATTCTGAATCGAGTGAACTGGGTCAGGCTTGATTTCATCGAATGGTGCAGAAAAAAAAATATTTTTCTTCAGCATCCCGATCCAATAATAATCCTTGGCCTTGTTTCAAAAGAAGAAGAATATAATCGATATTTGAAACTGGAGCGGCTTGAAGGTCTCAAAGGCAGCCTTGGACTGACTCATCCTGTCAGGCTCGTGAGCGTGCTACTTACCGACCTCACTGCATTGAAATCATTTGATGTTGCGGTTGTTGCCGCACATGAGATGATTCATCAAATGACAATCATCAGCGGACTCTGCCCTGGCTGGCATGCCTGGCCAAGGTGGCTGCATGAAGGCATGGCCATGATGGGAGATCATACAGCCGCCGGGAATACCAGTAAAAGCCCTACTTCACAGTCGATTACTGAAGGTCCCGGATTTGGTTCGCTTAATGCAAGAAGGTCAAAGGTGTGGCAAAAAAATGCAATGGGGTTTGAAATGAAATCGTTTATAAGGCGAGACCTTCTGGCGAACCCTCTTTCGCACTCTGACGATTATGCCGCATGCTGGGCATTAACTTATGGCCTGGCACACTGGAAAAAAGGCAGATTTCTTACTGAACTGATTGATTTTTTGAAACTTCAGGAATTGCAACCAGAATCACAGTCCACAATTGAAACCGTCACGGCAGAATGGCTGATTCAGAGTCTTGGCAATGATTGGCCTGATTTCATCATGAGCCTGCAGAAAATCGGAATTTGATTATTCTCGTATTGAATGATGACATTTAATGATTGGATAACCTGACGGTGCTGCATCTCAGAAATTTGATTTACCTGGGTACATACCTTTGATAAACTTAACTACCCACCTAGAATGATCCGGAATCAGCTGAATGAAATGATTTTTCAATATCCGGCTGAACTGCAAGTGAGACGACAAAATGAATCGGCAAATAGTTGAATTGATCGCTCCTTTCAAGAGACTGCCAGTTTTTTTGATTTTATCTTCAGCAATCACTGCAGGTAGCGTCACATCACCACTGAGGGCTCAAGACAAATATACTATCGCAGCGATTCCGGATCGGGTCGAATTTAACCGTGATATCAGGCCAATTCTTTCTGACAACTGCTTTTACTGCCACGGGCCAGATAAAAATCATAGAGAAGCTGAATTGAGGCTCGATACGGCGGAAGGAATCATGGGAGACGGCAATAAGAAAGGAGTGATAGATAGAGCGAACCTCGAGAAGAGCAAACTGCTGAGGCGGATCACTTCGACGGATGTCGACAAACAGATGCCACCGCCGGATTCAGGCAAAAAACTCGGCCTGCGGGATCTTGAAGTTCTGACAAAATGGGTGGCACAGGGTGCCGAATTTGAAGGCCACTGGGCTTTTCTTCCAGTAAAAACACTGGCCAAACTTGGAGTGAGCGATCATTCAGCAGGCATCTCAACGAACATTGATAAATTCATTGAGCTGAAGAGATCTGACAGCCCGGTGAAGGCCAATGCCGAAGCAGACCGAGTCACGCTGCTTCGGCGTCTCTCGTTTGACTTGACAGGTTTACCTCCGACTTACGACGAAATAAGATCGTTCTTGAATGACAATTCAGCACAATCCTGGGAAAAACAGGTTGACCGATTGATGGCTTCGCCTCATTACGGCGAGCGAATGGCCATGTGGTGGCTTGATCTCGTAAGATATGCTGACTCGGTCGGGTACCATGGCGACCAGGAAGTGAGCGTATCACCATTTCGTCAATATGTCATCGAATCATTTAACGATAACAAGCCGTTTGATCAGTTTACAATTGAGCAATTGGGTGGCGACCTGATGGCTTCGCCAACGCAGGTTCAAAAAATCGCCGCCGGGTACAACCGACTGGGGATGATGAGTGCCGAAGGAGGTGTTCAACCCAAGGAATATCTTGCCAAATATGCCGCTGAGCGGGTGCGCAATGTCTCAGGGACCTGGCTGGGGGTAACACTTGGCTGTTCTGAATGCCACGATCATAAATTTGATCCTTTTACTACCAAGGAGTTTTATCAGATGGAGGCATTCTTTGCCGACATCAAGGAAAAGGGGCTATATTCCGGTTCGGATTTCGGGTCGTCGATGAAAGTACCGACAATCCAGCAGAAAGTCTCACTGCAAAGTATGGATTCAAAAATTGCGGAATTGACTCGACGACTGACAACAGATACCACTGAGATTGCCGCTTCAAGAGAGAGATGGCTCAACTCTCAACCTGTTTGGTCGGTTTTAAAACCGGTATCTTTAAAATCACAAAACGGTGCAGAACTTAAACTGCTCGGCGATGGTTCAATCCTGGCTACCGGCAAGAAACCGGCAAACGACACATTCGAGATTGAAGTCACTAATTATTCAGCCAACATCGCCGCCATTCGACTGGAAGTTCTGCCCGATGATGCCTTGCCAGCAAAGGGGCCGGGTCGTGCCGGCAATGGCAATTTCGTGTTATCCGAATTCGTCGTGTATGCAATTAACGAATCGGGCAAGTCACGTCGCCTGGATGTAGTCTCGGCCGTTGCATCATATGAACAAACCGGGGCCGCCAAGGGTAACCCATACGGCAAGTGGACGGTGGCGGCGGCGATTGACAAAGATTTGAAGGGTGCAAAATGGGGATGGGCAGTGATGGAAAAGGCTGGCACTCCCCAGTCTGCGGTTTTCATGCTGAAGCCGGGTGATCTTGCTGCACGAAGCGAAGCCGAAAAGACAGTAAAATTAAAGATCGAGTTACAGCAGAATCACGATAACCCCGAGCACACCTTAGGCAGGTTTCGCCTCAGTGCCACTCTCAATGATGAAGCAAGAATTGATCTAAAGGACCTGGCTCCTGCGCTTGAGCCCATCCTGGCCAAGTCTGCCGACAAACGAACACGCGATGAAAACGACAAGATCATCGCCCATTACCGAACCATCGCACCTGAACTGGCAAGTGTCAGGGTTGATCTGCAAAAAATACAGCAAGAGCGTTCTGAACTCGAGAAGCAGATCACATCGACGCTTGTTACAGAACAGATCCCTCCACGTATGATTCGAGTTCTGCCCAGAGGCAACTGGATGGACGAAAGTGGAGCCGAAGTCCAACCAGGATTTCCTGCAGTCATCAACAAACAGGAGAAAATCAAGCCCATGCCGGACAGGCGACTGAACCGTCTTGATCTGGCCACGTGGCTGGTTGACAGCGAGAATCCGCTGACATCGAGAGTTCTTGCCAACAGGCTGTGGAAATTATTTTTTGGCGATGCCATTTCCCGCAAGGTTGATGATCTGGGTTCGCAGGGCCAGCCCCCCACACACCCAGAACTACTTGATTATCTTGCCGGCGAATTGGTCCGAAGCGGTTGGGACACGAAGAAATTTATCAAGGCACTATTGATGACAAAAGCCTATCGTCAGTCGTCAATTGCCACAACATTACAACTCGATCTCGACCCATTTAATTTGCTTCTGGCCCGACAGGGTCGATTCCGGCTTGATGCTGAAATGGTGCGTGATAATGCACTTTCAATCAGCGGCCTGTTGGTCAGGAAAATAGGTGGTCAGAGCGTTCGGCCCTACCAACCGGCAGGTTATTGGGCCTACTTGAACTTCCCAACGCGAGAATGGCGGAATGATCAAGGCGAATCACTTTATCGCCGCGGGCTATATACACACTGGCAGAGGCAATACCTGCACCCTTCGCTGCTGGCCTTCGACGCCCCAAATCGTGAAGAATGCACTGCGGATCGAGCGAGATCAAACACACCATTGCAATCTCTGGTGCTGCTTAACGACCCAATCTACATTGAAGCCGCCCGTAATTTTGCAGCAATGATTTTCGAGAAAGGCGGAAAAGACTCGGCGGAACGCATACAATTTGCCTTTGCTCGGGCTCTTTCCCGTCCGGCCCGCGATGAAGAAGTTCAGATTCTTCAAGAACTACTGGCAAGTGCCGAAGCCGAATACCGGGACCAGCCTGAAAAAGCCAAGGATTTGCTTAGTGTTGGTTCGGCTGATGCACCCAACGAATCCGAACCAACCCAGATTGCTGCCTGGACTCAGATTGCACGGGCAATTTTGAATCTGCACGAGACAATCACGCGAAATTAAATCAACAAACTCACTCAAGTGTTTAGAAATGAAGGGCATGCTTTTAAATGCATTTACCTGATTCAATAGCTCGCCGAACTTTTATCAAATCAGGCGGAATCTCACTTGGCTCAATGGCTTTGGGCTCATTACTGTCGGGTGAGCTTGTCTCCGGAGAATC
>JBEITT010000074.1:0-27055 GCA_040374745.1 Planctomycetaceae bacterium | reverse complement strand
TCCCTCCACTTCTGTTGGGAATCTCAAATTTACTGTATCTGAGCGAGATTTTATTTAACAAATTAATATTTGTACCTAATGCATTTGCAAGGTCATTCATACCGACTTCACTCGATTTATTATTTAATCGAGAATAAAGGTCATCAAGAAAGGATTTTAAACTCTTTGACATAAAGTAGTCCTTAAAAAATGCCAGCAGAAGCTGGCATTGTCCTGCGATTTTATATGACCTAGAATCATTCGGTAATGAAGCGAAGTGGAACCTACCGAAGGATTATCGGTTAGATAAAAGAATTTGGATACAACCAAATTCCTTTACCCGTTTTGAAACCCTAACACTATATGCTGATGACGAAAGCATCATCTCTCCGTCCACTTTGATCAATGCTAATCCTGCGCACAGATTAGTTGGTCATTACTCAATGCGGAATCGAATTCACCAGGACAATTAAATCTTCTACATTTTTTTGAATTGTCAAGTTTTAAAGAAATTATTCATTTCAATAATCCGTCAAACTCCTCGGCACAAAGGCCGTTCGCAGGGCATTAAACACCGCCACCAGATCGATCAATTCCTGCATCATCGCACCGGCGACCGGTGAAATCAGCCCCATCGAGGCCAAAATCATTCCGCCAATCGAAAAAGCCATGCCGCCCACCGCACTTTGCAGGGCCACTCTCCGCAGCCGGGCCCCAATATGCAAAAGTTCGTCAACCTTGCGCAGGCTGCCGTCCATAATCACTGCACCGGCCGCTTCCGAAGTAATATCGCTGTTCTGGCCAAATGCCACGCCCACCGTGGCCTGGGCCAGTGCCGGTGCATCATTAATGCCATCGCCCATGAACACGGTCGGGGCCTTGGCATTCTCGGCCCGAGTGATTTCCACCTTGCCTTCCGGCGAGACACCCGCAAAGACTTCTGTAATACCCACCTGTGCGGCCAGATAGCGTACTTCGCTCTCGCGGTCGCCCGAAACCAGCAAGATTCTTGTCCACCGGTGGTGCGGCCGCAGGTGCTGAATGAACGACTGCCCATCGGGCCGTGGCTCGTCGCGAAATAGAACCAGCGATGCCAGCCGCCCGTCAACCCCCACCACGCATTGCAGGCCCGCCGTTTCTTCTGGCAGCGCCGCAGCATCATCCGGGTTCACCTTCAGCCACTTCGCCCGGCTGGTGATTTCAACCTGCCGCTGATCAACCCGCCCGCTCAGGCCCCTGCCCGGTTTCTCGGATACTTCAGCTGCTTCTGATGGCGAAAGATGCCGATTGCGGGCCTCATCCAGCAGCGGTTCAGCCAGCGGATGCTTGGAATAACGCTCGAGCCCGGCCGCCAGGCGAATCACATCGTCGGCCTCAAATCCATTAAAAGTGCGAACCTCGGCCAGTTTCGGACGCCCATAGGTAAGTGTCCCGGTTTTGTCAAAGATGGCCGTGCGGCAAGTGCTCAGCCGCTCAAGGACCGAAGGATCTTTAATGATAATCCCGCGCCGGGCCGCCAGCGAGATCGAGCCGAGAATGGCCACGGGAATGGCAATTAAAAGCGGGCACGGCGTGGCCACCACCAGCACAGCCAGAAATCGCGTGGCGTCGCCGCTGGCCAGCCAGGCCAACAGGGCGATGGAAACGGCCAGTGGCGTGTAAAAGGCACCAAGCTGGTCGCCCAGCCGCCGCAGCCTCGGGCGGCTCTGCTCGCTTTCCCGCATCACCCGCATGATTTTGGCATACCGCGAATCTTCCGCCCGCTGCTCGGCCCTGATCGTAATGGCATTTTCACCATTAATCGCCCCGGAAATCACGCTGGCACCGGGGGCCTTTGACACATGATAGGGCTCGCCAGTGACAAACGATTCATCCATTGTCGAATGACCATCGCTCACCACACCATCGACCGGGCACGTTTCATGCGGCAGTATCACCAGAAAATCGCCCACATTCACTTCCACCAGCGGTACATCAACCATGCGGGCCCCCACCAGCCGATGGGCCACGCTGGGCAGGCGTTTGGCCAGTGCCGCCAGTGCCGAAGTGGCCCGCCGCACGGCATAAGCCTCAAGGGCCTCGCCGCCCGAAAGCATCAGCACCACCATCGAGCCGGCCAGATACTCGCCCAGCAGGGCGGAAGTGACGATTGAGATGCCCGCCAGGAGATCGCTGCCGAACTCGCGCCGCAGCAGGTTTCCCAGTAGTTCCAGCACCAGGGGCACCCCGCCCAGCACAAGCACCACAATCAGCGGCAAGTCAACCACTCGCAGGCCCTGCCAGGTCTCAGCACTGCCCGCAGCCAGCCGCAGCACCACATGCAGGGCAATGCCCAGCACGGCCAGGGCGGCAATGGCAATCTGAACGCGGGCGGCCCAATTGGGGGCATCCGTTTTGATTTCCGGGGTTTGCGGGCTGGTCATGAGAAGCATCCTTCGGAAAAATGGTGCATGAGTCGGCTGGGGGCTCGACACCCGCCGGCCTTTTCGTGCAACATAAGCCTAATGAATCGGGCTGGTTTTCGACAACCGCCCGGGCTGGAATTGGCAACCAACGACAACTGAAACAGCCATTTTGAGAGTATCAAATGCGCCACCTGCCGATTGATCCACAACTTTTCATCAAGAACCGCGAACGGCTTCGGGCCAAGCTGCCGGCCGGCTCGCTGGCGATCGTGAACGCCAACGACATTCTGCCCACCAACGCCGACGGCACGCTGCTGATGCAGCCGAATTCCGACCTTTTCTATCTTTCGGGCGTCGAACAGGAAGAGTCGATTCTGATGCTCTTTCCCGACCATCCCGACGAAACCATGCGGGAAATTCTCTTCCTGCGCGAGACCAGCGACCTGCTGAAGATCTGGGAAGGGCACAAGCTGACCAAAGACGAGGCCATTGCCACCTCGGGCATTCGTAATATCAAGTGGCTCGATGCCTTCCCCACCATTTTGCACCAGCTGATGTGCGACGCCGAACAGGTTTATCTGAACACCAACGAGCACAAACGGGCCGTGGTTGAGGTGGAAACACGCGATGCCCGATTCATCAGCGAATTGAAATCGCGGTATCCGCTGCACACTTTCCGCCGCCTGGCGCGGCTGATGCACCAGCTTCGGGTGGTGAAAAGCAATATTGAAATTGACCTGCTGAAAAATGCCATTTCGGTCACGAGAAAAGGCTTTGAGCGTGTGGCCAAAGCCACCCGGGCCGGCATTACCGAATATGAACTTGAAGCTGAATTCACCCACGAATTTGTGCGAAACCGCTGCAAATTCGCCTATAATCCGATTATTGCCGGTGGTGTTAATTCGTGCGTATTGCATTATAACCAGAACGATCAGACACTGGAGAATGGCCAGCTTCTGCTGCTTGACGTGGCCGCCAGCTATGCCAATTATAATGCCGACCTGACCCGCACTATTCCGGTGTCGGGTTATTTCACCCAGCGGCAGAAAGATGTTTATAACGCTGTTTTGCGAGTGATGCGTGGCTCGATTGCCGGAGCCGTGGTGGGCAAACTGCATCGCGACTGGTTCCGCGAATCGCAGGAAATGATGAACCACGAACTGCTGGCCCTGGGGCTGATTTCGAAGGACGACATTGCCAACCAGAAGCCCGGCGAACCAGCCTGCCGCAAGTATTTCATGCACGGCTTGGGCCATGTGCTGGGGCTGGATGTGCACGATGTCGGACTGATGAACGAGCCTTTCGCCCCCGGCTGGGTGCTGACAGTGGAACCCGGAATTTATATTCCTGCCGAAAGCTTCGGGATCAGGCTTGAAAACAATATCATTGTCACGGAAAACGGCCCTGTTGACCTCATGGCCGATATTCCTGTTGAAATCGATGAAATTGAAGCCCTGATGAAATAAAGCGAAAGCCAGATCATGAAATTTCAATGTTTCATTGCCATTTGTCTGATTGCATTTCATCAGGCGACCGCTTTTTCGCAGGGCCGAAAGGCGGACTACGAACGTTCCGAATCGCTGGATCGCCGTGTGGCTGATAAAGTGACACGCGAGCAGATTCAGCCTGCGTGGCGGCCAGATGGCACATTCTGGTATCGAGTGAAAACCGACCCGGGGCAAAGCTGGGAATGGGTGAATATCGACCCCGCCAGAGCCACACGTGAAGTTGTGATTGATTCGGCCCAGTTGAAAAATGCAATCGAAAAGGTGACAGAAAACAAGCCCTCGGGAAATATGATCGATGATCTGGCACCTGTCAAGAATTCCGGAACCGTTTTTCGCCTGAGGCTGGGCGGCCGATGGTGGCTTTGGAACAAGAATGCCGGTGAATTGAAATCTGACACTGACCAAAGCTCGCCTGAGAATGGCCGGCAAATACAATCGGGCCCCCGGGCCAGCTTACGCCAGGGTGCCGAAACATTTGTGACATTCGTCAATAAAACGACTTCGAATGCTCACCTGCAGTGGGTTGACCCCGATGGCAAGCCCAAGGGCTATGGACATATTGCTGCAGGGCAAGAGCGGCGGCAACACACCTTCGGCGGCCATGTGTGGCGGGTTTTTGACGACGCCGGCAACGACCTGGCCTGGGTTGAAGCGGAAGACACACCCACCCGATTTGAAATAAATGCAGTGTCACAGTCCAATCGCCCTGCACCGAAAAAAGCCGAAATTCCGAAAAAGAAGCGTTCCGGGCGACTTAATGCAACGGCGAATGGAATTGAAATCCGCGACTTTAATATCATTCGAAAAGAGGCTGGAAAGGATGCAGTAATCAAGCTGACCTCCGATGGCACAGCCGACGATGCTTATCAAGGGCCTCTATTGGTATCGCCCGATGGCAAATATCTGGTGGCACGCCGCGTGAAGCCTGAGCAGACGCACACCGTGACGATTGTCGAGAGTTCGCCAACTGATCAATTGCAACCCAAACGTATTGAATTTCAATATCTCAAGCCTGGCGACCGCATTGAACAGGCCAGGCCAATGCTTTTTGACTTGACCACCAATAAGCCAATTGCCATTGAAACCGGATTGATTGAAAACCCCTGGAGCCTGGGCGATTGGCACTGGGCTGAGGATTCAAGCGAGATTTATTTCATTTATAATCAGCGTGGGCACCAGTTGGTGCGGCTTGTAGGGCTGAATAGCACCACCGGGAAGCTGCGGGTTGTGGCTGAAGAGAAATTTGCGACATTTGTCGACTACCCCAATAAAATCTGGCATCACTGGCTACCAGGCTCGAAGAAGCTCGTCTGGATGTCAGAACGCTCAGGCTGGAATCACCTTTATCTGATTGACGCCACGACAGGAAATGTAGAAAAACCCCTGACAAGTGGCGAATGGCTTGTAAGAAAGGTTGAGAAGTTTGACGAAAAAACCAGTAAGATCTGGTTTTATGCAGGTGGTTATTTCAAAGACCAGGATCCTTATTTCCAACATCTGGCAAGCGTCAATATAGATGGCACCGACCTGAAGTTTCTGACAAAAGCCGATGGCCACCACACCGTCACATTTTCGCCGGATGGCAAATACCTGCTCGATCGCTACAGCCGGGTTGATCAGCCACCATCTCACCTTCTGCTTGATGCAGCCTCGGGCCGGGAGATTGTGCGGCTTGAATCGGCCAACGCCACCGCCCTGACAAATGCAGGATGGACTGTTCCGGAGAGATTTTCAACTAAGGGTCGAGACGGGAAGACCGATATTTATGGCGTTATCTATCGCCCGTCGAACTTTGACAGCAGTCGCAAATATCCGGTGATTGAAGAAATTTATGCCGGCCCACACGGGGCTTTTGTGCCCAAGAGCTGGGGTCTGCAGATGCGGCAGCACAAGCTCGCCGAGCTTGGTTTTATTGTGGTACAGATCGACGGCATGGGCACCAACTGGCGCAGCAAGGCATTTCACGACGTTTCTTCCCGTAACCTGGCTGATGCCGGCTATCCCGACCGCAAGATCTGGATAAGGGAAGCAGCGAAAACAAGGCCCTGGATGGATCTGACACGTGTAGGCATCTATGGTGGTTCGGCCGGTGGGCAAAACGCCATGCGGGCCCTGATTGACCACCACGACTTTTACAAGGTCGCCGTAGCCGATTGCGGCTGCCACGACAACCGCATGGACAAGATCTGGTGGAATGAACTCTGGCTGGGCTGGCCGATCGGACCACAGTACGAGGCCAATTCCAATTCGGTGCATGCTCACCGCATGCAGGGCAAACTGCTGCTGGTCGTGGGCGAACTCGACCGCAACGTTGACCCCGCCAGTACTATGCAGGTTGTCAATGCACTGGTGAAGGCCAATAAAGACTTTGAACTGCTGGTGGTGCCAGGGGCTGGCCACGGGGCAGCCGAAACGCCTTATGGTAGTCGTCGGAGGACTGATTTCCTCGTGCGATATTTGATGGGCATTGAGCCCCGGTCTGATTAATTGCAAACTTGAATCATTTTTCAGGAAGTATTCAGTATAATCGTTTAAATTGCCAAATCAGATAAATTGGTTATTCTTTGTTTAAATCTTACGAAACTTCGGAGGCGTATTCAGCCATCTTTCAGCCGATAGTAAGAAGAAGGTCGTTTCCAACAAGGACGAATGAGAACGACCCACCCCGGCAGGAGGAGGGGCCAGCGTGATTGAATCTATTAGATCTGCACAACCATTTAATTCCTGGCAAATCGCATTAGCAGCGATTGCATTATTTTTTGCAATTCCTACTACGGCAATTTCACAGGATAATGCAACCGATACGCTCGGCAGCCTTGGCGTGGAAGTGCCAACATCAGTACCCGTTGAAAATGCCATTGAAGCTCCACCCACCGTGCTTAATTCTCCATTGGCTACGATTCCTGACGACATGGTCATGCGATCGCCACTGGATATTGCTATTGAATCCATATTCGGTGAAGCAAGCTCTGATAACTGGCGTCCACTTTCATTTCGTACCTTTCTAACCGAAGGCTGGAACGAGCCGTTTGTATTCACTCCACGCTCGACATCAGGCGCACCAAGACAAGGCTGGATCAACTCGTTCGACGGTGTCATGTATCGGCTCTGGTTTAATGCATTCGGTTATCATCAGAATGTGGCGAAAAATGGCAATTCATTCTATTCTGACTGGTCTGTTTTTATCCCTTTAAATCGCCGTCTTGACATTCGTCTTGATGTTCCCTACGTCAATTCCAATAAAGGTGGGCCCCAAAATAAATATATCACACAATTTGGCGATTTAAATTTGACTGCCCGATTTTTGCTGGCGGAAGATCGCGATACTTCCGTAATCGCTGTTGCATCCACTTCCATGCCTACGGGTAACGCACAAACGGGTGGTGGCAGTACACAACTGGGTTATGGATTGCAATTCTGGCACGCCATGAGAGACCGCTGGGTTGTTCGTGGCGGTGCAAACGTTATCTTACCAGTTGGTACTTATCCCGATGGCCTTCGAACCAATGGTAATGTCAATATGGCCATCGGCAAATACATTACGGAACCCGGCACGCCAATTTTCGGCGACCTTGTTCTTTATACTGCGGCAAATTTAATTACATCACTTGATAACAACGGGCCAAACAATACGTTTTTCTGCCTGACGCCAGGCTATCGTGCCGAGATTACCGATAACTGGTATCACCTTGCCGGTGTTGAAATTCCCATGGTGGGTGGGCCTTCCTACTACACTTATGGGTTGCAATTCTGGATCCTCAAAGTCTTCTGATGAAAACGCCCGCCGATTTCAATTCCAGCATTATCGAGCTGACGGATATTCTTGACCCCCGGCTCGATATATTTCGCTCGATGAAGCAGACCAACAGCACGCGTGACACGCCTTATTTTGTGGTGGAAGGCTCGCTGCTTGTTGAAAGATTATTGCAATCGCGATTTGAAACTGCTTGCATTTTGACACACCGCGAAAAGCTCGATTCAAGCCCGTTTCCGATTCCGCCCGAAGTGCCACGCTATCTTGTGCCACGCCATTTCATGACCGAACTCGTTGGATTTTCATTTCATCAGGGCATTCTGGCCTGCGGAATACGCAAGCTCTGGCCTTCATTAACTGATTTATTAAATACAACCGAAATCAACACGGTTGTCGTCTGTCCGGCCATTGATAACCCTGAAAATCTTGGCTCTATTGCCCGCACAGCCGAAGCCCTCGGCGTCAGTACTATTATTGTCGGTAATGAAAGCCCCGACCCACTTTCTCGTCGACTGACTCGTGTGTCAATGGGCGCGACATTGAAATTACCAATAATGAAATTTAATAATGTTCACGAAGCACTTGATGAATTGCAATCGGCCGGGTTTGAATTTGCGGCCACACTGCCAGGGCAGGATTGTATTGAACTTGAGCGCTTTGCCCGTCCTGATAAATGTGCCCTTTTGCTTGGCCGTGAAAGGGAAGGCCTGGCGGAAGATTATATCCGCCGGGCCCATCACCGTGTTACCATTTCCATGATCCCTGGGGCAGATTCACTGAATGTCTCGGTTGCCGCCGGGATATTTCTTTATCATCTGAGTCGTAGGCTGAAACACACGCAGGTTATTTCTTGCGATTCAGCTCAAACATAATGGCGCTGAAATCTTCCTTGGTTTTATATTCCGTAGGTCTTTCAGCGGTGCCAAAGCATAGGACGAGCTTGTCATCGCCTTCAAATTTATAAATGCCGGGGCCACTGAAATTCTTGGCATTGGGCGAATCGTCGGTCACTTTCATTTCAATTGTTTTCTGCGGTTTCGCTTCGGCGTCAAGTTTCACCACAATTTTATAAGCCCGGGCACCGGCCTGAATATCCAGTTTGTCACCGTCGAATGTCCATGTGGCCTCGCCGCCCTGCGGGTCTTTGCTCGTCCACTTGCCCTTAAGTTTTTTCAGTTCGGCAGCCTGATCAGCTGCCTCGACGACAAGACTGGGAGACAGAACTATCACTGCGAATTTCAAAACGTTCCGGCGATTCATCGCGTTTGATTCCTGGTGTCTGAGGGTTGAGAGAATGACATTTTCACAGGGTTCTGCAAAAATACAATTTTATCATATTCACACACTTTCATTCGTAAAGCCATGGCGGCAGCATCTTGACCAGCTGGCTCGAAATTGCGATCTTATGATTGCTTAAACAATGCCACACGACCGGTTTCCTGTCAAATAAACCGGTCTGAATAATGGAAAACAGGACCAGCTTCACATGAATCGTCGTCAGGCACTTGCCATGGCCTTTGCCGCAACCGCTACTTCTCTCTCAGCCGCCCAGGCCGATGATGCGCCGGTTGGCCACATGGTTTTCTTTACGCTGAAAGATCGCACGCCAGCCAATCGCGATGCCCTTGTGGCAGGCTGCAAAAAGTATCTCGGCGGCCATGAAGGCACTCTCTATTTTTCGGTCGGCACACGCGGCACTGAATTTAATCGCGATGTGAATGCCACCGACTGGGATGTTGCACTTCACCTTGTCTTTAAGAACAAGGCAGCACACGACAAATATCAGGATGCCCCCCGCCACCTCAAATTTATAGATGAAAACAAGGCTCTGTGGGGCAAGGTTGCTGTCTATGACAGCTATCTGACTACTGAATCAAAATAATATCCCGTTGAATTCAAATCAGACATGGCCGGCAGTTAAATATTGCTACCGGTCATGTTTTTACATATTCATCGAGAAGCTGGCCATCTGCAGGAAATGAAAAGAAATGCCGGAGCAACCCGAAAATTTCCCCTGTAATTATGGCCCCTGGATAATTAACAGCCGGTCTGTGGTTTACAGCGACCCCTGGTTGAAAGTCACACGAGACGAAGTCACAAGGCCTGATGGCACGCCCGGCACTTATTGCATTTCACACATGAAACCCGGCGTATGTGTGCTGGCACTCGACGCTGACGGCAATTGCCATCTGACGGAAGAATTTCATTATGCTGTGGGAAAGGTAACCATTGAATGTGTATCGGGCGGAATTGACGACGATGAAGAGCCTTTGGCAACAGCCCAGCGCGAACTGAAAGAGGAATTGGGGCTGGTAGCTGAAAAATGGACTGATCTTGGCACAGTTGACCCTTTCACGGCAATTGCATTATCACCCACCCGTCTTTTTCTCGCTGAAGAATTGCGACAGACAAATAAAAGCCCAGAATCAACAGAAATCATTCGGCATGTAGTTCTTCCATTCACTGAAGTTTTAAATATGGTGAAAACCAGTGCCATTACACACGCACCAAGCTGCGTGACGATTTTAAAAGCATGGCTTGTGAAAATGTAATTGTCAAATAAAGGCACAAATAAGCAGAAGATACTTGACACCGACTTTTGTATCTGAGATTTTCAATATTCCAGTCAATTCAACAACAGAGACCACAGCCATCAGAAATACAATGAAATATCATTTACAGGCAATATTGTTCTTGATTTATATCGCAACAGCAATTCAATCAACATTACATGCAGCAGGCCGGCCCAATATTATTGTGATATTGTCGGACGACATGGGCTATAGCGACCTTGGCTGTTATGGCGGCGAGATTAATACACCCGTGCTTGACAAGCTGGCCGCTAATGGCCTTCGATTCACACAGTTTTATAACACGGCACGCTGCTGCCCCACACGGGCCAGCCTGTTAACTGGGCTTTATCCGCATCAAGCGGGTGTGGGCCATATGATGAACAATACCGGAAAGCCAGGATACACCGGAAATTTAAATCAGAAATGTCAGACAATTGCCGAAGTTCTGCGACCTGCTGGATATGGCACTTATGGCGTGGGCAAATGGCATGTGACACTTAACACGCTGCCCAATGGCCCCAAGAATAATTGGCCCATTCAGCGCGGTTTTGACAGGTATTACGGCACGATTCATGGTGCAGGCAGCTTTTTTGATCCATCGACACTTGTTCGCGACAACACCATGATTTCACCTTTCGCTGACCCGGAATACAATCCGGAATTATATTATTATACGGATGCCATCAGCGAGAACGCCGCACGATTTATTAAGGAACACGTAAAGGGAACCCCGGAAAAGCCATTTTTCCTTTATGTGGCTTATACTGCGGCACATTGGCCGATGCATGCCCTGCCCGAGGATATTGCAAAATACAAAGGAAAATATAATAACGGATATGCTCCCGTGCGACAGGCACGCTTTGAAAACGCGAAGAAACTGGGTGTGATCAGCCCCGACCAGGAATTGACGGCAGGCAATGTGGACTGGAATACCATTGAAGACAAACCCTGGGAAGCAGCGGGGATGGAAGTCTATGCCGCCATGGTGGACAGGATGGATCAGGGGATTGGGAAAATCGTTAATGAATTGAAATCAAATGGCCAGTTTGATAATACAATCATTTTTTATATGCAGGATAATGGCGGCTGTGCCGAGCTGCAGGGCCGCAGTGGGAACGAGGCTCACCCGGATATTCCGAGGCCTGATAAAGCGACTCTGCCTGTGATGAAACCGACTGATTTTGCCGCTGGCGGCAGCGTGCCGAAGCAGACGCGAGACGGATTCCCGGTGCGAATGGGCAAAAATGCCTTGCCCGGGACAGCCGACACCTATGTGGCTTATGGGCCAGGCTGGGCTAATGTTTCAAACACGCCTTTCCGCGAGTTTAAACATTATGTGCATGAAGGCGGGATCAGCACGCCGCTGGTGGCCCACTGGCCGGCCGGAATTAAGGCGAGAGGCGAATTGCGGCATGAGCCTGGTCATTTGATTGACATTGCTGCGACTTGTGTTGATCTGGCAGATGCGAAGTATCCAGAAAGTGTCAGAGGAAATGTAATCACGCCACTTCAGGGCAAGAGTCTTGTTCCAGCATTTGAAAATAAAAAGCTGGATCGGGAGGCGATTTACTGGGAACATGAGGGGAACCGGGCCGTGCGAGTGGGCGAGATGAAGCTGGTGGCCAAGGGTGCCGGCGGCGATTGGGAATTATTTGATTTGTCGAAGGATCGGGCCGAGATTCATGATCTTGCCAGCAAGATGCCGGACAAGGTTGCGGAATTGAAATTAAAGTGGGAGAAGTGGGCTCGGGAGGCAGAGGTTCTGCCATGGATCTGGGAAGTGCCTTATGGGCAGAAAGCCACGGCAAAAACCCCGAAAAAGAAAGCAATGAACAAGAAATCCCAGGCAGGGAAAGACACTAACTGAAATGTCATTTTAATGAAATACAGAAACACCGCCACCCGGCGAAACCTTAAACAGGCCCCGACGGTGGCGGTGCACCCTCAACAGTTTTAAATGACTGATTTAGAAGAACTGGATTTCAGGCGGCTTCAAGCAATTTATTGATGTCGTGTCGCCTGCTCTTCTCGGCTGCTGCAATTTCCTTGATTTCGTGCAGGAGAAGATGATTTGACAATTGACCGAAGACTTTCTGAAATCTTCGGGAATTACAATCCAGCTCTTCGTCGGGCCAGAATTGAAAGATCGCTTTGGCCGACTCAGCCGGAATTTCCTGCAAATCACCTTCAGAAAGACTGATTTCCATTTCGATCAGGCTGACAATTTCCTGATGTTCTTCGGTATCAGGAATTTCAATGATCGGTCGGAAATGAGTTGTTTTTTCCGCTTGCTGCATTTCAGCGGAGTGATTATCAGCATCGAGGTTATAGTCGAATTGAACTTCAGCCAGGCTTTGTCTCGGAGACCTGTGCGTTGATTTCTCAGCCTGGCGAGCCACTCGTTCGGCGGCTTTGGCCGCATCGCGGCGGCGACGCTCCTGGACTTGTGTCAGATAGCGCAGGGCCTGGTCATGCCGCTGCTGAATCGTTCGCCTGTCGGCAAAAATCTGTCGCAGGCTTTCGTTAAATTCCCGGTTAGCCCTGTAGCCATAGGCGAATCGCCGGCATTCTTCGTTATGCCTGTGCAACAGTATTTCATAACTTGCCTGGTATGTTTGTAACAGGCGATCGACCGTTTCGTGGAGCAATTTCAATGCTTCTTCAGGCCGAGGAAACTGCGGCTCAGTGGAAAGATACCAATCCAGTGCCGGATTAGAGGAACCGCCTTTAAAATAAAGGTTCCATGCATTAATCAGAGGCTTGATGGCCGCTTGATCAACGAGTTTAATGTAGGCATAGAGAAGCTTGAGAGAGCTTTCGCCCATCTGCATCGGGTATATTTTTCCGATAAATTGGCGAAGAAATGTCAGGAATTGATTTTCATCGGCATCTATTCGAGCTTCATTTAATTGCAATTTCAACTGTTGCAGGTTGGAAATGTAAAACTCGAGGCCAAGCATGGATTGCCTCATGCTTTTATCAAATCGGTCGGGCTCGAATGTCCAGTAGGACTGTAATTGAGCGAACTCTTCCTGAAGACGTGAATGATAGAGCCTGACCGCCTCGTCGCCCAATGCATCGAGAACTGCCTGCCTGCGCTGGTCAGCATCCTTTAGTTGCATCCTGTAATCGGCAATATCCCTGATCAGGATCTGTTCGGTCGGCCCAACCGGTCCGAAGAGGGTGGTCAATTCATTCAGAATTGGCTGGCGATCAGGCAAAGTGAAGCCTTGATAATTGCAGATGCAAGTATTAGTCGATTCCATGCGACTCACCGTTAAGATCAATCCCTGAATGGCCCGAGATGGCCTGCAGATCACCCACTGTTTATCTGTATCGGCAATGAATAGACGCTATAATAAGAATTACGTCAATAGAATTTCAAAAAGTTTTTTCACCGGCTTTTGATTGCAGCGGGGAGGCTGATTTTCCAGCGGTTGAGGCGATCCTTCAGGAGGTCAGCCCGATTTGGATCAGACTTGGCGAGGTTCTTATTCTGGGAAGGGTCGGTGGTGAGATTAAATAGCTGTGCATTGCTGCCATCAGCATTTGCGAGCAGAACGTGATCGCCTGATCGAATGGCGAGGGAGGGGCTTTTATCGCGGGCAATTTTCGGGTAGACGTAGCTGGTTTCGTTCAGGCCGTATTGCCAGAAAAGATCTTTGCTACGTTTGGGGGCCTCTCGGCCAAGAAGAGCGGCGGAAAGGTCTTCACCATCACAGGCTGAGGCGAGCGGGGCCGGCAGATTGGTCTTGGTGATTCCGGCGAGAGTGGGAAGCATGTCAACAGCAGCGAGCGGGGTTGATTGATTGACCAAGCCGGCGGGTATGGTGCCCGGCCAGCGGGCGGCAAAAGGCACGCGGATCCCTCCTTCAAAAAGGCTGAGCTTGCTGCCGCGATAGGGGGAAGATCGTTCGCCCTGAAAAGTGGGCAGGGGGCCATTATCGCTGGTGAAGATGACAAGAGTCGAACTATCAAGCCCCATGGTTTTCAGGCCGTTGAGCAATCGGCCAATTTGACGATCAACTTCACGCATGACACCCGCAAGATTAGGCCTTGTGTCCTTACGAATAGCATCTTTGGAGGGCACCCACGGAGTGTGAGGGTCGTCGAGCCAGAGATTGACGAAACAGGGAGTGTTTCGGTTTCGAGCGAGAAAGTCGAGTGACTTATCGACAAAGAAAGCGGTGCGTTGCCAGCGGCTGACGCGATCAGAATCAGCCCAGATCCAGTTGGTTGAGGTTATGTCAGGATGGGGTTCGGGGCTTTCCCAGGTACTGGCATGTTCGTCGTAGCCATAGGAGGCGAATTTGGGGGCATTCTGCACGTCGCGGCCACCGCCCAGGTGCCATTTGCCGAAATGGGCTGTGCGGTAGCCGTTTTGCTTCAGTAATTCAGGTAAGGACGGGGCAGCAGGATCAAGATAATCAGCCTGGCCACAGGCCTTGTTGCCGGCAATCGTCTGCAGATAGCTGTGCAGATTCCAACGGGCGGGAAATTGACCGGTGATGAGCCCGCAGCGAGAAGGTGAACAAATAGGAGCGGCTGAATAATATTGTGTAAAAACAATTCCTTCTTTGGCCAGTCTATCAATATTTGGCGTAGGTGTGATCTTTCCGCCGCTGAAACCAACATCGCCTGGACCAAGGTCATCGGCAAGGATGAAAATTATGTTGGGTCGCGAGTGACCAGATTTTAATTCCTGAGCAAGGAGGCCGGCAGGAAATGCAGCGGAGGAAATTGCCAAAAGCCATTGTATCAGTAGTGGGTAGCTGATTCTCGTGATTGCATTAAATCGTTGCTGTTTCCTGTCATTGAGATTCACGGTTGGATGAGATCCCGGGCGATTGCAATTTCATTTGCATTTAATTATTGAAGAGGAAGTGGCAGATGTCGCCGTCGTGCATGACGTAGGCTTTACCTTCGACACGCAGCTTGCCGGCGGCCCGGATTTCCTTTTCAGAATGAAAGGTTTCAAGATCTTCCAGGTTATAGACTTCGGCTCGGATAAAACCAGCCTCGAAGTCGGTATGAATTACGCCGGCGGCCTGCGGGGCGGTTGCACCGATGGGGATCGTCCAGGCCCTGATTTCTTTTTCGCCGGCGGTGAAATAGCTTTGCAGGCCCAGCACTTTATAGGCTTCGCGGGCGAGGACGGAGAGGGCGGGTTCGGCAAGCCCGACAGTCTGAAGCATCTCAAGGCGGTCAGGTTCGTCGAGTTCCGCAATTTCGGATTCGAGTTTGGCACAAACCGGGATGACCGACGCACCAACTTTGGCAGCGTAATCTCGCACGGCCGAAACAAGATCGCCCCTGCCTTCAAGGTCGTTTTCATCGATATTGGCAACGAAAAGGATGGGCTTGGCGGTCATCAGGCCGAAGCTGGCGATAGAGTTGGCTTCAGGCTCGGCCAGTTTCAGTTTTCGCAGAGGTTCATCAAGGGCGAGGTGTGCCAGGCACTGCTTGATGGCTTCAACACGCAACCTGGCTTCTTTATCGCCGCCCTTGGCCGCGCGTTCGGCTTTGGGCAAAGCGTTTTCCAGTCCCTGAATGTCGGCGAGCATGAGTTCCATTTCGATGGTTTCGATGTCGGAAAGCGGGTCAACGCGGCCTGCGACGTGAACGACGTCGGGGTCGTCGAAACATCGTACAACCTGGAGAATGGCATCAACTTCGCGAATGTGGCTGAGAAATTTGTTACCCAGGCCCTGCCCTTCACTGGCACCCTTGACGATACCGGCAATATCAACCAGTTTCAGGGTGGTGGGGATGATTTTCTGGGTTTTGATGTATTTCTGAATACGGGCCAGGCGTGGATCGGGCACGGGCACGATGCCTTCGTTGGGCTCGATGGTGCAGAACGGATAATTGGCCGCCTGGGCTGACTTTGAACTGGTCAGTGCGTTAAAAAGTGTGCTTTTACCGACATTTGGCAGACCAACAATTCCCGCTTTCATATTCACCCCGAACCGTCGCCTGAGCCAGCGGCATGGCGGGTTCAGGAGTTAGGTTATGCCCTGCCCTGCCCGCCGGCCGAAAAGTATGAGTTGAAGGTGAGCAATATAACAAAATCGATACCCAGCCGCCAGTAGCACGATCAGGCCTGTTGCAAATTCGCTGCTGATTGACGATATTAATTGCTGGTTGATCGCAGCCGTCCGGCACGACATAAAAGCATAACACACTAGAAATGCCTGATTTGGAACTGAACTCAATCATGAAATGCAATCGAGTTATTATCATTGTTGCCATATTCTGGCTTGGGGCTTTATGTACAGATTCAAATGCTGCAGATTTTACCAGGACGCGGGTGACAACGCCTGAAAGCCGCAGCCGAAGATTTGACAAAGCGGTTCAGATGCTGACGGAAGAGGTCAACCGGCGAACACGGCTGCATTGGCAGGTGAATACAAAGGCGGAAGGAAATGCAAGTGAGATCATTGTATTAACCAATGCCCACGCCAGAATGCTGCCGGCGGCACTGCAGAAGGCAAGGCTGGCTGCAAAGCCCGACGGATATGCCATTTACAGCAGTGGGAGACCATTAAAGGTCTATGTTATTGGCCATGACGACCGAGGAGTGCTGTTTGGAATTGGCAGGCTGCTGCGCGAAATGCAATTGATGCGAGACAGGGCGGAACTTGCCGCGCCGCTGAATATGGTGAGTGAGCCGGCAATGAAAATTCGCGGGCATCAGCTTGGTTATCGACCGAAGACCAATTCATATGATGCGTGGGATATTGAACGCTGGGAGCAATATTATCGAGACCTGATTGCATTTGGCACAAATGCAGTGGAATTGATACCGCCACGGTCGGACGACGACGCTGACAGCCTTCACTTTCCGCGGCCGCAGCTTGAAATGATGACATTAATGTCGAAGCTGGCCGATGATTATGGACTTGATTTATGGATCTGGTATCCGGCGATTGACGGCGGCTATGAAGACCCGGCACAGGTGGAATTTGCATTAAAGGAGTGGGCCGAGGTTTTCAAGGTTCTGCCGAAAATTGATGTGGTTTTTGTGCCGGGCGGCGACCCCGGACACATGCGGCCGGTGCATATGATGAACCTGCTGGAAAAGCAGACAGTATCATTAAAGAAATATCATCCAAAGGCGGAAATGTGGATGTCGCCCCAGTCGTTTGACAGAGCATGGACAGATGAATTTATTGAAATCATGAAGAAAGAGCCGCAGTGGCTCAGTGGCATTGTTTATGGGCCCCAGAATCTTCTGGATTTGAAGACACTGAGAGAAACCATTCCGGCACGATACCCAATTCGAGGTTATCCGGATATTACGCACAACCTAATGGCACAGCACCCGGTTACGAACTGGGATATCGCCTTTGCACTGACCCAGGGACGAGAAGCAATTAACCCACGGCCTTATGACCAGGCCGCGATTTTCCGGTTTTATCAGCCCCACACATCCGGTTTCATTTCATATAGTGAAGGCTGTAATGATGACGTGAATAAATTTATCTGGAGTGCGCTTGGGTGGGATCCCGGCGTGTCTGTCAAGTCGATATTAAGATCTTACAGTCGTTATTTCATTTCGGCGGAATATGAAAACGATTTTGCCGAAGGGCTTTCGGGGCTTGAAAAGAACTGGCAGGGGCCGCTTCTGGCTAATTCGGGTGTGGATAACACACTATTGCGATTTCAGCAGATGGAAAAAACAGCAACGCCGGAGGTGCTGCACAACTGGCGATTTCAACAGGCACTTTATCGGGCCTATTACGACGCATGGCTACGACAGCGACTGATTGCCGAAACCGCCAGACAGCAGGAGGCCGAGAGCTTGCTGCGACAGGCCAGATTAAACAAAACGGTGCCCTGCATGGAAAAAGCTGTTGGAATTTTGCAGTCGAGTGACACGCAACTGGTGGCACCTGAGCTGCGAAACCGGGTAAACGAGCTGGCTGACAGCCTGTTTCAGACGGCAAGGATGCAACTGGCCACGGTGAAGTATCATGGCAAGCCGGGACGGGGCACGAGCCAGGACAATATTGATATTCCGCTGAACGATCGGCCATGGCTGGTGCCGCAGTTGAAAATGGCGATGGCCTTAAAGACAGAGCAGGAACGGCTTGATGCCATTTCAGCGATTTTAAACCGGACAAATCCCGGGCCTGGCGGATTTTATGATGACCTTGGCAACCCAGCGCAGCAACCGCACCTGGTACAGAATTTGACATTTGCCGAAGACCCAGAGGTGCGACGAGGGCCATTTAACGGGTTTGAGGTTCGGCTTGATGCACCGATTGCCTGGAGCCGCTATGCCCAGACGATGTATGACCAGCCAATTGTCATGCGATATACAGAACTTGACAATTCAAAAAAATATAAGGTGCGGGTGACTTATGCCGGTGATAATTTCAGGATTAAAATACAATTTGCGGCGGATGGGCGGCTGATTCATCCGCCGATAGTGAAGCCGAACCCGCACAAGACATTGGAATTTGAAATTCCGCAGGAATTGACGGCCGATGGCAGGCTGGAATTGCAATTCAATCGCGACCCTGGCGTGGGCGGCAATGGCCGAGGCTGCCAGGTGGCTGAAGTTTGGCTTGTGCCGGTGAATTGATGGTGGCAGGAAACCGGACAGGATTAATAGAAACAGGTTTTTACAGAAGCCCGATCGGCTGGATGGAAATCAGGGCCGGTGGGGATGCTTTAATATCGATATTGTTTTGTGACGAATCGCTGGTGGAAGATAAAAAACACGATGGAATTATTATCGAAGCGGTAAGGCAATTGAACTGTTATTTTCAAGATGGATCTTTTGTATTCGACCTGCCGCTGGTTTCACCATCTACTGAATTTCAGGCGATGATACGTCAGGCCATGATGCGGATTCAGCCCGGCGAGGTGAAAACCTATCGGCAGATGGCAGTCAGCACAGGCAATCCGCAAGCAAGCCGGGCGGTGGGGCGGGCGGCGGCAACGAACCCTTTGATGATTGTGGTGCCATGCCACCGGGTGGTGGGGTCGGGCGGGCAATTGACGGGCTATGCCGGCGGGCTGGAACGGAAGAAGTGGTTATTGGAACATGAGGCAAATGGGCTGACATTTCAATTGAAATGATATTATTGATGATGGACTTTGGCTTTCAGATGCAATGCGATAACAAGGCATGAAAAGCTGTTGCCCAGGAATTTTCATTCAAAGCGCAGAAAAAAGCGAGGTCTGATTGACCTCGCGTACAATTTTGGGCAGGAGCAAGATGCCCGGCCCATTTGTTTCTGGCGACGTGATTATTTACGCAAAGGCGCTTTGACTGGCAGTTTCGGCGATTTGACCGGCAGAGCTTTCACGACAGGTCTGACGGGTGGCCGGGGCGTGGTTTTCACGTTGGTGGCTGGCTTGATGATCTGTGCAGAAACATTGGCCACTGGTTTGGCAGTTGAGGGCAGAGGCACAACGACCGGCTTCAATGGTGTGGGAGCCTGGTCGTCGTCTTTGATGGTAACATTGGCGATGGCCTGGCCAAGAGTGGCGCGTTCAGAGACACCTGTCAGCCTGACCTGAAACGATTTATCGCCTGAAAAACCCGTGTTGCCACGGATGATGAAGCGAATCTGGCGTTCTGTTTCGCCGGGAGCCAGAGTGATTGGCCCACCGGGGAAGCGGTAGTCTGCTCCGGTTCTGGCGGTGCCATCGGCAACCAGATAATTGACGGTTACGGGCACGGTCATGGGTCCTGAGCGATGCACGATGAAGGTGCCATAGCTGATGCTGTCGTTGCCTTCAGTGAAGGTCATATCGGAGACCGAGATGACATCAGGATTGGTATTGAACCGGGCAAGAGATTCAGAGAGGCCTGACGGCTGATAACGTGACTGGGCGGTGACCTGGATGCCGTCGGCGCGTGGCAGAAGGGTGGGCTGGCTGGCAAACTGACCGGCCCAGCCGGCCCATGAAATGAGCTGAAACTGACCGTCGGGAATGAGCTTGGGGTCGTCGGCGAATTCATTGGCGAGCGAGACATTCAGGGCCCCACCCAGGATAGTGGCCTGGCCGCCGATCATAAGCCGGTCGAGCTTGGCGGGGCCGCCCATCTGCAGGTTCACAATTGAGCCGGGACGGGTTGTCCAGTGGCCCCCGACCTGGAATGTTCCATAGGGAGAATAATCGCCGGAGGGGCTGAAGGTGCCGAACTCGTCAACATTGCCTGAGATCTGCCCCGAGCCGGTGAGCATTGTCTGGGCAGCCAGCACCAGCGAGCCATTGATGACTGAATTGCCTGAGAGGTCGAATGAGATCTGGCCGGCGGTGAGTGTCCACTGGGCGGGGTCGAGATTGATGCGGCCGCTGCCTCGCAGAAGGATGCGGGCATCGGGGGCCTCAAGCGGCGAGGCCTGCGTCAGGGCGTTGATATAACTGACTTTCGGCACATTCAGCACGCTATCATGCCCCACATACCATGAGAAGGCCCAGGCGGTGGCAGGCCCGATATTGACGACCTGCAGGGCGGGTGCGTTAATGGCAGCGCCCTGGTCAAGGCGGAATCGGCCGGCGTCGAACTTTGTAAGTGCGGGCACTTCAAGGGCCGTGCCTGAGCCATTGGCTTCAATCAGGCTTGATGAAGCGTCGGTCAGGCTGGGCAGGGTGACTTTGGAACCGGCCAGGACACTGAATCGGCTGTTGTTCATGGATGTCAGCGATGGTGCATTCAGGGTGCCGCCCTGAATGGTGACCTCAGAGACATTGACCAGAGAGCTGGTGTCAGGCAGATCAATGGTTGAGCCCTGATTGGCCAGAAGGATCATGTTGTCGAAGGACTTGGCACCTTTCCAGACAAGTGTTCCACCATCAACGGCAAGCACAAGCCCGCGAGCAGGAGTCGCAGGAGTGGTATTGATGACAAGCCGGGTCTCGTTGCCCTGCACTGCCAGACCAGCATAGTTCATCTCAAGGCCACCGATTTGCGAAAGGCCTTCAGTGACACGAAGCGATGCCGTTTCGCCGCTGAGACGCAAGCCAGAGCTGGAGAAGAGATTTTTAACAACGACGGGCTGGTCAATAACGATAGATTCGGGAATGTAGTGGTCGGGATGAGCCGGTGAAGGAAGAGGAACCATGACTTCGTCGATTGGTGTCGGCAATCGGTCGCCTTCCCAGTTGGCCGCATCGAACCAGCGATTGGTTCCGGCCCCGCCGTCCCAGCCAATGCCAGTGAGCAAATCGCGATTTTCCAGCGATTCCATAAAGTGCGATGCGAAAGAATGTCGCCGGCGCGATAGTTTGTGATGAGTAAAAGTTTTAAAGAAACGGCGAAAAGCGGTGTTGAACATCTCGGATGAATCCTTTCATGATTCGTGATCCCCGCCATCCTGGCGGGGTGCAATCAGGCATTCAGGTGCTGAAAACCCGGTGCGATCAGATGCTGAATTGACGGGTTGTGGATGATCGTGACCACCTTGGCCCGGAAAAAACCCGGTCGGCAGATCGCCCGCTCGGTCAATGCAGGACGTAACTTTAGAATTTTTGGAAAAATTGTCAAGATTGACAAAATCAAAAAATTCCCGTTGACTCTTTGCCAATTCGTCACAAAAATAAGAGTGCCTTGGATGGCACAACTTCAGGAATGGCATCTTGATCGAATTCTCAGGGAGGAGAAGCGACATGTCAGATCGTCGCGTTAAAGAGCGTGAAAAGGTATGGGGTCGCAGACCAGTGATTCTGCGATTTGACTCTGGCCACCCACGACCAGTGCTTGAAGATAAGCCTGATCAGCGTCAGGAAGAGACGACTTCGGCATTAATTGCGTCGTTTTTGAGTTCGGTTATATCAACGGGCATGCTTCCTGAGAGTTCGCCCGAGTCGCCGAAACCACGCAAGAAATGGTTTCTGGTTGATGCCGAAGGGCCAGCTCAGAGGCGACCGATAGAGTTTCAGGAAGAAGAGACCCCGGCCACCGGGCCCGTCGAAAGCGACGATTCAGTGGCGACACAGGCCCCACCGAAGACCCGGGCACGCGCGTTCTGGCGATTGCAGACGCCGCACATTTCATTGAATGTCTTTCCGCCCAAGACAACGACCTGAATTGCATCACGCATGAGAGCATGATTGCATGTAAAACAGCATGTTTTCTGCAGTCAGATCTTATCCAGACAGCACATTTTACGCAGACCAGCCAATCATTGCATTTCGCCGGGCCACTGCTATGCGTTACAAGCGACATGACAGCCTTCTTTTGAAGCGAAAAGAGCCGGGCTTTTGTTGAAGAGAGGCATTTGCGTGGTTATTCTTGAGGCAGACTTGATGTCAGAGCGGCGGCCAGAAAATAGTATTTGGATGGCCCGGCGGCGACTTCCCGGTCTGCAACTTTTGATCCGACACCACGGCTTGAAACACTGGGAGTGAACATATGACTTCCGATCGATTGCGCTCCGCGATCAGGATGGAAACGGCGGCGCGGTCCAATGGCTGGACCGGTGCGACACTGGTGCCCAGCTCGTATGAGCCCAACTACCAGTATCCACTGGTGGTGGGTCTGCATGGCCGTGGTGGGAACGAGATGCAGGCTGCGCGTTGGCTGCAGTCTGTCAGCGATCGCAACTTCATCGGCTTTTGCCCCAGGGGGCTGGTTAGCCTGCCGCAGCAGGGCAAATATGGCTGGTCAGTCGAATCAGAATCGGCTGAAACCAAGCCGACACTGTTTTCAGAAATGAGCACTGGCGATAAATTCAGAAGCCTGATTAATTCTGAAATTACCGACCCGATTGCCGCCGGCGAATTTGCGATTCTGGACCAGATTCGACAAATGCAGGACGAACTCAGCGTGCACCCTGAACGCGTATTCATGCTGGGTGTGGGTGAAGGGGCATCGATGGCGTATCGACTGGCCCTGAGCTTCCCCGACCGCTTTGCCGGGGTGATTTCAATTAATGGCCAACTGCCCAGGAGCCTGCGGTATCTGAGCCGATTTCATGAATCGCGCCGGCTGAAATTCCTGGTGCTGCATGGCGCGTGGGATGAAAGCCTTCCGCTGGAATCAGTGAGCCGGCAGGTGAAGGAAATGAAAAATGCCGGCCTGGCCGTTTCTTTCCAGTCGTATCCGACAGATGCCAAGCCTGTGAAGCCTATGTTTGAGGCCGTGAACCACTGGATGATGCGGCAGATTTCCAGCACGATCTGCTGAATACCTGAATTAAAATTGAATTCTGCAATTCAATTTCATGTTAAAAAAAATCCGGTGGGAATTGTCAGGATGACGGTTTCCACCGGATTTCTGGTTTTATTTCGAAAAATCAACTGGCGAACAAGCTGCCCGCCATAGAACGAGGCCGGTGTGGCCTCGCACCGTTTCAAAAGCTCTCAGCGTTCTGTTGCCTTCCTGAGACTGGGCTTCGGTTTGGCGGTTTCGGCAGCCACATCAGCCTTCAGCATTTCAATGGCTTTAGCAAGCTGGTCGTCTTTGCCGGCGGGCATATCGCCGGGGGCGGGCCAGATGACTACATCCGGCACGGCACCGAAGAGTTCCATGTCCTCGCCATTATCTTTCAGGTACCAGCCGCGGAACGGCAATCGCAGGAAGCCAATATCGGTGATTGAAGTACCACCCGTGCTGATGACCCCGCCCGCTGTGGGCACGCCCACCAGCTTGCCGCGTTTCAGTGTTTTCACGGCATGGCTGAAGATTTCAGCATTGGAAAAACTGTTCTGATTACACAGAACGATGATTGGCTTTCGCCAGACGGCAAAGACCATGCGATCCTGCGGATAACCGGGCCTGTCTTTGGTTGATCCGCGTGGAATGGCTATGGCATGCATCGGCTGAGTCAGGCTGGTCAGGAGCAGGTCGGCTGTCGAGCCGCCACCGTTCTCACGCACGTCGATGACCAGCCCATCCTTGCCCGCTCCGGCGGCGTAAAGATCTTCTTCAAACTGGTGGAAGCTGGGTTCATCCATGGCGCGGATGTGCAGATAGCCCAGCTTGCCGCCCGAGAGCTTGTCAACCATTTGTCGATTGTAGTCGATCCACTGCCTGTATAACAGTGATGTAACGGCACTCACAGGCATGGGGCGGATGATCACGCTGCGATCTTCACCCTTGACTGGTCTCACGCGAAGCTGAATGTCGCGATCAAGCGGCCCATTGAGAACTTCGGTCAGGTCCAGTGAGGGGTCAACCGGGCGGCCATCGATGCTGAGAAGAAGTTCGCCGGCTTCCAGGCGGCTGCCGGCACGGCTGGCCGGGCTGCCCTTGATGACGTCTTTGATTTTAAGGCCAGGGCCCTTGTGGTCGGCGTCGAACCTTACACCCAGATGGGCAGTGACAGGCCGCCAGGCAGGCCCTGAGCCGGCAGGCTCATCGTTCGGCGTGGGGCGGGTGGAAACACCGGGATAGAAGCCCAGGTGCGAACCATTGAGCTCGCCCAGCATCAGCTGAATAACAGTGGCCAGTGTGTCGAGGTCGGGCGAGGCGGCGGCCATTTCAATGTATTTACGTCGAATGGCGTCCCAGTTGCGGTTGCCAAGACGTTCGTCGTACCAGCGGTCGCGCATGACGCGCCAGGCCTGGTCGAAACCGGCCTTGTAACGATCAGCCCGGTTGACCTGATGATAGGCACGGAAGCGATAGGTTGATTCTTTGCCGCTGGCCGCCAGCGAGGCGGGCGAGCCGCCCACCAGCCAGACAATCTGGTTACCCTGCTCAAGCCAGACCGGGTTTGAACCCGTGGTGCTGCTCAGTTTCTTTGGCTTGACGTCTTCCGGCGGCTCGATGGTGTAGGTGCCTCGCTGGCCGTCGATGCTGGCCACGAAGGCAAGTTTTTTGCTGTCGGACGACCAGAAGAGCGTCGACTCGGCCGAGCTGGGAATGCTGACATGCCGCAGGCGGTCGTGCAGGCCTTCAAAATCAATCTTTACGTCGGGCCTGGCGGGGGAGGAAGGCTCGTCCTTGCGGGGCTCGTCCTTCTTCGCTTCGTCTTTACGGGCATCGGCTTTTTTGGCCGGGTCGCCAGATTTGCCAAGCGGGCGGCCGGTAGTCTTCATCTTGTCAACAGCTTTTTTGACGCGGCGATCGCGTGGCGACTCGTCGGCATCGTCTTTCCGCAAAGGCAGATAGAAAATATCGGTCTCTTCGCCAAATCGGCGGCCGGTGAAGGCGATCCACTTGCCGTCGGGCGACCAGGCGGGATTAGATTCGTTGTCAGGGTGGCGCGAGATGTTGACCGGGGGCGAACTGCCGTCCAGTGGCCGAATCCAGATGTCGGCGTTAAAGTCTTCATCCTCAATGGCATAAACAAGCCACTTGCCATCAGGCGACCAGTCAATCTCGGGTGCATTCCAGCTGCCGAAGAGCTTTTTGGCTCCGCTGCCGTCGCCCTGGGCCACTATCACATCGCCCAGGCCTTTAATGTAGAGCAGTTTTCCGCCATCAGGGCTGAATCTGGGCGAGTTTTCAATCTCGGGGTCGTTGGTGATGCGGTCCAGCTTGAACGATTCGTTAAGCCACCAGGCTTTTTTGGTATCTGATTTCTGAGCTCGCCAGAGATCAACCTGCCCACCTGCTTCACTGATATAGATCAGGCTGTTACCATCGGGTGAGAAGACAGGGTCTTTCTCGGGCTCGGGTGTGCTGGTCACCCGGCGGGGCTCGCCCAGCTCGGTATCAACCACCCAGAGATCGCCACCAGCAATGATGGCAATTTCCAGGCCATCGCGGCTGAAGGCGGCCTGAGAGGCATTTGTCAGCACTTTGCGTTCAATGGCTGAAGCGATCTGATCGGCGTTCTGACTGATCTCCAGCTTCACCGGCTGGCCGGGGCTGGCCAGGTCAAGGCGATAGAAATCAAACAGGTGGCGAAAGACGATCGACTTGCCGTCGCGGGCCAGCGCGGGCTGAACAACAAGGTCGTCGTCGAACTGGGTCAGCGGCTTGTCGTACGCCCCGTCAAGATCACGAACTTTCAGATTCATTGTGCCCCGGTGCAGGCCTACATAATAAAAGCCCTTGGCGTCGGGCCGCCAGATAGGTGCATAGGCACCGGCGGGGTCGTCGATCAGCTTTTTGAATTCCTTTTTCTCGAGATCGTAAAGCCAGATCTGGCTGGCCTGCGAACCTTTATAGCCCTTACGCCACCACTGGGTGCCTTCACGTACAAACAGAATTTTGCGGCCATCGGGCGAGAGCGAACCCTGTGTGCCGTAGTCGTCGAACAAGGCTGATTCAGCCGTTCGCTGATCGACGCCGACCTTGAAAAACCGCTCGGGCTTGCGCCAGAAGTGATCGCGATTGGCATTGGTAAGAATGGCTTTGCCATCAGGATACCAGTCAGCAAGAACCTGCCCGCCAGTGTGGAAAGTTATCTGCCGGGCGGGGCCACCTTCGGCCGGCATGACATACACCTGGTTTGAACCATCGCGATCGCTGACGAAAGCAATTTGCTTGCCATCAGGCGAGAAGCGGGGTTCGCGGTCTTTGCCCTCATGCCGGGTCAGCGGTTTGGCGGTGCCACCCGTGGCCGGAACCGACCAGAGATCGCCGTTGTAGCTGAAAACAAGCTGTTTGCCATCAGGCGAAAGGGTGGGATCATTCGCCAGGCGAATCGGTTCAGTCGCCTGGGCAACCGTGCCGGCCAGAAGCACTAACCAGAGAAAAGCGCTGGCAAGGGTGAGTTGTTTCATGGTGAAGAATCTCAGTTGGATGAGCAAATGATGATAACTAATTGATAATTTAGCTGATTTAGATCAGGCTGACCAATCCTAAAGCCTGCAACGAATAGAGATTTTTTTATGATTTTAGGAATTGTATTGTTTAGTCATCAGATGAGTAGTTCATAAAAAAGAAACGGCCGGGACCCTCGAAAAAGGTTCCCGGCC
>JBEITT010000163.1:0-7158 GCA_040374745.1 Planctomycetaceae bacterium | reverse complement strand
GCTTCGACCACAGACGTATCGTCGGCTGAGTCGGCCATATACGCTGCCATGCGATTGACTATCTGCACGAACGACCATGATCGCGGAAAATCAGCCCAGGCAGCTGGATCGCTGGAAGACGCACGCCGCGCCAGCGGAATCGACCACAAAAGCACACGGCCTGATACCGTTTTATCAAAGACTCGCTCAACCAGCGCAATGCCGCCATCGCTGAATTTCAAAAGTTCGCGCGTGCCAGATTCGGCCCTGACCATTTTTTCATAGCGAAAAACTGGCACCGTACCCAACTCAGTACGAAGCTCTTCGGCATATTGCGAAAAAATCGGATGGCTCTGGTCGGGGCTGGTCAGGCTCATTGGCTCGCCCGGCCGGGAATCAATACGGCTGACGGCATCGGCAGGCAGGAGCTGGCGGGCTGAGGGACTGCTGAAAGATTCGGATCTTGATCGATCGCCTAAAGCCACCACCAACCCAAGGCCCGATCGAACGGAAAGATTGAGCTCTGTCCAGAGCGATTCAGGAATACTTGCAACGTTATTAATGATCACGGTCTGCGGACGATTCTCGCCCTTGAGACGATCAGCAAGCTGGCTGACTCTCACAATTTCGACACGATAGGGCCGCGAGACACCCAGCGATTCGCCACCACGTGCCGTGCGGGCTGGGTCAAGAGCCTCTGCCACAAAAATGGCGTCCTGCTCCAGGTCGGTGACGATAAGCACACGCACCGGCGGACGCACGGCAAGTGTAAAATATGATACATTGTCAAATTGCATAGGGTCGTCGTCACGGATACGGATTTCGCCCTGGTGCAAGCCATCGCGACCGGCATCAAGCGGTGGCGTGCGCAGGATAATCTCCTGATCGGCATTAGCCGAAAGCTCCACGGCCTTTTGCTCACGTTTGCGGCCATTAAGCCAAAGTTCAATTACCCTGGAAGTTGCAGGGCCCTGGTTGGTCAACTCAAATTTAATATCGATCGGCTCGCCCACCACGGCCGCCGATGAATCAAATTCCAGCTTTCGAATTCCGGAATTGACCGGTTCGGGCGGATTCAATCGCAACAGATAAAGCTGCACCGGAGCTTGCTTTGCCTTGTCGGCGTCAGCATTTCGTGCCCGCTCAATCGGCTTGTCAATTTCCAGTGAGTTTAGCGTCAAATCTGTCAGAACATAAATTTCGCGGCGGGGTCGATCGGACTTTGCAACACTGCGGTAAGCGGCCTCAATTGCTGAGTTCAGCGGGCGGTTGCCGGGCTTAAGGGCCAGCGACTTGATACGAGCCTCAGCGCTGGCGGGCGACATGGCGGGCGTTTCGATCGGTTCGGCGGAATCGATCAGAAAAATCTGGCTGGTGATCGGAGTCTCTTTTACGACATTCATCGCAAGTTCTTTGGCTTCTGTCAAACGATCGCGATTTCGGGCATCTCTCCACTGCATTGAAAGCGACGTATCCACCACCAGTGCAATGGCAGCCGGCACGTTTGATTCACCGAGCGGGGCCGTGGTGTTGCACGTGGGCCTGGACAGGCATAAAGCCATCAGGCTGATGATGGCCATTCGTGAAGCCAGAAGGGCCCATTGACGAATGCGAAGCCGTCGCGTCGTCTGCTTCTGGCGGGCTTTCAAAAGCCGCAGGGCCGGGAAGATGATGTGCTTTGGCTTTTGGCGCATCACCATATGGATAATCACCGGAATGGCCGCAAGTGCCACACCCGCAATCAGCCCCAGATGCACCACCGAAAGATTCATCGTTTCAATTTCCCTGAAGTCATGATCTTTTGATCAACCTTTGCGTTGGCGGCTGAGCAAATAGCCCATCAATGCTTTGTCGAATGCCATACCCGTATGAAGGGGGACATAATCAACCCTCGCCCGGAAGAAATCACGTTTGTACTGGTTCTGAAACTCGGCCACCTGCTCAAGATAATCCGCCTTCACACCCAGAGCGTCAACCGTGATCATCTCGCCTGTTTCAGGGTCTTCCAGCTCGACCACCCCATCAAACGGAAAAACCGCCTCGGCCTCGTCCAGAATATGAAACACAATTACTTCGTGGCCGCTATGCCGAAGCCGATGCACAGCCCGCAATAATGGTTCCGGGTCAACCAGCAGGTCAGAAAATATCATTACAAGGCTGCGGTGCCGCACCATCTGAGCCACTTGTCGAATCGAAGCTGGTAAATCAGTTTTACCGGAAGGTGAGAGCCTTGCCAGAACCGACAATATGTTCGCCAGGTGAGCCTTGCGGCTGCGTGGCGGCAGGCTTTCCCGCACTTTTTCATCGAAGGCAATCAGGCCGACGGGGTCCTGCTGCTGCACCATCAGATAACCTAAAGCCGCAGCCAGGCTGATGGCATATTCGAACTTTGTCAGATCCTGCCTGTAGGTGTAGCCCATCGAGGCTGATAGATCCATCAGCAAATAGCCGGTCAGGTTCGTTTCTGCCTGAAATCGCTTCACATAAAATCGATCCGTCTTCGCAAAGACACTCCAGTCAATGTCTGAAATATTATCGCCAGGCGTATATTTGCGATGCTCGCTGAACTCGACTGAGAAGCCATGGAACGGGCTGGCGTGCAGGCCCGAGAGGAACCCTTCCACAATGAACTTGGCTCGAAGGTCGAGCCGCGAAACATTACGGATGACTTCCGGCTTCAGGAATTTCTCGGCTGGATTGGCCACGTTTTTGCCTTGCCTGCCCTGGTTTGTCAGTTTCCCAGCGTGAGAGTCGCCACAACTTTATTTTACCTGATCAACTTTTACGCTGCTCATATTTCGGTACTTCCGGCTCTGGGATCTCTCTCACCAGCCGAGCCACAATACTGTCGGATGTCTGTCCTTCAGCCTGGGCTTGAAAATTCGTCATCACGCGGTGACGCAGCACCGGAATAGCAACTTTTCGAACGTCGTCAAGCGAAACGCTATATCGCCCATCCATCGCCGCCATGGCCTTGGCGCCCAGAATCAGGTTCTGACCGGCACGGGGACCAGCACCATTGTCAACCATCTCCTTAATAAAGGCCGGGGCAGTTGGGTCTCCGGGGCGTGTGGCTCGCACAAGCCGGGCGACATATTTCACCGCATAATCGGAAACGGGCACGCTTGTTACCAGCTTTTGCAGGTTCACAATCGCACGGCCTGAAAGCACTTTCGTCAGTTCATGTGTTTCACCGCGGGTGGTTGTGGTAAGGATTTTCTCTTCTTCCTCCAGAGTCGGATAGCCTACACGCACATCGAACATAAAACGGTCAAGCTGGGCTTCAGGCAGGGGATAAGTGCCCTCCTGTTCGATCGGGTTCTGCGTGGCAATCACGAAAAACGGCTCGGGCAGCTTCATGGTGTCCTGCCCCACGGTCACTTCACGTTCCTGCATGGCCTGCAGAAGTGCCGCCTGTGTTTTGGGCGGGGTACGGTTAATTTCGTCGGCTAGAATAATATTGGCAAAAAGCGGCCCCTGAATAAAGCGGAAAGCCCGCTTGCCGGATTCAGGTTCTTCCAGAACATTGGTGCCGGTAATGTCGGACGGCATCAGGTCGGGCGTGAACTGAATTCGTTTGAAGCTCACATCAAGAATTTTCGCCAGCGAACTGACCAGCAGTGTTTTGGCCAACCCCGGCACACCCACCAGCAGCACATGGCCGCGTGTAAATATCGACGCCAGAATCAGTTCAACCACATCGCCCTGACCGATCACCACTTTCGAAAGCTCGCCCACCATCACGTCGCGAGACCTTTTAAATTCTTCCAGAAGCTGGCTGATACGGTCGGCCGGTGCAGACATGTTGCGATAGACTCCCCTATTGGCGGCATCAGAAAAAAACGCCTGCCATGTTGCGTCGGAAAGGCAAGATAACTGAGAATATCCGCAGAAGGCCGTTTCGGGCAAGTGGATAACCGCACGATTGGTGCATCAAAGGCGATAAATCTGATAAAGCCATCAAAAATTTCGTATAAAAGGATGGCCTTGATATGAGAGCAAATCAGGTGAAAAACATGCAGATCAGCACGATCGTCTTTGATTTCGGAAACGTAATCGCCCATTTTGATTACAAGATTGCTGCTGGGCGAATTGGCCGGCCGCTTGGCCTGAGCGGGGCTGAATTAATGGAAAAAGCCATGGGGATCGGCTTTCATCCGCTTTTAATAGACCTTGAGAGCGGACGAATGGATGAAACGACATTCTTTATTGAACTCAAAACTCGCCTGGAATTGCCCCAGCCGGTGGCCGAAATCGCAGCCGACTGGGCCGATATTTTCACGGCGAACAAGCCGGTGCATGGCCTGGCGCACCAGTTGAAAGATGCCGGATATGCACTGGTGCTTGGGTCGAACACCAACGCTGTTCATGCTCGACAATTTCGGCAACAGTTTGCCGAGTTGCTTGACCGCTTTGACGGACTGGTGATGTCGCACGAGGTCGGAGCTATGAAGCCGGCAAAACCCTTTTACGAGCGATGCCATAATGTGGCCGGTGCAAGGCCAGATGAGTGCATATTTATCGACGACATGCCCGAAAACGTGGCTGGTGCCCGCGCCGCCGGACTGCACGCCCTTCATTACACGGACACAGACTTATTGCTGAACCAGCTTGGGGAATTGGGAATAAGGATCTGATTTTAATCCACGAGCCACATGTGGATGCCCAGACATAGTCGTGAAAATACTGCATAGTAGAGTGCAAAGTCTGAAACACAATTAAAATCTTGCTTGATTATTTCTTTTGAGTAATTACTGGGTTTTAGCACCAGCTTAGTGATTTGAACCAAGAGATACCCACGATAAAATTTTATTATTTAAGGATTTAATCGATTTTCTGGCGAATTACAGGTTCTGGAGGAATTAACGAAGTTTCTGTAATAACGCACTGCAACTTTTTCCCTTTCAGTTATTGCTTTAACAGTCGTTGAGGCATCCGCTGTGAAGTTCGAGACCTATGGATCCGGCAAAGTGCCGCTTGCAAGATTCATCTCGCCAAAGGATTTAAAGCTTACGGCAGTATGACGAAGCCTTATGATTTTTCTGTCAACGGCAAGCAGAATGTTATTAATAATTGAATTATGCACGAGGAAATTCTTGTTCGGGACATGGTGATTTCTTGATATTTATCAAGAATGTCGCGATTGACTTAGCAATGATCTGACAATTTTCCGGGACCAATCAATGTTGGCAAGATCCTGTGAATTGCATTTGGTCTGGCATCTTACAGAAACTTCCAATCGTTGTTAACCTGATAAAGCCCAGAAAGTCACCAAACTTGTAACGATTCATCATTGCATGTTGATCAAGTGGATATTTAAGAGTCACTTGCCAGCACTCCTTGATAAGTCAAGTAACCCTTTCTACTAGTTTTTGGAATCCAAGGCCAATTCATAGGTGCATCACCCTTCAACGAACGAAGTCCCATCAGTCTCCAGATTGATGAATCGTTTCTTATTTAATATAGGAGCTTCCTGGCCAATTGTGCAGCTAGCTTTGAAGATGCGGGGTAGAGCTAACAGGTCGAAAAACCAACTTCAGCCAGACTGGAAATTAGAAAATTAAGCTATTTAGCCTACTGCTTAGGCATACCTCGGCCTTGGGGTTCTGGTTTCGCTGAAAGCAATTAGGCCAATAGCGAAGTAGGTTGTTCGACCAAGTTTCACGCAATTCTGCGTCGGCTAATGTCACCGATTGGTAAAATGTTTATCCTACAAATTCAATTATCGATGTCTGTAGGTGTCAGTCGCTGTCCCATTTCCACATTCAGTTGAATGTCCTCAACGAATTCTGGAACTCATTCATAGACTTTTAGGGCATCCAGATAGCTCTCATGGCTGCTTTTATTGCTATCTGGGTCAGTTTGATCAGGTTGCCGGAACTGAGCATTTAAACAACTGGCACGCCCGGGAGTTTTCCTTGGGAGTCCAGTTCCCATAACTTCGAATTTTAAGCCATTTGGCACACGCACATCATCTTCCTATTTAGTAGTTAATTAAGTTTCAAAGAGTCAAATAAACTTTACAGTTGCCTTCCGGGGGTGGACCATAGCGCACACTCTCTCACCGAGCTTGAAGTCGGTACCTTCAAGAATTGGGAATACAACCGAGAATTGCATATCCTCATCTGGCCCAGACATTTAAAGTGTTCAGATGCTAACATCGGACGTGACTTCGTTTCCGTTATACTAACAGAAGCTGGAGGTGATTATCGCTCCCACATGCCGCCCTTCAAGTTCAGAAAGCCGCGAGATGTCAGTGCTCCTTTATATGAAATAAGAAATTATGCGTTGTTCCGGCTGGATTTTCTGCGGATCCGAATTTTTCTGCCCAGAATCTTGTCAATAAGTCCCATGTTGTTTGATCCCGGTAAGTAAGTGTGTTTAGCACTAACTCAAAGCCGCGAAGCTAAGAATCAAATAATCAGATTTCCGATAGATTAGAATACGACATTATTAAAGCAAAAAACATCCAGCCTAAGAAAAGGCCAAGTATGGTTGCTCCAATATCATGATTATCGTAATGGAGTGACCGGCTTGCCGATTGCATGAATTCCCAGACGATCAATCCGACACCTGCAACGAAGGACAGGATAAAAAATCTTCGACGGATACTCGGATACGATGCGACTGACTCTTGATCGGCCCAAACACTTAACAATACAAATGGAATAGCAATTGCAGCTGCCAGATTGGGAAGCACGCCAAGCAGATAAACAACAGATTCAGGTTCTTCGTAATGCTTAGTTCTGGCGTGTTGGACCATACTTAATGCGGCGAGAGCACCAATCCCTACAAGTGCAAATCGTGTTGAAAGTTTCATTTTCTGCTCGTAATGGATCTTGGAAAGAAATTTCGTCCACTTCTCTCAACTAAATTAACATTTTTCCCATAATTATTCAGGGTAAGAATTCTTTGTTTATGAACGGTATCGAATATTCAGCATGATTAAAACTGATCGATAGTGATAATTTAATCATCAGCTGAGGAAAATAAAATTGGTCAATTTATCACACGCCTCAATTTGCTTGTATTCCGAATTCTGATGAAAACTCGCCTGCAAATTATTTCCGAAAAACCTCCCTTAAAATCATTACAAAGCCCGCAGTCGAGTTCTAATTGGATTTATAAATTGAAAACCGCTTGAAACATCAGTCATTATTCATTGAAATAGAGTGGATT
>JBEITT010000094.1:0-19874 GCA_040374745.1 Planctomycetaceae bacterium | reverse complement strand
CTTTATTTTTCTCACCCTTTTGTCCCATCTTTATATTTTGTTCGTATAAATTATTAACATTGCGAATTGATACAATGAATCTTGCTGGCTAATCAGATGGACCGGAGTATTGGATGTTAACCCGAACTTTACATCTCACACTGGTAATGATTCTGGCCTTCTTCTTATTTGGTAACCATCAATCCTCATCTGCACAGACGTTATTGCAAAAAGCAAAACAGCAACAACAGGCAATTACCAAGGCGCGTAACCAGGCCATTGCGAAAGCGAAAACAGCGCAGCAGAAGATGCTCGCCGAGGCTAAAAAAAATGCAGCGGCAAAACCAAAACTCCCGAAAGCTCCATTGGACCCCAAATCGGTCGCAGTGTCACCTGTTGAATTAGGTCGCAGGGAAGAACTCATCGTCTCGGCTTCAAAGATCGATGAGCTGGTTCAGGCTGGACTTGCCAGAGCAAACCAGAAACCAAATGCCGACAGCAGCGACTATTTATTTCTCAGGCGGGTCTATCTTGATACAAACGGCATTATACCCACCCTTGCCCAATCTAATGAATTTCTGAACAACAAGTCGAAGACCAGTCGAATCGAGTTGATCGATAAACTCCTCAGTTCGCCTGGATATGCCAGCCACCTATACAATTACTGGGCGGATGTCCTGCGGCTGGTTGACCGGTCAAACAACAACAGATACCTCAGACCTTATGAAGACTGGATACGACTAAGCCTTCAAAAGAACGTTCATTTTGATGTCATGGTCCGGCAGATGCTATCGGCCGAGGGGCGAGTGCTTGATGACCCGGCCACTGGCTATGTTCTCCGGGATGCTGGCATGCCCTTGGACAGCCTGAATAATACGGTGAGAATTTTCCTGGGCACACGGATCGGTTGCGCACAGTGCCACGACCACCCTTTTGATCGATGGAAGCAAAAAGAATTTTATCAGATGGCGGCATTCAGTGCTGGGCTGCAATACAGTAAGCCGCCACAACTGGAGATGGATATCAGTAAAGAAGATTTTGCCGACCGCAAGTTCAACCAGTTTCGAAATCTTGTACTTAACAACAATCGCCAGAATGTTTGGGAAAATAGCCGGCTCAAGCTCAAATACCCTCATGATTACGATGATCCCGACGCCAAGCCGGGCGAAGTTGTGAAACCGGCAGTGCTTTGGGGTGAAATTCCCTCTGATACACGAAGCATGCCGGGACGCGTGCAGTTTGCGGCCTGGGTGACAGATAAATCCAATACCCGATTTGCACGTACACTTGCAAACAGGCTCTGGAAACTGGTCATGGGCCGTGGTTTGATAGAGCCGGTGGACGATTTACGAGACGACACCGTTGCATCAAATGAAGAACTCATGAGGTTTCTTGAAAAAGAGATCGTTCGACTGGATTTCGATATGAAAGAATTCCTTCGGATGATTCTCTACACGAAGACTTATCAGCGACAGGCAACATATGAAGACATTGACACCTCAAAACCTTATCTTTTTCAGGGGCCAGTTCTCAGACGCATGACTGCCGAGCAGGTTTGGGATAGTCTTCTTGCACTGACAATACCTAACCCTGACCTTATTCCAAGGCCTTCAGAGGAAGAATTTGAGCAGCTCATCACCATCAGGAAAGGTGAAAAAGCCAGCGCTGTGGCGGCGCGTGTCGAAGTGATTGATGAAGTTCGGAAAAACGAACGAACTGCTGATGAAAAAAGCCTTTATAACCCGGGGGATATTCCTGAGAGGATCATCCTGCGCCGGGCCAGTGAACTACCCAGTCCCCTGCCCCTTGGTCATTTTCTAAGGGAGTTTGGACAGTCAGACCGAGAGATTATCGCCGCAAATCATACCGATGGAACCGTCCCTCAACTGCTAGAGCTGTTTAATGGTGCTGCCTCTCATATGATCATCGAAAATGGGTCTGTGCTGGACCTTACACTCACTGGCGACCGCACCCCGCGAGCCGTGGTTGATGAAATTTTCATGAGTATATTGACCAGGCACCCGACTGAGAGAGAGAAAAGACTGGCCTATGCTGAAGCGGCTTCAAGCGGCAAGCCCGGAATTGGCAATATCATCTGGGCCTTACTCAACACACGTGAATTTCTCTTCGTGCAATGAAATTGCACTGACTTTCTGCATCACATTCTGGGAACAACATTCATGAACACCCTGCGAGTTAAAGAAGAACTTAACAGGATTGACGAACTGAGTCGCCGCGAATTTGTGCTCAGTATTGCCCGGAGATTACTTGGTGTTTCCACTCTTCCGACATTAGTCAGCGATTCATTGTTGCCCGCAGCCGATAATTCCGCTTCAAAATCGGGAAAATTCAAACCTGTAGCTGATTACAACCCAAACCGTGCCCAACATTTGATTTACCTGTCAATGAACGGTGCGATGAGCCAGATCGACACTTTTGACCCAAAGCCTGAAAGTAAGAATCAGGGTGATACGCCGGTCATAGAAACAAAAATCGCCGGCTTGAAATTCGGCGGTTCATTACCCAGGTTGGCTGCGATGGCTGACCGCCTTGCTGTTATACGCAGCATGACCACCACCACCGCCGACCATAGTCAAGCCCAGTATCTGATCAAAACCAACTACAAGCAGATAGCGACCACGCGGCATCCGGGCCTTGGTCCATGGATTCATCGCCTTGCAGGCCCGATCAGCCCCGAACTCCCGGCCAGTGTGGTGGTCGGTGGCGGATCCAATATCGGGGCAGGCTATTTGGGTGCCATGTTCGCGCCCGTACCAATATCTGACCCGAACAAGGGGCTGCAGAACACAACTATTCCGAAGTATCTTAAACCTGGGCAATTTGAACATCGGATCGCACTTTCGCAGGAATTTGACCGTGAATTTCGCCGCAAGTCGAAGTCGTCAGAAGTGACAGGTTACGACGAGCTTTATAAATCAGCAATGACCCTGCTCAAATCCAAAGGCCTGAATGCATTTGATATTAACAGGGAAAAGCCTGAGACTCAGGCAAGCTATGGTAAAAACCCTTTTGGTCAGGGCGTTCTTCTGGCCCGTCGGCTCGTTGAAAGTGGTGTTCGATTCGTCGAAGTAAACCTTGGCGGCTGGGACATGCATAATGACATTTTCCAGGCCATGCCCGGGCGGGGTGCCATGCTTGATAATGCTGTTTCAGCACTGCTGTCAGACCTCGAATCGAAGGGTATGCTACAAAAGACACTTGTCGTAATTGGCACTGAATTTGGTCGAAAAACACCGATTAGCGCTAATGCGGGCCGAGACCATCATCCGGCCTCATTCAGTTGTGTCATGGCTGGTGGCTCGGTCAAGGGCGGCAGTGTTTACGGGAAAACCGACGAAGACGCCATGTCTGTTGAAGACGACGCTGTCAAGGTTGCCGATTTCAACGCCACCATTGCGACCGCCCTGGGCTTGCCCATTGAATATCAGATTCATTCTCCAGATGGCCGCCCTTTCTCAATAGGTAATAAAGGAAAGGTTATCAAGGGTCTGCTTGCCTGATTGGCTAATCGTCGGAAAAAGTATATTGTCAGAAGAGTTCAACCCCGTTGGTGTATTTTCTGACAGCATCTTTGTTGATTTCCAGACCCAGACCTGGTTTGTCAGGGATCGCAAGCATCCCGTCTGAATCAATTTTCCAACCACCCTGGGTTATCTCATCAATAAACGGTGAGCCAGTCAGATATTCAACAAAATCGGTGGTTGCGATTGCCGATGCCAGATGCAGGTCGGCGGCAAGCCCAACAGCTGTATTCCAGCCGTGCGGAACAAATTTCACGCCATAATCTTCGGCCATCCATGCGATTCGGCGTTCTTCACTGATACCGCCGACTTTTGTTACGTCAGGCTGGATGATGTCAAATGCCCGGTTTTGCAGCCACGGCAGGAATGCCTGGCGACGCGTCAGTACTTCGCCACCCGATATTGGCACGGGTGAAAGCTCGCGTAGCCTGATGAAGTCTTCCAGTGCATCAGGCACCAAGGCCTCTTCAAACCAGGTCACATCATAATTATCAAGCATTTTGGCTGTGCTCAAGGCCCATTTGTATCGCCCTGCCCAGTGGGCGTCGCTGCCGCCTGCATCAACCATCAGTTTGCACTCAGGCCCGATCGCATCGCGGGCCGCTGCCACTATTGCTTCGTCAGTCGAGGCATTTCTGCGGCCAAACGGTCCCCATCCAATTTTGAAGGCCTTAAATCCCTGTGCCTTTACCGATAAAATATGACCAGCCATTTTCTCCGGCTCATCCATCAACAATGAAGCATATGGCTGAACTCGGTCTCGATAACGCCCACCCAGTAAACGCCCTACCGGTTGCCCTGTGGCCTTCCCTAGGATGTCCCATAGAGCAATATCAATCCCACTGATGGCATGAGTGATCGATCCGCCCCGTCCAAGCCAGAACATGTTCTGGTGCAGTTTTTCCGTAACTCTTTCTGGCTCAAGTGCATTTTCGCCGCGATAAAGTGGCTCAAGCACATTGAGGGCAGCCTGAACCAGCGCATCGTTGGTGAAGACGCTTCCCAGGCCTACAATTCCTGCATCAGTATGAACTGTAATTAAAGTATGCACACAATCTTCCGGGCGCAATTCATTAGACCAGCCACCTTCAGGAGTGGCACCACGTAGCCCTGCACAACGGATCTCCCTGATTTTGATCGTATTCATGATTGAACCAGCCTCCGGCTGAAGAGTTTTACTTCGGGTTTGAACAAAACGTTCCCGTCAAGCGGGAAAATCGGTCGAGGGCAGCGGCTGTGGCCGAGATAAGGCAGGTTGGCACTTGATGAGCCAGGTGCATCAACCATGATCATTTCATCACACCATGATTTATACATATGTTTCTGACAGTGCGGAGATTTCACCACTACCGCATCAAACCGCTTAGGGTTCTGGCCATGGGAATAGAAAAATGATCGGTCGTAGAGGTTTACGGCCCGCGTTGAAACCACGATTGTAAAATGATCTGCTTCAAGCACGACAGTGGGTCCGGCCACCCATGATTCTCCAAACGATTCACTTTGAAAATTGCCATCGGCCAGAAGCCTTACCCGGGCGGTAATTTCAAGAGGTTCAAATCGGCCCGCGTCAAGAGTGCCTCCCAGAGTTGTCGTTATTAACTGGCCAACCCCGGCGCAAAAAGCCTTCTCAACCGCAGTAGCATCAACAATTGGCAGAAGAGTTCGACCAGTATAACCACTGGAAAGCAAACATTTAAGTATGGCATTGCTGTCGCCCGACGCACCTGAACTGGTCGCATCAGCCGCATCGACGAGGGCCACGGTTCCGCTGCGTCCCTGAATTGTTCGTTCAGCCAGTCGGCGGGGTAAATCTGCCAGACTGACAAGCGGCACTTGCATTTTCTCGTGATTTTTCCAGAAGCATTCTGCTATTTCAACTGCCCCACGACTAGCCAGATCGCTATCCTGATCAGTCACTACAAAGCTGTAGGTCTGCAGAGCTGGAACATCTGTAAACGGATTGCCGATAAACATTCCGGCCGAAAGCCCATTGGGCCCGGTTTCATAGGTTTTAGCCAGGCATATACTTTCGCCAAAGCAACCGGTTTCGGTTATCAGTTCGTCACCCCGAACCAGAGCTGGAATCGCAACTTTGGCCGTGACTGGCCGTGCCTGGCCAGCCATGATCCTGAGTAAAAGCCGGGCAGACCGCTGGCCTGTTTCATAAAAATCAATATGAGGATACGTGTGATAGGCAACAATGGCATCAGATTGCTCAAGCATTCGATCGGTCAAAATGCCATGTAGATCAAGCGATACCACAATCGGTACATTTTCTCCAAGAATCTTCCTCGACTCACTGAGCAGATAGCCTTCAGGATCAAACTCTGTTTCGGTGGCCATCGCTCCATGCATGCAAAAATAAACCCCGTCAACCGGACCTGATTCGATTGCCAGTTTTATCTCATTCAAAAATTCAGACTTGATACGATCCCATGCCTTGTCGGCAAGTGTTCCGCCGGAAGTTATAAAAAATGCACTGTACGCTGGCACAAGCTCAATTTCTGAATTCCTGCAGAAGATATCCATTGCGCCACCGACTTCATTCCTGACGCGAGAATGATAATCAATTAATTCCTCTCCCCGACGAATTCCGAAGTCGTCGTAACCGCTTTTGTGCGGATTGAAAGTCGAAACTTCCTGCTTGCATTCGGCGATCAGAATTCGGGCCATCACGATTCATCCTTTTATGGGTTGGAGAGAGACATGGTATCTTTCGAATTGACTTTCGCCCAGTCGGCAGCAAAGAAAAATCGGATAGTCACGACCAAGATAAATGCTCCGGCCAGATAAACGACGGCTACGGCAGAAAGCATTTGCTCTATACCAATTGACTGCTTCCAGGTTCCGACAGCCAACGGTGCAAATCCCGAAACAATTGCACCAAAAAAATTCAAAAATCCCACCGCCGAGGCTCTCATGGTCGCAGGAACGACTTCAAACGAGGATGGAAAAATATTACCCATGAGAAATCCGCCAAATAATCCGAAGAAGAACATACTGACTCTTGTAGTCGATATTGTTTCACTGCTGCCAATCAAGTGAATGAATGGCGAGCAGAGGCCTAGACTTGCCACCAGCAGCCAGAACCGGCCAGCAATCGAGCGACGGCAGATAATATCGGCAAGATACCCGCCCAGAAAAAGCCCGGCCAGCGAGCCGGTCTGCATGTAAAATGAACCTTCAAATCCGGCCTGGGCCTTATTCAGGCTGAATTTTTCCTGCAGATAGCTGGGCAACCAACTATAAAGCATCCAGAGCCCAAACACAAATATCGGAAAAGTAACACATAACATGCAGAAGCTGGGCACTGAAAAAAGCCGGATTAAAGGGGTGGATTCAGTGCTTTCAGCAGGAGAGGTCGATTGAGAATTCTCCTGCACCAGTGGCCGGTCATCAATTCCCCTGAGGAACCAAAAATAGGGAACGGAAAAACCGACTCCGATGACCCCGAGCAGAAAAAAGGCTTCACGCCAGTATCCAGCTTCTGCCATGGTTCCGCCAAACCACGACCCGGCCACGGTTCCGGCAATCTGCCCTGTTGTCAGAATCGAGACGGCTCTCGATCGTTTGTCGGCAGGTGTGGAATTGGCTGTCAGTGATATGGCAGCCGGCATATAAAGCGACTCGGAGATGCCCATTGCCGCCCTTAGCGAAAGCAGCATGATGGCTGAAGTCGCAAAACCCGTTGCCAGTGTGACTAAACTCCATATAATCAGGCTCAGCACCACCAGCTTTTTTTTTGAGTATCGATCAGCCAGCATGCCCGCAATTGGACAGCCCAGGCCATAAACCCAGAGAAAAATTGAGCCAGTCAATCCTAACTGGCGGTCGCTTAGCTGTAGTTCAGACTTCAGCGACCCAAACATGGCAAATACCGCCTGACGGTCGCCATAATTCAGAAAATAGGCAAACCACATCAAGCCAATAAGGGCAAAAAGGCGTCCACTATCAATCTGCTTTTGCTGCACGACAGACCTCATCGCCAGGAATTTCAATTTCACTCTTTCAGAAGATTCTTTCACAAAAGCCGGTTCCGGGCAATTGAATATAAATCGAAGCCTCGACAGTTGATTCGGAACGAAATCCGCCGGATTGCATTCGATTCAAGCCCATGTGTCTGATAAACTGTTGCTTAACTTCGCCGAAAATAGAGACATGTAACCCGCCAGAGAGACAATGTCGATGCATCTCAACCTTGTTTCAACAACTTGTTCAGCTCAATCAAGACTTTTATTTTTTGTCCTCTTTTTTATATTTTCCATATCGCTTCCAGCCGATGAAATTCTTATTCGCGGCGCAACTGTTTATGACGGAACTCCACGGCCCGGGCAGGTGCTCGATGTTCTTATTTCCGGAAATCGTATTTTAAAAGTCGGGGCGTCAATCAAACCAACGGCAGGAGTTGTGAGAATTATTGATGCCAGCGGCATGGTCCTGGCACCAGGCTTTATCGATCTGCATAATCATTCAGATAGTTCGATAGTTGCTGAAAGAACTCGGTTGAACAGGAATTTCATCACTCAGGGTGTGACTACCATCGTCACCGGAAATTGCGGCGGAGGTGAGACGGACATCAAAACCCTTTATCAACTAATTGATAAAAACGGTGCTGGAACAAACGTCATTCATTTGATCCCTCACGGATCGATTCGTGAAATTGTCATGAAGAATGCAGAACGAGCCCCCACTCCTGATGAACTTTCACAAATGAAAAAGCTGATTGACCGCGAGATGCAAAGCGGCGCCTGGGGCATGAGCACTGGTCTGATCTATATCCCCGGCAAATTTTCGAAAACGGAAGAACTGATTGAACTTTCGCGGCAAGTCACAAAACATGGCGGAATTTATGCCAGCCACATCCGAAGCGAAGGCAGCGGGCTTGTTGATTCGATACAGGAAGCTGTAAAGATTGCCCGCGAGGCTTCAATACCCGTTCATATCTCTCACCTCAAGGCAAGCGGCCGCGCCAACTGGGGAAAAATCGTACAAGCTTGCACAGAAATTGAAAAAGCCCGTAAAACCGGCTTGAAAGTAACAGCCGACCAATATCCCTACGTTGCTTCAAGCACAAGGCTTTCAGCAATGGTGGTACCCGATTGGGCGAGGGTGTTATCAACAAAAGAACTTTTGGAAAAACTCAACGAGCCTGGCCAGCGTGAACGATTGTCACAGGACATAAAAAAACAAATGGGCAGTCGTGATGGCGGCAATTCGATCATGATTTCTCGTTTTGCCCCCAGACCGGATTATGTAGGCAAAAGGCTTGATGAAATTGCTGCGGCCGAGAATAAGCATGTAGCTGAGGTGGTCGTCGATATTCAACTCGCGGGCGATGCAGGTGCGATTTCATTTGGTATGAGCGAAGAAGACGTCCGATTCGGCATGCAAAAGCCATATGTAGCCACGGCTTCTGATGGCGGGGCCCATCAGACCGGCAATGGCGACAAACCACACCCACGCTCATACGGAACATTTCCTCGTAAAATCCGCTATGCACTTGATGATAAAGTGATCAGCCTTGAGCAAGCCATTCACGCCGCGACTCTTCTGCCGGCTGAAATCATCGGGCTGAAAGACCGGGGCCGTATTGCACCCGGCCTGGTGGCCGACATTGTCGTGTTTGATCCTGCAATATTTCGGGATAATTCTACATTTGAAAACACGACATCATATGCCACAGGCGTAAAACACCTTTTGGTTAATGGGATTTTTGCCATTGATGAAGGCAGAGTGACAGGCAAACTCGCAGGAAAAGCCCTTAGACACCCTGGTAGCCAGGCAGCCACGACAATTATTGAAGCTGATGTGATCTGGACCGGAGACCCTGAAAAGCCAATGGCAAAAGCAATGGCTCTGAGGGGTGAGGAAATCATTGCTATCGGTGAGTTGTCTGAACTGGAAAAACTCATCAATACATCAACAAAACGGATGAAATATCCGGCTGGGGCGATGATCACCCCGGGACTTATCGATTCACATGCTCATTTGTCGATGTTGGGGTCAAGCCTTGATGAGCTTGATCTCCGGGAGTATAGAAGCGAAACCGCCGTGGCCGAGGCTGTGAAAAACTGGGCCGGGAAGCGGCCCGGTGACAGCTGGATCATTGGTCGAAACTGGGATCAGTCATTATGGCCAGGCCAGGTTTTCCCGGGGAGAGAATCGCTGGATAAAGTCATGCCGAATCGGCCAGTCTGGCTTGTCCGGGTTGATGGCCATGCCGGCTGGGCTAATGGCGAAGCCCTGCGACGTGCCAATGTCTCCAGAGACTCCCATGTCCCATCAGACGGACAGATGATAAAAAACCGAATAGGCGAGCCGAGCGGTCTTTTTGTTGATGGTGGTATGGGGCTTGTCAGCCTTGTGATTCCGCCGACTGATGATGAAACCATGCGACGCCGATTGCTCTTCGCACAGGCTGAATGTTTGAAATCAGGCCTGACGGGCGTTCACGATGCCGGACTTGACTCGCAGGAAAGGCGTGTGCTTGAACAGATGGATCGATCAGGCGAACTGATCCTGCGGGTTTACGGAATGGCGTCGGCCCCTGCCGACCCCGGGGAATTCTTCCGGAAAACCATCCCGGGTGGTGTACTGGCCGGGCGTGGGCGATACGAGCTGCGGGCCATGAAATTTTTTATTGATGGTGCCATGGGGTCACGTGGGGCTCTGCTATTTGATGATTATTCTGACCAGAAAGGGCACCGTGGACTTCAGCTTATTAGTCAGGAAATGCTCGAAAAATCAGCTGAATCAGCGTTGGCGACGGGCTGGCAGGTTTGTACACATGCCATAGGCGACAGGGGTAATGCCCTTGTGCTTGATGCCTATGAAAAGGCATTCGCCGAAGTACCCAAATCGAATTGGAAAAATGCTGAGCCAAGATTCAGGATCGAGCATGCTCAGGTTGTCAGACGCCAGGATGTCCAACGATTCGCGGCATCGCAAATCATTGCGAGCATGCAGCCCTCTCATGCTTCAAGCGACCAGCGATGGGCCGACTTGCGGTTGGGTGATGAAAGAGCCCGCGGGGCCTATGCCTGGCGATGGTTTGTTCAGGACGGCGTGAAACTGGCCTTGGGCAGCGACTTTCCCGTTGAAGTGCCATCCCCGCTCTGGGGTTTTTATGGAGGCACGACCCGCATGGATGCCAATGGTACGCCGAAAGCTGGTTGGCGGGCCGAACATAAACTATCGATGGAAGAACTTTTGCGTGGATTTACTTCCGGATCAGCCTTTGCTCAATTTGCAGAAGACCGCCTGGGGCGGTTAAAGCCGGGTTTTGATGCAGATTTTGTTGTGTTCGACAGAAATCTGCTGAAAACGCCGGGAAATGAAATACTGAAAACAAAAGTAATTGCGACCTGGGTCGGTGGAATGGACCATTCACGGGATTTTTGATGCATTTTACGAACAGCAAATTCAGGAAAAATCAGCAAAATTCCGATTAGACGGTATAGGTTAATAATGAAACGATAAAATTGTTGTGAAATTTGTTTGATCATGAACTAAAATTGATTTTTATCGTAATCAATATTGTATCGAACAAACGCTTCGATGCAGCATTGCGGCCTTTGAATCACCAACCAGATCCGAGTTCGAAGAAAATGCGAATTGCCACCTGCTTCGTCAGAAGTTCTTTACTGTTCGCCGGGTTGACTGGCATGGTCACCATGTTGGTCGCACAGGAACAAATTGCTGGTGAAAAATCAGCATTTACTGCCGAACAGCGTGAAGTCATCAAGGTATCCGAAGCGTTTGACAAAGCCTATAACGCAGGTGATGTTGAAGCAATTGGAGCGACTTTGGCCGATGATGTTCGAGTCGTTGATGAGTTTGGTGACGTTTATGAGGGTAAATCGGCGGTCAAGGACCTTTACAGTGCATCGTTTAACTCTGACGCCCGAACAACACTGAAAACAAGCGTGGAATCGATTCGAATTGTTGCGCCGGGTGTGGCATTGGAGGAGGGAGTATCATACTCGACAAGCAGCACCGGCGACACGACCAACACAACCTATCAGGCGGTTTATGTCAAAAAAGAGGGTGGCTGGAAGCTGACTCAATTGCATGACTACTCAATTCCTGCAACAAAAGATTCCGGTGCACATTCAGAATACCTGACCGTTCTTGACTGGCTCGCTGGCGAGTGGGTGACAGAAACACCCAATGGAATCGTTTCCGTCAAAGCCCAATGGGTAGATGAAGGTAACGCAATAGAACTGACATTTTCAGGCGCAGGCACAGATCGGAAAAATCTGGCCAGGGTACGAATTGGCTACGACCCCAGCAAGAAGCGAATCAAGTCATGGACATTTGACAGTGCTGGTGGGCACGGCGAAAGTAGCTGGTCAAAAGTCGCCGATCAGGAATCGTGGCTCTTGAAGAACGAAGCCGTTCTACCGGATGGTAAGGTTGTCACCGCCAGCCAACTGCTTACTTTAGACCCCTCCGGCGAAAAATTCACATGGGCCACGTTCGACCGGGCGGTTGACGGAATAATGACCCCCGCCCGCGAGGAAATGGTCCTGACACGAAAAGCTCCTGCACCAAAACCATCGAAAGATACCGAAACAGCACCTTCTGCGAAGTAATCGACATCCGTTTCACGTTTTTGTGTGCCAGTAGGTAAGAACCGAAACGGGGGAGAAGCAATCAATGAATCAGCGTATGAGGCGGATATTCAGGGCCACTCGAAAAATCACGGCCATGAGCCTGATCTTCTGCACAGTTTTGCCCCCGGCCAATGCATGGCCTGGTGGCGGGCGTGGCCCCGGCGGTGGTGGCGGCGGCGGTGCACGTCCTGGTGGCGGCGGTTTCTCGGGCGGCGGTTTTCGTGGCATGGGCGGCGCGGGTGCCTCACGCCCCAGTGGAATGACAGGCGGTGGAATGGCACGGCCTGCCATGCCTTCCGGCGGTGGAATGACAAGGCCCGCCATGCCTTCCGGCGGCGGCGGGGCCGCTAGACCTAATAATCCTGGCAGCGGTGGTATTTCAAGGCCGAATATTCCCCCGGGCGGCGGTGGAACTGTTAACCGTCCGAACCTCCCCACTGGTGGCGGTGGTACAAACCGCCCCAATATCAATCCAGGTGGAATGACACGACCGGCAAATCCGGGCGGGGGAAATGTAAACAGGCCGAATATGCCGACAGGTGGTGGTATAGCAAACCGACCTAATCTGAATCCTGGTGCCGACGGAAATCGCCCCGGAGGATTAATTCCAGGCCAGCCTGGAGGTGGAAACAAACCCTCGATTGGAGCACGGCCCCCATGGGCTAATGGTGCAGGTGGTAATCCGGGAATTGCCCAGCGACCAGCAAACGGTGGCCTGATTGGGCCAGGTGGCATCAATCGCCCTGGTGGCGGTGGTTCGATCAATCCTGGTCTGAGGCCTGGAAACAACACAAAACCATCGCCTGGTTTCAGGCCAGACACCGGCGGGGGAACCAAACCGGCTCCCGGGCCTGGTGGAGGCGGGATTGCTGGACCCGGTGGAATCAATCGCCCCGGCGGCGGAGGTGGCCTGAATCCGGGCCAAAGGCCGGGCACTGGCGGTATCACCAAGCCAGGCGGCGGTATTACGAAACCTGGCGGAGGCGGTATCACCAAGCCAGGCGGCGGCGGTAACAATGGAATTGTCGGTCCCGGTGGCATTAATCGTCCGGGCGGCGGAAATTTAAAGCCAGGCAACGGAATTGGTTCGGGTATCGATAAGCCGATTGGCCCTGGAGGCATTAATCGCCCAGGCGGAGGTGGCGGCATCGTCGGCCCTGGCGGAATCAACAGGCCAGGCGGTGGCGGAATCAACCCAGGAAATCGTCCTGGCGGAGGCAATTTCAACCCCGGCGGTAATAACAACAATATAAACATCAATAACAACAATATTATCGGCGGAAATAATGTTAATCGACCCATCTACAACAAGCCTGGGTATAACGGTCCGGGTTGGTGGAATGGTGGTGGCGGCCGACCAGGTGGGAATGGTTTTGTAGGCCCTGGCGGCACTTACCGCCCGGGAGGTGGCTGGTGGACTAATCGTCCAGGTGGCTGGGGCTATGATAATAATTTTGGTGGATACCGTCCCGGATACTGGAATTATCATAACAACTGGCACAACGGTGGTTGGGGCTGGTCACGCCCAATTATTAACAATTATTACGGCGGATACAACAACAGCAACTGGTGGGCGTGGGGCCTGGGTGGTTTTGGCCTGGGTTATCTGACATCTAGTATGTTTGGTTGGGGTATGGGTTCTTCTCTATACAACTGGGGCTATACCGGTTACGTGAACCCTTACTACAGCTACATTCCGCAAACTACCGTGGTGGTGCAGCAACCTGTTGTTGTTGAACAACCTGTCGCCCAGCAACAGCCGATGACACAGGTACCTTATGATTACAGCCGTCCCCTCAACACCGAGGCCCCCATGCCAACGCGTGAGGAAGCTGATCCGGCCCTGACCGTTTTCGAAAAAGCCCGCGAAAGTTACATTGCCGGTAACTATGATCAGGCCCTGACTGGCGTTAACAAGGCCTTGGAGAAACTGCCAAACGACGCGGTCATGCACGAATTTCGTGCTCTTTGTCTTTTCGCTCTCAGCCGATATGGCGAAGCATCAGCCACTGTCTATCCAGTACTCGCTGTTCAGCCTGGAATGGACTGGACAAGCCTCTCCAGCCTTTATTCCGATGTTGATACCTTCACGGGTCAGCTTCGTAAGCTGGAAAATTACCGTGATGCCAATCCCGATAATCCGGCCGCCCGATTTCTGCTTTCGTATCTCTATTTATCAATGGGATATCGAGATCAGGCCAAGGTTGAACTTGAACGGCTGGTCAAACTGCAGCCAGACGATAAAGTATCAGCTTCTATCTTGAAAGTCCTTAACGGAACCGACGAATCCGGAAATGTTGTTGCGTCGGCTCCTGCACCGGAACAGGCTGCCGTTCCAACCGAACAACCCGTTGAGAATCAGCCTAAAGCTGGGGAAACACAACAGGGAACCACTGCAAATGCACCATCCGCTGAATCGCTTGTCGGCAAGTTTGTTGCCAAGCCCTCTTCAACCGATACGATTACACTTGAACTTGGTGCAGACGGCACTTTCAAATGGTCTGTTGCCTCAGGCAGTCAGCAGGCACGGGGCTTTAATGGCAAGTTTGAGTATCAGGATGGTGTTCTTGCCCTGCTATCTGATCAGAACGGACAGCGTCTTGTTGGCCGACTTACCAAAACTGCTGATAACCAGTTTAACTTCAAGGTGGTCGATGGACCTGATGCAGATAACGGGCTGAACTTCAGCAAATCATGACAGATCCTATCGCAGTTTAGAACTGATGCCTCGATGGAATTCAATTTCATCGAGGTTTTTTTTTCGTCCATTTTTCGTCCATTTTTCGTTCGTGGATTACAGTCACATTTGATCAGACCAGCATTAAATAAGGTTTTTAAAAAGAAATTAAGGAAGCGGCTCAATTGTGAACGAATTTTAAATCGTTCATATAGACGATTTGGTCGATTGTGCTAAAAATTGGTTGTAGTGATTTTGACACAAGTTCGGTTGATAGTTGCTCTAACCAATTGGAGTTCGACACAATGCGTAAATTTCTACTTGCTGTTGCCATGACGTTCGTATCAGTAACGGCATTTGCTGCTGATAAGGATATTGTTGATACAGCGGTTGGTGCGGGATCGTTTAAAACTTTGGTCGCTGCCGTTAAGGCCGCAGGCTTAGTTGACACTCTTAAGGGTGATGGCCCGTTCACTGTAATGGCACCTACTGATGAAGCATTTGCAAAGCTGCCAGCCGGCACTGTTGAGAGTCTTCTCAAGCCAGAGAATAAGGATAAACTTATTGCTATCCTTACTTATCATGTTATCCCGGCAAAAGCTATGGCTGCTGACGTAGTCAAGCTTGACGGCAAGTCAGTTAAAACAGTTCAAGGTTCAGAAGCAACAATTAAAATTGTTGACGGCAGTGTAATGATTGACAAAGCCAAGGTCATCAAGACGGATATTGCTTGCAAGAATGGTGTGATTCATGTGATCGATGCAGTTATTCTGCCACCAGCAAAGTAATTATTCTCAGTTCAAAGAAAGGCATCAGGCAACTGATGCCTTTTTTTATGCGCTCTGATTTCAGCTTCGGATTGCTTCAAAGAATGATTTTTCTTAACATAGTCTTATTCTGAAATCTGGATCAGAGCCTTTGCCCATCCAGCCTTGTCCGGAGCCAGTCATATGCCCCCCAGGTATGCCTTCGCCAGTCTAACAATATTGCTCGGCCTTACCTATTCATTTGAGGCTGAGGCACAATTAAACAAAGACTTAAATCCGGCTGATTCCAAACATCTGCAGCAGGGACTGATACTGGAAGATACGCCGGCTATTTTTGTACCGGCACGACCGGAGACGCTGGATCAGAAGAAACTGCTTGAAGTATCAGAACTATATGCCGCAGCGAGGGCACATGAGTCCCGACGAGAGTGGAATGAAGCAGTTGAGTTATTTGAACAATGTATCAAACTCGATCCTGACAATGTGGCTGTTCTTAGGCGTCTGAGCCGTTTAAATCTTGCAATCGGCAAGATGGAACCGGGAGTGAATTATGCCAGGAAAGCCCTTGCAATAGACCCTGATGATTCTTCGACGCTGAGGCTGGTAATTAGTTACTACGAACGTAGAGGTCAATTTGCTTTGGCTGAGAAGTTACTCGATGAAACTCTTGCCAATCCCAAGCTGGTGAAAAAGTCTAAAACCTCACTTTATGCACACTTTGCCCGCGGTATTCTTTATGCAGGCAGATTGAATCAGCCTTCTAAGGCAATGCCGGAATTAATTATCGTTATGGATCTGCTTGACGACAAGGTGGCGGTTAATGAACTCTCCAGTGAAGTTAACCGAATTCTTGGAGCGAATCCGGCCGTTATTTATCTCAATTTTGGCCGGATATTTGTAGCAAATAAGAATTGGCCCGAAGCAGTCAGGGCATTTGACCGTGGTCTTAGCTACAATCCTGACGACACCCTTATGCCTATTCTTCTCGTGACGAGTCTGATCGAAGCGAAGAAACCGCAGGAGGCGTTGCTTCAGATTGAATCTTTCCTGAGACGGTCTCCTCAGGGTCGAGAGCCTTACGAACTTTTGGCACGCGTTCTCTCAGCATTGAAAAAAAATGATGAAATTACTCCCCGACTTGAAACACTTGCCAAAAAGTCTCCCGATAATGCTGGCCTTATTGGTGTCCTCGCTGATCGGTATCGTGATGCAGGTGAGGATAGTAAAGCCAAGGCACTTTATGACCGACTGGTTAAAATCCAACCCGATCCTCAGGGCTTTGGCGCGTTGGCTGCCGGCCTGATCAAGGACGGTAAATTTGATGGGTTTATCGACCTTCTGGCAAGGGCTGTTACAAGACCTGGAGGGCTTGAGTCAATTCGCCCGCAAATTGAATCGCTTGCGGTCGATTCCCGAACGGCGGCATCTGTTCTTGACGCTGCCCTCAAACGTCTGACCAGCAATCCAGGTGCACTGCAACGTTCAACTTATAACAGTCTTTTCTATCTTGCCCGGGAAGCTGATCTATTTGACAGACTTGTCAAGTTACGCGAACTTGCGGTGAAGGCCGAACCAAATCCGGATACTTATCGTGAATTGACTTTGACTTATTATGAAAACGGTCAGTTCACTGATGCTGCCAGATCGATGAGCGAATTGATGGATAAGTATCCTAACGAGAGAGATCGTAGAAATATTATAATGCTTGCCCAGTTTCAAATGCAGGGCAAAATGGGCAAAGAGGCATTGGCAACTGTTGATAAAGCGCTGATGCAGGACCCTAACGATCCTTCTGCAATTCGCATGAAAATGTATGTGCTGAGTGATTTGAAACAGTTTGATGATGCAATTAAGCTGGGAACTGACATTCTTAAAAAAGCCCCGGAGGATGCAGACTTTAATCGCTTGGTTGGCGCGATGTTCACAAGAGCCGAACGATACCCGCAGGCTATAGATTTCTACAGGAATATTCTTCGGCAGTTCCCAGCAAATAATGAATTGGCTCGTGTTGCACATTCAGGACTTTCCGTTGTCTATGTGAATATTGATGACTTTGCCAATGGCGAAAAAGAGTTGGAAACCCTGCTCAAGAGAATTCCTGATGACACCGGAGTTTTCAATGATCTCGGTTATCTTTACGCAGACCAGGGTAAGCGACTGGAAGAAGCCGAACAAATGATTCGTCGCGCAGTCGAGGAAGAACCTGATAATTCTGCCTATCTTGACAGTCTTGGGTGGGTTCTATTTAAGCGAGGAAAATACGAGGAAGCCCTGAAGCAGCTGGAAAAGGCTGTCTTAATTGCTCGTCGCAGCAGCCCCGATGGCACACTCTTTGATCACTTGGGCGATGTTCTCTTTCGCATGAAGCGCTTTGACGATGCCAGGAAAGCATGGGTGGAAGCCCAGAGATATATAGAAGAAAACAAATTGGGGCAGAAACTTTCCGCAACCTTGAAAACAAAACTTGAAAATCTTGACAAGATGCCAAAACCGGCAAGGCAGAATAAGTCTCAGCCCAACCCTTGAAAAGACAACATCATTTTCTGCTATAATTCTGGAATTCCAGGAACAGCAGCTAAAAATTATTGGCCCAAATTGGAGAATTATGCCATGGCAGGTCACTCGCATGCTGCAAATATTGCACATAGAAAAGGTTTGGTTGATGCCAAACGCGGCAAACTTTTCAGTAAACTATGCCGGCAGATTTATGTCGCTGCACGAGCTGGCGGTGCTGACCCCACTTCGAATCTTCGCCTGAGATACGCGATTGATAAGGCCCGGGCTGTTAGTTGTCCAAAAGAGAATATTGAAAGATCTATCAAAAAAGCCACGGGTGAGCTTGGAGCAGAGAATTACGAAGAAATAGTGTATGAAGGCTATGGACCTTCGGGTGTTGCTGTCATGTGCGAAATTCTGACTGACAATCGCAATCGGACAGCAAGTGAGGTTCGCAAAATTTTTGAACTATGTGGGGGCAGTCTTGGTAGTACAGGCTGCGTGAGCTATCTTTTCAGTTACAAAGGTTTTTTTCTCGTGCCAAGAGTTTCTGTCGCGGAAGATCTACTCATGGAAGTGGCACTTGAGGCAGGTGCTGAAGACGTAGTGACTGGAGATGAATATTACGAAATAATCTGCGAACCAAAGAGTTTTGATGAACTTCGAAAGATTCTTGAGGATAAGCGAATTGTCACTGAAGTGGCTGAAATGCGACATCTTCCTTCCAACACGGTCGAGCTTGACGCCGATGCAGCAAGGAAAATGCTGAAACTAAGAGATATGCTTGACGAAAACGACGACGTACAGAACGTCTTCGCCAACGAAATCATACCTGATTCTATCATCGAAGAAGCTTCCTGATCTATTGCTCAAACTTTCTCTCGCCCGGCACAAAACTCCGGGTAATACTTTTCCTCCCTAACCCCGCCGGGATCTACCTCTGATGGCCACTGCTTTCGTCAAGTCCGAACGTCTTCAGAAACTTCCTCCTTACCTTTTTGCTGAAATTGATCGCAAGAAAAAGGCCGCCATTGCCGCGGGCCGTGACGTGATTAACCTTGGCGTGGGCGATCCCGACCGACCGACTCCAAAAGCAATTATAGAAAGCCTTCAAAAAAACGCCGAAGTAGGCCCTTACCATCAATATGCACTCGATCAGGGTGCCCCTGAACTACGGCAGTCCATCACTGCTTTCTTTCAGAAGCGTTACGGAATTGCACTTGACCCGGCCTCCGAGATCTTACCACTTATTGGTTCGAAAGAAGGTCTTGCGCACTTCCCCCTGGCCGTGCTCAACCCCGGCGATATTAGCCTTGTGCCTGACCCCTGCTATCCTGTTTATCGGTCATCCAGCATGTTCGCAGGTGCTGATGTTTACACAATGCCTTTACTCCCAGAACTTGGCTTCCTGCCAGACCTCGACGCCATCCCGACGGAGGTTTACGCAAGGGCCAGACTGATGTTTATTAACTATCCGAATAACCCGACTGCCGGGATGGCAGATCGCCCGTTCTTTGAAAAAGTAGTCGCTTTGGCACACAAATACGGATTCGTGATTGCTCAGGATGCGGCCTACAATGAAATGTATTATGAAAAGCCAGCCCTTTCAATTCTGGAAATTCCAGGTGCCAAAGAAGTTTCCGTCGAGTTCCACAGCTTGTCTAAAACTTTTAACATGACTGGCTGGCGTGTTGGTTTCGCCGTGGGCAATCCGGCCATCGTCGGTGCCTTGGGGCAGGTAAAAGCCAACACCGATTCTGGCATTTTCACATCCATTCAAATGGCTGCCAAAACAGCT
>JBEITT010000029.1:0-50758 GCA_040374745.1 Planctomycetaceae bacterium | reverse complement strand
TCGCGCAGGCCGTCGAGAATCAGCCACTGAATTGGGTTGGTGTCCTGCATTTCATCGACCAGTATGTGGTCATACTGACCTGAGATCATTCGGCGAACATCGTCCATGCTCTCACTGTGAAGTGTTCGGGCAAAAAGGCAAAGCAGGTCGTCGTAATCAACGTATTGCCGCAACCGTTTGCGGGCTTCATAACCACGATAAATTTTAGTGGGAATGTCAACTTCCTGCTTGTCGTAGCTTTCGGTTTTTTTCAGATAATCCTGGAAATGGATGTTGGTATTTCTCGCATAGCTCAACAGTTCGGCGATTTTTTCGCGGCTGGCAATACGGGGGTCGGTCTTACTGACAAAAGAGGCCCGCACCATGCCAATAAGTTCAAGCTGGTCGTCGCGGTCCAGCACCGTCATCCGGTCGAGCCCGAAGGCCTTGGGATAATGCTTCATGGTATGAAGGCAGAAGGCATGAAAGGTGCCGGCCCGGATATTGTCGGCATCCGGGCCTACCTGGTTTTTCAGGCGGTTGGTCATTTCGCCGGCTGCCTTGCGGGTGAATGTCAGGGCCAGAATGCGCCGGGGATCAACGCCCTGCTCCATTAAAAATGCGGCGCGGGCAATAATGGTGCGGGTTTTGCCGGTTCCGGCACCGGCCAGCACCAGCAGATGACTTCCCTGATGATGGGCCGCCCGGGTTTGTTCCGGATTGAGCTTCATGCCAGCCTCAAGAAAAAGATTATGCATGTTTGCAGGGTGGCACGATGAGCCACCCTGGCAGGATCAATCAATATTTGATCAGCGAGATGACTTCGTCAGGATGCAGTTTACCGGCCCCGCCCAAAAAGCCCAATTCAATAAGAAAAGCGCAGGCAGTGATTTCCGCGCCCATGCTTCGCATAAGGTCGGTGCAGGCCTTCATGGTCCCGCCTGTGGCCAGAACGTCATCGATCAACAGCACGCTGTGCCCTTTGGAAACGGCATCGGCATGCACTTCAAGCCGGTCTTTGCCATATTCAAGATCATAGTCGATCCCAATTTTGTCATAGGGCAGCTTGCCAGGCTTGCGAATAGGCACAAAAGGAACATTCAGGGCCAATGCAACCGGGGCACCAAAGATAAAACCGCGTGCTTCAGCGGCAGCGACAGCATCGATCCGGCCTTTTTTCGTAGCTGATTCAGCGATACGATCGACTGCAACTCGCAGGGCTTCAGGATTTGATAAGAGGGGCGTGATATCCTTAAACAGAATACCGGGCTTGGGGAAGTCGGGGATGTCACGCAGGTAGCGTGTCAGGTCAAATGAATCAGCCATGGCTTCGCTTGCAATCCTCTGATAATTGAGAGCGAAGCGAGCTAATTGATCAGGCGTTTTCAATAAGAAAAACTATGCCTGTCAGTCTTTACCCTGGTCGTAGTCCTTCGTAGCCCGATCGCCTGAGCCAGATTGTAACAAACTTCGGTCGAATGGGGCAAACCCCTGAAAGAACTTCGATGAGAATGGTGATCCACCTGGCGCCGGTAATGGCACGGGGATAGGAACCACCGCCCCGCCCTCCTGTCCGCCAATTTCTTTGGGGCCAAACACCGGTTCTCTCAGACTTGCCGTTCCCTGATTTGAAGCCGCAGCTCCAATTACACTTAGAACACCAACGCCCTGGTCAAGACGATTGAAGTTTATCTTTTGACTGCCAGTGGTGTTGCGTTCGGTCGCGGGCTTGGTCTCTTCGCTCCAGGGCAAGATCGGAATGGGGACGGGCTGAACTGTCATTTGTGGCAGAACCAGCCCCATGAATTCAGGCTTCTTCTTGTGCGACCCGGACTGAATTGGTCCAAGCCCCCCAATGAAGAGATTTTTGGAATTGGCATAGGCCGTTGAGGTGCCAGATGTCCAGACCACGCCGCCACTGGCACGGTCATATCCAAACAGAGCCAGCTTTGAGAGAGCGTACTGGTCGTTTTTCTTGAGAAGGGCAATCTCGGGCAAGGACCCGGTTGGCATGCCGGTCAGGGTCATGGGAATCGTCATCTGCGGGATCCCGATCAGAAAACTGTGATCCTCGGTGCCGAAGGCACCAATGCGTCCCTCAATAATCACTGAAGCCTGTTCCGGTTTTTCCATCAGTCTGACACCGCGAACCAGCATCGACTCGCGAATGGCTGAAATAACCCAGCCTTTGTCAATCGCTTCAATATTTTTGGTGTCGAAATAAACCGGGATCCCCTGCAGAGGGCTGAAATCAATGCGGCCCAGAGCCTGATCAAATGCATCGGTCAGAAGAATCTGTTCAGTACCGGTGCGGGGGGTGTTCGTGTTACGAACTGTGCCACAACCAGCCTGCATCAGGGCAGTGGCCAGGAGCAAAGAGAGACAAACGAAATTCAGCCTTTGTTTATTTATCGCGGCATCCATGCCTGCAAACCCTGGCCAGTGGAAAATTCAGTCGGCATTTTCTTTGAGAAACAAGCGGACTGAAACCAATTCCCCATTGCATTATTACGTGAAAATGGAAAAGGTCAAGGTGGCTTACTAACTGTGAAACAAGAAACAAGAATCATGATCAACATTCGCTTATTTGTATGGAGATATATCTGACAAATTGACAGATGCCTGAGAATTATTGATTCTTAATTTCATCATGTCATTTGTATATTTCTCCCGATTTAATTCAGATTGATTTAAACGAAAAATTTAATTGTGGTGCTGATTGCAATTGCGAGTGGCAGTTGCTTTCAATGAATTTACCGGATGCACCAGAATTCGGAATAATCAAGGAGTATTCAGGAAAATGGCACTTTTAACACGTTGGGAACCGTTTGGCGGCTTGCAGAAGGATCTGTCGCGATTCAGACGTGATATGGACAGTCTTTTTTCAGGCTTTGGCACACCGGCTCTGGCCTGGCCGGTTGAGCAGGCGGTTTCGCCCGCAATGATCATCTCTGAAGACGATAATTACATTTATGCCGAGGCGGAAGTGCCGGGGCAGAAGATAGCAGATCTCGACATCACCATTACTGGCGAGAATCGGCTTACGATTAAAGGGCGCCGCGAGTTTAAATTACCTGAAAAAGCCGAGTGGCATCGTCGCGAACGGCCATCGGGCGTGTTTGAACGGACGATTGAACTGCCGGTGGCCATGGATCAGACATCCATCGAAGCCAGACTTGATAATGGAATCCTGACCATCAAGATGGCCAAAAGCCCCAAGGAAAGGCCTCGGCGGATTGAAGTCAGGGCAGAATGACAGTCGTCATTTTGTAACATCAGATTTGAACGAGTTTTTCATAGAAACAGGAGGTGCCCATTGGCACATTCAACCGAACTTGGTACACGACTGGCAACTGAACCGGCAAGGGGCGAGCCAACCCGCTCACAATTCAGCTTCACGCCCAGGGTCGATATTTATGAAACGCCCGATGAGGTGGTGCTTCAGTGTGACGTCCCGGGAGCCCTGGCAAATGATATTGATATTCGCTTCGAAAGAGGCGACTTGACAGTCAATGCCAGGGTTTTGCCACGAAACCGGCTTGGGAAGTATCTTGCTGAAGAATATGAAACTGGCGATTTTTGTCGTACTTTTTCAATTGATTCTGAAATTGATTACGAGAAGATCACGGCTCAATGCCGAGAAGGAGTGCTTACGTTGCATTTGCCCAAGCTGGAGAAAGCCAGATCGAAGAAAATTGTCGTGAAATCCGGCTGATTCGACTGATCAAATTGCATTTGTCTTCAAACAAAGTTCACGTTCAGGAGGTTTGTCAGATGGCTACACTTCTACCCTGGCTAAGGCATCATGCGGAAACTGCCGCTGATGGTAATTCAGGACCGGTTCTGCGTAATTTTCCGACTCTTCTGCGCAGGATGCAGGGTGAATTCGAAGGAATGTTACAACGGTTCGCCACGGATCTGCCGGGCAGTTCGCTAGGAAATAACTGGCATTGGGGGCTGGAGATTAATGAAACTGATGATTCGTTTCTGATTCATGCTGAGGCTCCAGGTTTCGAGGCGACTGATTTTGACGTTCAGTTAAGTGGCAACCGCCTGACTCTGCGGGCCAGCCACATGACAGAAATCAAGTCAAAAACGAATGAGCAGCAGGAGCGGCGCGAATGTTATGAGTCGATTACGCTGCCGGGCGGTTTAAATCTTGAAAAAATCGATGCCAGATACCACAGCGGTATTCTTGAATTGTCGATTCCGAAAACGTCGGATTTTAAGTCTCTCAAGGTTAAAGTCAAAGGCAATTGAAACTGGGAGGATCAAACCAATGAATGACAGTGAATTGAAACGCGAAGTCGAGAACGAACTACAGTGGGAGCCAAGCGTGAACGAGTCGCAGATCGGCGTGATTGTGAAGGACAGCGTCGTCACGCTAACCGGGCATGTGCTGTCGTTCACCCAGAAATACATGGCCGAGAAGGCGGCAAAGCGGGTTTATGGCGTGAAGGCAGTGGCCGACGAGTTGGAAGTGCGTCTGCCAGGTGATTTTAAACGTACGGATGAAACCATTGCACATGATTGCATTAACACGCTGAAATTCAATTATTCCGTGCCTGAAGACAAGGTGAAGGTGGTGGTGGGCAATGGCTGTGTGACACTTGAAGGAGAGGTTGAGTGGCAGTATCAGAGACAGGCGGCCTTGAACAGTATCCGCGACCTGAAGGGTGTAAAGGCAGTTTACAACAACATTCGCATCAAGTCAGCTGGTGTTTCAACTGCTGATGTACGAAAGAAAATAGAAGCGGCATTTCGCCGCAGTGCTGAAATTGATTCGCGAAGGATTCGCGTGGATGCCACGAATGGCAAGGCAATTCTCAGCGGGAGTGTGAGGTCGTGGGCTGAGCGGGAAGAGGCTCAGAATGCGGCCTGGGCAGCACCTGGAGTGACAGCGGTTGAAAATAACATAACCGTTGCACCGTGATTTGAATTTAATCTACAGATGTCAGGAGATTCGGATCAATGAGTTCTGAGTCTCCTGATTTCATATCCAGTTGAGCCAAATAAAATTCATTCAGCCACGGGTTTCTCTAGAGATTTCTGATCAGCTGGAATTTTGCCAAGTCCTTTTTGAACTGCTTCAAGAATTCGATCGGCGCGGAAGGGTTTATATAAAACAGTTGTCATGCCTTCGCTACGTGCTTTCACTATGGAATGTTTCTGGTCGTAGGCGAAGCCGGTCATGAGAATGATTGGAAGGTTAGGTTGAATGCCGCGCAGGGCCATGAAAATTTCGAAACCGTTCATATCGGGCAGAAAAATATCGCAAATAGCGAGGTTGTATTTTTCGTTTCGAGCCAGGGCCACCGCTTCAGATGCGTCTTTGGCGGTTTCAATTGTTGCACCCCACTGGCCCAGCAGGTGGTGAGCCGCCCTGCGAATGGATTCATCGGCATCAACAAACAGCACTCTCTGCTCAGCCAGTGGCGGTGTCTGTCTAACCTCTGGTGTACGAGCGGCCGGTGGAGCCAGAGCTTCAACTTCACGAATTTTGATTCGAATATCGCGTGCCCTGACAATCATGTGCCTGAGTCGGCGTATGATGTCGTCGTCGTGACCAACGTATCGGTCCATCACAAAGGCAGCGTCGTTCAGGATTTCGTCAACCGGCAGAGCGATCGATCGCCAGACTTTCTCGACACTTTCATGATAGGCCCTGGAGGTCTCAGCCTGTAGCAGGTCAAGCGTGTGCAGGGCCTGAGCCAGGTTCTGGGCATAAATATCGAGAAACTGGCGATCGCTGGCAGAGAAGGCATCTATGGATGATGCCTCAACATTCAGCGTGCCGAGTATTTGATTCTGATCAATAAGGGGGATGGTGTAAGAGGAGAGAGCCTCGGCCGCCCCTTCCAGATAAAGGGGGTCGTTGCGGGTGTCGCGACAGAGATAGCTGCGCGATGTTGCCGCCACATGACCAGTGACACCCTGACCGGTCTCGCTGGCGTGAAGTTCGCGGTTTTCGGCTGTGGGTGTCATTCCTTCCGAGAGGAGTGGCAACAGCCTGCCTGACGGCGTGTCGAGCAGGCGAATTTCGACATTCTGGACACCAAGTAGTTCTTTCAAGTCTCTGATAATATTGTACTTAAGAAGATCGGTCCGCTCTTCAGGATTCATCTCTTTGATGTCCTGGGCCGAGAGATCGGAGAGTTTCTCACCTGCCTGATAAATCGCTTTAAGTTTTTCTTCCTGCTGCACTTCCCGCGTAATATCACGCACCAGCACAATCAGGCGGCCTTCAGCGGAAGGCTGGTTGGCGGTGGGTGTGACCGTCACGCCAAGATATTTGTTAGCCTCGACACGCAGAACGCAATTTTCCGGCTTGTGCGTGAGGCGTGCGGCTTCCAGCGGGCAATCGTCTCGTTCGATCACCTCTGGGGCACCGAAAAGCCGATAAAACTTGCAGCCAATCGCTTCTACTTCCGGGTCTGACATCCGGGTAAGTGCCGGATTGCACCAGATTACGCGATCTTCAGGGTCTAGCACAGCAAGACCTTCCGACAATGCTTCGATGATTTCGTCAGCCGTTATCATCGTATGTTCACTCGTTGTTGTTGCCGGAAGAAAAAAGAAACTCTGGGCATTTTCCTGCCTGTGGAGAAGATTCACTCGTCATGTTCTGATTCAATATATATTAACCTGAAGAGCCTGAAACGTGAACCAGTGTTTTGCCTGAGCGCTGAGCGGACAGCTTCGCAAACATCCTTGGAATCGAGGTCTAAATGCAAATGAAAAAAAGATTTACAGCTAAAACTGTGCAGCTCCTTGTGGTTGACCTGCAGGAGCGACTTTTGCCAGTTATATCTGGCGAATCAATAGTCAGGGCCAATGCTCGCAGGCTGATTCAGGCGGCCAGATGGCTGGAAATTGACTGCCTGGCCACAGAGCAATACCCAAAAGGACTGGGTTCAAGCGTCGCCGATATTGCAGAAGTCTATGCTGCACAGGTAGTTGAGAAAATGACTTTCAGTGCTGTTGGGCCAGAATCGGTTCGCTACTGGCTTGAACCTGATCAGGCCGTGGTGCTTGCAGGAATTGAAACGCATGTCTGCATCGCCCAGACGGCCTTCGACCTTATTGAAATGGGAATGACCGTGCTGTTGCCGGTTGATGCGGTTTCAAGCCGGAATCGGTCGGATCATGACGTGGCTGTCACACGAATGACTCAGGCAGGAGTGATTCCCACAACCACCGAAGCCCTGCTTTTTGAATGGCTTGGCTCGGCTGAACACCCCCAGTTTAAAGCAATCAGCAAGATGGTTAAGGAATTTCAACCGATGAGTAATCCCTTCACTAACTAATTGATAGGCTTAGAGATAAGTTGGTTCTAAACGTTTTCTCAATGGGCTCTGAAGGCAAATCCATGCATGAAATCTGACTTGTCAAACTTTACGGATTATTGAGAATAAGAACATAATGCACAAGACAGGAGAATTGTAACGGCCGCAGGGATTGCACAATTGACCGCACCATCAGGACGAAGAGAAGACGCCAGATCAGCAAAGCGAAGGTCGCCTACCAGCGAGGGCGGTCCACTGGTGGGTTTGTCTGATTTTTTTGCGTTTATTGGTAGCCTGACATTATTTAATCTCTCAGCCATCAGGTGGTTAATTTATCGTCCGCCCCGATGGCGAAACCTGATGCCGCTTTTTTACAGTATCGGGGTATCAAGCACCTGGGTGGTTGGCCTGACCGGATGCTTTATCGGCATGGTGTTGGCTGTACAGTCATATCACTCGTTCCGCGAGATGGGCCTTGAGTCTCGTATGGGTGCGGTGATTAACGTAACCCTTGTGAAGGAGTTAGGGCCTGTTCTGGCGGCAACAATGCTGGCGGGTCGGGTGGGTTCGGCGATGGCAGCTGAATTGGGCACAATGCGAGTGACTGAGCAGATTGATGCCCTTTCAGCATTGGGAACAAATCCTGTTCAGGTGCTTGTTGTGCCAAGACTTGTGACGTGTGTGCTGCTGATACCGCTGCTCACGAGCATCGCTGACTGCCTGGGTATTCTGGGCGGCTATGTGATTTCGACTTCCCTGTTTGGAATTGATTCGTATTACTATTGGTATTACACAGAAAAGTTTGTCGAATTTGCTGACCTGATAGCTGGGATGTTTAAAAGTGTCTTTTTTGGGTATACCATCGGAATTATTGCCTGCCATCGAGGTTTCCATTCGCGGGCCGGTGCTCAGGGTGTGGGGCAGGCGGCGACTGAATCATTTGTGCTTTCATTTGTGATCATTCTGGCGATTGACCTGCTGATCGGTTCGGCCTGGAATTCAGTTTACAGGGCACTTTATCCGGGCGTACCTGAAGGGCTTATCTGAAAGTTCTGAAAGGAATTGGATGAATCGGTAACATGCCTGACAACCCACTTGATTCAAAGATCGACTCAGATATGGTCAATGGGCCGCGCCCTGATAAGAATCATTTGCCTGCAGCAACGCCCTCATGGAGTTTTTCAACTTTTGACGAGAATGAACCGGCTGATGATCGGTTTTTTTCCGATTCGAAAGAAAATGTTGAGTTATCACATAATTTTGAGTATCCAGATCGAGAACTCAATAATTCGAAATTTACCGATTCTGATCCATCATTAAAAGCAATTCATAAAATGCCTGCTGAGAGGCCATTGGTTCAAATAGAAGTGCCGGAAGAAAGACCTCGTGAAACAGTTAAGGAAGTGATTATTGAATTTGAAAATGTCACCAAATCATTCAGGAACCAGATGGTCCTGCGTGATCTGTCATTTAAGGTTCACAGGGGAGAAACTGTGTGCCTGATAGGTGAATCAGGCTGTGGCAAGACGGTGAATTTAAAGTTGATGATTGGACTGATGAAGGCCGACAAAGGCATGGTGAGGTTTCATGGTCAGGATCTGGCCAGAATGAATGAAAAGCAGATCACGTCAACACGTATTAAATTTGGGTTTCTGTTTCAGATGGCTGCTCTTTTTGACAGCATGACCATCTACGACAATGTGGCCTTTGGCTTACGCGAGCACCGACTTGTCAATGAAAGAGACATGCCGGGGTACATTACCGAAAGGCTTCTGGAAGTGGGTTTGCCGGTTGGTGTTGAGTTAAAAAAACCGGCCGAGCTTTCAGGTGGTCAGAGAAAGCGAGTCGGTCTTGCCCGTGCTCTTGCGCTGAAGCCTGAAGTAATGCTTTATGATGAACCGACAACGGGCCTTGACCCGATTATGACGGACATCATTAATGAGTTGATATTGCAGACACAGCAGAGTGGCGAGCGAGCCGGAATTATCGTAACGCATGAAATGCGAACGGTGACCAAATGTGCTGACCGGGTGATTATGCTTTATCCGCTCTCACGGCTTGAGCCTGATGAGCCTCAGATTCTTTATGATGGACCACCGGAAGGGCTTGAAGATCATTCGGACGCGCGAGTCAGGCAGTTTGTGCGTGGCGAGGCTGGTGATCGCCTGCGCGAGATGAATGTTGCTCGTCTGGGTGATGATCTGGACAGCACAATCCTGACATCAGATCTCGATGATCTGATTGGTAACAGGAAGACAATAAGTCGTGGATGAATTGTTTCTCAATTGAAATACCAGTCACGTGACATTTTTGCGGGGGGGCAGGATTGATGAGTGATCGAGCAATGGAGATGCGCATCGGCTTGTTCGTTATTTTCGCCAGTGTCGGGCTTTTAGCCCTGGGGCTTCTCTTCGGAGGCGGATTTCGCATAGGTGCCAGGCAGCGATTTGTCACAGTGAAATTTGTCAATGCCCCCGGTGTTGCAGTGGGTGTTCCAGTGCGAAAGAACGGCATTCGTATTGGCGCCGTGGCAAAGGTGGCATTTGACGACCGTCAGAACAGGCCGAAGGATGAGCCAGAAGGTGTTCTGATTACCCTGGGAATCGATGATCCATTCGAGCTTTCTCAGGAAAGTCTGCCGCTGGTACAGAGGGCCCTGATTGGCGACACGACAATTGAAATCCTGACCAGTTCAAAGCGATTGCCCGAGCCGATTAAACTTACGGACGAAATTGAATCGGCCATGATCATACCCGGGCAGGTTAGTGCCGACCCGAACGAGGCACTAGGCCTGGCCACCACGGCCCTTTCAAAAGTCGGAGAGACACTGAATTCCATTGACACAGCTGCAAAGGGTGTGGCGAACCTGACCAAAAAAGCAGAGTCGCTTGAGGGTTTTATTGATACATGGAATGTGACTGGCAAGAAGCTCGGACAATTGGCCGAACGAGCCGATAAGATTGTTGTAGATAACGAGCAGGATATTAAGCCTTCGATTGTGGCTCTGAAGCGGATTCTGGAAGGTGCTGACCAGACTTTCGATACGGCGTCCCGTGAAAAGATCAAAAGTGTGATCAATCGGGCTGATTCGATGACCGAATTTCTGGATAAAGACGTTCTGACTGTGCTTAAGCCTCTTGCGGCTGACCTGGGCAGTGACACAAAGCGAACCCCTGTGACCAACCTTGGCCAGGCACTGTTGCGACTAAACGCCATAGCGGCCCAGATTGGATTGCTCACACGAACGCTGAGTGACCCCAACGGCCAGCTTAACACCAACGGAACAGTTCAGAAACTGATGACAGACGCTTCTTTATTCAATGAGGCCTCCAGCACACTTCGGGGGGCCAACGAAATTGTGAAAAGTCTGCGACCAGCCATCAAAAATCTCTCGGTTTTTGCGGAACGGGTGGCCGCTGACCCGGGAGCGATATCGCGTGGAGCACTGAAGCCGTGATTCCCCTGGCAGGGCCAGTAAAAACCGGGAAGAAATCGATGACCGCCGTTCTCAGAATGATTAACTGGTTCGGGCTTGCCCTGTGCCTGCTCTCGTTAATTCTGCGACTTCCTGGCTTATCATCTCCTTCACTCATGATTCCTTCCCGTCTGGTCATTCCGGCACTATTTGTGTGCTTCTTTGATCTGACGATCGTCAGTGTGCAGTTGCGTGGTACCAGCCTGAGGGCTGCAACGGTCTGGGCTAGGCTTGCAATTCTGCTGGCAATTTTAGCCTTGTCTCTTGATAGGCCTGATGCAAGTGGCAACGAGTTTGCCGGATTATTTACGCATATTTGTTTTCTGGCGATACTGGCATCACTGGTGAGTGTGCTTGGCGCACGCAGGCCTGGGGAAAACGCCTGGGCCCTTTTGTGCGGCATTTTTCTGGTGATCGGGCTTTTACCGATGCTTGAAGGTGCTTCGCTCAGCCGACGGTTCGACGTGCTTGACCAGCTCAGGCTTGATTCACCCTGGAATTATTTTCTGGCATTGGTGATATTTGCAGGCATTTCGAACTACCTGCCAACACGTTTTTTCATGCCTTCTGTTTTGCTGGGAATTGGGCTGGCGTATCATTTAAGGCTGATCTGGAAGCCCGACGGGCGAAGCCCCTGGCGAGGCGAATACTGGTGGATATTGCCCTGGTGCCTGTGCCTGTGCTTGCTCGTTGCCAGCCTCATTGCTATGAAAAAAAGGCCGCAGCTTAGCCCGTTTCTGCAGATTTGGCAGCCCTTTCGTGATGCTTGGGGCGCAGCCTGGGCCCTGAGGGTGCTTGAGCGATTCAATCAGTCAGCCGTGAGAAACCAGTGGCCGGTTCGCCTGCAATGGTTCGGGCTATTACGCGAAGAGCCCCGAACCATGGCCGATGTAGAATTTGATGAGATTCTTGCCAGGGATACGCTTGCAGTTTTTGTGAAAAGATTCGGCGAAGTCGATCGAATTTCAAAATTATTTAATTAGAGTTCTGGGCAGTCTGCAGTGTTTGGTGTGTTTGAAAAGGCTGCGGTGATTTTTGGATGGTGTCTGTCGAGTCGAATTTTGAAAAAATGACAACATTGAGTAAAACTTATCTTGACCGTCTGGGCGTATCTGATAAGAAATAGGCAATTAAATCCAGTGGTCTTGAAAGCATACGGATTTTTCCGGAACTTTTCGCTGGAAATAGCCGAATCAGAGAGTAAATAGTCTCAAGTTTCGCAAAGCTCAGGGAGGGGCTTTACAGATGAGGGATCACACAAAGCAGTTTGTGCGGGAAGTTGCGGAGTCATTTGACTGCCCCGGCCCGATTTATGAATTCGGGTCCTTTCAGGTAGAAGGTCAAGAGCAATATGCTGACCTTCGCAGCCTGTTTCCAGGCAAAAAATATGTCGGCTGCGATATGAGGCCGGGTCTGGGTGTTGACTTGGTCCAGGATGTCTCGGCCATGACAATTCCCTCAAATTCGGTGGGAACGGTTCTCTGTATTGAAACATTTGAACATGTATTTGAAGTACGTAAGGCCTTTGACGAAGTTTTTCGTGTTCTGAAGCCTGGTGGTCTTTTTATCATTACTTCGCCGCTTAATTTTCGTATTCATGCATATCCGGACGACTACTGGCGTATGACGCCGACATGCCTTCGGCGGCTGTTAAGTCCATATGAAGCCAAGGCCTGTGGGTTTCAAGGTTTTGACAAGTTTCCTCACACAGTAATGGCTGTCAGTCGCAAGTCGCCGGCAGAATCGGACTTCTCTCAAAGGGCTCTTGAAATGCAGAGCCGCTATGACATCTATCTTGGCAAGCAGATGCGGCTTGATCAAAAGCAAAACCGGCTGAAGCGATTATTCAGCCGACTGCATCGATCCAAGGCCGAACGGTATCATATGGATCATTATTACTGTGCGACATTTCAGGTAGATCAGGCCCAGGCCTCGACCGTTGTCCGGCGTCATGCTGGCTGAATGAGGTCGGTCGTGGTTTCATCACCGCTGGGTTTCCTTTGACCTGGAGATGCATTTAATGAATGGCTCAAATCCCTGGAACCGGGTATTCATTCTGGGGCTTGACGGCGCAACGTGGTCGGTGCTGAATCCCATGATCAGTCGCGGGGTGATGCCGAATCTGTCAACCCTGAAACAGCGTTCTGCATGGGGCGAAATGTCATCGTGTGTGCCGCCCGTTACATCGGCAGCCTGGACAACTATGGTTACCGGCTGTGGCCCGCATCGCCATGGTGTTTATGACCATCGCTGCTTTGATGCCGAGAGCCGGAGGATGCGTGTGAACCACTCGGCCCGAGTGCGTGTGCCGACAATGTTCCACCAGCTCTCTGATGCAGATCAGACAGTTGTTTCAATTAACGTGCCGGTGACTTATCCGCCACTGAAAATTCGTGGTCTGGTGGTGTCGGGGCTTGATGCTCCTCACCTTGAAGCGGCACTTTCAGGAAACGAAAGATTCGCGGCGAGGGTCCGTTCAGAATTGCCTGACTATCACCATCGGGTGCTTTGGAAACGGCCTCCTTCAAGCCACGAAGAATTTCAGAAGGGGGCGGAAGAGTCGCTGAAGCTCTTTGCTGCCCGAGCCGAATCGGCATGGATCGCTGATGAAATGTTTCCTGACTGGTCTCTGATGATGGTTCAGTTCCAGAATCTTGACCCATTTCAACACCGATGCTGGCGCTATTTGAATGTGGATCACACAGGAATCGAAGATGGCCCGATGAATCGCGCAGCCGAAGCAGCGATGACTGCTCTGGATCATGCAATTGGCCGTTTGATGGAACTTGCCTCTGCACGTGGTGCCGGTGTGATGGTTTCAAGCGATCATGGATTTGGTTATTGTTCCGGCCGCATCGCAATTAACAGGATTTTGATTGATAAGGGTCTTGCCAGAGTACCCTCGACACTTGGCGGACTGGAAAGGCGCGGGCGACAGGCAGTTGATCACTTCCGCCTTTGGCTTGAAAAGAGGCAGGATCGCAACGCCAGGTCGGCCACGTTTGAAACCGGAATTGAAGCTCAGTTTCCGCTCGACTGGAAGAAAACTCTTGGCTTCGCACCGCATCAGGATACCGCCGGCATGATTTACCTCAACCGGTCGTGGTATCGCAAGGGTGCCCCGCTGACAACACCCCGACAGATTGACGATGCCAAGACGCAGTTTATGCAGGTACTGGCCGAATTGACCGACCCGACCGATGGATCGCGTCTCTTCCGTCAGGTGATAGACGTTGCCAGTGCTCATAATCTTGATCCGGCACGCGAGGGTTATCCTGATGTGATTGCTCTGCCCCGTGAAGATCTGTGGGTACGCACCAAGATTACCAACAGGCCTGACTGGGTTGAAGCTGACCCTGATCTGCCCGGCACCCATCGTCTTGAAGGGATCGTTATGGCAAGTGGCCATGGAATTGAGCCCGGCAATTCGCTTTCTTGTCGGCTCACTGATTTCGCACCCACAGTGCTTGGCAGATTGAATCAGAACAAACTTGCCGCCGAAATGGAAGGCCGTGATATTTTCTCGGTCGGTTTATCCGGACAGATTCGGCATGATGCTGCCCATTCACTCTCGTCATCGCCTCATTCTGCACCGCATAAACCGGGGTTTGAATACGATGATGAAGAGCAGAGACTGATCGAGCAAAGGCTGGCTGACCTGGGTTATCTGGAATAAGTCGGTTTTTCAGTCGAACTCAATATTCAGAGGCAGGCCCTTGTTTTTAAGACAATGGCCTGTCTTAATTTTATTATTATTAATAAGCGTCAGCTGATGTGATCTCTCCACCATTACGGGTGCCCAGGGCTCGCCAGACGGGCTGGGCAATCGAGTTTTTCCGATTTCTGACAGAGCCGTCGAGAAACGAGACATTCACGCTGCCCGAATGGTAGGCACGGGACGTGACAACGACGTATGTCTGATTAACGGTGGACATTCCCAGCCGGCTTGCTGTGAAATCAATATCAAGCAGCTGACCTGAACTGAAGCAGGGAATAAAAGTGTTTGGCGGGAAGCACGTGGTGAAGCCTGACTGAAGCACCATGCCGCTAGCCCATTCAGTGTGGCTCCATTTGTCGGCAACTGTTCCGCCGAATGCCTCGATTTCAGTTGGGTTGCGTTGTGGTGAAACATTAAAGCCGGTGGGGCGACCGCCGTCCTTCAGTGCTGGCTGATAGGCTTTCACTTCAGAAAATGCTATGGTTTGGCTGAGTCCGTCGGTGAAAGCTGCCAGTGGCAAAGCGGCATTAATGCCAAATGCACCATCGCCAAATTGCATCCGGCCTGGGTCATAAACCAGCCAGGTGCCGATATTCACGTCATAATATCAGCGGAAAGTGGCTGGTCAGCGTGCCGATTTTAACCACAGCGTTGCTTTCACTGGGGCAAATGAAGGATGAAACCTTTACCTGAGTAAAAGTAGCCTGAGAATTGATTCCCAGATCAAGATTTAACGCGTTTGCCAGAGAACTCTGCTCAATATACGGCAAAATGCGGGCATGCACTGAAAACGACTCGAAGGGCAGCCCAACAACCAATATACCAGCCGGGGGCAGACAGCCAATCGAACCTTCGTAGTTGGCCACGGCAAGTGATAATTGTTTGAGATTATTGACACACTGGGCACTCCTGGCACTCTCGCGTGCCGACTGCACAGCTGGTAGCAAAAGCGAAATTAAAATCGCAATAATGACGATGACCACCAGAAGTTCAATAAGGGTAAATGCATTATTTTGTCTAGTTTTCATGATATTCCATCCAGTCAACTGGAATTTACGGTTAACACTGTGTTTTGGTTCAATTTCATTATAATTCAACGAAAAGAATTGTGGAAATAATTTCATAGAATCAGCCGAGATCAAGCATTTTAGCGATACTTAATTTTAAACATGGGCTGCCCTGCCAATGTTTTCAGGAACAGGGCATGCCCGGCGATCATTATCATTCTGCTTTTATGCTGCTTATTTTGTGACGGCGCCAGTGGCGGCCCATTCGACCCCATTGCGGAACCATTCACGATAGGCGGGGTCTGTCATGGCCTTGCTGTCGTGGCCAAGCACATTGTTATAAACGCGGCCCTTTCCATATTGATTGACCCAGATCACGGCTTCATCCTTGCCGGTGCCTTTGGGCTTTGCGGGGTCGCAGAATGCTGTGGCTATGACAACACTGCCGGGGGTGAGCAGGCTATTGGAATAAAGTTCGTCGACGGGGTGATCAAACTTAGCAGGAGAGGCTTTTGAGATGGGATGATCAGCCGCTTTTTTCACCGAGAATTCATGAGCTGGGCCATGAAAGCCCTGAGTTCGCCAACCGCCGGCAATCAGTTTTTCATATTCGTCCCAGTTGGGCCGAGCAAATGCGGCCGACGCGAAATGATGTGCCACCACCCCCTTGCCTTCTTTCACGGCTTTAAGCAGGGCTGCCTTATTGGCGTCGGTCCATTTGGTTTCGGGGCTGCCCTGGGCTGTCGGAAAATAATTCAGAATCAGCACATCAAATCTTGCCAGATTTTCGTCTGTCAAATCTTTAGCAGGCGTGCTGGTAATATCAAGCTGGAATCTTCCGGCCGGGGTTGCCAGAATTTCTTTGATAGATGAGGCGGCAGCTTTCCAGTCGTGAACAGAGATGTTATCGCCTGTGATGAGCAGGACCTTGATCGGGTCTGCCTGCGAGACGTGAGCGATCGAAATGATCATCGAAAGGGCGGTGAGAAGGCGTTTCATTGCAGTTTGGCTCTGGTTATTGAAGGTTTCTTGTGATGAGGAGTCAGGTATTAACTCGTGTAATTATTATCTGGCAAAACGTGTTCTTTCACAAGTCAGCGGATTTGTGTTGATCAGCCGACTGAAAAATTTCGGAAATCAATTTTGACAGGAAAGAAAGTTTCCAATTAAACTGGCATTTTGGTCCTGAGTTAATGGGGTTGTTCCTGCAGGATTTTGAAGAGAAGCCAAAGGGTCAGGGAGTCATCGCACCGGTGAAGCACGAGGAAGAGATACGCAAGGCTGCGGTTCTGATTGAAGCCCTGGGCTACATTCGCAAATTTAATGACAAATTTGTGGTGATCAAGCTGGGCGGATCGGTCATGGAGAATCCGGAGGCCATCAGGAACCTGCTGATAGACGTTGTATTCATGCAATCAGTCGGTATGAGGCCCGTGGTGGTTCATGGAGGCGGCAAGGCGATTACCAAAGCCATGGCCGACGCCGGAATTGAAGCTCGATTCGTCCTTGGTCGGCGATATACCGACGACGCCACTTTGGGTATTGTTGCCCGTGTTCTGGCAGAAGAAATCAACACCGATCTTGTTTCACACATCAATAAGTTTGGTGGTCGGGCGCAGGGTCTTCACCATCTGACACTTCAATGCCTGCGTGGCCGCAGAATCAAGATGAGTGATCCTTCAGGCGAGCCAGTTGACCTGGGCCGTGTGGGCGAAGTAGCCGAGGTTGATTCCGACCCGATAGTGAACCTTTGCCTGGCAGGTGTGGTGCCGGTTTTGCCCTCTCTGGCAATCGACCCAACCGACGGAAAGCTGCTGAATGTTAATGCCGACACAGCCGCCGCTGCAGTTGCCGCCGCTCTGAAAGCCGAGAAGCTGATTTTTCTGACCGACACGCCCGGAATTCTGAAGGACAGGAACGACCCGGAATCTCTGATTTCCACTCTTCTGCCCGATGATTGCAGGGGATTGATACTTGCTGGCGTGATTGACAAAGGCATGATCCCGAAGGTTGAAGCCTGTCTTGAGAGTCTGGAGAAGGGCGTGGGCAAGATTCACATCATCGACGGACGTCTGCAACATTCACTGTTGATCGAGATTTTCACGAAGACAGGAATCGGTACAGAGATCGTGCCCGAGAACGCGAATTCAGGGATGACAGCAGAATTTCTGCGTGGCATGGTGACTGCGAAGTCCTGAACGGATCGAAAGAATTTAGCAGTCGTGACGAGTTTGGGTGCGCAGTGCCAACGGCAAATGGTTGAAAACTTTTTGCTGAACCAAACTTTCTGGTATGATTAACAACTTGAACTTCGGTGAATCGGTAACCTTCATCTCGTTGGAGGAACTCAAAAGTGTCCCAGGTGGATCAGATCTCATCAGCGGAAGTGATCAGCCAGTTTGATCGCTATGTGATCGGCAATTACCGTCGCTATCCTGTTTGCCTTGTCAGGGGCGAGGGGTCGCTTGTCTGGGACGCCGAAGGCCGCCGCTATGTTGATTTTTTTCCGGGCTGGGGCTGCAACCTGGTCGGCCATTGCCCGCCACGCGTTGTTGAGGCAGTCACCGAACAGGTTCGTACACTGATTCACGCCCCGAACACCTGGTATATGGAGCCTCAGGGCCAGTTTGCCCAGGCTCTGTCAGATCGCAGCTTCGGAGGCAAGGCTTTTTTCTGTAATTCGGGGGCTGAGGCGAATGAAGCTGCCATTAAGCTCGCGCGTGCTTATGGCCACGCCGAAGGCCGCACTAAGATCATAACCATGACTCATGGTTTTCATGGTCGTACATATGCCGCACTCACGGCAACGGCCCAGCCCAAATATCATCATGGCTTTGAACCGATGGTTCCTGGCTTTGAGTATATAAATTTTGGCGATCTGGAAGCTGCGGATAATGCCTGCGACGCAAAAACGGCAGCCATTCTGCTTGAACCAATTCAGGGTGAGGGTGGTATCAATATTCCTCCGGATGGTTATCTTGAAGGGCTCAGGGAAATTTGCGACCGGACTGGGGCACTTCTTGTTTTCGACGAAGTTCAGACGGGCATGGGCCGAACCGGCAAGTGGTTTGCCCACCAGCATTTTGGCGTGACACCTGACATTATGACTGTGGCAAAGGCTCTGGCAAGCGGCGTGGCTGCCGGAGTGATGATGGCCACTCACAAGGTTGCTGAAGTATTGAAGCCTGGCATGCATGCCAGCACCTATGGTGGAAACCCCATCGCATGCCGCGCCGGACTGGCTACGATTGAAACCATTGAAGCCGATGGGCTGTTAGATCAGGCACGGCATCTTGAAGCTAAATTCAGGATGTTTTTTGCGGGTATTCAGGCCAGCCGGCCTGAACTTATCAGAGATATTCGAGTACGTGGTGTGATGGTTGGTGTCGAGCTGACGTGCGACGCGGCACCGATTGTGGCCGAGTGCATGAAACGAAATCTGTTGATCAATGCCACTCAGGGCAATGTCATCAGGCTTCTGCCGGCACTGAATCTGACAGACGATCTTTTTGACGAAGGCTGTCAGATATTGGCTGACGTTTTACTGGCCCATCAAATTTAAGGTTGATTTTCCTGATCCAATCCGGTGCAGAGCAACACCGGTTCGGTCATGTTCATCATAATCAAGAGCCATTTTCAATAGAGCCATGCGGCGACATTTTCTTGATCTATTTGACATCCAGAAGGAAGAGGCCGAGAGCCTTCTGGATTTTTCTATCGAACTGAAAAAAGCTGGCCCCACCCCAGCCATTCGCGAGCGGCTTCAGGGCCGTATTCTCGGTTTGATTTTTGAAAAGCCGTCGCTTCGGACACGAGTCAGTTTCGAAGCAGCAATGGCTCACCTTGGTGGCAGTTCCCTCTTTATCAGGGGCGAAGAAGTCGGTCTTGGCGTACGTGAAACGATTGAAGATTTTGCCCGGGTTATCAGCCAGTATGTCGATGCCCTGGCCATTCGTACTCATGCCCACCGCAAGGTCGAAGAACTGGCAAAATACGCTGATATTCCTATAATCAATGCCCTGAGCGAAGACGCCCACCCCTGCCAGGCCATGGCCGATGTGCTCACGATTCGAGAAGAATTGCCGGAAGTAAAGCGGCCCAAAGTGGTTTTTGTGGGCGATGGTAATAATGTCGCCAGGTCGCTGGCGATTGCCTGCGAATATACGGGCATGGATTTTATTCTCGCCGCACCGCCTGAATACAAGTTCCCTGCCCCGTTCGTCAATCAATTCACAAAGGCCTTTGGCCACGCTCCGGCACAGACCAGCCATGTGACAGACGCAGCTCGCGATGCCAATGTTCTCTACACTGATGTCTGGACAAGCATGGGCCAGGAGGCTGAAACAGCCGAGCGGCTGAAAGCCTTCAGTGGATTTCAGATCAATCGCAGTCTGGTGAATCTGGCAGAAAAAAATGCGATTATCCTGCACTGCCTGCCCGCAAAACGTGGTGAGGAAATAACCGGTGATGTGCTTGACAGCCCGGCCAGCCGCGTCATTCACCAGGCTGCCAATCGCATGCACTTTCAGAAAGCCCTGATTGTCTGGCTGATGACGGGTTGGAAAAAGCTCTGATGACCCGTTTCATCGTTTCGTCTCTTTAAAATGTAGCGGAGTCTCTCGCGATGGCACGAAATGATGGCCGAAATCCCGGCGACATGCGACCGGTGAAGATTCAGCGACAGGCCCTGTGGACATGCCCTGGCAGTTGTCAGATTCAGTTTGGTCGTACCCGGGTTCTGACCACTGCACGATTCTCTGCGAGTGTCCCGCCATTTCTTGAAGGCAAAGGCACCGGGTGGCTCACGGCCGAGTATTCCATGTTGCCTGGCAGTACGCCACAGGGCCGGAAAAGCCGTGGCTCCGACGGCCGGGCCACTGAAATTCAGCGACTGATTGGCCGCAGCCTTCGTGCAGTGGTTGATCTGTCAGCCTTCGGGCCAATGACACTTCAAATTGATGCTGACGTGATAGAAGCCGATGGTGGCACTCGAACGGCCGCCATTACCGGAGCTTTTGTGGCCGTGGTTGATGCTGTAGCCGCCCAGTTTGGGGCAGAATCAGTCGGAAAGTTGGTCACCGACAGCATTGCGGCTATAAGTGTTGGTATGGTTGACGGCTTGGCCCTTACCGACCTTGATTATTCAGAAGATGTGCGTGCAGAAGTCGATTTTAATCTGGTAAGGCTGGGCCGAAACGGTTTTGTCGAAGTCCAGGGCACCGGCGAAAAAAACAGCTTCGACCGCAGGGCACTGAATGCCATGCTTGACCTGGGCGAAGCTTCACTAGACCAGCTCAAGAAAGCCCAGCAGGAATCACTGGGCAATCTCTGGCAATTCTGACAGCACAATCATATTCTGAACCAGGAATATGTTAAAACCTGAATGTCTTATCGATGGCCCCTCGCAATCGCCGCCAGCTCTGGTCAGCTTTTTTTTCAAAGCCGCAGGACTGGTCGGCCCTGAGCGGCCCAGGTGATTCAGGCAAACCCGGCGAGGCTCGCTGGATGGTGGCCAGCCGTCAGGCAATGGGCACTTATTTTGAATTCAGACTGTCGGCTTTTACGCCGATGAGTGTGCCTCTGGCTGAACGTTGTTTTGACCTGATCGATTCGCTTGAAATGCAGATGACGATCTATCGCGACGATTCGGAAATGGCCAGGCTCAATGCCTCGTTCTACGAACATCCTGTCAGGGTCGAACCTCGCCTTTACAACCTGCTGAAGCTGGCCAGGGCCATCCATCAGGCCACTGACGGTGCCTATGACATTACAACGGGTGCCCTGAGCCGTGCCTGGGGCTTTGTCAAAGGGCCCAGACGCGTTCCTTCACAGGCCGAACTTGCTGAAGCACTGAGCCGAACCGGCATGCGCCACCTGTTCTTTGACGATGAAAAACTGGCCCTCAGCAGCTTTAAGCCGGGTGTCGAAATAAATCTCGGTTCCATCGGTAAAGGCTATGCGATTGACCGGGTCGTGGAAGTGATTCGCCAGCACCCCTGGCCGACTTCGGCCATGGTACATGGCGGCAGATCAAGCGTTTTTGCGCTGGGTCATCAGGTTGGTACGTTTTTTGAGCCGTGGCGAATAGCCCTTCATAATCCGGTTGATCCAGCAAACCCTCTGCTGGAAATATTGCTGACTAACCAGGCTTTGGGCACTTCCGGTGGCACGTTTCAATCGTTTCTTGATGGTGGACAGGTTTATGGCCACATCATCGACCCCCGAACGGGCATTGCTTCAGTGGGGCCGCTTTCAGTCACGGTGATGGCACCGTCCGCGGCTGAGGCAGACGCACTTTCAACTGCGTTTTATCTGATCGGGCCGCATCTCGCCTGGCGAATGATTCAGAATCGCCCCGAAGTTGCCGTAATTTTTCTCAGGCAGATTCAGGATGAAACGGAAACCGACCTGGAAATCCTGGTCCTGAACAGCTCTCCGGAGCGTGTTCTCAGCCGTCATGTTCAGCCGGTCTTTGTACAGTCGGGGCAGGAATTTCCGGAGACCTGGTTGTGATTACGGTTTTTCTGCACTGCCGATTTGTCTTAATGGCAAGATTACATTATCATAATGTCATCAGCCGCATAAGTTTGTTGAACAAATTTATGATGTCTGAGACACTTCATGAATCGGTTTACCGAGGTCTCTAATCGCATGCTTGAGCGAGTCTATGTCTTTCCGGGTGTGATCGAGATGAATATTCAGGCCAGGCGAAGGCTTGGTGTGAATATTTACCTGATTGACGGTGGCAGCGAATATGCCCTTATTGATGTCGGCTTCATGGATGATCTTACAGATGTCCTTGAAATGATTCGCCAGATGGATTTTCGGCTTTCCGACTGCAAGATGGTGATTGCCTCTCATGCCGACGCCGACCATGTTCAGGCACTTTCCCGAGCCCGCGACATCCTGAAATGCAAGGTGGTGGCTCACCCGAAGTCGGTAAGGGCTATTGAAACCGCTGATGAAATAGCAACATACGCGCGTATTGATGCCCAGAATATTCATATTCCGATCACGCCCTGCAAGATTGACATGACAGTTGACGAAGGTGAGAAAATCCAGATTGGAAACCGCACGCTTGAAGTCTGGAGCACGCCCGGGCACACGGAAGGGCAACTTGCCTTCCGGATGGACAATCTGCTTTTTTCCGGCGATAACATTTTTCGCGATGGCTGTGTTGGTGTGATTGATGCGCATCACGGCTCGAATATTGTTGATTATATCAAAAGCCTGAAACGGATTCAGGCGTCTGATGCCCAGTGGCTGCTGCCATCGCACGGACCAATTTTCCGTAAGGATAACGCCCTGATTGAATCGACCATCAAGCGGCTGGAGTCATACCTGCATATGTCTGACTTTGGAACATGTGCCATAGACTGGCCACTGCTCGACAACTGGGAAGAGGAACTGGCAGAAGGTCGCCTGCCTGGCTGACTCGATTCTTGTTTGCCTTTAATCATCTGGCGATTGCAGGGAAAGCGAATTTCAAATAAACTTGTCGCATTGGCTTCAGGCTTCCTGCAAGAGATACCAAGCAACCGAACTCAAGATGAAATCGGCCAACAACCATGACCAGAATTTCCGACACCCCTGACGTCTCGCTGCCACCTTTGCCGAAAGCCTGGAAGAGTCTTGGTCGGGCCTTTCTGGACACACACCGCACTATGGGTGATAAGCCCTGCCTGGTGGATAGCACTGGTGCCCGGCTGAACTATAAAGAAACTTTGCTTCGGACCATGGTGCTGGCTATGGCTTTGAAAAAGCAGCTTGGCGACGAAAAATATATTGGTGTTTACCTTCCTCCGTGTGCGCCTGCCGCGATTGTGAATTTTGCCATTACGTTATTGGGCAAGGTGCCGGTGAATCTCAATTACACCATAGGCAAGGAAGTGCTTGATTCCTGCAGTCAGCTTGCTGGTTTGAAAACAACGATCACATCCGAAAAAGCTCTTCTCAAGTTTCCGGCCAGGCCCGAAGGTCGCCTGATCATGCTTGAAAAACTGCCTCCTCAAATATCCAAGTCAGACAAGGCTCTGGGTTTTCTTCTGGCTCGCTTTGCCCCGATGTGGCTGCGAAGCGTTTTTCTGCCGGGCCTTCGTGACGAAAAACCTGAAAACATCGCCACGGTTATCTTCACCAGCGGCTCAACCGGAATTCCGAAAGGAGTTGTGCTTTCGCACCACAATATTCTGTCAAATATCTGGGCGGTTGAGAATCATCTGGGCCTGAAACCAGATACTGGTATGCTGGGTATCTTACCGTTTTTTCACTCCTTCGGCTTCACCGTGACTCTCTGGGCTGTGCAAATTCTAGGAAAGATGGTTGCCCTGCATCACAACCCGCTGGAATCTCGTACAATTGGCAAATTACTGGAACAGAACCCGGTCAGCCTGCTTGTAGCCACGCCTACCTTCATGGGAAACTATATCTCACGGCTTGAAAAAAGCCAGTTTGTGAATGTGAGACGTGTGCTGCTGGGTGCCGAGAAACTGCCAAAGGATCTTTCTGACCGTATCGAAGCCGTGCTCGGTATCCGGGCGCTTGAAGGTTATGGCTGCACCGAACTCTCGCCAGTTGTCAGCCTGAATGTCGATCACTCCATTAAAACCGGCTCAGGAAAAGATGTTGATGGCATCCGTGCTGGCAGTGTTGGCCGGGCCATTCCCGGCACTGCCTGCAAAACCGTGCACACTGAAACATTTGTCGATTTACCTTCCGGAGAAACTGGTCTTCTGGCCTTTAAAGGGCCACAGGTGATGCAGGGCTATCTGCATAACGAAAAGGCGACATCAGATTCCGTGCGTGATGGCTGGTATATTACAGGCGACATTGGTCGACTGGACGAAGATGGATTCATATTCATTACCGACCGGCTGGCCAGGTTCGCCAAGGTTGGTGGAGAAATGGTGCCACTCAAGGGTGTGGAAGACGCCATTCGATCTACATGCGAACTTGAGCCTAACACTGTGGCTGTTGTCAAACTATCAGACTCCACTCGAGGAGAAAAACTGGTTGTTTGCCATGTGCCCCTGCCAATATCGCCAAAAGAAGTGGTTGAAAAACTCAATGGCTCAACCATGCCCAAGTTATGGATTCCTGACAGCCGCAGCTTCTTTGAAGTCGAGACCATTCCAATTCTGGGCTCAGGCAAAACCGACTACAAGGGGATTGAAAAACTTGCTGAAGATAAATTTGGCAAGTGATTGAAATCTACAGATCAAGGTCTGGTATCATCGCCTCACAATTTCAATTTCAACCCATGGGCTGGTGAGACGGCCTGGCCAGACTGACCGAATTTCGGGGTCAGCCCAGCCCAACTCAGGCTTTGGGTTTAAAAGCAGTCTGGCTCTATATTTTCCGGCACGACTTATTGCAGAATCATCAATCAGACCCATCATTTCAAGAGGAATCTGTTTGAATTGTTTTTCTGCCGTGCTCGCGCTGCCACGGCTTGCAATCACCCATTTTTTCAGGCGAATGTTGCTGGAGACTTCTTCAATTTCAAGCATGGCTTCATGGGCAATATCTCGAGGCAGTGGAATTGCCAGCATGGCAACTGGCGGGTGATGAATCGCAAATCCCGGGCTGATTGCAACATTTTGCAATTGCATTTCGTCGGCATCGGCAATCAGCTCCCATGCCAGGGCTTCCTGCATGATCATGGCTTCCTTTTCGTCAGATTCGGCTTTCAGTGCCATGCTTTTCAGGTGATGGTCCCATTCGAAAGATGTCGCCTGACCCGGCAGATCAAGAGACCAGTCACTGGTCAGACCCTCAGTTTTAACTCTTATAAATAGCATTAGTCGATGGATCGAGTCTTCAGGGAAATCACGACTTTCAATTTCCATCGTGAGTTGGCTGGAATCAGCGGGCAGCGGTTTCCACTGTTCATCAGTTGCACGTCGGGTTCCAGTAACACGCGTCTCAAACCGAAGATGATTTCTTAACCATTCGTTACACGATTTATCGGCCAGTAATGGCAGTCTGAAAAGAGCTGTAATTTGAAATTGCCCTGAAAAATCTCTTGGATATTTGCGTCTCTGTTTCCATGAAACCTGTATGGCTCTGCTTAGAATGGCTTTTTCTTCTTCAGCAATCAGTTCGTCGGCTCTCCACAGCTTGATAAGTGCTTCAAGTGCGGCATTTTTTCGATCAGCCGGAGCTTCGTCTTGTAGCAGCGAAAGCAGGTCAGGCAAAACCGACCGCCCATGCACGGCGGAATTGCTGATTTCAGCGAGATTGGCCTGACCGTTGGCAATCCGGTCGGCCATTTTTCGCCCCCGGTTCCCGGCCAGCCATTTGCGGGCCCCACCAAGCACAAGAAATGCAGTGACTGCAATGAAAACCCAGCGTCGCGGATCGCTCATCGGCGACTGTGGCTGGCCTTCACGTCGTTGGCCTGGCTTACGCACGGGGGTTGAAGGATTGGCCCCGGTTCTGTCAACGCGTCCCGGTTTCTCTTCCTGCGCCATAGCGGGCATGGAAATGAATGAAGCCATGAAAAGTGTGAGGAGAAATACAATCCTGATTTTGGAAGTAAAATGCAATTTCATTGAATGATTCCACGTTGAATTGTCATTTTTATTTCATTGATGGATGGAAAACCGAATCGGGGGATCTGGATTGTGAGTCCGGCAGCTGCAGAAGCAATTTTTGATGCACTTTTAATCATGGCCTCTGAAATATTGCTGGCTTTTCCTTTCCAGCCCATCTCAACGAGTGCTCTCAGGAAGTTGCCGGCAAATGCTTCACCAGCCCGGTTGGTATCGATTGGTTTGACATCTCTCGGAAAAGCGGCTTCATGATGATATTCTCTGCGACCGTCCAGCCCACGCCATGAAATATCTGCTCCGCCAGGTCCGTCGGAAATGCTGATTATGGCTGCAGAGCCGAGCCATGCTGTTTGGGCGGCTTCGCCCAGGGCAAGCCATTCTGTGCGATTGACTGCAAAAACTTCAGCAAATTGAGCCATCTGGCCGATTGAAACTGGCGATTTTTCAGGAATACAATTCCTTAGCGATGGAACAAGCATTCGAATGGAGGAACTTGAATTTTTCAGCAGCCCCAGCATAATTTGATTAGGCAGTGATGCAACGACAGAAATATCTGCCGCAGCATTATTCAAATGCAATTGATCGAGGCGGACGATCTCGTGACAACCACGTAGCCCGATTGGCATTTTGTCTCCGAAAGCCCCGCTGGAAATAAGCAAAGTCCAGTCGGTTTTTGTTTTTTCCAGATAGACGGGTTGAAGCTGTATTTGATTTTCAAGAAGCAGTTGAATAACTTTGCCACGTACAGGACAATTCTCTGAAGGCAAACAAGATATAAGCATGGCGTTCAGGATCTTGGCAAAGCCGGTCCCCATGCCGCCCAGGTCTTCAATCACCTCTGTGGCGTTTACATTCTGACTGCTAAAATTAAGTACCGAATCAATAATCTGGAATTCTCCGCAAATATCAGCATTTTTGGCTTCATTAATGATTAACTTATGACCATTTGTATCAGTAATTACAATATTATGCTTTTCGCGTGAAAAAACTGATGGTGTGAAAATGCCGTTACCGCCATGGTCAATTACTTGACATTGATCAGCGATAAGCGGTTTATCTACCCGAACGACAATGTCCAGATAAGCTGGTCCGTATACGATAATATTCATTTCAGTGAATTGCACTATGTATTTTTCGTGGGATGTCAGACTGCATAAACAACCTGAATTAATTGCTGAAGCCAGACAATCTGAATCATCATCCAGAAGATGACCCATGAATTATTTAATTTTGAATTAGACTGTTCAAAAACCAGAGCTATGCCGCTGAGCAGAATCGGAAAAAAAGGCAGCCATAAGCGAGAAACCTCGCTGAGACTTTTCCCGCTCAGGGCCAGAAAAAGCAACGTTAATATTGTTACAAACATCGGCTTGATTTTTGCAGGGCTCATTTCAGTTCGCTTTTTGAAATAAATAATAATAGCCAATGCGATGAACAAACTGGCTGGAAGCCCAATACCGAAAGTGACTTCACCGGCATCGGCCACAAGCCATTTATAATAACTTCTCGGATATTCGACATAAAATCGGCCATGATTCCGGGTATTGGCAAGCCAGATTGACACTGGATTCGATTTCGTGATGACAGCCCACGCCATAATACCACTCAGAAAGCCTAAACCTGTGGCCAGAATTCGCCCCAACCGCTTTTGAATTGCATATTTATTGTCTGATAAGAGAAGGATGGCAATAATCAGCCCGACAGGCAGGAAAACCAGGCTCAGAAACATGCCCAGTGCCAGGATCAGGCCGCTGCAAATGCTTGAAATAAAACTTGTATAATATCTCTGTCTATTACCGCCCAATGATAATGCAATTGCGGAAGTGGCCAGCACACCGAAAGATATGTCAGAAGCAGGCTGAAACATGATGGAGGATGGTACAACTGGCCAGATTGAAGCTACTGAAAAGGCAACTTCCGGTTGAAAATCAAGGCGTCGTACCAGAAAATAAAGAGGCCAGACGACTGCTGCACACAAAAGCCAGTGTGTCATTGCTATGGAGACAAGTGCTGCCTGATGATTTATCGGGAGACTTTTGCCAGGGACCGCATTGCGAAGTGCATCGCGAAATTCAGCTGGCAGATTGACCAGAAATAATCTCGCTGAGTTGGGCCTCGATGCCCAGAAATCAAGCCAGAGCCTGGCCTCGACAATCAGCCCAGGCGGATGAGTGCCGATATGCAGGCAGTCCTGCGACTTGATCCATGTCGGGTAGTCGCCAAGAAATTGATTGAGCGAAGCGACTTCCTTGACGGCGATTGTGAAATAGCCGCTGGATCCTTCAAAATAAGTACAAAGCGGCCATTTTGCCAGGCCGTAGCTATCAGGAGCCGACCTTTGCAGACCCGCCTGCACAAGACCCGCCACCGGAAATAGCAATAAAATGGCAAGAGGCAGGCCATTTTTCATCATCAACATTGATAACAGCAGTCGATGAGCACCCAGATAGCCGGCAATCACCGCTATTGCCCAAAGCCATTCCCGTGCCGTTGCTGTGGTTTTAGGTTTTTGCCAGACCCATTCCCCTGGAACACCGGCTGGAATCAGACCCGAGGAGAGAACGCTGCACCCGATGATAACCGTGAAGCACACGGCAATCAGGAGCGAGAATTCCATGCGGTTCGGCATGTGAAAATAAGTCGGAGAGGGGCGGGTTTCTCTGGTTGACATGAATTCAGGGGATTACTGATAATTCCGTTCCATTTCTGAGCTATTTACACTACAAAATCGCGCGGAATCTTGCTATGCTCTAGCCCTGCCAATGGGTCTTTTATCGACCAACCTCCACCGTAAAACGACGCAATCGAGAGCAATTTGCCATTGATTCGTCGAGCATAGCCGGAGCCAATAATGCATTTCGACGATCCATCGCTGACCGCTGCCCCAGCCACCGACAACAGCGGCCCCTGGCATCAGGGCCTCACTCGCTATCACTGGTTTGTTCTGATTGTTGCAGCGTTGGGCTGGCTCTTTGACACGATGGATCAGCAGCTTTTCACGCTGGCCCGAATGCCTGCCATCACCGAGCTTTACGGCAAGCCGGAAGGCATGTCGCCGCAGGATATTACGGCGAATATCAATTACTACGGTGGTGTGGCCACATCGGTTTTTATGGTTGGCTGGGCCCTTGGCGGCCTTTATTTCGGCATTCTTGGCGATAAAATCGGCCGGGCCAAAACAATGCTGATTACCATCCTGCTTTATTCGATTTTTACAGGCCTGAGTGCTCTTTCCGGTAAAATCGGAATATTCAGTGGCCTGACCGACTTTATGATTTTCCGCTTTCTCACGGGTTTGGGTGTAGGCGGTGAATTTGCCGTGGGCGTGGCCCTGGTGGCTGAAGTGATGCCCGACCGGGCCAGGGCTTATGCTCTGGGCTGGCTACAGGCTCTTTCGGCGATCGGTAATATCACGGCCGCGTTAATTTCAATCAGTCTTGGACTGGTCGAAGATGTCGGAATCTCTCGTTGGCGTATCATGTTTATTATCGGCACAGGCCCGGCTTTGATGGCCATTGCGATTCGTTCGCGATTGAAAGAACCTGAGAAGTGGAAGCAGGCCCGTGAAGCCGGTTCTGAAAAAGTTGAACAGGAACTTGGCTCGCTCAACGAACTTTTCGGCACACCTCGTTGGCGAAAAAACACGCTGGCAGGCATGGCGATGGCGTTTGCCGGTGTGGTTGGGCTGTGGGGTATCGGATTCTTCAGCGCGGATCTGGTCAGAACCGTTTTCTCTAAACACTTTGTAAGTCAGGGCATTTCTGGCGATGCCCTTCAGCGGAAACTTGCACTCTGGACAGGCATCAATTCCCTTGTTCTGAATATCGGTGCCTTCTGCGGTATTCATGCCTATAGCTGGCTGACCAATACACGCCTTGGCCGACGCCCGACATTTGCCATTTTCTACATTCTCGCCATGTGCTGGACAGCGTTCACCTTCTGGAATCTAGACCAGTTCAGTGAAATTTTCTGGATGATCCCCATCATGGGCTTCTGCCAGATCGCTCTTTTCGGCGGATTTGCAATCTATTTCCCTGAGTTATTCCCCACGCGTCTGCGTTCAACGGGCACGAGTTTCTGCTACAACGTCGGCCGTCTCGTGGCCGCTATTGGCCCATTTACCCTCGGTTATCTCACGGGTAATGTTTTCAAGAATACAGCGAATGTCGGTGGCATTGTTGATAACTCAATGCCTTATCGCTATGCGGGTGTGGTGATGTGCGGCTTCTTCCTGATTGGTCTGCTGGCACTTCCGTTCGCCCCTGAAACCAAGGGTAAACCGCTGCCTGAGTAAAATAACTGGTGGTCTTCAAATCCAAAATACAATGAAATTGAATTTTCATTGATGATATTCGATCAGAAATCGAAAGTGAGTTGAATTGAAATGAAACCGAATTCTGTAAAAGCCGCACTTAAAGAGGGTCGGCCACAGATTGGCACATGGCTCAGCCTTGGTTCAGTTGCCGCCTGCCGGTTTCTTGCCAGGCAGGGCCTTCCGTGGCTGACTGTTGATATTGAACACACTCATACAGATATAAATACAGCTGCCATGATGTTTGGTGCCATTGCCGAAGGTGGAACGGTGCCCTTGGCCCGAATCCCAGTTGGCGATCACACATGGATCAAGAGGGTGCTTGACTGTGGCGCGTATGGTGTGGTCGCCCCGATGGTTATGAACGCCGAAGAAGCCGAGAGGGTTGTCAAGGCCTGCAAATATCCGCCCGAAGGCAATCGCTCGGTTGGTGGCGGCTTTCATGCTCTGAATTTCAATACAGAAGCTAAGGAATATTACAATAAAGCCAATAACGAAATTCTGGCAATAATTCAGACAGAGCATATTGCCGCTGTAGAAATTGCTGACAAAATTTATAGCGTTCCCGGTATTGATGCCGTGTTTGTTGGCCCTAACGACCTTGCTGCCAGCATGCGCACGCCCGATGGGCAATGGCCCAGCCAGGAGAGGCAGGAAGAAGTACTTCAGGAAATTCTTGCGGCTTGCAAGCGAAACAATGTGCCAGCCGGCCTGCACACTTTCTCGATTGAAGATGCCCTGAAGCGGGCGGCCGAAGGCTGGCAGTTTATTGCCATGAACAGTGAACTGAGATTCATGCTGGAAGGTGCCCGCCAGCTTGCTGAACGCACGGGCGTTGCATCAAGCCAGGGTATTGCAAAATATTGACTTATTGCAATCTTCACAAATGAAAATAAGGCATGATTTCATCATTAATGAAATCATGCCTTTTCTTTAGTTTTGAATTGAATTTGATTTCAATTCATTTATTACCTTTGCGTGCCGGCACCCCACAGACGTGTTTTGATGCCAAGACCGTTGCACACGGCAACCAGTTCTCCGAGTATGTCTCCATAGGCTACTGCTACGTGGTTTGACATATAATGGGCCATCACACTATTCCAGTCGCAGCCCATGTCAGCTGCCATAAACGGCCATTGACGAGTGGTGCCTTGCCACCATTCTTCCCGCACACTTTCTGGCAATTCCACCGACTCGCCCCGCCCCAGATCCATCACCAACTGGCCGGTACGGTCAAGCCAGGCACGCGCCCATGTCATATTCCCGGGCAGGCTGACACCGGCAAACGTGCCGCCAGGTATCGGAAAATAGCCTGATGGCTGACGATAACTGTGTGCGCCCTTAAGCGTACTGACATCATGGTTAAAAGCATATGCCCCGCAGGACCCACTGTTCAGAAGTATCCAGAGGAACTTGCCATTATGTTCCGCACCCCATCGAACATCGTGGAACATCACAGCCCCAGGCTCGCCTTTGGCCTCAAGTATCCGTTTCATCAGTTCCATAGGAACCAGGTTGCCTTGATCAGCTTCCGTTGAAGTGATCAGTGCATGGCCATTGCCTTCCGGCCGGGCATGCGAATTAAATAGTCCTTCGGCGAAGTCGCTGGGCGGCGTAAGTTTCAGCAGGCCAAGCTGATACTGCCAGCCCAGGCAATCGGCTTCAAATTCATGCACCATGTCCAGCACGGTCAGGTAATCGCGCAACTGTTCGCGGGTCGAGTCGGGAGTAAAGTCTTCCGCACCCGGTTCGCCCCAGTGGAACCTCACTTCTTTATCCACAACAAATTTGAAAGCGTCTTCCACACGGCTTTGGTCCACACTGCTTCGCCGTTCGAGAATCCATGCCTGATCAACCTTATGCTCGGTAAACCCAATCTTGGTTAGCACTCTTGGCCCAAAATAACCGTTGATCATGCCCATTGATGTGTCGCCTAACATCAAGGCCAATATGCGTTTGGCATGAATCCCGGCGATCACGCCATTGGCTGTGGCCTGGGCTGAGGATGTGATTGGCGCTGAGGGGTAAATCTCTTGGTCGCTATAGCTGGTCGATCCATTTTCTGCCCATTCCCGCAAATGCTCCATAAAGAATTCGTCGGTGGTCCAATCTTTGGCCCTGGTCCAGACTCGGCTTGCAGAACGTCCAACCACTTCAAGACTTGCGGCAGTATTGAGCAATGCCACCAGGCCTGGCCAGGTGCCCGAGAAGTTAGAAGCCAGCAGAAGCGGCGTATCCTTGCCGACAACACCATCAACGGTATGCGGGGCGTAAGTCCAGTGTACGAATAGACCTACAACTGGGTCCTGTATTGGGCCCAGTTTTTTGATCGCTTCCCCGGGGCGGGTCAGGTAACCCTCTACCAGATAGGGGCTTTTGCCAAGTTTCTTAAGGGCGTTAAAAAGCTCTGAAGTGGCTTCTTTTGATTGATCAAGAGCCCATTCGTTGGGTTTGGCTCGATAGTCCCCTGGCCAGAAAACTGCAATTTTGGAACTCATCTCTGGTTCTTTCCTTCAGATTTGATTTTGACTGATTGGGGGAAATTGTCCTGAATTATCCGGTTTTGATGCTCAGGCCATCTTTCAGAATGAAAATCGCCACATTCGTCACGGAACATGCCCTTTTCTGTTCTCATCACCCGAATTTTGTACTAATTATGCCATAAGGGTAACTGAATCGCCATGATCAGTCGCCCGGTGCGATTCAATGATTTTCATTCACGATCGACCGAGCCGGACGCCATGAAGATGCACAGATTGTTTTTTCATTTTGTTCTTTTGCTTCTTACGATTCCAGGCAATAAAGGTTTCGCTCAGGAAATTAACCCGATCAGGCCAGTTCCCGGGCTTAGTGCTTCCTGGATTGGCCAAAACCTGTTTGAGCCAGTTGACTTGACAAATCGGTCTGCTGCTGTCGGGCCAGATGGCTTTGAAGATGTACAGGTGGAACTTAAGGGGCTTTCTGTCGATTCAGAAGTCGAGTCGATTGATGTGGAAACCCTTGGCGGTGGCCAACAATGGTCCTACGGAACAAATCAGCAAAATCATTGGAGTGCAGAGTTTGTGAGAAGTCCGGCAACCGCCTCAAGTGGTCGGCTTGTCTTGAGTGTGCCCATGATTGACAGTGGTCTGCTTACCGGCAAATCACTCAAAATCAGTTTAACTTATACAAGTGGTGTTAAAGCCGAATCCTCAGTCTTTGTTGGGAAATATTCGCCTGAAATGGCAATGCCTGCAGCATTGCTTCCTCAGATTCGAGAGACTGAAGCCAGGGCTTCATGGGTTGGCAGCGTATCGGCTTCGAGGGCGGGACAGGGTGCCGTGAGAATTGAGATTGATGAGGTGAAAAATTTCCAGCAAATCACTTCAATCACGGTTTCAGAGCCTTCGGGCACAAATTTCATTTATCATTCAGGTCGAGATAGACACATAGAGAATAATTCACGTGATTTATATGTCGAACCACTTGATCATTCCCGTCTGAGGCTCGATTTTATCCCCAATCGCGACCTCAAAGGCCATCCCCTTTCAATCTGCTTGCTGGCCGAAGATAAGTCTATGCAAATTATTGACTTAGTAGCAGGGAAAATGGATCTGGCCAGGGTAATTCCCGAACATGGTTTAAAGAAATCAAAGGCGAACCCTTCGATTGATTTACAGTTGCTGATTGATCAGGGAGGAACCATCGAACTTTCTGAAGGTGTCTATAAACTCAACACTCCTTTGGTGATACGAAAGCCTGTCAGCATCACCGCCGCTGATAATTCCCGGGCGGTTTTGCAATTTAGAAGTAATAGTCATCAATTTTGGTCATCTGCGATCAAGATTAGTAGTGGTGGTGTTTCGTTGGAAGGATTTGAAATTGAATGCCCTGCAACGATTCCATGGAATTCGGAAGTGGTTGATGGACCGGCTTTGATCGCTTCCAGCAGCGATAAGGAGCAAAAACAAGGTGGACAATCTCTTTACAGTGGAGTTCGGTTAAGCCGTCTCAAAATCAGCAGCTCATCGGTACTTCCGCAAATCTCGAAAAACGATCCCATCCAGGCAGTCCGGTTGATTCGCATGTCGAATGTCTCTCAGGGAATTATTGAAAATTGCATTTTACAGGGTGGAGGGATACTGCTGACTGAAGGGCCCTGGCTGATCAGGCAAAACCGATATGACGGGCCGCCTGGAGGCTCGATTTCAAACGAAGTTATTTTGGCACATCGTCCGTTTGATCTGATCATAGAATCAAACCGAATTGAGCCTTTGGCCAGGTTTGGTGATGTCAAACAGTTCGTTCAAATCAGGGGCAGGGCAACATCGGTTCGAATCGGCGGCAATCTTGTCAGAAACATCGGCACACGTGACCTGAGAAATGGGAAATCGGATACTGTCATTCCCATGATTGAAGCCGGCAGCCGTCGGATCAAGTTTGAAGGCGAGCCGCTTTATATCTCATCTGCAGGCGATACGGTTGTATTTCCGGGCACTTTGGATCTTGAGCCCGAAGTAGGTGATTGCATTGCGATTCTCAGTGGCGAAAACGCAGGCCGATTTCACGTTGTCCGCCAGATTCTGGGCAAAGGAGCAATTCGGGTTGACCCGCCCATCAATGCTTTGAATCAGGCGATAAACCCCCCGGCTGTCAGTCTGTCAAGTGGTTTTAAACAAATGGTCATCTATAAAAACACGATTGAAGCCAGAACCAGTGAAGATAATCATATTGCATTAAAGGGTAATCACTTCGGAACTATCGTAATGAACAATGTCTTTGAAGGCGGCAGTGCATGCCTTCAGGCAGTGTCGCCACCCACAGAATCGCCTATGAAGCCTGGCTGGTCTCATGCCCCAATGTCGAGCCTGATCATTCATGGCAATGTCACGCGCGACCCAGAGAAGCCCATGAAATTTTCGGTTATCCGCGGTAAAGAGATAAAATCCAGCGAAAACCGTGTTTATTTCTCCGGGCAGTTGAATTTCAATCGATTGGCACTGCCCCCTTCCGGCATTCCTGTTGAAGTCGGAGACCCAAACCCAGGTGATCCGAAAAGTTTGCAGATGCTGATGAGTAACAATGAAACCGGTGCCGGTTCAGCAGAAATAAAAGTAATCGGAGCCGTTGTAAACGGGTCTCTGATTATCGATCAGAAGATTCCATTAACGACTTCTGAAACTATTCAGACAACAGACAATCGTCGTGTTTCAAGATGACTCCTGTTTCTACAATAATTTTCTATTTAAATGATTCATTTGAGTTGGGAAAGACACGGTTATGCACATCGCCTGCAAATCGGCTGACAGCATCGCGAATTACCGATTTAAGGTCAGCATAAGGCCTGACAAACTTCGGCCTGTGCCCTTCAAAAATTCCCAGAAGATCATGGCCCACCAGCACCTGTCCATCGCATGAAGGGCCTGCCCCGATACCAATGGTCGGCACCTTGATGCCGCCAGTAATTGAAGCTGCGATCTCGGCCGGGAGACATTCCAGAACAATACCAAAGGCACCTGCTTCGGCAATGGCCATGGCATCATCAATAATTTTTTGCTCGTTACGCTGTACTTTATATCCACCCATGCTGTGAACATGCTGGGGCATCAGGCCGACATGGCCGAAAACCGGGATTCCACATTGTACCAGTGCTGCAACGGTAGGGGCAAAATAGCGGCCGCCTTCCAACTTCACCGCAGTGCAACCAGTTTCCTTTATGACTCGACTGGCGTTTTTTATCGCCTGTTCTATGGATTCCTGATAACTGCCAAAAGGCATGTCGGCTATCACCATTGCTTGCGAACTGCCCCTGACAACCATCTCTGTATGATAAATCATCTGTTCAAGGGTTACTGCCAGGGTATTGGCCCGCCCCTGTACCACCGTGCCCAGAGAATCGCCAACCAGTAAGCTGTCAACCATGCCAGTCGAATCCATCAGGCGTGCCATGGTAAAGTCGGCCGCCGTGATCATCACGATCGGTTTATTGCCTTTTCGGGCCAGAAAGTCAGGAACAGTAAATGGCTTGGTCTGATTCATCATCGCCTTTTTTCGGGGCCATTCTTGCCAATATCGTATAGTAACAGGCCATTGTGCGATAAAACAAGGCGATCTGTGTCAATCATTCCAGGCAGTTGCCTTGCTCCGTATTTTTGCCACTCTGGATCTGTATCGAGAGCAAGAAACCAGCGACCTCCCTGAGTCTTGTAAAACTCAAGAAGTGCCCCGGGCGATGCACCCGCAAGTTCTATACCCCATGCTGAGACAGCCCGTTGCTGAGCCTCTGCCGGCCATTCCCACCGAAATCCCTTTTGACCCATGGCATAGATCACAGCTTCATGTGCAACCAGAAATTCGCCGGGGACTGATTCTATAATCGTTTTGAATTGAGAGATGTCCTGTGTAAGTGGCTGCCACTCGGCAGGTGTCTGCCAGGTAGAACGGCTCTGGAAAAATCCACCGGCAATAAAGCCGCCAAGCATAATAAATGCAACAGAGCGATTTCTTGAAGCCACGGTTCGATAAATTTCAGAAATTAATAACGCAATAACCGGCGAGGGTGTAAGCCAGTAATAGATATGATGCGACTTTGAACCGACCAACAGAAACCAGATCATCGCTGAAAAAAGCCCGGCATACAGCCGGTTTAAACTGGGGCGAAGTATAACTACTGCGATCATGATCGGACAAAACAGAGGGGTCCATGCATGACGAATAATATTTAATGTAATCAACCAGAGCCGACCCGTATCCAGAAGGCCAAGCGGGCCCAGCATCTGCCACCATAATTTCATGCTGTCGATGGCCTGGCCGGTTGCCATTTGTCGGCTACTTGTTTTCAGGTAAAAAACCCAGCCATACCAGAGCATTGCCGGAATGGAAATTGAAACGAGCAAGCTGATTTTTTTCAGAAAGGCATATCGATCTGGCGTATCTGATTTTAATGCAATCAGTACGAAAGGTAACAATGTAATTTTTGTGGCGATACCCAGGCTAATTAAAATCCAGCCAATGAAAATCCATTTCTTTGATATCTGATCTGCAACAATTCCAATACCCAGAAAAACCAGGCCAATCGCCAGTGAATCAGGCTGAAAGGCTCTGCCAAAACGAATGGAAACTGGCATCGCCAGAAATATCATTAATGAGGTGTATGAGCATTTTAACTTTCTGCACCAAAGGGCCAGGCCGATCGTCGTAAATACTGTACCAGCCATCGAAACCAGCCTGCCGCAAGCCTCAGGTTGAACATCTGTAAGCTGATGCAGCAGCGAAGCTGATCCGGCATAGATCGGCGGTTCCACCAGAAAAAAGCTGGGGAATGGCCCAGTCTGTAATTCGGGATAAAAAAAGGACTGCCCTGCGGTGATTGACCGCGAAACCATGGCTGTTGGTATCTGTCTGCCGACATAACCTTCAAACAAGGGTTGGTTAATATAATAAATTTCGAGCCAGAGGCGAAACCCTGAGATTATCAGAATGAGAAAGATCAGCGGAAGATTTGTGTGTAGCCGGCTTCCGCGATCTTCCATATTCTGCTCTTTCAGTGCCATTATCTTCTGCTTGCCCATGAGGGTCTATAGCCTGAATGGCCTGCTTGTGACGGAAAGCGTTTGTGTATCATCTCAGCCACAATCTTTCCGCTCTGGGCCACCATCGGCATTCCTGGGCCAGGCTGAACTGAAGTGCCGGCAAAGAAGAGATTTGGCACTTCTTCGATTGTGTTTATGGGCCGAAAGGCTCCGTCAAGAATGTTCTGGTCTGGCCCGAGCCCATAAATGGCGCCTCGGTGAGCATAAAAGCGATTAAACCAGTCATGTGCCGAAGTAATTTTCATGTTAACAATGGAAGACCTGAATCCAGGTAGCCAGCGATCCTCAATCCGTCGAATAATTGAATCTGCATAAGCCTCGTCTCTCACCGGGTCAGGCCTGCTGCCGGGTTCAAATGGCGGAATACCCACAACAATAAACGGGTTGCAGCCTCCATCTGGTGCATCATCAGGGTCTGTTTCACTCGTTACATTCAAATAAATTGCCGGATCGACCGGATAGCATTTATCCACGAAAATTTCATTGTAAACATTGTTTGATCCCTCAGTCAGCATAATCATGTGGTGTGCCAGATCATCCCATTTTCGGTTGCAACCGAGTTGGATCGTGAAATAACTTGCAGCGGCTGAAATATCACCGCTTCGCCGCTTCTGGATCAAATTGCTGAATTCTGGCCCGCCCTGCAACATCTGATGAGTACGAATGTAATCAGCATTAGAAACCACCACATCAGCTGGAAATTGCCCTGCTGTCGATTCCACCCTGACTGCCATGCCCCGCGAATCACGGATAATCGCCGTAACTTCTGCACCAGTGATGATTTTTACTCCTTTATCCACCGCAGCCCGGGCAATCGCTCGGGGAATTTCAGCAATTCCGCCGTTGGCTGGATACCAAACCCCTTCGCGAAGGATTGTCCATGGCAGGATTACCAGCGAGGCCGGAGCAGTGGCCGGGTCATAGCCTGAAAAAGTCGGCAGGCCATAGAAAAGTTCGCGAATTGCCGGATGGCGAAAATGGGCATCAATTTCTTGCGTATATTTTCGCTGGGGCGGCACGATGAAGGCAGACCATAACAGTTTTGATAAAAGCACATCGGGCCAGCTGGAAAGCATCCGGTCGCAGTAGGAACTACCCAACCGTTCGGCGAAACGGTCGCACTTTTCAAGAAATTGGTCGAGTCCGCGAGCATCATCTGCGTCAATTTCTGCAATGGTGTTCCGCAGCTTAGCGGCGTCAGATGAGAATTCCAGGCACCGTCCATCTGCCATTTTCAATCGAAAGGCAGGTTCCAGTTTCCGAAATGGGAGATAACTATCGGGATCCAGACCTGATCGCTCAAACAGCTGGCGGTATATCCATGTCAAAACCACAATGCTTGGGCCTTCATCCCAGCGAAACCCCTGATCTTCACGTGAAGATGCCTTGCCGCCGATAGAGTTGTGACGCTCAAGAACAGTAACATCATAACCGTGACGTTTAAGCTCAAGCCCAGCCGAAAGACCGCCAATTCCTCCACCAATAATCACAACATGCTTCATCTGATATGATTCCGAAAGCGAGACAGGGCCAGGACTGAGACATTTTTGTTTTGACATTGTAATCTGGAATTTACTTCCGTCCAGTCTCGACTGAGGTTTCGATATTTGGATTTACTTGTTATATTTAATTAATTGGCAAAGCAAAACTCAGGAGAGATCAACTTTTCCGATGACCAGAACAGTCAATATCGCTGCTTATCAATTTGCTCAGCTTCGAGAACTTAAGCCCTTGCGTGAACGCCTGCTGGCCGATTGCCGACAAGTTGGAATCAAGGGCACGATTCTATTGAGCGAAGAAGGAATTAATCTTTTTCTGGCTGGAACTGAAACAGCTATCGAGGACATTCTTAAAGTAATTCGCCAGATTTCTGGCCTGGAAAATCTTGCTGCGAAATACAGCGAGAGTGATCATCAGCCATTTTCCCGAATGCTTGTAAAAATAAAAAAAGAAATTATTGCGTTTGGTGTTGGCGGCTTGAAATTCGAAGAATATCAGCACCAGAAATTAGCTCCTGAGGAACTGAAGAAGTGGTTTGACGAAGGTCGTGATTTCATTTTGCTTGATACCCGAAATGATTATGAAATTAAACTTGGTACATTTAAAAATGCTGTCGATCTGAACATTCAGCATTTCAGGCAATTTCCTGCGGTTTCACGAAATCTGCCGGAAGACTGGAAGAAAAAGCCGATTGTGACCTTCTGCACGGGCGGAATACGCTGCGAAAAAGCCGGGCCTTTCATGGAGAGTATCGGTTTTGAAAAGATTTATCAGATTGATGGCGGCATATTAAAATATTTTGAAGAATGCGGCGGTGCCCATTATGAAGGCGACTGCTTCGTTTTTGACGACCGCGTTGGCCTTGATCCCAGCCTTCATGAGAGTGATGCTGCCAAGTGCTTCGCCTGCCAGTCGCCTTTGACACTAGACGAAACTACAGATGTCCGCTATGTTTTCGGCCGAAGCTGTCCGTATTGTCATGTAGCTGATAATGAAAAACACCAGCAAACCCTGAAAAAACGTCACGAGTCGATCTATCAGGCAACCCATCCCCTGCCCGGTTCAGCCTCTTACGAGAACTACAGGCCTGTGAAAGTTGGCTCGCGGCATCATGGCCTCACGATGCTTGATTTCCTCTCTTCAATCCTGCCGCATATCAGCCGGGAGACATGGGCAGACAGGCTGGCTCAGGGCCGATTTTTTAATCGTGAGCGGCAGCAGGTTGGAGCAGAACACGTTGTAGCATCGGGCGACCGATATTATCAACGAATGGAAGCAACAGCCGAGCCTGATATAAATCCGGATATTGAAATCCTGCACGAAGACGAAGCGATCATCGTCATTCACAAGCCTGCCCCGTTGCCCATGCATCCCTGCGGCCGGTTTAATCGCAACTCTCTGCAGCATATCATGTCAATTGTCTATAGCCCGCAAAGCCCCCGGCCCGCTCATCGGCTGGATGCCAATACATCGGGTGTGCTTGTTTTATCACGAACCAGGCATTTCGCCGGGCTTCTCCAACCCCAGTTTGAACGCGGCGAGGTTCGCAAAATCTATTTGGCCCGGGTTCTAGGGCATCCGCCAGAAGAGAAATTCTTCAGCGATGCGCCAATCAGTGCCCATTCGGGGGAAGTCGGCTCGCGATCGATTGATTTTGAAGAGGGGCTTCCTTCACGCACTGAATTCGAAGTTGTTGAACGAAATACCAATGGCACGGCTCTGCTTCGAGTTCGACCAATGACGGGCCGCACTAACCAAATTCGCGTGCATCTGTGGCACCTGGGCTGGCCGATAGTTAATGACCCCGTTTATCTGCCTGGGCTTCAGGTCGGCGACCATCAGACCATTGAAAATCACGATGCAGCCATGTGTCTTTTTGCACATGAAATTACATTTCGGCACCCTTTACGAGACGAAATAGTCACATTTGCCGCCAAGCCTCCCAATTGGGTAATGTCATCAAATGAAATTCAATTCAATCAGCCGGTAATTGCGTCAAATCGATAAGCACTGGCCGAAATTTAATTGGTGATTTCGATATAACGATTGAATTCGCCGACTTTTATTGAAATTGTTTTTGCTGGTTGCCCCTGAACTCCCGGCCAGGTCCCTTCAATGGTTGCTTCAGACGATATTTTTTCGAGCCCGAAGACGAATCTGGTGTCGCTGGCTGAAAGATAACTCTGGCCAGGTGTAACCCACGCCGATTGTATTTTATTACCTGATTTCACTATGATTCTGGTGCCGGCCGGAGGTTGTGCGAACGATTTGTGTTTTAATGTGATTCCCAGCCAGTTGCCAATTGGGGTTGACGTGTTTTTCAAAAAGGCCACCGGTTCGTCTCGATGAACTATCACCAGATCTACCAGCCCGTCATTATTAAAATCGCCTGATGCCATACCCCTGCCTACCACGCTTCGGCTGGTGTAAGGCATGGTTTTTTCAGGTATAACCTGAAAGCCTTTTTTGCCAAGACCTCTGTAAAACAGAGGCTTCTGAGCCATCATCGTCTGAATGTGTGGCTGGTTATCGAGGTGGCCATTAGCGATGAAAAGGTCGGTGTGCCCGTCGAGATCGGCATCAAAACTGACGGCACCAAAACCGGTCCGAGAGAGGCTAGAGGCACTAAGGCCCATGGCAAATGTCGAATCTACAAAAAGCCCCCTGCCCAGATTTTTACGTAACGTGTTCGGCTCGTTCAGGAAATTTGTATGAAAAATGTCGATAAGTCCATCTTCGTCAAGGTCGGCGGCCAACACACCCATACTGGCTGTGGATTTGCCTGAGCCATCAACAGCAAGGCCGGCTTCAGCTGCCATTTCTTTAAACTTAAGCCTGCCTTCATTATGAAAATAAAAGTTGGGCGATGCATCGTTGGCGACAAACAGGTCAGGTTGGTTGTCGTTGTCGAGATCAGCCACGGCCAGGCCAAGGCCACGACCATTTGCAGCGGCTGCAATTCCAGATTCCATTGAAATGTCTCGGAACGTGCCATTACCCTGATTTTCCCAGAGAATATCTGACTGGGCCGGGAACTTGCCGGGCGAGCAGTGAATGGGCTTGTTAAGATTGTCAACGCAGGTTTCAAGCTGGTCAGGCGGAGCCTCGACATACGTCACGGCCACCAGGTCATCGTCGCCATCGGCGTCGAGGTCGGCAAAAGCGGCAGCGGTTGTCCAGCTGTGAGTTACTACTCCAGCTTTTTCAGTCACATCTTCAAAGTGGCCATTTCCCTTGTTTTGAAACAAAATAGACCGGCCATAGCCAGTCATGAAAAGATCAGGAAGCGAGTCTTTATTGAAATCGCCCACAGCTGCGCCCATGAAATAGCCATAGGTCATCAAACCTGATTTTTCGGTGGCATCAACAAATTGAAATTCCTCCGCTTCAGTCTTTTGCCCGACAGCTCCCAAAAATAATTTCGTTGTCGATTTCAATTTCGAGTCAGTGATCTGACGAATATCGCAAGACCCAGGAAATAGCAAATCCAGGCGGCCATCGCAATTAAAATCGGCTACTGCCACGCCTCCGCCCATGACGTCGACGATTTTCAGGTTTTCAGGATTTTCAAAAGACTGATATTGATATTTCAGTTGAAGAAATTTCGGACTTGTTTCAACAAATCGAATCGATTGATTGTTTTCATGAGTATCACTGCTTCCAGCCGAACCGGACCAGTCTGGAATTAATGCAGGCTTTGCCCGGAGTCTCGGCCGGGGTTGAAAGAATCGGTCGGGCACAGGAAAAGCCTTGCCAAAGGTGTCAAAAAGAGTTCCTGCAATTGCACCCCGATTTGAGGTGGACTTGTATTCGCTCCAGGCTTTGGCAGGAGCATCGAGTCCCATTTTTTTTGTGATTTCCACCAGCTGTGTGGTTGCATCAGGCGAGATATTCCCATTCCGAAAGTTTTCATGCAACTTCTTCAGCAAATTAAGATCGCTAGCAATCTGGTTGCCTTTGATTTGTGCGAGATTTGCTCCATCATTGTCGCCGTTTAAGCGTTTTAGTCTCGACAACGCAAGCCACGATTCCGGATCATCCGGATTTAATTTCAAGGCTTGTTCGAAGTTGGTGATTGCATTATCAGTTTTGCCCTGACTTTCCCAAAGCCTGCCCATAAAATGCAGTCGGCGGGCTTCCTGCGTAGAAAAATTATGATCTTTGGTGTTAGTCGCCTCGCCCATGATCTGCTCAGGTATAAACGCCAGACCAAGTGCCTTACGCGATTCTGCCCACGCAAATCGGCCTTGCGGGTCATTTTCAATGGCAGTTGCTGCCTTTCGAAGCAGTTCCTCTGCTCGACGAAAATCACCCTTCGCCCAGGCCAACAGTCCTGCCGCTCGCCAGACAAACGGATTATTCGGATCATTCGTAAGATAATCGGATAAAATAGATTCAAGCCCTCGTGTATCAATTTCATTCTCTATTGACTTAACGACATAATCAGCCAAAGCGTTGAAATTTCCGGTATTCACGAACACCAGCCAGAGTTGGTCAAGTGCCTGCCCTTTAAGGAGTTGAAAGTCGTAAAGACGCATTAACGGTTCTTCAACAGTCTGGATGTTGGTAATACGTCCTTCTTTTAATTTGACGGCGTATTTATTAATTTCATTGAGTGAAGTTTCATAAAGAAATGGATGGTTCTTCACTGTAGGTAGAACATCTCTCTGCCAAAAAATCAAGCGGGCTGAGTTCCAGGTAAACTCGCGCTCGAATATGGCTTTCCATGCAGCTCTCAGGTTTTTTCTTCTGAGTTGATGAATGAAAGGGGTTCTTTGCGACTCCGGCATATTTTTCAAGAAGAAATAATCGTTCTGAATTTTAATAAAACCCGCAGCATCATTTTTTGATTTAACCTGGTTTAAAATTGTATTTGCCTGGTCAATACTCAGGTTGTTGTATTCTCCATTATTCTTGAAAAAATAGAACAATGCAATAAATGGTATGATAAGAAAAATAAATGCCTTAGACGCACGCCAGCCTCGTTTTTTCATTTCAGTATTCCGTCAATGAAATCGCGGGTAGCTGTCTTTTCAGCGATTTGCAATTCGAGAGAAACCAGAGTTACGCCCCGGCCATGTGCCCCGGGTGTGCCCTTTCCAAACAGGCGCAGCCAGAAGGAATCATCTTGAGTGGGCTGCAACGATTTTCGGGATTGAAAACTTCTCTTACGCTTGTCATTGCGGCCAGGCTTTCTTCAGAGAATAGCTGCGACATGAATTCAATTTTCTCGACACCTATGCCATGTTCGCCTGTGGCCGAGCCACCCACACGAATGCATTCCGAGAGAATCTCGTGGCTTGCTTCCAGTACCCGGGCCACCTGGGCCTTGTCTCGCTCATCAAAAAGCAGGATCGGGTGAATATTGCCATCGCCGGCATGAAAAACATTGGCGATGCGAATGCCATAGCGGCGGGAAACATCCTGAATAAAGTGCAGAATGTGCGGCAGTTTGGTGCGTGGCACCACGCCATCCTGCGTGCAGAAGGTGGGTGAAAGCCGTCCAATCGCGCCAAATGCCTGCTTGCGGCTTTTCCAAATGGCCATATATTCAGGCTCTTTACGGGTTGACCACGGGATCATTTTCTGCACCTTGCCATTGTTTTTCATTACCACGGCAGCGATTGCATCGGCCTGGTCGTCAAGCCCGGCTTCCAGGCCATCAGTTTCAATAATCAGCACAGCGCCAGCCTCTGTCGGGAAGCCAAATCCAAAGGCCTGCTCAACGGCATTGATCATGAGGTTATCCAGCATTTCCAAAGCAGCGGGCACTATACCGGCGGCGATAATGTCGGAAACAGTCTGAGTGCAGCTTTCAATCGAGTCAAAAACACCCAGAAATGTGCGACCTGCCTCGGGGTCTCGGGTCAGCCGAACAATTACTTTGGTGGCAATGCCGAAGGTGCCTTCGTGGCCCACAATCAGGCCGACAAGATCCAGCCCCGGTGTTTCTTCGAGCGGGCCGCCGAAATTCACGATCGACCCATCAGGCAAAACCATCTCGACGCCCATAATATGGTTCACTGTTACCCCATATTTCAGCGTATGCGGCCCACCTGAATTGGTCGCCACGTTGCCGCCAATGGTGCAGGCCGTCTGGCTGGAAGGGTCGGGTGCATAATGAAATCCGGTGCCACTTAAAGCCCTGGTCAGCCAGACATTAACCACGCCAGGCTCAACCACGGCATAGCGGTCTCGAAGGTTGATCTCGTGAATTTTCTTCATCCGGGTCAGGCTGATCATCACGCCACCACCAACGGCCAGCGTCCCACCAGCCAGCGAGGTGCCAGCCCCTCTCGGAACAAAAGGAACGGCGTATTTATTGCACAGCTTGACGATATCGACAACATGGTCGCGGCAAGTCGGAAACACAACAACGTCCGGCACGTTTTTTTCAATCACATAGCCATCGCACTCATAGACAACCAGTTCGTCGCGATGGGTGATCAGGTTATCAATGCCAACGACGTTACGCAGGTCGTCGATAAGTCTGCCAACGACTTCGGGATCGGGGTGCGGAAGGTGAGCCAGGCTTTGTGTGGTGGCGGAACTTAAGTGTGATGAACTAGTTGCGGCGGTTGTCATTGTGTGTTTTTGCTGTTGTCTGGCCGGTATTTCAGTCTATTAGAAATATTGTATCAAATTGCGAATCAGTCGAACACCGCCAAAATTACCGGTTATTCAGGTCGGTTGACTTATAACAGGATTGGCCAGAATTTCGCCGGTATTGAGTTACGGCCAGCATTAAAAAAAGTGGCTCACACCGATAGTATTGGTAGCACGGTTGAACCACCCGAACGACACCCTTGCAATACGGAAATACGATGGCCCGTCACGAATTTCGATTCGCCTTGCATTTGCATCGACCTGCCCCATTGACTTGTTTAGTAATTGGCTTTTTTGCACTGGGCTTGCAACAGATTCAGGCGGCTCCTCCTTACATTGACGAAAATGGTTATTACTGGTCAGAGACCAAGAAAGATCAAGATAATCCGGTCATCTGGGACAGGGCCGATCTCGTTTTCTACACAGATGGCATCTGGCGATGGACACTGACCGATGGCGACCAGACTCTGATGAAACCAGTGACTGGAGAATTTTATAATCCAAATCAAAATAAGCGTTTAACTGAACTGTCACAGGCCATTGCAAAGGCCCGTGCGAAAAATCAGGACACAGAAAACGAACTGGCAGCCCGTGTCATGGCTCTTCATAATCCAGCAGATCAATCGGCTACAGCCAGACTCAATACACTAATGGCCAGATTACGGCGTGGCGAAAAAGGCGAATCGCTGGTTACTGAGTTATCCGCTTTTGTTAATGTTGATGATGCTAAAAAGTGGCTGGCTGAGCGTGACAAAAAACGATCGGCGGCTTTTGCCGAGCTTGAAGCAACTAACCAGGCCATGCGGATGGACTATTCGCTGAGGATGAGTCGCGCAGTGGCTTCGGTCGTTGTCTCGGAACGGGCGATGCTCGTGCCCGTGTCAAGCAGCTCAAAGCCACTGGAAACCGATGATTCAACAGAAGGATTCAGTGAATCGCTGGGCATCGCTTACAGGCTGATAAGCCGTGGTGATGGCTCATTTTATGCAGTTTTATCAACCAAGCCACAACCAGGCAGCACGGGCGATTCACTGGAGCTATTGCCTGGTGATGCTGTGTCAGAAATCAACGACAGACCGATTTCAAGCAATGATGACTTGAACCGCCTGACATTTCCGCAAACGGTGATCACGATTCTCAAGTCGATTGATGGCCAGCCAAGACGAGTTGCAGTTTCGACTTATCGACGTTGATGCATGCAATCAGGAAGCACGGCGAATAAGATATATCGCCATGATCATTGAAATGATTCCCATCGCCCATGTGCCCGGCTCGGGCACCGGGATAAAAGGTGCCAGGAAGTTGTATTTGTGGGCGACTGATGTTGAATAGGAATTGGCCGGCGCTGTGCTGGTGATCAGTGTTGAGCTGTCATAATAGCCTGCCATGTCATAAAGTGCCGCATAATATGGGGCCCCTCCAGATGTTTGGCTGGGTACATCCACAGCATAATTAATGCCGACCAGTTCCCACTGATTCGTAGCCGGGTTGAACGAAAAATCGCCTGACCCTGAATCACCTGAGGAAAAAACGCCTTCCGTGTCAGGAATATTGTTGGTGCCAGTCGGCTTGGTAAACGACATCACCAGATAGATATTGTTGTTGCTGTCAGCGGCCAGGGCGTCGATGTTATTGGTTCCATAACTTTGCACGGCATCGGCTGCACCCCACACCCAACCCTTGGCAGTGCCTGGTGTTGGGGTGTCGTTGGTTGCGACTGCGCCACGTGCAGTGCCCCGACCGTAAAGATAAACGGGTTGGTTCGTTTGGAGACTGTTAGGGTCAGACCAGACCGGAGCCCATGCCGTGAAGCTGGGCTGATCGTTGTTCAAAGTCATAACGGTCAGATCGCCGCTGCTGCCTGCCAGTGTCGATTGGTAGGCCGTCAGTGCTGAATTACCGGCATTATCATAAAAGAGTGTGCCAGAGGCGGCTGCAACGTGAGTGGCCGTGACCCATGCTCTGGGGCCGATCGGGATACCGTTGTAATTTCCGTACTGACCGAGATATTGCCAGCCTGGCTTAACTCCACCGGTCAGCACCGGCATGGTGGTTAATCGGCCTGGATCCTGAAATACGATGATCGCATGCGATGATATTGGCAGAATAATCGAAGCCAGGGCCAGCAGGCTCGCCCGGATGACAACTGATTTTACGAATGACATTCCCATGCCCCTCAAGATTTCACTTGCCAATTTCTGACCAGTCCATGCGATCATACCTGCCGATAGAACCAAATTAATACAGATTTGAACAGGCCTGCGTGACAATCTCTTGAAACAGTGTTGATGAATATCAACGTTGCCTGCAAGAAATGACACTACCTGATTCTGTGTAAGTTCCGCAAAATATCATAATTGCAGAAATCTGTACTTTTTTGTCATCGTCCCTGAAGCGTTGGCACTTAAGCCAAAGTCCAAATTTGTTCAGAAAAGTTCGGCAATCGGTGAGCCACCGTCAACCAGCTTGCTTGGCCGGCCGTTCGGTGTGGTGTAGGATGTGTCAAGGTTCAGGCCCATTGCCTTCGACATGGTGGCCACAATATCCATTACTTTCAGGGGTTTATCCTTTATTTCCACGCCATCGGCGTCAGTTGAGCCCACGGCCTGACCGCCTTTAATGCCGCCACCGGCCATGGCGATTGACCAGCTTCGACCCCAGTGGTCGCGACCGGCGTCCTGATTGATTCGTGGTGTACGGCCAAATTCTCCCATCCAGACAACCAGTGTGTCTTGTAGCAGGCCTCGTGAGTCAAGGTCGGCTATCAATGTGCCCATGCCCTTGTCAAGCGTTGGCTGAAGGTTATTGGTCAGGGCGTCGAAGTTCTGCGCGTGGGTGTCCCAACCGCCAAGCTGCACTTCCACAAAGGGTACGCCCTGCTCAACCAGGCGACGGGCAAGCAGGCAGCCACGACCGAAATTATTGTCGCCATAGGCTTCCTTGAGCTTGGCCGGTTCGTCGTCCAGTTTGAAAACCTGCATCATTGGCGAGAAGATCATACCCTTGGTTTTTTTGTATACCGTGGCATGATCAGCAGCAGATTGGTCCTGCGATTTCATGAATCGGCCTTCAAGGCCACGCCACATGGCCTCTCTCTGCATTGTGCGAAGTTGGCTGATTCGCTGGTCGATCGGTGTGGTGCCAACCTGCAGACTGCCGGGCAGATTCATGTTTTCAATTGGGCCGCCGGGGTTCCCAATGGCAAATGGGGCGTGGCTCATTCCCAGAAAACCGGGACCAAAGCCCCCACCGTTAACGGCAACGCACGTTGGCAAAGGAAAGTCGCCAAGTTTGGTGCCCAGTTCATAAGACAAAATTGAGCCAAATCCGGGGTGCTCAATCGTCGGAACTGGCAGATTCCCAGTGTGCATCAGGTAAGTTCCGCGTTCGTGGCTGCCCTCCCGGCTGTTAAGCGACCGAAGCACGGCAATATGCTTCATCTGTTTGGCGATTGTGGGCATGTTGGGGCTGACCATCACGCCCGGGGCCGAGGTTTCAATCGGTTTGAATGGGCCACCATTGGCGGTGCCTGGCTTCAAGTCCCACGTATCCATGTGAGATGGGCCGCCTGACATCCACAAGAGAATGCATCTCTTCTGGCCTTTTTTGAGGCTGGCGGCGTTGGCATGAAGCGAGTTGAGAAAAAGCGAGCCGGGAGCGGCAATCGCCGATGCGGCCAGATGCCGAAAATAATGCCTGCGGGTCATTCCTGAATTGATCATCGCCGCACCTCGTCTTAATGGTTCAAAATGAATTCGTTAGAGTTCAGCAATGCCCACGTAATGTCCTCGCCGGCCATTCGAAGGGCTTTGTAAGCTGGTGAATCCTGAATTTTTTCTGGCTGACCCTGCTGGGCCTGAGTCAGGGCGGCCAGAAGTCGGCCAAAACCAGCTTCAGCCTCGCGCTTTTCCAAAGCGGATGGCTGGCGTGTTAATATCATTGCATAAAGTGTTTCAGTTAATGTGTTTATAGGTTGTCGTGCCGTCAGCGACCTTTCCACGGCAACGGCCAGTTTTGAGTCGGCTGATTTGAAACTGGCAATGACCTGATCGGTCATCGATCCGTGCATCATCATCATCGCCTGGGGAATGGTGCCTTCAAATTCCGAGTTTTCGCCGCCTTCATCGTTGGCAAAATTCCGCACAAACTGACGAACCCACTGCTGCCGCTGGCTGATCCTTCGCTGGTCGGCATCTCGCCCTGTACCCATCGATGCATCAGCTGACGAGATTGTCAGGATCGATTCGTATAACTGTTCAGGGCTCATAGGCTTCAGGCTCATGCGGGCAAATGTTGAATCATCGTGCTTGTTGTCGCCCCTGGGCAATTCACTGGAGAGTTGATAAGGCAGGCTTGTGCAGATCGTGGCAATAAGCCATTTCAGGTCGAATTTCTGTGCGACTAGCTGATCCGCCAGATGATCCAGAATTTTCGGCAGGATGGTCTCGTTATGGTCGCCAAAATCATCCACCGGGTTCACAAATCCCTTGCCCATGAAGTGGGCCCAGTAGCGATTCACAATTGCCCGGGCCAACTGGCGGCGATCCTTGTTCACGATATAGTCTGCCAGGGCATTGCGGCGTGGCTTTTTCTCAAAGTCCGGCATTTCAATGCCGCCTATGTAAAGTGGTGGAATGCTGGCTCCTGTGGCATTTCGTCGTTCGAACATGCTCCAGGCTGTTGTCGGCTGATCTCTCAGAACATAGTGCATCTGGCGATTATTGTTATTGCCCTCCAGGTCGTTCTGCGGT
>JBEITT010000006.1:0-93253 GCA_040374745.1 Planctomycetaceae bacterium | reverse complement strand
GAAAAAAATGGTGAGGGGTCGCTGGGGCACGCGAAAACGGAGAGATAGGTCATCAGGGCGGTGTGATTAATGGGTCCACCGCAGCCCATGTTGAAATTCACGGCGTTGTAGACAGCCGTCTGTTCAAAATAAGGCAGAGAATTGGTGATCCAGCTGTGGCGATTGGTACCGTTGGAAGTGGTGGTGCCGGCGTTTCTGGTATTTCGCCAGAATGATGTGGGGTAAGCGCCGATAACATCATGGTAATTGTGCATGGCCAGGCCGATCTGCTTCATGTTGTTTACACACTGGGCGCGGCGGGCTGCTTCACGGGCCGACTGCACAGCGGGCAGAAGCAGCGAAATCAGAACGGCGATGATCGCAATGACCACCAGCAGTTCGATCAATGTAAAACCGGGTTTTCGTGAAAGAGACTTTCTGAGCATTGGATTTCTCCGCATAAATTTCGGCAGTGATACCTGCCGGTATTTGTGAGATGAGACAGATTTGCGGAAGGATAGGTTTGACAAAATGAGTATGCTTTAATTGTCGCATGTCTGCAAGAGGCAATCAGCAGATTATTGATTAATTTGATAGATTGACGATAATTACAGGTGATTCATCAGCTTATGACAAATCCCGGAGCCTGTTCCGTGAATAAGGGAACACGACGTCTGAAAACCATTTTACCAGTTGCACTTTTCATTTTCATAATTGCAGGATACGCGAGGTATCGAACATGGCCCGAGCGGCTTGTGGAGGAAGGCCGACTGGCGATTGATGAAGGTCGGGCGGCCGAGGTCGAGACGATTCTCGGGCCGGCTATCAGTATTAAAAGAACAAGAGCTGCAGCGACTTTTCTGATCGCCGAAGCCTCTGTGGCGATAAATCAGCCGAAACAGGCCGTGGGTTATCTTGAGGCCCTTCAGCCAGAAGCTGATCAGGAGCCGATGACGGCATATTGGAAAGGTCGGGTGCTGCTTGCTGCCGGGCAATATGTGCAGGCCATTCGTTGGTTGGGGCTGGCGTCTTCGGCCGATGCCCGCTGGGTCGATGCCCGTAAATGGCTGGCGGTTGCCTGTTATGAGTCGGGTGAACGGCGTCGCTGTCTGCAGATTCTTGAAGAGGTGGTCGCGATAGACCCCGGGCAGACTGATGTCTGGTATACCATGGCACTGGTGCACCAGGAAAATCTGGATCTTGAGGAGGCCTTCACCGCTTTTGAAAAAGCGATTGCCCGGCCACCATGGAATTACCGGGCTTTACTGGAAGGAGCTCGGACAGCACTTGAGCTGGGCAGGAACGAACAATGTGAGGAGTGGTTGGGACGCTTGCCGGCGAATTATCAGGTGGCACGGCAGAGTGTAGTTCGAGCCGGGCTTCTGATACGACTGAACCGTATGGAAGAAGCACGCCGGTTGCTTGACGAGGCTATTCGACAGTCATCGGATTCGCCTGCTGATTTGCTGGCACATTCAGCTTTACTGAACCAGGCTGGCGGAAATCTGGCCGAGGCAGAGAGTCAGTTCAGCCAGGCTCTGGCGAAACAGCCGCAGAATGCGGACTGGCATTATCAGCGGGCAACGGTGCGCCGGATGTTGGGAAAGAAGGAAGAGTCGAAGGCAGATTTTGACATGGCGGCATCGATTCGAAGCCGTATTATGGAGATGAGCCGCCTGAACGACGAAGCAGAAGAGGCACCACTTGATGCCAGGATTCGGCTGAAAATTGGTCAGATTGCCGAATCGCTGGAGATGAAGGAACTGGCAACTGGCTGGTATAAGGCCGCCCTGGCGTGTGATGTGAACCTGACTGAAGCTCGCTCTGCACTGCAAAGGCTGGGCCCGGTAACTAGAACAAGAGTATTGTTTGAATGACTGAGGTGCCGACATGTTACTGGATTAATGCAATTATACAAGGTTCAGAACCAGAAAACGTTATAAAATAAACCTGTGGGCCTAAGTCAAAAATCCAAATTTTTAATTAACTTTCAATAAACTTGAATCAGATTTCAGATTTCCTGGTTGAGTTGAGTTTAACGCCCCGGTGCGAACTTCGGGGCGTATTTCTTTTGATGAAAGTTATTAATCAACCAGTTCGATATTAAACTCGTTGGTTTTGTCCTCAACGGTGAATTTCAGAGGTGTTTTATCCACTTTTTCGTATTTTTCGGGAATTTCGGCCTTGGGCACAGTGTAGTCGATCGTGCCATCGGGTTTTGGCTGATTCCGCGAGGTATCGCTGCCGCGTTTGCTGACAATCACTTTGTGAGCACCAATCAGGGCACCGTCGCCTGTATTGAAGGTTGTCAGTGTGAAAGAGCCGTCGGTTCCGATCTGGCTTGAAGCCGGCTGGCCAGACTGGGCGGCCTCGCTACCTGCTTCAGGGATGAATGAAATCTGGCCACCAGAGAGTGGCTTGCCCTTGTAATTAACAGTGCCGCGCACTTTGGCGGTTTTGGGTATTGAGGAATCTCCGCCACAGCCAGGGAGGGTGGCCATGAGAAGAAGGGCTGAAACGAAGCATCCGGTGGTTCGGAGGATCATGGGAAGTTGTCTCCACAGATTTGATGGACGGGCTGGTTTGAGCCGGTTATGTGGTTTGTTTTTTGGAGTGAGGATGAGACGAGTTTAAAACCAAGCCGGGTGCAAGTCAATTGTCGAGTGGTTTATGTTAAAACTTAGTGAACCGGACGTGAGTTTGTGACACTTTCAGGGCGGGTGAATCGGGCAAGCATGGTTGATAAGAAATTGGTCGGGCCTGGTGGTATTAAAAATCAAATTTGGTTTGTTGTGATAACAAATTTTCGTTGGTATTATAGATTACTCTGCAGAATGCCGGCGGCAAATTCCCACGGCATGGCAGCAAAAACACCGTTTGCCATGTTCCAGCCCTCCTAAAAATCGACCGAAAAACACGACAGAGGTTTCCTATATGTCATCGCATCTTATTCAAACGAATCGTCGTCGATTCGTGCAGGGATTCGGCGCATCGGTCGCCGGCTTTGCCGTCTGGCCCCGGGGTTTGCGGGCTTATGCAGGTTATGCCCCCAACGATGCCATTACCATTGCAGGCGTCGGTGTCGGCGGCAAGGGTAGTTCTGATATTGATCAGGCCGGCAATCATGGCCATGTGCTGGCCATTTGCGATATTGACGAAAACCGCCTGAATGCCAAGGGCGAAAAATTCAAGGATGCCGCGAAATTTGTTGACTATCGCGAGCTTTTGAGCAAGCTGGGCGACAAGCTTGACGCTGTGGTTGTCTCAACGCCTGACCACACGCACGCCCCGGCTTCGATCATGGCGATGCGCATGGGCAAGCATGTTTACTGCCAGAAGCCGCTGACACACTCGGTGTGGGAAGCGCGGATGATGCGGCAGATTGCCCGCGAGAAGAACGTCTGCACACAGATGGGCAATCAGGGCACGGCCGATGGCGGCCTGCGACGGGGTGCTGAAATTGTGCAGTCGGGCGGCATTGGCGAAGTCAAAGAGGTCTATGTCTGGACAAACCGGCCCTTCAAATACTGGAAACAGTCGCCGGATATTGTTGCCAGACCCAAAGAAACACCACCAGTGCCGAAGCATGTACACTGGGATTTGTTCCTCGGGCCTGCACCGGTGCGACCTTACCACCCTGTTTATCATCCCCACGACTGGCGGGGCTGGTGGGATTTTGGCACTGGCAGCCTTGGCGATATGGCCTGCCACACGGCCAACCTTGTCTTCAAGTCGCTCAAGCTGGAATTGCCTGTGCGCGTTTCGGCCGAACATGCCGAGCTGAACTCGGAAACCTTCCCGGCATGGGCCGTGATTACCTATGAATTCCCGGCCCGCGGCGACCTGCCGCCGGTAAAGCTGCACTGGTATGAAGGTGCCCGCGACGGCAAGCGTAACCTGCCCCCCGAAAGCCTCTTCCCGCCTGGATTCAAGCCATCCGACAGTGGCTCGCTGATGATTGGTTCGAAGGGCCAGATGTACTCGCCTTCGGATTATGGTTCACAGCAATCGCTTTGGCCAGAAGAGAAATTCAAGGATTACAAGGCCCCAACGCCGTTTCTGCCACGCATTGAAGGTGGCAAGGGCAATGACGACAGCCAGAAGAAGGAATGGGTGGAAGCCATCCGCGCCGGCAAACCGGCCCATTCCCAGTCGAACTTTGAATATTCAAGCCGCCTGACCGAATCAATGATTCTGGGTAATGTGGCGATTCGCGTAAATAAGGCGATTGACTATGATCCAGCCACCGGCAAGGTGACCAACACGCCCGATGCCGCGAAGTTCATTCAGCCCGACATGCGCGACGGCTGGAAGATCTGATAACCAATATTACAATTGTATTTATATTGCAATTCGAGCCGGGATTAATTTCCCGGCTTTTTTATTTCGTTATATTGAATTTTATTGAAATGCAATAATGCAATTCAGGTTGAATTATTTCTGCAATAACTGCCGATTGACAACTAAATGATCTTTTTCGCGACGCAGGATAAATTCCTGATATTTCTGATTCGACCACTGATTGAGCCGCTCAAAAACCACTTTTGGTGCCGTATGATTATTCTGGCAATATTCAGCAAATTCCACCCATGTCCATTGTGGTTTTTTTACCAGTTCCATCATCACAAGTTTAAATGCATAAGTCAGGCCCTGAAGCCGCTCGTCCTTCATGTCGAGTTGAAGCCCAAGATCAAGTTTGAGGCCCGCAACGGATTGTTCGTCGTCGATAACGAGCAATTCTTCAGGATTAACTGAACTTGCGGGCGATTCATTCAGATCAAGTAGTTCCTCTTCTTCAATTTCAAGCTCGTCGTCTTCAATTTCAAGATGATTTTCATTGGCACTCCGTGAAGTTGGAACAGGCGATGTTACCAGAGGTGTCGGCGAGATTTGAACGGGTGGTGTGGCCTGCCTTGGCAGCGGTGGCGGCGGCGATACGGCTGTTTTCGGCTGTGGGCGGGCGACAGGATCTCTGACAAATGAGACAGGTTGATGAACACCGCTGAGGGCTTCAAGAACGGCCGAATCATCATCAAACAGAGTCTGGATGGGTCCTGAATCTGCGTCAGCGAAATGAACGTCGAGTTTCAATTCCCGCGCTGGTTTGATTTCGCCGGGCGGCTTTGACTCAGGCAATTTTGCTGTTAACTGGCCTTGTTTTGCCTCGGCGAATACCGGTTCGGGATTAGTGCGAATAAAGGGGCTTTGTAATGGCTGTGTGACGTTGTTAGAAGGCAATTCAGCCTCTGATTTCACGGTTTTTTGATTCAATTCGCGTTCAAGTTCCTGCAGTTTTGCCTTTTTGACGCGTTCAAGTTCGCCCGAGAGTTCCTGCAATTGTCGTTTAAAGCGTTTAATTTCATATTCCTGCGTGGCCACGGCGGGAGGTGGAGCAAGCGGGTCGGCGGCTACAGAGGCTTCGGCAACTTCAACATCAAAAGGCACTGGCTCAAGATCTTTTGAAGCCTTTTTAGCGGTACGACGGTCGAGCACACTCACCCTGACCTGGCCCGTGATGTCATACGCAAGTGTAACCTTGATTTCTGCCTCGCGGTCTGGGTCTTTTTCGATTGAAGTTTCTGACTGGAATTTCAGTTCCTGCTGGTCCTCCTGACCTTTGTCAAGTTCAACGACAAATTCGCCGACTGATTTGGCATCCGACAAAAGAATTGTCGGCGATTCAAGCACTTTCAGGCGGATCGACGATTGATGCGTTTTCACCTTACCGAAACTGACCGTCTTTTCGGCGGGCAGCATGGTATTGGCCTTCAGAATGACACGCAGAACGTGGTCTTTCGCGTCGGAATCCCACGCCCGTATGCCCAGATTCAGGCCGGTTTTGCGCCGAAGCTGGAAAACCCGGTGGCTCTTTGACTGCGGCCCCGAATTGTTCGCCACATTCTCATTCTGTGCCTTGAGCCAGGCCATCGTTGCGGCACCCAGAGCAACATAAAACTGGCCGTCGGCTGGGAATTCGCGACTGCCGACTCTGTAAGGGTCGAGCCTGTCGATCATCTCGCGGACCCCATGGGCCCGGCTGCCTGCACCGACAACAAGCAAATGCTTCACTGGGCCCCTAAGCTGCTTTTCAGCCGACCTGGCCGCCTGATAAATGGCAGTTTCCGACCGGCTCATCAGTGGCTCGACGATGCCAGCATAGATATTGCGGGTGATTTCAAGCTCAAAGCCGCGTTTTTTCCACTTTCGGGTGGTTGAGGGCCGTTCTGTCAGCTCTTTTTTGATCAGCTCTGCAGCCTGATTGATTTTATCTTTGGCCGAAGGGTGATAGACCGGGTCGAAACCGGTGCGGCCGCGAATTTCCGAGGCGATCCAGTCGGCGATTGCCTGCGTGAAATCAGCCCCTCCGAGAAATTCGCCACCGGCCCACGATTCCAGCACGTCAATCTGTGTGCCTTCGGCCCGAAGCAGCGAAATATCAAGCGTGCCGCCGCCGAGATCGAAAACCAGCATCGAGCTTTGCCCGGCCCGAATTTGCGAATATTTCACGCCCAGCGGTTCGCGGTTGTCGCCCGGCTTCACTGATTTTTCAACCATCCAGTCGTAAACAGCAGCAGCTACCGGTTCTTCAACCAGATCAATAACTTCAAGATCGGCCCAGGCAGCCGCCTTAAGCAGGGCGGAACGCTGGCGCGAGCCGAACGAGGGTGGAATGGTAAGCACAACACGCCTGACGGGCCGGCCGATGTATTTTTCAGTGCGAGCCTTGAGTCGTTTGAGCAATTGGGCGCAGACTTCGGCCGCGCTGAATCGGGGGCGATCTTCCGGGAATCGGGGTCGAGGGTCGGCCAGAAATCGCTTGGGCAGGCGAATGGGCACATCTTCTTCGTCAAATATCGCAGGCAGTTCGTCGCCGACGATTAACTTGTCGCTGCGCAGAAGGCCGACGGAAGGCATTTGATAGCGATCAGGGCCAATGGAATCAGGCAGGCCGACTGGAACTCGCCTGGGTAAGTAATTTGCGTCGATAACGGCTGCTTTGGAAAAAGTGGTGCCAAGGTCGAAGCCAACCAGTGGCTGACCCTGAATTTCCAGCACGGAACGCGGCTTTTTTTCGCTTTTCACCGTGATCTTCTCAAATCGGGAAACTGCGTTTTGGATAAACAATTATAGAAGACGGAATCAAGACGGGCACGTGAAATTCAATAACATTCTTCAAACGATTCGGATTGTAACGGACTTTCACTTGGTCTAAGCAAAAAGCCAGCCCGTGTGGCGGGCCAGCTTTTACAAGAATTTACCAGCAGGAAATTTGAGCCAAAGCCTTTTGAGAAAGGCTCAGGCGAAGTATCGTTCGGCCCGGTTGGCCACCTCGAGATAATCGACACCGAATGCGCACTCGCTGGAAATGGCCTTGAGTTCGGCGGTGTTGATTTTTCTGGCCCCTGCGGGCAGTTTCAGGAATCGCTCGCGCGATTCCTGTCGGTTATCCTGCTCAAAATAAGTCACATAGCGAGCAATGTCGCGGAAGGCGTAGTCGGTTGAGGCCACCTTGGCATCGCACGACGGGCAACCGGGGCACATGGTGCGGCGGCTGGCCAGAACGGCATCGCGCAGACTTTCAATCTGGGAAACTTCCAGAGGCTTGGTGTAGCCATGAGTGGCCGCCAGGCTTGATTTCATCTGGTCGAAATTCCGCAGTGAATTGCAGATCGAAGCGATGCGAGGGTCGCTCCAGGTGGCGTGAAGAATGGCCTGGTGGGTTGTCAGGCCCATTTTTTCAAACTCGGGCAGACGCTTTGGCACATTGCCGGCATGGCGAAGGGTCTTCATGGCGATCAGGCCGATGCCCTTCTCATGGCAGTCTGTCAGGGCTTTATCAAACGCACCACCACGTTCGTAGAAGGGTGTATATTGCACCATCAGGGCATCAAGATAACCGCCATCGGCTGCGGCCTGGATGTATTCGGGGCCCCCGTGGCACGAGAAGCCGACGAGCTTGACCTTGCCCGAGGCCTTGAGTTTTTCTGCCACTTCGCGGAATTCGTCGCTCTTGCCCCAGTTCACCGACTCGGCACCGTAAACTTCCGGGCAAAGCTGGTGAATGAAATAAAGATCAAGATAATCAGTGCCCAGCTCCTTCAGACGAACGTCGATCATCTTCAGAAGCTGTTTCGGGCCTTCCTGCGTGGGGTAATCCTTTGAGACAAGGAAAAGCTGCTCGCGGCGGCCAGGATTGGCCGCGAACCACTTCCGATAAATGGCTTCTTCCTTGGCGCGGCCATATTTTTGGGCGGTGTCGTAATAACGCATGCCCGAGGCCCAGGCGCGGTTCATCAGCCCCAGGGCACTGGTCGCTTCCATGTCGCCACCCATCGCCAGCATTGGCACCATCGGGCCATTGCGGCCTAATTTGCGGGTGGGTAGCAGCTTGACATCGACTTGGGCCTGCGGTTGCGGCTCATTGCGAGCCACTTCCTGAGCACCAACAAGACCCGAGGCCACTGCCCCCAGCCCGGCGGCACCAATGCCCCTGACAACCTCGCGACGATTGGCATGATCTGGTCGGCTCATTGGAAGTCTCTCTGGATCTTGATGTTGAGTGAAGTGAAGAGGTGCGTATGATTTGGTAGAGTATTGAATCGTACCATGCCCTGCCCAACCCGGCAAGCAGGGATTGTTAAATTATTTCTCCGAATATCTGACAATTATCATGAATTTCAAAAACCGGGCGAAATGCCGATTTATTTTGACAACTGTTTCAGGTAGATCTCTTTGAACTGAACGGTCATGGGCTCACCCGATCGCAATTGCAGCCCGAGGAAGCCCGAGAGGTCGAAGTGGCCTTCTTCGTTGTCGATCAACTCGGTGCTTTTCACACCGTTGATTTCCAGAATCATCTGATGTCCCCTGGCCACGATGCGGTAGTCGTTCCACTCGCCGGCAGGCCTCATTTTAGCCACCTGTCCAAGGTCGGTCGCCGTGCGTTTGCCCGTGGCGTCAATCACCGTTTTTTTGCCGTTGGCCGAGAGCAGTTCCGGGCCCTTCCGAGTATGAATTTCGTCGCAGACGCCGCCCAGATAAGGACCGCTTTGAAAAATATCGGCCTGATAGCCTACGGCCAGGCCATCGGGTCGCAAAACGCTGCGATATTGTACGCCGGAATTGCCGCCGTTGCCTTTCACACGAAATTTCAGCTTAAGCTCGAAATCAGCCACATCGCCCCCCTGCCAGGCCATGAACTGGTTCTTTGTGCAGGGATTTTCAGGGGTTGACTGCCCTGTAATGGCACCGTCGCGCACTGACCAGTATTTCATTTCTTTGGCGGCCCAGCCGTTTAGCGTTTTACCGTCGAAAATCTGTTTGAAATCGTCTTCGGCCCGGGCCAGACCGGCGATAGCAAAAAGGAAGGATAGGATTGATAAAACAGATGTCGGGCGAATCATGGGAGGATGCTCTTACAGTTGAAACATGATTGGTGCCAGGATCAGTGCAGGCAGGTGAGTTGTTTATGATTTTGACCAACGGGCATGAGAATGTCCAGTGTTCGATTTTTTCAATTAATGCAATTGCAGAACTAACACTGGATTGTATTTGAAAAACGAATTGAAAAATCAACCTGGCGGCAGGTCGGCAGGCGGTGGCAGATCGGCAGGAGCGACGAGCGACTCCGGCGGAGGCACATCATGAAGCGGTTCTTCGCGGATTCGACCAAGCTGTCTGGGTGCAGGCGAAAAGTCGGTTCGATCAGGCGGAGCAGCGACTTTGTTTGACTTGGCACTGGCCCGGAAAATGACTGCCCGCCGTATAGCCAGTTCAGCGGCTTTTTCGGGTGAGCTTGCCTCGGCTGAAATTTCGTAAGGTTTACCTGAAGACTGATTCATAATTTTTGAATTTAATTTTAACTTGCCGTCGGGTTGAATCTGAATTGCAATTTCAGAGAGACCCATGGAATGCATTTTCTGCACCAGGTCGGCCCAGGTCGGCGGCTTTTCGGCCGGAGCAGTTTGATTATGTCCATCAAAAGTGGCACGGCCGATTTGATTATCTCGTTTTGGTAGATTTTCAGTAGCGGTAGAAATGGAATTTGAATTTGCCCTGGTTGATGCAATATCAGTCACGTTGTTCGCTGATGCGATCTGCCCTGGCAGCGGTTCTGGGGGGCTCAGCGGCTCGATGGCAGGAGTCAATGGCGGCGGTTCGACCACTGATTTGCGAGAGTCGCCCTGGTTTGATTCTGCATTTGGCAGATTCAATACCAGTGGGGGCTGAGGTCGCGACGGGATTGGTGTTGGCTCAAAGCCGTTAGAAACCACGGGTGGTGGCACGACCGGCGCTGGAGCAGCGGCCTGAGTAGCCGCCTGTGCCTGAGTGGCCGGTGGAATTGAGTCGGTTGTGGAAGGCGGCGGCGGGGTTGCCTGACTGGATGATGCCACGGGCACTGCGCCTGGTGTGCTGGGCAAGACTTCGGGCAAGGTTGCAGCGGGTGTGCTTGTGATCGACCCCAGTGAAATGACTTTGCCGATTTGCTGCTGGTGATAAACGTAGTTGACAGCGGTGGTCAGGTTATGCTCGTTGAGCAAGCCGCCGCCTGCGAAGGCCGCCGCACAAACCAGCATCAGACTCATCAGCTTTTTCATGATCCCGGCTCCGCCGAAATACGCAAGTCATTGAACGATCATAAGATCTGATCAAATCACCAAGTGCTGGTTATTTCACTCGGAAGTGGCATTTTCGGCAAGATCAGTTTATGAACAAAAGCGAACATAACGAAAAAGGCCCGGTTGCCCGGGCCAGCGGTTGACCTTTGCAATGGCTGCTGAAGATCAGGCCAGGAGGCTCTTAATGGGCTTGCCGCCATCAACAATCTTGAGCGGACGGCCCTGGGGGCTGACATTTTCTTTATTGGCGTCGATTTTCAGGGTCGCACAGAATGTGCGCAGCAAGTCTTGAATCGAGGCGGGTGATTCAGACACTTCGGTGCCGTCTTTTGAGGTTGCACCAATCACCTGCCCGCCCTTGATGCCGCCACCTGCCATGGCCACGCTGAAGGCACGCGGATAGTGGTCGCGGCCGGCGTTAGGATTGATTTTCGGTGTGCGACCGAATTCGCCCATCCAAATGACAAGCGTCGTATCAAGCAGGTTCCGCTGTTTCAGGTCTTGAATCAGTGCAGCCATGCCGGTGTCAACCTGAGCGGAATTCTTCGCCATGGTTTCCTTCAGCCCGCGGTGCATGTCCCAGCCATTGCTGCGAACTTCGACAAACGTCACGCCCTGCTGCACCAGCCGGCGTGCCAGAAGGCAACCCTGGCCAAACGCGTTGCGGCCATAAGCGTCGCGCACTTCCGACGATTCTTCTTCCAGGTCAAAGGCCCTGACACGCGGTGAAAGCACCATACCTGCTGTTTGTTTGTAAAGGGCCTGGTGTTCTTTCACGCGATTGGCCCCTGACGATTTCCCGAAGCCGGCCTTTTCCAGCCTAGCCAGTACATCAAGGCGGCGGTTGAAGCGGGCGGTTGCTACAGCCGACTCGACATTCGTCGGCATTTCCTGCGGGTCTTCCACCATGAAAGGTTCGTATTGCACGCCCAGGAAGCCAGCCGACGAACCGGCTGCGCCCTGGTTGCCCACGGCCACGATATGAGGCAGGTCGAAATTCGGTTCGCCTAGCTCGGCGGCACACAGCGAGCCAAAGCTCGGGTGCTTCACGGTGCCGGTGGGCACATAGCCTGTGTGGTTGGCATAGGTGGCCCGCTGGTGGTTGCCTTCCTTGCTTGTCATGCTTCGCACCAGGGCGATATCTTTCATCATCGCGGCGGTTTTTTCCCAGCCTTCAGCGATGCGAATGCCAGGCACGGCGGTTTCAATCGCCTTGGTGCCCATGCCATTGGCTGATTCCGGCTTGGGGTCGAAAGTTTCAAACTGGCTGGGGCCGCCCTGCATCCAGAGCATAATCACCGACATCCGCTTCTTGCGCATGTCATCAGCAGAGATAGCCAGAAGGTCTGTCCAGCCCATGCCTGCCAGCCCAAAGCCCGAGGCAATGGAACTGACAAACCCGCGCCGGCTGACCACTCCGGCACCTGTCGTTCTGACATCAATGATCGTCTTCGATTCACTCATATTGCACACCCTTTTCCAGCGGATACCGTTTATTTGGTTCTTGTCAGATTTGATCGGTTTATATCAGCGCCGGCTCAGAAATTCGGCACTGTTCAGCAGGCTCCAGAAGAGATCTTCAAAAGCCTCGCTGCGTTTGCCGACTTCGGCGATGTAATCGGTCGCAATTTTCGATTCTTCGGCGTTTGGCTCTCGGGCCAGAACCCGCTTGTAAATGGCCGAAAGAACCGCCTTGTCATCTTTCGGGTGCTCTTCCAGAATGGTGGATAGCACTGATCCATCTCTCGCTTCGACAGCGCGATTCAGGTCGGGGGCGTTCATCATGAAGAGTGCCTGAGGAATGGTGCCGACAACGTCTTCGTCAGGTGTCGATGGGTCAAACGAGAAAGTCTGAACGGCTTTGATCAGGGCACGGCCCAGTGGCCCCTGATTGGCAAGCGTCGCGCCGGCTGCCTTGGCCTTGGCCATCTGGGCCCGGGCGGCCCGGCTATTCTCAACAGGTTTTACGCCCAGAATCGGCATGCCTGTGACCATTCGCAGGTTTTGCAGAAGTTGATCGGCCCGCAGACGGGTTGGGCAATTTGCACCTGAAATATCGGCTTCGGTGCTTTCGCCCGAAGGCTGTCGGCTTTGTCGCTGATAGGTCTGGCTGGATGCGATTGTCTGATAAAGCCAGGCGATGTCGAAGCCACGCCTGGTCCATGCGCTGGCAAGTGCATCAAGCAATTCGAGGTTCTTGCCTTCACGTTCGGGCCCGATGTCATCAACCGGCATATAGAAGGCATCGCCCATCAGCTGATACCAGGCCCGGTTAATGAAGGCCCTGGCAAACCATGGGTTATCCTGCGCAGCGATGTAGCTGGCAGCAACAGCCCGACGTCCTTCGACCGATACACTGACGGGCAATTCGTCAGCTGAGTCGCCCAGGAAGAATTTCGGAGAAAACTGCTGCATGTCAGTGGGGTCTTTGGGGTTGGCCACCTGATGCACAACCTGGCCAACGGCCTTCGGCCCAAAAACTCGCTGGGCAGCGCCCACGGCATTACCGGTGTAATTGACGGTACGGACCCCTGAGAAAAACGCTGCGAATTGCTGGAATTGTTGCCTCTTCCAGCTATCGGTGGGGTGGTCGTGGCACTGGGCACATTGAATTTGAATACCCATGAAGATGCGGGAGACTTCACCGGCAGTCTCTTCTGACTTTGATTCCTGGGCGGTCGTCAGAAGAACTGCCGGGTTGTCATCGATCGGGCCCATGGCCGTGATCATTTCGCGGGCGATTTCATCCCACGGGGTATTGGCGGCAAATTTTTCGTTAAAATATTTCTCAAGGGCCTGGGGCTGAAACCGACGCTGCTGTGTTTCGGTGGCCCGGAAGCGAATCACATCTCGCCAGTATTTTGCCTGGGTGGCAGCAAAGCCCGGGCTTTTTATGAGCTGCGAAACGGCCTTGTTGCGTTTCTCGGGATCGCTTGATTTTTGAAATTTTTCAAGCATTTCAGGGCTGGGAAGAACACCGGTCAAGTCAAGCGAAGCCCGACGCAGGAATGTCTCGTCATCGGTCAAATCAGCCGCCTTGACACCGGCTTTCGCAAGAGATTCAAGCATCAGGCGGTCAATATCGGTCGCGCTGAATTTTGTAGGCTCAACAACCTTTTTTGGCCGACTGGCCAACAGCTTTTCGATATTCGGTCCGTTGTTCTTTGATTTTTCTTCCGCATCGCCCACGGCCTTAACAAAACTCTGTATGGCCTGGATGGTGCGCAGAGCCTCTCGTCGATCGGCCGGTGTGATCACATCCAGAAGTTTTTTGGCTTCTTCGGCTGACTTTCCCTCAGATTCCAGTGCCTTGGCCAATGCCTTGCGTTCTTTGCCGTCTTCTTTGTTCACAACGGCATTGCCCGGTTTCTTTTCGGATTTCTTCGCCGCCTTCTTGGCGTCGTCGGCACCGATCGAGACAGCCAGTAAGGGACATAAAACAAATGCCAGAAATGATTTACTGGCGGGCTGGAAATGTCTGGTCAGACTGAATCGGATCATCGGTAAACCTCAGGCACGAACGCAACTGCTTTTATGTGCAAGTCTAACAAAATTCTTTAACACCGGGAGTTCAAGAAAGTTGCGAAAATTTACAAATAAATTGCGAACACTCGATCCAAACCTTCCCAACGGCCTATTTAATCGCCAGCCTGAGAAGTTGCAGGGCGACAAACCCGCCCATCGCAAGTGGGATGAGATAGCCAAGGTAGAGGGTAAAAGGCAACCCGAGGGCTGGTCCGGCCGATATCAGTGGCAATGCGAGAATGACCGAGATGACCATGAGGCAGCCTAAACTGGTCATGATAGTCTTAAAGTTATTGGCTTCTGAAACTTCCTCATAATATAAATCGATCGCCCGACCACGCCGGAGGCTGCGGATTGCTCCCTCGGCAACTTCCATCGAGCGGATACCATCAAGAAGTGTCAGGCCTGTTGGCCGTTTCTGTTGAAATGTTTCTAACCACATATCAATTATGAGGTTGTATTGATCCCACCTGCCCATGGGCTCGGAGTTTGCCGTCGAGTTGTCGCGGGTATTTTTGTGTTCGATTGTGCCTGCATCGCAGGAAAGGGGATCGAAAGCGAGTTGGATCAGAGTGGTGGAGGTATTTACTGTCATTCGTACGTAATTTCTTTTTGTGCCGGTCCTTATCGTAAGTTCAGCACGTCTGTCGCCAGCGGCACGAAGCTGGGCTGTGAGGCGATCAGTGGGTTGGAGGCCTGGCGGGAAGCCCATGGCAGCGATATTTTCGACATCGCCGAGGAGATGGCGGACGACATCGGCCCAGTCTGCAAATGGCGTTAGGGCAAGATTCTGCGAATTGCCATCGGTCTCTATATCAATCACGATGGATTCAATAGCACCAGAGGATGAGTTCGGGCCGGTCATTGAGCGAATCCGCTGAATACCGGGATGGTATCGGAGTGGCAAATTGGGAACGACAACTGCCCCAAATTCGTGGTTTGAGAGGGCAACCTGATAATAGGGGTCGGTGTTCAGCCCCGGCGGATTCAGGCAAAGGCAGACCCAGCCCTGGCCGGCGGCCCGGCGTAGCCATTCGCCACGACTTTCAAGTGGGCCGCAGATGAGTGCGGCTTCGATGTCGGAAGTGGCCAGTGCGGCTTCAAGATCAGTTGTGCCAGGGTAGTCTGAGATGGGCGGGTAGGTATTAATGATCCGGAATTCGCTTGGCCTGAGGGAAAGCCGGCGGACGAATTCCAGCGAAACATTGTCATCACCAAGGACCAGCAGATTCATGAACAGGCTCGTTGAACAATTTTTCGCGGTGGGCCGCTCTTGGCATTGAACGCCTCTACTGATTAATAATGTAAGACAATGTCGGGCTTTTTGCAGCACAACTCTGCGACGAATCGACCAGCCGACTGATTGCTCTCGAGGTTCTCAACCAGCCGTGCTAATGATCTCGCAGTCGTCCGTAATTCCTGAAAGCAACAGATCTTGTGTGCTTTGCATCGGCAAATTTGACGGTGTTCATCTGGGGCATCAGGCGCTGGCCGATCATGCGGTCGGCCTGGCTAGAAAATCCGGCACAAAAGCCCTGGCCGTGACATTCGACCCGCCACCGGTGCAGATTTTGAAACCTGATCTGCCGTTTCGTCCGCCGATCACGCCGATGGAGCGCAGAGCCAAGTTATTGAAGAAGTTCGGTTTTAAAGATGTCGTGGTTTTTGAGACGGGCCACTGGCTATTGGATTTGACAGCCCGCGAATTTTTTGACCAGATCATAAACGAGCGATTTGCCGCTGTGGGGTTGGTAGAAGGACCGAATTTTCAGTTTGGGAAAAATCGTGGCGGTGGCGTGACTGAACTGGCCCAGTGGTGCGGGCAGGCGGGTATGACTTTTGAGCAGGCCTTGCCGGTTGAGCACGAAGGCGGCTGGGTGACATCGTCGCGCATTGCCGGCGAGATTGCCGCCGGCGAAATTGTGTCGGCCCGAGCCCTGCTTGGGCATGGTTTCGAGACGCTTGGCAAGGTCGCCAGGGGGGCAGGCCGGGGGCGGGGGATCAATGTGCCGACGGCGAACCTGGAACAATGCGACACGCTTTTGCCAAAGCCGGGGGTTTATGCGGCGATGGCCAGTGTGGAAAGCGACACTGGTGACTTTCCGGTGATATATCCGGCGGCAGTGAATGTTGGCAGCCAGCCGACATTTGCCAGTGAAATTCAGCGGGTTGAGGCCCACCTTATTGGTCATCCTGACCGCGACCTTTACGGCAGTCGTGTGAAACTGGTCTGGCTTGAGCGGATTCGCGAGACGGTGAAATTTACAGGAGTCGAAGAACTCGTCAGGCAAATACAACTGGATATTGAGTCGTGCCTGAAAATTTGTCAGGCATCGAATTGAAATTATATTTCAGGAATCCGGGTTTTTCAGGCTCCGGATTCTTAATTTAAGGGCTGGCTGGATCAGGAAAGCAGATATTCCAGATCTTCGCGGGTGAGTGACTGGATCAGGCGATTGTCGTCGCCCAGGATGGCATCGGCCAGATCGCGTTTCTGGGCCTGAAGGTTGATGATCTTCTGTTCGACAGTGTCGCTGGCGATGAGCCGATAGGCAAAGACGTGCTGGGTCTGGCCGATTCGGTGTGAGCGGTCGATGGCCTGGGCTTCCACGGCGGGGTTCCACCAAGGGTCAAGCAAGTAGACGTAGTCGGCCGATGTCAGGTTCAGGCCAAGGCCGCCGGCCTTGAGGCTGATGAGGAAGACCGGGATGGTGGGGTCATCCTGAAAGTTCTGCACACGGGCCTCGCGGTCGCGTGTTTTGCCGTCGAGATATTCGTATTTGATGCCGTTTTTGTCGAAACGGTCGCGCACGATCGAAAGAAAGCTGGTGAACTGGCTGAATATCAGCACCTTGTGGCCTTCTTCGATCACCTCATCAAGGTGTGGCATGAGAATGTCGAGCTTGGCCGAACTATCTTTACGCTTGTCAGGGTCGATCAGGCCGGGGTGGCATGCCGCCTGACGCAGGCGCAACAGTGCCTCAAGCACTTCAATCTTGTTGGTGGCAAATTTGCCGCCTGAAAGGGCGGAAGCCTCGTTTTTGAGCAGAGTCAGGCGATAATGCTCGCGAAGCTGGTCGTAATAGGCACGCTGTTCGGGTTCCATCTCGCAGTGCAGAATCTGCTCGGTTTTTTCCGGCAGATCCTTCACTACCTGCTTCTTGGTTCGCCTGAGGATAAACGGGCGCAGCGAGCGGGCCAAAGCCTCGCGGGCAACAGGGTCGCTGCCGGTGGCAGCCATGGCCATTCGCTTGAAAACCGAGGCCGAGCCAAGCATGCCGGGATTGATAAATTCAAATAGGCTCCAGAGTTCACCCAGATGGTTCTCAATGGGTGTGCCCGACATCGCCAGCCGATGCTTGCATTTGAGTAGCCGCGAGGCTTTGGCGGCCTGGCTGTCGGCGTTTTTAATGGCCTGGGCTTCGTCAAGAATGACATAGTCAAAATTGACCTTGGCCAGCTCGACGATATCAGACCGCAGTGTGCCGTAGGTTGTTACGATCAGATCAAATCGGCGAAACTTGGGCAGCATGCTTTGCCGGTTCGGGCCGGTGTAATCCAGTATACGCAGTTCGGGCGCAAAACGTGCCGCTTCCTGCATCCAGTTAAAAATCAGGCTCTTGGGTACGACAATCAGCGAGGGCCCTTCCCGGTTGCCGCTCTCGCGCCAAAGTGCCATCTGGGCAAGCACCTGCACGGTTTTGCCAAGACCCATGTCGTCGGCCAGAATACCGCCGAAATTGAATTCCTCAAGGTAATTCAGCCAGCCCAGGCCTTCACGCTGGTAAGGCCGCAGTTCGCCATGAAACATTGGCGGAGGGTCAAGCGGCTGAATGCCCTGAAACGACTGAAGGCTCTTGCGTGCGGTGGCAAAGCCATCGTCGAATGTGATTTCCGGCTGGCTGGCCAGCATGCTGTCAAGCAGCGAAGCCTGGTTCTTGGTGAACTTCAGCACGCCGCCATCAGCTTCGCCCAGACCCGTCAGGAAGCCATATTTTCGCAGCCAGTCTTCAGGCAGCACGCCCACCGAGCCATCCGGCAGGGTGATGGTGGTGTCGCCCTTGTCGGCGGCTTTTAGAAGATCAGGCAGGGCCACCATCTGGCCGCCGAATGAAACCGCTCCGCCAAGTTCAAACCAGTCAATATGGGTGCTGACATTCAGCTTGAATTCGCTGGCCGGGCGATATCGCTTGCCTTCCGATTCAACATACCAGCCAAAAGCGACAAGGTCTTTAATCGCCTGCCCGGCTTTTTTGGGCGGCAGTTCCAGCGAGCCGGGCTCGGCCAGAACATCGGAATTGGGCCTGAAGCCAAGTTCCCACAGCAGTCGGGTGGCGTCGGCTTCAGCGTCCTGGTCGCGATGAATCACTCGCTGTTTCTGGCTTTCGACCGTGATGGCACCGGCCTGGACAAGCGGAATGCGCGAGCCACCGTAGTCGAAATAAACTTCACCGACCAGCCGTTCCGGGCCCCAGTTCTGGCGGGGCGTGCGCAGGATCAGGCAAGGTGTGGGCCGATCGGTCAGCTCGCTCCAGATAGTGCTGTCGGTGAGCTGGTCAATCGAAACGCCTGATTTTTCCAGGGCCTTGGCCAGTAGCTCGTCCTGCTCAAGGTCCGAAAGCTGGATTTCTTTTTCTTCACGCAGTTTTTTGACAAGATCAGCCAGATTACAGTCGTCAAATCGAGATAATTTGCCTATGCCCGAGAAAACCAGCCCCGGAAGTACGGCCAGAGGCTCGGCAATGTCCATCTTCTGGTCGTTGCGCCGCAGGGCGCCACGCCAGGCCCAGCGTTTGCCGGATTGGTCGGACTTCAGTTCAACGCCGAATTTCCAGGCTCCGCCTTCGTCCCAGCGAAGCATCGGCGGTTCGTCCTGACTGGCTTCGGACCGACGGATTCGGCATCGACCAGTGCGAACAATACGCTCAACCACACCTGCTGTGTGTTCCGGCTGAAGTGTGAAACGCGACTGCACATGACCCCTGGCAGTGTTTCTCCGGCGGGCCAGGGCTGCTCGCTTGGCGCGAAGGTCTGCCTCGTCGCGTGAGCCCGTGGGGTCCGATGCCGCTGCCAGTAGATCTAGTAATTCAAGATCTTCCGGTGCTGCAATTTTCTCAAATTCGAGAAATGCCGCCTGAGAAGGCTTCCAGGCCTGGATTGGGCCGCGGTCGGGCCCAGTACCATCGGGCCGCCGCCGCCGCTGTCCCAGTTCAATAACTACCTGCCCACTATTGAGCATGGGTGTGGAATCAATAATGTAATACAGCCCCGGGCGCCTGGTCTCTGGCTGCATGCGGGCCAGTGCCGCACTGGCTGCCGCCCTTGCCCTGACGGATTGGTCGGGCCGGCGACCGCCTATCATTGGCTGGGCATATCCCGAAGGATAGACGCCTGAAGACTTGCTGCCCAGCCGACCAATAGAGTTTATCTGAGAAGGATGAGGCAGACGCGCACCCGGGCCAGGGCCGTAGGCGGCGATTGGATGTCGCAGCGAAGGTGGAGCCAGCTGGGAAACCATGCCGGTACGGCCCGGCCCGCCCTGATCCCGCATGGGGCGAGCGGAAGTCGGAGGATAACCTGGTCGGGCCTGTGGGCCCGGGCCCCGATGCGATGAGCCTGGCCCCTGGCCAGTGGGGGCCGGATGACCGGTAACTCGTTCTATGTAGACCAGTTCATTTTCCCATGGGGCGGTCAGTTCACGGACAACCTGTGGCTGCAAGCCCATAGGCGAGAGCGGCATGGGCTGTTCGGCATAACTCATCACACGCTGCTGTGGTACCTGACGGCGGCCGGCAGAACCACGCCCCGGGCCTCCGCCATAACCTGCCGGTAATTGTTGTCTTCGCTGTGGTGGCATGCCACGGTAAGCACCGGGGCCGGGTGGTAGCGATGAGCTGGTCTTGCCATAGCCTGGATAAACGGCTGGCTGAGACATGTAGTGTTTCTGCTGCTGTGGAGTTAAACCATAATCCGGCATATGTCCGGGCCGATGTGGCTGCATGGGAGGGGCGGTATTCTCAATACCGTCCCAGTGCCGCTGCAGAATATTTCCTGCATCGATACCCTCGGGTGGAGGGATATATGCTCTCGCTGACATGGTGTGAGGTGAATCGGAGTAGTCTTCGAAATTGCGTGGCACGCTGGGCTTGTCGATACCATCACGGCCACGCGGGTCTGGCCTGAGGTCGATGTGGTGCAGGCGAGCATCTGCAAGCAGGCCGTGGGCGTCGATCGCAAGAAGGGTGGCCCAGATGTGCTTGCAGGGCTGACCATGCTCGCCAAAATAAGGGCACGAGCAGGAGCAGACAAGCTGGTCCTCACGCAGTTTCATTTTGACCCGGTATGTCACTGTGCCGCGTACTTTGCTGATAATCGCATCGCCAGCCGACGATACCGAAAGGCTGACACGGTTATCTACAAAGTATGACTGGCCCCTGTTACGGACACCTTCATCGAACTTATCGAACAACTGCTGGGCTAGCCCCATTACAATAAGACTCATCTTCAAAGGAGACAGTTTGCAGCCCGGGCACCTGCCTAGGGCCACTGCAACCGTAAAGTCTCTTTACATGTCGCATTCAAGTTGTCAGAGATACGTAAACCAACCGGGAGAGTTAGCCCAATTCTTCCTCGAATTGAACCTGTGAGGGAATGTTTGGAGTGCCACGTTTCAGGTCACGTGAATTATGCTCAGGATTATGTTCCAGACTGAAACATTGACTAAGATCGTCTAAGATGACTTCTGGCATACAGGATGCCAATCTGGCCCGGCACTGTCAATTCGAATTAGGTGAAAAACGGGGAGAAGTTTTTCCTGATTCCCGAACACAACACGTAATCTATCGACAGATTCAGAAGAAAAGTTGATCAAATTGATGCGAATCCTGAATATCCAGTCTTAAATCCGGATCAAACGTCAAGGTTTCTGACTTCCAGCGCGTGTTTTTCGATAAACTCGCGACGTGGCTCTACGTCATCACCCATGAGAGTGTTAAACAGGTCGTTGGCTGCTGCCACATCATCAAGCCGCACCTGCAGAAGCCCGCGACGGGTCGGATCCATGGTCGTATCCCAGAGTTGGTCTGCGTCCATTTCCCCTAGACCTTTAAAGCGGGTGATTTTCATCCCCTTTTCACCCAGCTTGCGCACGGTTGGCACAAGCTCCCGCAAGTCCGTCAGGAGAATCCGGTCCTCACCCTTGAAGAGTTCGAATCGGGGTGGTGGTTCATCACCCGTCACTTCAACGGGCAGTAACATTGCGGCAGAAAGGTTGAATTCTTCTTTCAGCCGGGTGAGAAGCCGGTTCACGCCGCGAAGTTCGTGAAGTTCGACGAGACGCGACTTCTCCTCTGTATGTGAGCCGTTTTTGCCGTTGCCGTCCGCCTTGGCATGTCCATTTTCGGCATCATTGGCAGAAGCCTCAGCGGCCGCTGCATTCAGAATGGCATCGGCTTCAGCCGGGTCGTGCAGCCAGCGAATACCACCGCCAACTTCCTGCACCAGATAAAGCGGTAAAAGCCCTTCCTGGTCAGACGGCACGTCTTCACCCCGGCGAACCTGGCTGATAAGCTGGGGCAGCGGAATATTCCGGCGACCGAAAACACGCAGGCCATTTTCCAGGGTGGTGAGTAGTTCAACCAACCCCCGCAGCGATTCGTTCGGAATCTCGGCTCCGCTCGATAGCACCTTCAGCGAGGCTTCCTTCAGGCCGTTTTCAAAGAGAATTGCCTGCATCGCCGACTCTTCGCGGACATAACGCTTCTCTTTCCGGCTTGAGATCATATAAAGCGGCGGCTGGGCCACATAAAGATGCCCGCCATCAACCAGCCTGGGCATTTGCCGGTAGAAGAATGTCATCAGCAGCGTGCGGATGTGCGAGCCGTCCACGTCGGCATCAGACATCATCACCACTTTGCCATAGCGACGCTTGCCGGGGTCTTCCTCATCGCCAATGCCGCAGCCTACGGCCGTGATGATATTACGCACTTCGTCGTTGCCCAGCACTTTATCCAGCCGGGCCCGCTCGACGTTCAGAATTTTACCACGAAGTGGCAGAATGGCCTGATAAAGCCGGTCGCGACCGCCCTCGGCCGTGCCGCCGGCGGAATCACCTTCGACGAGGAACAGCTCCGAGCTTTCCAGCTCGTGTGTGGTGCAGTCCATCAGCTTGCCGGGCAGGCCCACTCCTGAAAGCACACCTTTGCGGTTACGCACCAGTTCGCGGGCTTTTTTGGCGGCAATGCGGGCTTCGGCCGCCAGCAGGGCTTTATCCCTGATCTTGCGGGCGACCGCCGGATTCTCTTCGATATACTGGCTGAGCTTTTCCATCACGATGCGGGCCGTGATGCCTTCCACCTCGCCATTGCCAAGCTTGGTTTTGGTCTGACCTTCGAATTGCGGATCAGGCACACGCACCGAAACGATGGCCGTGAGGCCTTCACGAAAGTCGTCGCCGGTGATCTCAAGATCTTTGGTGCGTGATGAAGGCGGGTTATCCTTCAGGTAATTGTTAAAGGCACGCGTCAGTGCGGTGCGGAAGCCTGTCAGGTGCGTGCCGCCTTCATGCGTGTGGATGTTATTGCAATAGCTGGTCACATTTTCGCGGATCGAATCGGTGTACTGCATGGCCACTTCCACTTCCACGCCACGTTCGTCGTCGCGGCTCTGATAGCGAATCGGCGGGTGCAGCACGGTCTCAGCCCGGTTCAGCCACGAGACAAAGCCGGCCAGCCCTTCCTGGCTGTAAAAGGTCTCCGTGCGTGGCTCGTCAACAATGCGTTCATCCTTCAGCGTGATCTTTACACCCGGATTCAGGTAAGAAAGTTCACGCAGGCGACGCTCAAGTGTGTCGTAGTCGAAAACAATTGTCGCAGTAAAGATAGTGTTATCAGGCAGAAACCGGATCATGGTACCGGTACGCTGGGTTGTGCCAGTGGCACGTACGGGCCCCTGCGAAAGGCCCTGCCGGTAATCCTGCTTCCAGATCTGGCCGCCGCGATGAACTTCAGCCTCCAGCCATTCCGAAAGCGCATTGACTACTGTGACACCCACACCGTGCAAACCGCCCGAAACTTTGTAAGTATTGTGGTCGAATTTACCGCCGGCGTGAGTTGTGGTCAGAACCACTTCCAGTGCGCTGGTGCCTGTGTCGGCGTGAATATCAACCGGGATGCCACGACCGTTGTCAAGAATCGAAACCGAGCCATCCGGGTGAATGGTCACCCAGATTTCCGAGCAGTGCCCGGCCATGGCTTCGTCAATCGAATTGTCAACAACCTCGTAAATCAGGTGGTGCAGGCCACGGGTCGTCGTATCGCCAATATACATACCAGGCCGAAGGCGAATCGCTTCAATTCCTTCGAGCCGTCGAATGGATGACGCATTGTAGCTGTTGCCACCTGATGGAACACTCGTATCGCTCTGGTTGTCTGATGACATATCGGCTGGTGCAACTCCATCAGGAGAAAAAAGCAGCGGGCTCGATCCATTCCCCGCCCTGAAATTCCAATATTATTGTACCATGTCGGAAAGTTGAATTGCTTCAGTAATTTTCCACTTTTCCCAAGGTTTTTTCGTCACTTATCATCCAGACTTCCCAGCCTGAAGCGAATATCATTCAGCCCTGCACAGGCTCCGCTCTGCTTCAGGGCTTTGAGCAGGGCTGGCTTGTAAAAATGCGTCAATTCAGATAGCAGCGGCGAATTACCAACGACAACATGAAGAAGGCCCCGTCGAACCTGCCCCAGCCTTGTCATGGCGGCCTTTTGCGGGCCGAGAACTTCTTCCCATGTTTTCTCAATGGCGGCCATTCCCAGCTTTCGGCCAAGGCCTTTCTCGACCAACACAGCCTGCAGCACGCTGGCAAGTGGCTTTGGTTCATACCGCCGACGGTTGGGGTCGTTCTGATAGGTTTTTGCCTCTGCCTGCAATCGCGCACTGGCTTCTCCCAGGCGTTTCAATTGCTGCGGTGTGAGGCGGGACTGGGACATGGCTCTTGGAGGCTCAGGCGTCGCGAGTCAGTGGCATGACCACATAATCGTAATTATCCTCGGTGTGGAAAAGCGCCGCCTTTTTGGAATTGACCAGATCGATCCAGATAGTGGCGTTTTCGTCGATTGTCGAGAGAGCATCAACAAGATAACGGGGGTCGAACATGATTTCAATCGTCTGACCTTCGTAAGAAATTGGCATTTCCAGCTTGCTCTCGCCTACATCAGGCGATCGGGTGATCAAATTGAGCTGTCCTGATTCGAAACGGAATTCGACGCCCCTGCTTTCCTCGCTGGTCACAATCATCGACTGCTGCACGCCCCGTAGCAGTTCGCCACATTTTATTTCCACGCGAGCCTCGTGCGTCGTCGGGAAGACGTCCTGATACCGTGGGAAACGGCCCTCGACCAGCCGTGTGTGAATCATCGACCTTTCGGTGCGAACCACGGCGGCATTGTTATCAAGAATCGCCAGATGGGCCGGGAGGTCGTCCACCAGGTTTCGCTCGATCAGTTTCAGAGCTTTGACCGGAATGACCGGCGATGCCCCCGGAGCTGGCAGCTCATCACCATGAAACTGGGCAGGAACTGTCATTTTAGCGAGCCGGCGCCCATCGGTGCCGACCATCGAGATTGATTTTTCATCGAATTCCACCAGAACGCCGCCAAGGGCGTATCTCGTACTTTCGAGGTCGGTTGCGAAGCTGGTGCGACGAATTAACTTACGAAGGTCAGCTCCTTCAATCACATGATAGCTGGTTGCAGAAAATGAGGGCACTTCGGGAAAGAGCGACGGGTCCTCGGCCGGGAACGACCATTTGCCCTTTACGCCCCTGACCTCGACTTTTTCGCTGTTGGACTCGACGGCCAGATCAATCTCGGGGCTGAGTCTCAGAAGAGCCTGCATCCGCTGGGTTGGCAAAATAACGGCGCCGGGCTCGTCAACCCGCACTCCCGAAACCATGTAGCGAATGCCCACTTCAAGGTCGGTTGCCATAAGGGTCGAGCCGGTGGAATCCAGAACCAGTTTGAGATTCTGGAGAATAGGCTTCGGGCTGCGTGCCGGGGCAACTCCACTGACCATACTGATGGCGGCGAGCAGGCCTTCTCGGTTACAAAGCGACTTCATAGGGGAAACTCGTTTTCCTGGATCAACTTCCGCTGAGGCTTTGACCTGACAGCCGCCGAACTTGAACAAATGGCGGCTGACAACACGCTGATTCCTTTCAGTTCGGGGTTAGCGGGCTTGCCTTGGCCCATTGCCGTTCCGAAGCAAAGCCGGGTTTCGGCGTGCTATTCCGTTTCACATTTCATCAGTAGCGACAAAAAGATACATCCTGTAATACCCAGAATCTTAACAAGCCTGACCAGACAAAACAAGTCTGCCCATGTGACCGTCGACTGACGCTGGAAACGACAACAGAAATTGCCTGAGATAGTATCGAACCGATGCCAGTTTGGTTAGTATTGATCCAGTAGAATCGTTGCAGGAGACTTTTCTGATAAGATTGAGCGCATGATGGATCACTGTACCCGAAAAATTGATGAAGGTGTGCACCTGGGCGATTGTGTTGCCGGGTTGAAGACTCTGCCCGATGGGTGTATTGATCTGGCCTTTGCCGACCCGCCCTTTAATATTGGATATGACTACGACACTTACGACGATTGGCAGGACGACAAAGCCTATCTCGACTGGTGCAGCGAGTGGATGGCCGAGCTTTATCGCGTGCTGAAGCCATCCGGCGCGTTCTGGCTGGCGATTGGCGATGAATATGCCGCCGAACTGAAAGTCAAGGCTCACCGCGAAATTGGCTTCGTGCCACGCAGTTGGGTCATCTGGTATTACACCTTCGGCGTACACTGCAAGACGAAATTCACGCGAAGCCATGCCCACCTGCTCTATTTCGTGAAAAATCCGACAGAATTTACTTTCCGTCCCGAGACTCTGCATGTGCCCTCAGCACGGCAACTGATATACAAAGATAAACGCGCAAACCCGGCAGGCCGGATGCCGGATGACACCTGGATCTTGCGGCCCCAGGATGTGCCTGATGGCTTTGGCCCCGAAAGCGACACCTGGTTTGTCTCTCGCGTGTGCGGCACCTTTAAGGAGCGTGCCGGCTGGCACGGCTGCCAGATGCCCGAGCGTATTCTGGCACGGATTATCAATGCCTGTTCAAATGATGGTGACTGGGTGATCGACCCCTTCATCGGCAGTGGCACTACACTGACTGTGGCCCGCAAGCTGGGGCGAAAAACGCTGGGTTTTGAGCTTTCGGAAGATTATGCCCGGCGAGCAACTGACCGGCTGGAAGGAGCCCGACCGGGAGACCCGATTGAAGGTGGCACTGACACGCCCTGGGCGGTGCCCAGCAGTCGTGTGACTGCCGGGTTAAATGGTCAGGCCAAACCGAAGCCCACGCGAAAGAAGAAAACGGAACCAAACGGGCTGTTCTGACCAGCAGGCAGCCTGTTGCACCAACCACGAGCTTTACACATGAATCGCGCCCGGCAGTGGTCAAGGCTTGAAGAACATCAGAACGGGCCGGTTGACATCTTGGTCATTGGTGGTGGTGCGACCGGGCTGGGCATTGCGCTTGATGCCGCCACGCGTGGCCTTTCCGTGGTTCTGGTAGAGCGAAACGACTTTGCCGCAGGCACTTCCAGCCGGTCAACCAAGCTGATTCACGGCGGCGTGCGATACCTGCGGCAGGGGCAGGTTTCACTGGTTCGCGACAGCCTGCGAGAGCGTGGCCGACTGGTCAAAAACGCGCCGGGGCTGGTGCACAGCCTGAATTTTGTGATTCCCTGCTTCAAGTTCTGGGAAAAGCCGTTTTATGGCATGGGCATGGCCACTTACGACTTGCTGGCCGGCTCGTTTGGGTGGGATCACTCGCAGCTTCTCTCGCGTGAGGAGACCGCTGAAAAGCTGCCGGGAGCGAACACTTCAGGCCTTCTGGGTGGCGTGCTTTATCAGGATGGCCAGTTTGACGACACACGCCTGGCTCTGGCGATTGCACGTACTGCGATCAATTATGGTGCGACAGTGCTTAACCATGCTGAAGTGGTTGAGCTGAAGCATGAAAAAGGCAGGGTGTGCGGGGCGGTTGTTCGCGACCGATCGGTCCGGGCGCAGGTCGGTGCTCCCGAAAAAACGCTGGAAATCAGGGCAAAGGTGGTCGTTTCGGCCGCTGGTGTTTTCAGTGAGGAGCTCATGCGGCTTGATACCCGCGATGCCGAAGCGGGAGTCACGGCGGCACAGGGGGCGCATATCGTGCTTGACCGGTCGTTTTTCCCTGCCGGCAATGCCCTGATGGTACCCAAGACGGACGACGGCCGCGTGCTTTTTCTCATTCCATGGCATGGCCATGTGCTTGTGGGCACAACCGATACGCCGGTTACAAAAATCTCGGCCGAGCCTGTACCGCTGGCTGAAGAGATTGCCTATCTGCTGGATTATTCCGGCCGGTATCTGGCGAAAAAGCCAGGCCGCAGCGATATTCTCAGCCAGTTTGCCGGGCTTCGGCCACTGGTCAGGCCAACCGGCCAGGTGAAATCAACGGCGGCCGTTTCACGTGATCACAAAATATTTGTTTCTGGCTCGGGCTTGATGTCAATCATTGGTGGCAAGTGGACAACCTTTCGTAAAATGGCAGAAGATCTGGTGGACCAGGCGACCAAGCAAGGTGGCTGGGGCACGCGGCCCTGCCGCACGGCAGATCTGCCGCTGGATGAAGGGGCTGACTCGCCAGGATTTGACCGATCGACTGAACTGAATGCACCGCAGATCGATGCGGCTCTGACACTGACGGATCCGATGATCCGCCGGATGATTAATGACGAAATGGCCGAAACGGTGGCTGATGTTTTGGCCCGGCGGCACCGGGCGTTATTTGTGGATGCAAGTGCGGCGATTCGGGTTTCGGGCAGGGTCAGTGCCATGTTGGCGTCGGTAAAAGGCTGGTCGCCAGCGGTCATGGAACAACAGAGGGCTGATTTTGAGCGACTGGCGCTGGGCTACCGGTCAGTTATTCAATAGAATCACCACGCTATGGATCTGGCCTGATTAGACCAGTGAATGAAGCTGCCCCTGATTGGCGGGTGGAATTGTTTTGATAATAACGACTCCGGGCGAATCCGCTTCTGATTTTAGGTCTCAGGTTCTGGTCAGTTTGCCGCTGATTCGCTAGCATACGAAGTATCAAACGAACCGACTCATTTTTTCCCGACACTCATCCGGAATCATTCAGCTGTGTTCTGAATCAAGGAACTTACGACATGAAATTCAGCGAACAGATCTGGCAAAAGAAGTCGCTTGACCGCCTCTTGCACGAAGCCGAGGGCGACAACCGGCTGAAGCGTGTGCTGGGCCCGGTCGGGCTCACAAGCCTGGGTGTCGGGGCGATTATCGGCACGGGCATTTTCGTACTGATCGGCAAAGCTGCACACGATCAGGCCGGCCCTTCGGTCATGCTTTCATTCATCGTGGCCGGGTTTGCCTGTGCTCTGGCCGGGCTTTGCTATGCCGAATTTGCCTCGATGGCCCCGGTGGCCGGCTCGGCTTATACCTATGCCTATACCACTCTTGGCGAACTACTGGCCTGGATTATCGGTTGGGACCTTGTGCTGGAATATGCGGTTTCAAGCTCGGCCGTGGCGGTGGGGTGGTCCGCCTATTTCAATAAGTTGCTTGGCCTGGTCACTGAAAAATTGACGGGTACGGCCATACATATACCGAAAATGGTGAGTAATGCACCGCTGGATTACAACCCTGATCTGGGCAAGATTGTGCCCACCGGTGATTTAATCAACCTGCCGGCGATGTTCATTACCGCGATTATCACGACGATTCTTGTGGTTGGTATCAAGGAATCGGCCCGATTCAACAATGTGATGGTGGCGATCAAGCTGGCCGTGGTGCTTTTCGTGATTGCTGTCGGTGCATTTTATGTCAACCCTGACAACTGGACACCCTTTGCACCTTATGGCCTGACGGGCATCAGCTTCTTTGGCGAAACGGTCATGGGTCAGGCCGATGCCGGCGGCAAGCCGCTTGGCATGCTCTCGGCCGCGGCGATCATCTTCTTTGCCTATATTGGCTTTGACTCGATTTCGACACATGCCGAAGAGGCGAAGAACCCGAAGCGAGACGTGCCCATTGCCATTCTTGCTTCGCTCTTTGTCTGCACAATCCTTTATATTGGTGTAGCGGCCGTGCTTACGGGGATGGTCTCTTACAAAGATATTGTGATTGATGCCCCTGTCTCTGCGGCATTTGCCGGCGTGGGCATCAAATGGGCCGAGTTCCTCATCGCATTTGGTGCGCTCACGGGTATTACTTCGGTCCTTTTGGTCACAATGCTCAGTCAGCCCCGCGTGCTTCTGGCCATGGCCCGCGATGGTCTTCTGCCAGATTCGTTCTTCGGTGCTGTGCATGAAAAATACCGCACTCCTTACAAGAGTACGATTTTGACGGGTTGCTTTGTCGGCCTGCTTTCCGGATTCCTGCCCCTGCGTATTTTGTCGGAGCTGGTTTCCATCGGCACGCTGATGGCCTTTGTGATTGTCTGCTTCGCGGTGCTGATCATGCGAAAGACAAATCCCAATGCCGAAAGGCCCTTCACCGCTCCGCTTTACCCCTATGTGCCCATCGGCGGCATTCTGACCTGCGGCCTGCTGATGTTCAGCCTGCCCAGTGAAAACTGGCTGCGGCTTTTCGTCTGGCTTGCCATCGGCCTTGTCATCTATCTGGTTTATGGCATGCGACACAGCCATATTGCCAAAGAGGTTGACACAACCGGCCAGGCCTGATCTGTTAAGCGTTTGCGACATGGCGATTGCCTTTGATTCGGGTTCGATGCCCTGGCGTCGAACCCGTTTCCATTGATTATCTGTGGCCTGAAGTATGCTTCGCTTCACAAAAACGCTACCGTGCTGACGATAGTCGGGGTATGATACGTAGCAATCATACGCCTTGAAATTAACCGATGAGCTGACTATGCCACCCATGAGCGAAAGCCTGACCGCCGAACTGCTGCGAGATCTTGAAAGTGTGCTGGCCATTGTCGCCGAAGCCGGCCGGATGGCCCTGGGCCGCTGCGCCACGCTGAGCCCGCAGGAAAAGGCGGATGAATCGTATGTGACCGACCTGGACAAGGACATGGAGAAATTCCTCCGGTCGGAGCTTGCGATTCGCTTTCCCGCCGACACCCTGACCGGCGAGGAATATGCCGAAACCGGCTCGGGCGGGCCCCGTCTCTGGTCGATCGACCCGATCGACGGCACCGGCAACCTGGTTCACCAGATGCCGCTCTGGGCCATCTCGGTGGGCCTGGCCTACGAGGGCGAACCTGTGCTTGGTGTGATCGCAATACCCCAACTGGGCGAGACTTACCATGCCGTGGCCGGCCAGGGTGCCTTTTGCAATGGCCAACCGATCTTTGCGAAGGACGCGGATGCCTACCACCCTCAGGATAATGTCGGGATCGACTGCAACTCGGCCCGGGCTCTGGACACGCGCACAGTGCCAGGGCGGCTGCGAACGCTGGGCTCGGCCTGCTGCGAAATGGTTTTTGCCTCGTGCGGCCGATTTGTGAGCACGACCTTCAAGGGCGAGCACCGGCATGATGTTATGGCCGGTACGGTAATCGCCACCGAGGCGGGTTGCCAGTATGGACGCATTGACGGGCGAATTCTGAGCCCGAGTGAATTTGTGGCAAACACGCCAATTAAAATTCCGACTTTCATTGCCCCGCCCCGTCGGCTGAAATGGCTGATGGAAAATGTCCGTGCCCGCGACTGATTTTACCTGGCATTGAAGGCGATGTAAGTCATGAACATGCAGACACTTGCCTGGCAACCGGCCGACAAAGGAGGCCAGCGTCTGTGCATGGTTAGAATGGGTGTCTTTGCCCATAGCCTCAGGGCGGCCGCTTATCTGCAGAAAATCCGTAAATCGGCCGACCGTGCCATTACCGACCTTGCCAAAGCCGACAAGGGCCTTTTGCACAGCGAACGTATCTTGCTGGGCTGGCGACATTTCGGCTATTTGCAACACTGGCGGACACTGGATGAACTGCTGGCCTGGACCCATGCCGAGCCGCACACCAACTGGTGGAAAGACGCCCTTCAACGCCAGCGCACCCGGCACGACATGGCGATTTATCATGAGACGTATCTGATTGACAGCCAGAATGTTGAAGCCATTTATACCAACCTGGGCCATGCCCGCCCCGGCCTTTCGGGGCTGGGCCAGCTGGTGCCGCCCAAAGGCTCGCTGGCAACGGCTCGCGGCCGAATTTCCGGCACAACCGTACAGGAAGTGACGGGCGAAGCAGCCCTGAGACCGGGCCGTTCGAATTCGAAATAACAGGCTTGATCGTATCCAAAGGAAGGCAGAGCAATGGGTTACTGGGGCATAAAAAGTTATGAAAACGACCTGGCGCACGACGCGCTTGACGCCGGCTTTGATCGCATTCATGGTGCCCGTTACGAAGAGTTGATGGATGATCGTAACCCCATGCCCTATGAGAAAGTACACGAGCAGCTTGCCAGCCTTGAGACACTTTCGGCTACTCTCGCGGCACTTGATGAACTGGTGGAAGGCCCCGCGCTGGAAGGCGACGACGAAGCCCTTCTGGCCTGGGTTGGCGTGGTGCTTCGCCATGTCGAGTGCCGGGTGCCGGTTCCGGTAGTGACGATTGAGAGGGCGATCCAGATTCTTGAGAACGAGGACTTGGAATGGCCTCGGCCGACGGAGCGAAAACTGCGGCTTGACAAAGAGCTTGCTGCTTTTCGTAAACGGCTGGAGAATCGATAATTCCGATACTGCTGGATCGTGCCTTCGAAGAATTTCTCGCTTGCCGAATCGCCCAGTTCGATGTTTAATATATGTAGAGGAAGCTGACGAATTAACGTTTCCTCAACCCCGCCGGCTGACACGCCACACTCAGCCCAGTTTGCCCAGCTTTCGGAGCCAGCCATGATTGACGTCGACCTGATGCCCTCAAAGAATCGCCTTGGCCAATTCTGTGATGGTCGATCGCGCCGGCAGTTTCTGCGGATGGGTTCGCTGGCGATTGGCGGTCTGAACCTGGCACATCTGAACCAGCTTGAGGCCGCTGCTGCGCTGAAAGGCAGCGGCCCGAAGAAGCACAAGTCAGTCATTATGGTTTACCTTTCGGGCGGGATGTCGCACCAGGACACCTTTGACCTGAAGATGGATTCGCCGCAGGAGATTCGGGGCGAGTTCAAGCCGATCCAGACCCGGGTGCCGGGCCTTCAATATGGGGAGCTGCTGCCGAAGCTTTCGGCCATCGCCGATAAATACACGATTATCCGCAGCCTTGTGGGCTTTCGCGACGAGCATTCGAGCTGGCAGAACCTGACGGGCTATCAGATGGGCATAGCCCAGGCCCAGGGCAAGCCGCACTTTGGCTCGATTGTCAACCGCACGCTGGGCCCGGTTGACCCCATCGTTCCGCCATTTGTCGATCTCTTCCCTGTCATGCAGCATAAGCCTTATAACGCGGCCGATGCCGGCGTGCTGGGCACCACCATGCGTGGCTCGAAGATGAGCGGCGACGACCTGGCCCTTTACCAGCAGACGGAAGTGACGGGCGACCGCTTTCAGCAGAGGTCGAACCTGCTCAACCGCATTGACCGCACGAACTGGGATTCGACAATGGTCGATGGCATGGAGACGAACTATCGCCGGGCCTTTGAAGTGCTCACGACGTCGCAGGTGGCTGATGCGATGAATGTCGAAAAAGAAGACCCCCGGGTGCGCGACCGCTATGGCAAGGGCTCGGCCAAGCATCTGGGCGATGGTGCCCCGATGTGGAACGACCAGCTTTTGATCGCCCGCCGGCTGGTGGAAGCCGGAACGCGTGTGGTCTCGGTGGCCTATGGCTTCTGGGACACGCACGGCGGGAACTTCCGACACCTGAAGAACCACCTTCCGCTTTTTGATACCGGTATTTCGGCCCTGATTGAAGATATTCATGCGCGGGGCATGCAGGACGACGTGGCCGTGGTGGTGTGGGGCGAATTCGGCCGCACGCCGAAAATCAATAAAGACGCCGGCCGCGACCACTGGGCCCTGGTGAACTTTGCCCTGATGGCCGGCGGTGGCTTCAAGGTTGGTCAGGCTATTGGTGCCACCGACCGCAACGGGGCCTATGTTTCGGCCCAGCCGATTCATTACCACGATGTTCTGGCCACCGTTTATCATCACCTTGGCATAGACCCTCACGGCTTTGTGAATGATGTTTCCAACAGGCCGATCCCGATTCTGCCCAGCACAGCTTCAGTCATTCGTCAGATCGTCTGACAGCAATCAATCGGACGGCTTCTCGCCTGATTCTTCGCTTTCATCCCACGTGAGGGCGACGAGCAACTCGTCTTCGCCGATTTGGTCGAGCAGGAACTGGATAGTCGGCTCGGGGTCGCGCAGGGGCTTGGGCGAGAAGGCAAGCAGGCCGCGACGCTCAGCGCAGGGCAGGCATATCTTTTCATCGTCGCGGGTCAGGTGAATCTCGCCGTCCATAATGCGGTGATAATACTTTTCGCCGGGAATGGTCATATAGCAGAAGAGGCGGTCGCTGCCAACCTTGAGCGTGACCCGCCAGCCCGGCTCGCGCAGAAAGATGCGCGGCGTTTTGGGTTCGGCCACTTCCGGCTTCACAGCCTTGGGCGACTTCAAAATCGGTTGGGTGAAGTCATTTTCCGGTTTATTGCTTGGGTCGTCCATCTGCGGCGGTCCTCTACCGGGCCATTGGCTGGATAAGGCTATTATAAATCAAAGACCGGGCGAGGCCAGTGAACAAGGTTATTTTCTAATGTCGGGGCACACTGATACCTGTAAAAGGAGCAAACTGATCAAAAACTTTTGTCAGGGGGCGAAGTTGTAACGATCAACGGTTCGTTGATTTTTGGCCATCATGGCGCAATCGGAACGGGCAGCGGTTAATATAGCGTTAAAAATCAGATACCCACTGAATCTGGCTGGGGATACAGGGCCATGTGGAAAGAGTCGCTGAAAAACCTGCTTTATCGGGTGGCGCCGCGGTTCACGACCGAGTTCATGTCGGCCCGGGCCCGGGCCTATTCGCAGAAGATGATTGCCAGTTGGGGCTGCGGCGAAGTCAACCGCCTGCTGGTTGAGCATTTTGGCATGACGGTGCTATCAGGGCCGATGGCCGGCCTGAAGCTGACGGAATCGGCTGAACAGGAACAATTGGGGCCTTATCTGCTGGGCATTTACGAGAGCGAGCTGGATGCCGTGTGGGATGAGCTTCTTGGGCATTCCTACACGCAGATCGTTGATATAGGGGCCAAATTTGGCTATTACGCCGTCGGCCTGGCGCGGCGATACGCTGAAGCACAGGTTGTTGCCTTTGACACCGACTGGTGGGCCCGCCGGGCGATCAGCGAACTGGCCGCAGCCAACCAGACTACAAATGTCGATGTGCGAGGCTATTGCTCGGCCGAATGGCTTGTTTCAGGCGTGAAGCCCGGGGCACTGGTCATCAGCGATTGCGAGGGCTTTGAATCGGCCCTTTTCACAGATAAAACGATCAATTGTCTTACTAATGTAACACTTATTCTTGAAACGCACGACTGCTTTGTGTCGGGCGTGAGCGACCGGTTGGAAAAACTTTTCAGCCAAAGCCACCATTGCCGGCGTGTGGGTCTGACAGAAGCCCGCAGGCCGTCGCCGGTGAATCTCGACTTTCTGACGGCTGAACAACGGAAACTGGCAGAGCACGAAGTGCGCGACCGGCAGGTGTGGCTGGTCTGCACGCCGCGGTAATTCGGCTGGTCGGGGTATCAGCCGTGGCCATAGCCGCGGTCGAAGGCGTCGAGTTCACGCATGTAGGCGTCGAAAACTCGCCGGAAGGTTTCGGGTTCGACCTGCCAGACGGGTTTGTCCTCGGTATGCTTCTGGCAATGATCCTGAATCAGCCTGTGCAGAAACTTGAAGAGATGGCGTGGCGTGCGCACGTGGGAAAGGGCGTCCTGCAGGGCGTCGTCGCCGACAGATTCATCCACAAGGTCGCGCAGGCGTGGCTTGCAGGGCGTGCCGTCTTCTTTGACCACGGCACATGCCCGCAGGCGGTCGGTGGCCAGGTCGTAAAGGCTGGCACCCGTCCAGCGCAGGGGTTTAATCAGGTTCAGCTTGTCGGGCCGGGCACGGTCGTAAAATTCTTTATCTTCCTTATCAAGAAAATAGGCGAGCTCAATGGGCAGGAGGAGCTTGAACCCGATGCCCTGATGCCGGAGGAATTTGTGATCGAGCAGAGGCCAGATCAGGGCACGCATGCGGCGGGGGTCGCCTTCCACCTGCTGCGGTTCGTCAACGCGGTCAACCAGCACGATAACGCCGTGATAGCCCAGGGCTGAAAGCACGCCCTGAAACTTTCGGAGCAATTCAAAACGCTCTTCGCCACTGCCCGCCTTGGTACCGATGCTTGGCAGGGGCTGGCCGCCAAGGTCGCTGGGTTCGAACCAGAGCAGTTCCCAGCGCAGGGCTGAGCCATCGCGTGAAAGCACCCGCACCGCCCGGCGAATGCCTGACGAGTGCCACTCGGAACGGGCGAACCGCCACGACCAGTAAACCCAGCCGGTGGCCAGCGGCAGGATCATCCACGGCAGGTAGCTCCAGCTTCGCAACGACGGGAAAAGATAGATCATCAGGAAGACGAGCAGAGTCATGCCGAAGCCGATCTGCAGGTCTCGCCGGCTCCACAGAGGGCGAAAACCTGACCAGCGACGCAGGCGATTCCAGCGGTTCTGGATGGGCTCGCGGGTTGAGGCGTCGTAAATGGTGGCCAGCAGCAGCAGGTCGCGGCGCTGGTCGGGCGTGAGGACGGTCAAATCGACCTTGCTTTTGGGCGCGGCCAGTTCGTCAACCAGTTTGGTCACGCCGAGCGATAAAATGGCGTCCATGTGATCTTGCAGTTTCCACTGCGACAGGGCCGAATCAGTGGAATTGGCTGAGGTGGACGACTTAAAATGATCAAGAAACGGGTTAAAATCGTCGTATTGGATGAGAAAAACCCGCATGTCGGGGTGGTTCAGGTTATGCTCGTCAATGCGAGCCGTGGCCTGAAGCCGAAGGGCCGTCTTGCCACTGCCCTTTTCACCGAAAACCACGGCGGTTGAAGGCTCAAGCGGGCTGCCGAGAAATTTGTCCCACTCAGGGTGATGCACATGCTCAAGACACTTACGCTTGAAGACCAGGTCGGTCTGGGCATCTTCTTCGCTGAACGGGTTGGAGGCGATCCCATGATGCCTGAGAAACTGATCAATCTTCATGGCCCAGCCTCATCTCTGCCCCGGATTCACCCCCGCCCGATGGCTCGCAACATCCACCGCGCTAGAGACTGCTACTCATTAATTCATCGGATCTTCCGCTCATTTACACCACGGTTGATAACCGACTTCTCAGCTTCGTTATTTTATCTAACCGGCAAAACAATCACAAATCGTCTGTTTTTTCATGTTCGGTTCTTGTTGATCATGCTGCTGATTGCCGGCGGCTGTGGCGGCAAAACGGAGTTGGGGTCAAAATATGGCGAAAAACCTGCCGGGCGATTGATTCAGGTGGCTGCGGCGACTGATCTTCAGCCGTGGCTTGGCGAGGCTTTGGCCGATTGGGGCCACGGGCAAGGCCCGGGTTTTAAGATTGTCACAAGCTATGACTCATCGGGCAAGATTGCCGCGCAGGTGCGGGCCGGGGCACCGATCGACCTGTTTTTATCGGCTGATATTGAAATTGTTCGCAGGCTGGCAGCGGAAGGATTTGTGGTTCCCGAATCGGTAAAGCCTTATGCACGGGGGAGGCTGGCGCTGCTGGCCCGGAAATCGCTGCAGGTTGGCGACTGGAAAGAGCTGCAGCGGGCAGAATTTCGCCATCTGGTGATTGCCAATCCAGCCACAGCGCCTTATGGCAGGGCGGCGAAACAGGCACTTGAGCAGGCCGGTTTATGGGCGAAATTGGAGGAGAAAATCGCGGTGGCTGATTCGGTTCGGCAGGCTTTGCAGCAAGTCACATCAGGCAATGCCGAGGCTGGTCTGATTGCATTTGGCCATGCACGCGAGGCCGCGGCGATCGACAATTCACTGGCAGTGATTGAGCTGCCTCAGGCCGATTATCTGCCGATTGTGCAGGGCCTGGGGTTAGTCAGGCACGCCGATCAATCGGGCGAAAGCCGGGAGATTCTGAGGCGGGCGATGGATTTTTTGACAAGCCTGGCAGGCGAAGCGATTTTTGAGCAGCACGGGCTATCAAAAGCGGGCGGTGGTTCTGATTGAGGGCATTTCAGGGCGGCGGAGCAAGGGTTTCACCAACGGGCGAGAATGACGGGATGGGCGGCGGGCCTGGCAGGTTGAGCGGCGTGTGGCCACTGCCGGATGGCCCGAAGGTGTCGAGATTGCCGGAGTAGCCGAAGGTTGCCGGAGAGCTTGGTGATGGTACAAAAACGCCGGGAAACGACGATGTGTTGGTGCCGATGATCTGACCCGTGTAGGTGGAAACATAATTGCCCAGGCCATGCGTGGGGCCGGCGGTGCCGGGCGGTGGGCTGGAATCAAGCCGGCTAATGACCTGATATTCATGCGAGAAGCCGGTGGCGTTGTCATAAACCGAGACGAGCTGGTTGCCGTAGGAGTCGGTGACGGTGGTGACTGTCAGGCGATTTTGCAAGGCAACTTCATAGGGAATATAAAACGGCCCCGACGAGATGAGATAATTGCTGCCGGGCATGCCGCTCCAGGGCAGAGCCGGGCCATCCCACTGCCAAAGCTGATTCAGCGAATTCTGAAACATGAATGAACCATAGGCCGGGCCATAGCTGATTGGGCCCAGGAGCGAGGCGGGCGAAGCCAGAATCGAGGGCCGGTGGCCGGGTTTCGCATCAAGCAGGCGTCGATGGATCTGGTAGTTATTACCATTAACAATAAGCAGGCTGGTGTATTTGTCAGGTGCCTGTCGTGGCCTGCGGGTATCGCGAAGCGAAATAAAAGTGTCCTGCCCCTTCTCTTTCCTCAATTGCTGGATCAGCCTGTTAAATTCTTTGCCTTTGGCCAGATGCTCGGGCTTTGAATAGACTTTTCGCTGGGATTGAGTGCCTTTGACTGTCTGACGCGGAGGCTGCTGTTGCGCAGATATTTGAAAAGTTTGCACAAAAATCAATGTCAGAACGATGGCATGGAATTTCATGAATCTCATGGCAATCTCGCTTTACGCCTGGCCGCCTTTTCGATCGCTCCATAACTCAAAATTATACGCACTAGAAAACGAGAAGGCAAAATCCGAAGATGGAAAATCATTATTATGTAATTATGTACATATAAATATATTTAATAATATGGTCACAAATTCAACCCGTAGAATCCTCACGGAATGCCTTTTTTGACATTCTTTTCATCCCAATATAGGTCAGCCTGTGGGTGGTTTTTGGGGCAGTTACATGGTCAGACGATCAAGTTTGGCCACCTCGGCGTTGTATTCTTCGACCGAAAGCAGGCCCCACTGAGCCAGCAGATAGAGCTCTTCATAGCCCTTATCTTCTTTGGCCATATAGTGTTCGAGCTTGTTCTGCACTTCGGTCATGATCTCGCACACGGCATCCGAGATCACTGTGTTGAACTTCTGCCGGTCGGCGTCTGAGAAATCGGCAAAGGCGTCGGTGTCGATCGGCATTGCCACATAGACGATCGCTGTGTCGTAAAAAATTCATGAACGGATCCTGGCCCGATCGAATCAACGCCATCAGCTCGTTCGCCCTTGGCCTTTCCAGCCGATACCGTCTGCGAAGATTTAGCAGGCCCGAATCGTCGGTCACGTTGCAGGTGATCCTGGGCGTTTTTGCGGTCGGTGCTGCCGGTTCAGGCTTTTCTGTAACTGCCGTTTCAACAGGAAGTTCGATTGCGGCGGCCTTTTCTGTAATCGGGGCTGGTTCCATGGTCGGTTCGCTCGCCGGGTTATCAGGTGTTGCGGCAGGTTTGACTTTTGATGCAGACTCCGTCGGTGTCACGGGCATCGTTGTCGCCGAAGAAGCTCGAAAAGACTTCTCCGCCGGTGGCTGAGTCGGGCGCGATCTCTCTGCGCATCTGGCGACGGAAGAGTTCGGCCTCCATTCGCCGGATGTCGTTCTGGGTTCGGGCGTAGTATCGTTCGTGTAACTGAAACTGTTTAATAAGCTGGGGGTCGCCAAGCCCGCGTCCCGCTTCGGTCGTTATGAAATCCTGCAAATCCTGCTCGTGGATGAGGGCCAACTCTTCGACCCGCTGGGACCATGTTTCAACAAATGATTGGACCATCTCAAATAGAATTTCGTGGGCGTTGGTCATCGCCCTTGCCTCTTCCGTATAGAGGCTGATCAACTGGTTGTATTACACAGGCAGAAATTTAGATTTAGGCATCCCGCGATAAAGATAGTCCCTGATTTCAGAATCGGCATGGCCCGAGAGGTTCAGGTGGCAGACGAGGATTTGCCGACCGGAGTCGCTGATGGCCTCGATACCGGTGTGGCTGCCTGAGAGGCGGATGAGTTCGGTGACGAGTTTCAGGCCGGCTTTGTAGGTAGCACCTTCGACCAGGTGTTCAAGCATGGTGTTCCAGAGGTGGTGAACGTGGCGTGCCCCGAAGAAGGTGCCGTAGAGCAGGTCGGAGGCGTTGACGGGGCTTCGGCGGAGCATGGCGAGGAGTCTGCGAAGGTCGGCTTCGCACTGGCGGGTGTGGTGCAGTGGGGCGTTGCGGGTTTCGCGTTCGAGGCGAACCTGCATTTCTTCTTCCATGCGATGGCGTTTGAGCGTGGCAACGGAGAGGCGATTGACGAGGTCAGTTTCGCGATGGCCGCTTGGTTTATAGGTGTCGTAAAGGGTTTGGCGGATGGCCTGAAGCTGGGGCTCGTCTGCCTTGCGGACGTGATAAATGGCGGCATAGCCGTGCTTGATGGCATTGGCAGCGGAACGTCGGTTGGCCTACGACATGATTCCCGGATCCTTCCTGCATGCGTGCAAAGTGAGTAAAGAGGGGGATAATAACGCCATAAATAGCGTTATTGGGCATTGATAATAAACAATCGGTTTTACAGGTGGTAATTGGAGGTTTTTGGTCTTGGGGTTAAAAAGGCAGATAGAGGCGGGAGATTGAGGCAAGGCGGTTAAGAATATTGGAAATAAAGCGTGAAAAGGCAGAAACGAAAAAATGGCACGATGCCTCGTGCCATGCAGTCAGCAAAAAATGGCACGATGCCTCGTGCCATGCAGTCGAAAAAAAAACGGCACGATGGCTCGTGCCCTACATTTAGCAAACATGGCACGATAATTAGACGCACGAAAACCAATTGTCTGATCTGACAAATGGAAGATCAGTTTTCCATGATCTCCTGGGTCTTTTTCTCGGCTGTGTCGTTGACTTTGCTTTCGTATTTCTTGGTCAGTTCCTGAATTTCTTCCTTGCAGGATTTGCAGTCGTCTTCGGTGATCAGCTTGTCAGTTTGAAGTTGGTCGGCGTGCTTGTTGCCGTCGCGGCGGATGTTGCGTATGGCTACGCGGGCTTCTTCCGCCAGATCTTTTACGCGGGACGATATTTTTTTACGCTGTTCAACGGAAAGGGAAGGCACGTTCAGTCGGATCACTTTGTTGTCAGACATGGGTGTCAGGCCCAACTCGCTTGCCTGAATGGCTTTGACGATTTCGCCGATAGCACTGACATCAAACGGGCGGATCAAAATCTGTTGAGGCTCAGGTGTTGAGAGATTGGCCAGTTGCTTTAATGGAGTGGGAGAGCCGTAGTAATCTACACGGATTGACTCGACCAGGCCGGTGCTGGCACGGCCGGTACGAATGCCCCGAAACTGATCGCCCAGCAGGGCGACTGATTTTTCCATACGCTCTTCGGTTTCCAGAAGGATGTCGTCAATGGTCATATCGCTAGTCTCCTGGTTGGTCGCGTTTTCGGCTCGTGTGTTGATTGAGAAATTGCAATGGAATCAACTCGTTCCGCTGCTCGACCCATCAATTTAACCGGATTGCTGCTTTCCTTCAAGTTGCTCGAAGATTAAGGTATAACAGATCTCTATTTATGTTGACCGGGAAATTCATAGGTTGATAGCCGACACAACCCGGTCTATTTTGAGTTGGATTTCATGACGATAAACAATAACGGTTTTTCATAAAATCGAATAATTAATAACCAGAATAAATAAAGATAAGAATTATAAAGAATTCGAATAAATATACTTACATCAATTTCTCGTGCCTGATTTTCGAAAGTTCAGAATGAAACTCAACTAATCTCGCACTTTTTTTTAGTGCTGTTCCAGATAAAATTAAGTGAAGATGACTCTTGCAAGTTTACAATAATCAAAGATTGGCCTGTTCAATTTTCGGCTGATCTTTGAGGATACACTTTTCAGGATATTCATTCGGTTGAGCGATAAATCTCTTGCAGTTAGTGATTTGAAAGAGACAGTACATCCTTTTGAAGCGGATGCAGGTGAATCATTTTTCAGCCTGATCGTGGCTACTATGCGTGAAGGTGTCTGGTTTCTTGATTCAAATGGAATAACGACTTACGTTAATAGATCCATGGCATTGATGTTAGGCTGGTCTGAATCTGAAATGTTAGGCCGCAGCCTGTTTGACTTCATGGACGAGAAGGCTGTGCAACATGCACGAAATTATATGGACCGGCGGCGCAGCGGCATCAGCGAGGTTCATGAATTCCGCTTTCGACACAGGGATGGAAGGGATGTCTGGACAACTCTTTCCACTCGATCGTTGCACAATTTATCAGGTAAGTTTCAAGGTACGATGGCAACAATTCAGGACATCACTCCGCAGAAACTGGTTGAGGAAGAACTTCGCTCGCGAAAGCAACAGTTACGACAGATGCTCGATCAACTTCCGCTGATGACATGGTCTGTTGATTCAAGCCTGCGGGTTACATCATCCTATGGTTCGGGTCTGAAAGAGGTTGGTTTAGAGAACAATCAACTTGTGGGTTTAACCCTGGAGGAACATCTCTCATCCTGGGATCTGGAAAAAGCCGAAGCCATGATGTCTGCCCACCAGCGTGCGATCGCCGGCGAGACAGTTTTTATGGAGATTGAATTTTTGCAACGGTTCAACTTCAATATCATAAGCCCATACTTTGATAAGGATAACGCGACAATTATCGGAGCAATTGGTGTTGCACTGGATGTGACGGAACAGACCCGGACTCAGCAGAATCTGGAAAAAAGTGAAAACCTGTTACGGTCGATTTTCAAGAGTGCCCCTGATGCAATTCTGACGGTTGATGAATCGGGCAGGATTATCAGTTTTAATGACTCTGCTTTTGTTATGTTTGGATTGACCCAGACGGAGATTGAGAAAATAAAAATCCAACAGTTGGTGGAAGTCGGTATGCCATGCGATTCTTTTAACCATTTTCTTGAAATGCTTGAAATTCCAGGTGTCGGTTGCTTTGCCCGTAAAACACATGGAGAATTGATTCCAGTAGAGATTTCCAGCAGTCGGGTTGGGTCGTTATCACTCTGGACACTGATGCTTCGCGATGTTTCTCGACTGAGAGAGTTGCAGAGACAAGTCGTGAGCATAGCCGAAGACCAACAGCGTAAACTTGGTCGAGAAATTCATGATGATGTGGGTCAGGAACTTACAGGTGTAAACTTATTGGTAGATGCCCTGCGATCTGATCTGGAGAAAGTCAACCAGGCCGATGAACTGAACCGGCTGGCCGGAATTGTCAGGCAGAGGTTAAAGCGAACTCAGTCTCTGATTCGTAGTATTTCGCATGGTCTTCTTGTTTCGGATCTGGATACAGAGGGTTTATATCAGGCAATTTCGAGCCTGGCTGACAGTATTACCGATCTTCACGGTGTGAGATGTCAGTGGAAAAGCCCTGCCCGTCCAGTACGCCTTCCGCGAGATTCGGCGACACAATTATTCCGAATTGCTCAGGAAGCAACCTCAAATGCGCTTCGCCATTCAAGAGCAAGTGTGATTACAATGGAGATTGTCGCCGATGATTCAACTGGCGAGATCGAACTTCGTATCAGTGATAACGGCAAGGGACTCGCCCACGACCAAAGCCAGCATGATGGCATGGGCATGAGAATCATGAAATATCGGGCAGGCTTGATTGGTGGAAGTCTGAGAGTCGAAACCGGCAAAGGGCTGGTTGTGATTTGTCGAGTTCGGGAGCTTCGCGACAATGGCTGAATCCGAAATCAGTACCGAGACAATTCATGTGATGGTCGTGGATGATCATCCGGCTATGCGTGAAGGTTTGGCAGCATGTGTTAACCGCCAGCCGGATATGAAAATCTGCTGTGACGCAGGCGATGCCAGAACTGCCATGCGGCTCCTCAAAAAACATCTGCCTGAAGTTGTTATTCTTGATCTTTCGTTAAAAGAAACAGACGGTCTCGATCTGCTTAAAAGAATGCTGTTCCAATTACCACAGCTCAATATTCTGGTATGCAGCATGCACCCGGAACTTCCTTATGGGGTTCGCACCATTCAGAATGGCGCCAAAGGTTATGTGACAAAGCAAAGTGAAACGGCAGAAATCGTTGACGCAATTCGCGCCGTGGCCAGGGGAGAATCTTATATTTCCTATAAAATTCAGGCTGCACTTATGCAGAGCCCGGCAACAGTCAAAGGAAACAAGGGCGGAACCGGAATCGAATTACTTTCGGACAGAGAACTGCAGGTATTTCAGCACATTGGGCAGGGGCTTAGTCTCGAGGATATTGCCAAGCGAATTCGCCTGAGCAAACACACTGTTGAAACTTATCGCCAACGAATGAAAAAGAAGTTACAGATCAAATCAAATAATGAATTGATCTGCATGGCCAGCAAATTGACTCTGGATTTACAGTGATTTTAGAGGTTTAACCCGAGTTTACGCAGGCCGATTATTCACCAGCCTGTTCGTCCTCTGCATCTGCAGGTTCCATTTCCGATCCAACTTCTGAATCGGTCTCTGTATCGATTTCATTATCGGGTAGATTTTGCCGGTTAGCGTCTTCTTCAATCGCCAATGCCTGGGCGGCTTCAATCGCTTCTTCAGGAACCAGGGCCAGCGACCCGACACTGTCACCTTCGTCCAAGCGTATGATTCGCACACCAAGGGTGTTGCGCGAGGTTTCGCGGATCTCACCGACTCTTGTACGAATCATGATGCCACCCGTGGTGGTGACCATGATTTCGTCGCTGTCAAGCACCCGGGCCACGGCGACCACCGAACCGTTACGATCGCCGGTTTTGATGTCGATCACGCCCTTGCCGCCCCTGGTCTGGCTGCGATATTCAGTCAAAGGTGTGCGCTTGCCCTGCCCGAGTGAGCAGATTGTCAGGAGTTGACGACTATCTTCAGGCCCATCGGCAACGACCATGCCGACAACAGCATCGCCTTCGTCGAGACGAATTCCTCTCACCCCATAAGCGCCACGACCCATGGAACGAACATCAGATTCGTCGAATCGTATGGACATTCCCTCTTTTGTGGCAAGAATTACCTGCTGTCCAACAGTGACACGTTCGACACCAATCAATTCGTCGCCTTCATCCAGCCCCAGAGCAATAATGCCACGCCCCAATGGCCGCTTAAAGGCGGTAAGGGCCGTTTTCTTCACTGTGCCTCGTCGAGTTACCATCATCAGGCTTTCTTCCGGGCGGAAATGACGCACGGGCACCATTCCGGTGACCCGCTCGTCAGCAGTCAGTTGAAGCAGGTTGACCAAAGCCCTTCCACCACTGGTACGCGAACCTTCAGGAATATCATAAACCTTGAGCCAGTAGACTTTTCCGGCCGTAGTGAAAAAGAGCATGTAGTCGTGGGTAAGTGCCACGAACATATGTGCAAGGAAGTCGTCGTCCTTGGTGGATGTTGCCGAAATTCCCCGACCCCCACGGCCCTGGGCGCGATATAGGTCGGGACTTGCTCGCTTAATATAGCCCCCATTTGTGATGGTGACGACCTGATATTCCTCACGAATCAGAGATTCTTTATCGTAGTCACCAATTTCTTCGTCTGAGAGAGTGCTGCGGCGCTCGTTGGCGTATTTTTCCTTGAGTTCGAGAAGGTCAGCCCGAATCATCCCCAGGATTTCGGATTCATTGGCGAGGATATGTTCAAACCGGCGGATGTCTTCACGCAACTTGCGGTATTCGTTGGCCAGTTTGTCGGCTTCAAGGCCTGTGAGGCGTTGAAGTTGCATGACGAGAATGGCGTCGGCCTGCTGGCGGGTGAGTGGACCAGTGGGGCGGGCTTCGGGGTCGTTCAGGGCCCGGCGGAGAATATCGGCCGAGACTTCAACCTGCATGAGCCGCTGGCGGGCGACGTCGGGGTCGGGGCTTGAGCGGATGATCTGGATGATTTCGTCAATATACGAAAGGGCGATGAGCAGGCCTTCGACCACGTGGGCACGCTGGCGGGCCTGGCGAAGCTGATAGCTGGTGCGGCGGCGGATTACGACCTGGCGATGCTCAATGAAGAGGCGGAGCATCTCTCTGAGCGGCAGGAGGCGTGGGCGGCCATCGACCAGGGCGAGATTGATGATAGAGAAACTATCCTGCAGGGGCGAGAACTGATATAGCTGATTAAGGATGACCTGGGCGTTCTCGCCTTTTTTGATTTTGACTACGATTCGCACCGGCTGTTTGCGATCTGATTCGTCAATGATGTCGGAAACACCGGTGATTTTGCCGTCGTTGACGAGTTCGGCCAGTTTTTTCAGCAATGGTTCTTTGGTTTGCTGATAAGGAATCTCGGTGAAGATGATCTGGCTTCGGCCGTCTTTCTGCTCTTCGATCTCATAGCGGGAGCGAATCACAACCTTGCCGCGGCCGGTCATGTAGGCCTGTTTGATGAGGTATTTGCCACAGAGAATGCCCCCGGTGGGGAAGTCGGGGGCAGGGATGAATTCCATGAGTTCGTCGAGCGTGATTTCCGGGTTGTCAATCATGCTGACGAGGGCATCGCAGACTTCGCCGAGGTTATGCGGCGGAATATTGGTGGCCATACCAACGGCAATACCGCCAGACCCATTCACGAGCAAGTTGGGGAACTTGGAAGGCAGAACCCTTGGCTCTTCGTATTTTTCGTCGTAGTTAGGCTGGTAATCGACAGTATCAAGCTTGAGATCTTCAAGCATTTCTGCTGCTACCGGGGATAGTTTGGCCTCGGTATATCGCATGGCTGCCGGAGGCAAACCGTGAATTGAGCCAAAGTTACCCTGGCCGGTGATGAGGGTATGCCGCATGTTCCACCACTGGGCCATTCTCGCCAGGGTTGGATAAATCGAATTATCGCCATGCGGGTGATAACGTTTCATCGTTTCGCCAACGATACCTGCGCATTTGCTGGTGGCCGATCCCGGAGACAGGCCGAGATCGAGCATAGCCGTAAGGATGCGACGTTGACTGGGCTTGAGTCCGTCGCGAACGTCGGGCAGAGCCCGGCTTACGATGACCGACATGGCGTAGGTCAGGTAACTCTCTTTGAGTTCCTCTTCAATATTCAGAGGTGTCGCGGGGATGATGTCGGCCAGAGCCGGGAGTCGATTGCGGTCATCCTTGATTTTGGGTTTCGGGGCCGGTGTGGGCTTTTCGTTTTCTGCCGGGACGTTGTCTTGAACGTTGTCGTTGGCGTCGTCGCTCACGGTTTTTGTAATCCCTGTGGTAGCTGATGACGAAGCCCGGAAAAACAGCCGGGTCGCGTTACATCCTGAATCCTGTGCTGATGGTTAGATTTTCTCAGAAACGGCCCTTTTTTTCAATGAAAAAACAGCGTTTTAAGTATTCATGTGGAGGTATTTTCCCGATGTTTTTTGAGGGGGTAGAAAGTTGATGTCAACCGGATTGAAATGCCGGGGTAACATGCATTAATGGAGTCACGCGGCCAGGTGCGAGGGAAATGTGTCAGAATATGCTGGACGAACTGGCCTGAGCATGTCAGGATTGACAGTCAATACAGGCTGATTGAATCTCAGAGTCCAATTGAGATTCCGGGAGATGCGCAGGGGTGACGGAAGAGTTTGTAGGCCAGTTTGGTTATCTGGGCATTGTCCTGCTGCTCATTCTGGGCGGTGTGGGCTTGCCTGTGCCTGAAGAAGCACCCGTAATTCTTGCTGCAATCCTATCCAAACGAGGCAGCATGTGGGCACCCATGGCATTCGGTGCCTGTGTGGTGGGTGTCCTTCTGGGCGACTTTGTCGTTTATTTTCTTGGCTATTTTTATGGCGAGAAGGTGATGAACCTGAAGCTTGCCCGGAAATTCCTGACGCGAGAGCGTGAAGCCCAGATGAAGGGCTATTTTCATCGGCACGGCATCAAGATTCTCATCCTTGGGCGGTTTGCCGTTGGTTTCCGCACAGCTGCCTATCTCACGGCAGGTATCCTGCGTATTCCGCCTTTGAAACTGCTGGGTACCGACCTCTTTGCCGTCAGTCTTTCGACACCACTTATGTTCGCACTTGGCTGGATTTTCGCCCACCAGATTGAGCAGGGTATACAGGAAGCACAGCGATTTCTTACTGTTGGAATAATTCTTGGTTGCGTCATTTTTGTATTTCTGCGTTGGCGTAAAGGCCGGCGTGAGGGTCGTCTGCCTGTCGGTCCACCCATTCCGATGGATGAAATTCACCCTGGAAGTCATGCTGAAATTTTTGGCCAGAATGATAATGATGAGATGTTGCCCCAAGCATTGGAAAGTGAATCGATGTCCAGTGCTGTCAAGCAATTCCGAACTATTGACTTAACAGAAAATGTAATTCAGATTCCAGAGAAGATCAACGAAGCCTGATTGGACAGGAAAGTCAATAAACATGGAGTTGTGTTCTGGCCCTGCACACCTGATCTCAGAGGCATTATCAAAATTTGATTTAGTGTTTGGAAGTATAGCTAATGCAACAGTTTATGCACCTGGTCGCGTGGAATTGCTAGGAAATCATACAGATTACAACGAGGGCTTGGTGCTTGCCGCTGCAATTGATCGCTTCACGGTCGTTGTCGGGCATCTTATTGACGAGCCATTGGCTGAAATCCACTCGATGGCCTTTGAATCAACTGACAGAGTAAATCTGGGTATTGATGAGATCGACCCTGGACAGGAATCTGCATGGAGCCGCTATTCCAGGGGAGTGATCTGGGCGATGCGTGAAAAGTTGCCTCCCGGGAAAGGTTTCAGGGCTGTCATTCATGGCAATATTCCACTGGGTGCAGGTTTGTCGAGTTCAGCCAGCCTGCAAGTGGCGATTGGGTTATTTATCCTGAAAATAAGCGGGCAAACCATATCGGACGAAGAAGCCAGAATGGCTTTGGCAAGGCGGCTCAGGCGAGCTGAGAACGGCTTTGTGGGGGTAGCTTCGGGTTTACTTGATTTTGTCAGCGTGCTGTTTGGTGAGCCAGGGAAGGCTGTTTTTCTCGATTGTCGAACGCTGGAAGTGAGAAAAGCGAACATGGACCCGGAACCACCTGCCCTTGTGGTCATGGATAGTGGCACATCAAGGAAACTGGCTGACGGAATGTATAATATCCGACGTGGTGAATGCGAGCGGATTGTGGATTACTTTCGAAGGCAGAAAAGCGTAGCTGAGGTGCACAGCCTGCGTGACGTAACACCAGAGGAACTTTCACAACACTGGAAGTATCTGGACCCGGTTGGTCGGCTCAGGGCCCGACATGTGCTTCTGGAAAATAATCGTGTTCGCGAAGGCATATTAGCATTGGAAAGTGGTGATCTTGAAGAATTTGGCAGGCTTGTGAGCCGCTCGCATCGGTCAAGTATGACCGATTTTCAGAATAGTTCCGAAGCACTTGATCAGTTAGTTGCCGCTGCGCTGGGAGCACCGGGATGCCTGGGAGCGAAACTCTCGGGTGCAGGATGGGCAGGTTGCGTGGTTGCAATTGTGCGTGATCAGGAAGTCGAAGAATTTCAGGCCTGGTGTGAAAACTGCTACGAAACCGTTATGGGCCTCAAGCCAGTAATATATGTTGCAAAATCCTCTGGTTGCTCAACATATCATTAAAAAGAATAAGGAATGTCATTTAGACATTCCTTATTCTGCGTGAAAATCTTTGACGAAAAAGTTAGTCAACCTGGGTGGCACCGCCACGCCCACCTGGACCACCTCGGCCACCCTGGCCGAATTGCATGGTGCTCATGATGGTGTCAACATCGAACTTCTCGCCGTTCATCTTCTTCCAGGCGTCCTGCTGTCGCTTGGTAAGCGATTTGACGATGGCTGCTTCAAGCTGGTCACGCAGTTTGTTGCTGTCGTCACGCATTTTCTCGAAACCTTTACGCATATCCTCGCCAGCTTTCTGACGCTCTTCCGGTGTCATGTTGGCAAATGCATTGCCACGCCCACCTGGACCGCCTGGGCCACCCTGACCACCCGGGCCGGCATTGCCGCCGCCGGGAGCACCACCAGGGGCACCGCCGCCACGATTGCCACGGCCACCACCATTATTGGCCTGGCCCTGAGGAGCACCATTGCCACCGGGAGCCCCCTGACCACGACCGCCCGGAGCAGCGTTGCCGCCTGGGGCACCCTGATCACGACCGCCTGGGCCACCAAATCCACCAGGACCACCGGGCCCGCCTGGACCACCCTGACCACGACCGCCAAAGCCAAAACCGGCCATGGCCTGTGTACGGAGTTCCTGCTGCTTCTGATCAGCGGTCTGCTTGATCTGCATCAGCTTGTTTTTCTGCACGGGAGTTATATTCAGCTTCTTGGCGATGTCTTCACGATCAATAATTGCCGTTGCACCTTCCACTTGAAGGGATATTTCAGCCAGACGTTTACGCTGGTCGGCAGTCAGAATCTTGGCGAGATCACTTTCGGCATCTTTAGCCAGCTTTTCCATTGCTTCACGCATGGCGTTAAAATCAATGCCGCCACCACGACCGCCACGCCCACCCTGCTGATTATTTCCACCAGCCTGGTTTCTCATGTCTTCAAAAGCCTTCTGCCGCTTCTCGTTCTGAGCATCATCGGCTTTCTTCAGCTTTTCTTTCTGTTCATCTGTAAACTTGAGTTCTTTTTGAACGGCTTCACTGCGGATCAACATAGCTGGTGAATTGCCAAGGCGGCCCATCATGCCACCGGCTCCACCACCCATAAAGCCTCTCATGGCTCCCATACCACCAGGTCCGCCAGGACCACCGGGTGCGCCACCGCCAGGACCACCAGGTCCGCCACCTCGGGCACCACGACCTCCACCGCCGGGTGCGCCACCCTGTTGGCCAGCCCCGCCTCCCTGGGCTCCACGGCCCTTGGATTGTTGAGCATCAACCGACTGCACCATGAGTGCTCCGGCTGCAACCGCACAGATGAATCTGTTAATTTTCATGAGCCTTATTCCTGTTGAGGAAGTGAATTACAAGAGATAGACGAGGCACTGATCAGAAATCCGATTGATATTGATGATCAAAACAGTTTCATCAATTCAATTCAGTTTTGCCAATATCTTTCATAAGCGTTAGTTAAATCAATTATGGCCCTGATGAACAGAGGATTTAGCAAATTTTCATCAATAATCCGTCGATAAAGTCAAACTAATCCGACGAGGTACACAAAATTTAACAATCAGTAAAGCATTACCATATACGATGTAAGTCCTGTGCAGATAACAGTTAAAATCCATAGGAACACTCGGTATTTCTGGAAACGAGCCGGAATTGTATCTGTTTGTATCAATCTGGCTTTTCTGTCGTGCTCCATTTGTTTAATAACACCCAGGCCAGCGAAGTGGCCAAGCCAGATGATTACAAACCCAAACCCTTGACTCAGTAGATGTTCCAAATTTTTTTCAGGCGTGCTTGACTGCTGACTCTGCGAGGAGATCTGCGAAAGAGGTTTATCAGGTTTCCAGATTGTAAGTTCGGTGAATCCTGACGCGACATTAAACCCATCAGTTACTTGAATTTTCAGTTGAAAATGACTTGTTTTTTCAACCTCAGCTTGACCTGCGACGGTTCCGGATCGATTGTCAAAAGTAAACCCGGCAGGCAATTCACCAACAATACTCCATTGTAAATCTGATTTTGATTCACCTCTCACCGAGAAATCATAATGATAAGGTCTCTCATCAATCGCCTCGGGCATCGCCTTGGGTAGATGTAAAACCAGTGACTGTTTTGGCTTATTATCGTCATCCCGGTTTTTTGATGGTTCACTGGCCTTTGGAATCAGGGCCATGATCGCCATGGTTAAAAGCAAAATAAAAAGCAGGGCGCCGGTAAGTTTAGTCACCACAACGGCGACGAACGAATCTTCGCCCGAGCCGCCAAATTCCTGATGAAATCCACTTCCGCGTCTGTTTCTTCTCATGGCTCGAAATCATCTTGCAGGGTGTTGACACCAGTCGAAAAAGCAGGGACGATTGATGTAATCACCCCAAGGCTGGTGAATTCTCCCGCACGGCTTCATAAACCCATTGAGCATAAACACCTGTGTGCTTATGAAATGCTCATGGCGTGCTCTTCTGCCACAGTTTCTGTTGCTGTGCCCACTCAACCACTCAGGTATTATCGGCCATGAAAATAGATCGATTCACGCGATTCCGTCGATTTTGCGGATTATTTGCCATTGGCTTTGCCCTGACGGCGGCTGCCCCCAGCGCAAATGCCCAGAAGGAAGCTACTTACGATAATCTTGAAGGGCTCGCGATTCTCAAGCCCGAGGACAAGACGGATTATCCCTCAACCCCGGCTCCGGAAGGTGCGACAATTCTTTTTGACGGCTCATCGACCGATGGCTTCGTGATGGTTGACGGCAAAAGCCCGATTGCCTGGAACATTATGCCCAATAAGGCCTTGCGTGTGACAAAAGGCGGCATTAAATCCAAGGCCATGATCAGCGAGCCGGTGCGACTTCATGTGGAATTTCGGGTGCCTTACATGCCGAAATTCAAGGGGCAGGGCCGCGGCAACAGCGGTGTTTACCTGCAGGGTCGTTATGAAGTGCAAGTGCTTGACAGCTATGGGCTTGAAAGCCAGGACAACGACTGCGGCGGGATCTATAAAGTTGCTAAACCTTTAGTCAACGCCTGTAAAGCCCCGACTGTGTGGCAGGCTTATGACATTGACTTTCACCCGCCCGTATTTGAAGGCGGAAAAAAGGTGAAACCTGCCCAGATTACAGTCTTACATAACGGCCAGGTGATTCATAAGGACGTTGTGATCAATATTGATAACACGGTGGCCGGTCTGGGCGGAGATCCTTCGACGCCTGGCCCCTTGCACCTGCAGGATCATGGCGACCCTGTGGAGTATCGCAATATCTGGATGTCCAAGCTCAAGAAGTGACTTTCATCATGCGCAAGTCGTTTCGTGCCAATCGTATGAAGTGGCTACACCTGACGATTGCAAGTGTTATCGCACTGGCCGCATTGCCACAAGTCTCGGCCGAAGATCGCCCCTGGATCAAGATCAGGGGCGTTTACGGCGGCATGCCTGTTTTGCCGCAAGGCAATACTCTCAAGGACTTTGGGATTAATGCGGTTTGGCTTGGATCCGGTGGGGTGAACCGGGATCTGGTGAATTCGCTTCACGGCCAGGGCGTGAAGGTTTTTGCCGAGTTTAACACGATGCACGATTCGGGTTATCTTAAAGAGCACCCGGATGCGGCCCCTGTGGGAATTGACGGCCTGGTTTGCCCGCCGCCTGATGGGTGGCAGGGTGTCTGCCCGACTCACCCCGGTTATCGCCGCCAGCGCATGCAGGCCTTTCGCGAAACCCTTGCCAAGGCAGAACTTGACGGAATCTGGCTGGACTATCATCACAGTCATGCCAGTTGGGAACAGGCCATTCCCGACATGCCGCTGAACTGCTTTTGCGATCGCTGCGTGCAGGCCTTTGCAGAATCATCAAAAATCTCGATTCCGCAAGGGCTTACGGCGGAAAAAAGGAATCGCTGGATTGTGGGTGAAAAAGAGGCTGAGTGGGTGAACTGGCGGTGCGGTGTTTTCACGGACTGGGTGCGTGAATTCCGTGAGATTGTCGATCAGACACGCCCCGGCGCCCCGCTTGGCACGTTTCATAATCCCTGGTCGCCAAACGATTACGATGGTGCCATCAAGAAACTACTGGCGATTGATCTAAAGGCCCAGGCGAAATATATCGACGTCTTCAGCATCATGCCCTATCACGCCCGGTTCGGGCACCATCGCGACCCAGCCTGGATCTCGCGGCAAGTCAATGCACTGGCAGAACTTCTGAATATCAGGGGCGAGCCGGGAGAGAAGAACCAGATCTGGCCGATTGTGCAACTGGCCGACTGGGGTGAAGTCGTCCAAACGTCACAGGTTCCAGAGGTGATGGACCATGGTACGCGGCGGCCTGTGACTGGGGTCACGATCTTTCACACGGGGGGCCTGAACCAGAATCCGGATCGGCTTGAGGCATTGGGCCGGTTTTACAAAGAGATTGGCCGAGAATGAATCGCCCGACCAATCTCTGCAGTGTGATGCAATATATTGTAAAATAATCAGATACGGATAATTGTCCGGGTTTTCTCAAGGTGTCGCAGGATAGCCCAGGTGATGACAAAATACCAGGCAAATGCGATAAGGACGAAGCCCAGGGGCGAATCGCCCGGTAGAAATGGCTTGATCTTGGAAGCGACCATCGGGTGCAGGATGTATCCGGCCAGGGCATTAATGCCGAGGGTGTGAAAGACGGCGGATCGCCATTGGAGCTGGTCGCAAAAGATCCGGAAAAGCTGAAAGATCATGAGCCCAAAGCCTGTGCTGAAAACGAGGTAGGCAGGGCCGCTGACACGCTGGCTCATTGTCCATGCATTCACATGGTATTTGAGAAATTCCTTTTGTTCAGGCGAAACGCTTGTTGAGAAAACCCGGCCTGCCATTTCACTTAATGACATATCGGCCGGGCTGGCCGGCGGTGGCACGAATGGCAGTGCCGGCAACTTGTCGCCGCCGACACATGAAATGCCGTAACCACTTGCCATCAATAGAATTGCAGTGATCCAGATCTTCCGCGAGCCTTTTGCTTCGGTCATCCAGTCGCAAGCCAGCGAGCCGACCAGCAGCGGCACGCACCAGGTGAGAAAGGCGAGCGGACCGCCGTCGATTACGGGACGGCTTAAGGCGAAATCGACATAGGTTTTGCCTGACCACGGGGCGGGCACGAGGGCGAAGACGAGCCAGAGAGCGACCGAAAAGAACATCCAGTTCATTCTGGCTCTGGCCGAACTTCCGATAACTGGCAGCACCCATAAGGAAGTGACGGCGATGATGGTTAGTGTCTGGAAAAAATTGCGTTCAAAGGCGTCGGGTATGAACAGGCGCCAGCCCCGTACCTGAAATTCGGCCCAGCTTGTGACTGAACCATCCAGCCCATGGACGACAAAGCCAAGGAGCAAGAGCGAGAGGTTGCGGATAATGGCATGGCGGCCGGCGGATTCTGGGTTTTCGCCCTGAAGCCTGCGCATGTAAGTGAGCCGATACGTAAGACCAACAGCCAGAAAGAACTGAGGCATGATGGTGTCGGCAAAACTGCAGTAGGTGTTGTGGTGCCTGAAGAAGGCAGGCATGCAGGCATAGCCACCGGCAAAATTGACGAGGAACATGCCGGCCACGGTGAATCCGCGGAACTGGTCGATCGATTCCAGTCGGAGCGGGCCAGTGGTTTTGGCCGGCGTGTTGGCGGATTCAGCGTCGCTCATGCTCAGGGTGGTCCATGACAGGCTTGTTTTGTGGGGTAAGTGTCAGACATTTCGCGACATTGCCAGTCTGATTTTGTCGCAATGCTACAATGATGTGAAGATTTTCTGAAAATCACAAGTTGGTCGTGAAGTGACTGACGCAGAACTCGAAATTTTCTGGCCGCTTCGTTATGATTTTCACATCGGATTCAGAGTGAATCAAAAAACAAGCCATTGCAAGGCGTTCTGCCTGAACGACCAGGCGTAATGGTCCAAATCTCACCGCTTGCCGAGCAGGTCAAAAAAAGAGATGAAACTTGCAGCATCGTCATTAAGCCGAAGTCCTTTGGGAGTATGCAGTTGGTCGCTACAGGTCGGCAGTGTGCCCGAGCTGGTTCGGCTGCTTGACACGCTGGATACGAATTTCACCCAGATTGCCTGTGGCGACCCGCACCATGCCTCGTGGGCTGAGGGCGACACGATGCCGATGGCGGCCCTGACGAGTGGCCTGAAGCTGACGGGTGCCATGATTGGCTTTCCCGGAGAAGATTACACAACGCCTGACACGATTAAGCAATCAGGCGGATTTGGCGACCCTGCCACAAGAGAGGCCCGGATTGAAACCCTGAAATGGGCACTGGAACGAACTAAGGCCCTGGGTTTGACGGATCTGATGCTGCATGCCGGGTTTATTCCCGAGCCTGGCGACCCTGGCCGCAAGGCGATGCTTGACACGCTGGCCCATGCAGCCTCGCTGGCGGCTGAGCGAAATGTGACTCTGGCCTTTGAAACCGGGCAGGAGACGGCCGACCTGCTGCGATTGACACTTGACGAGTTGAAATGCCCGAACCTGAAAGTGAATTTTGACCCGGCCAACATGCTGCTTTACAACATGGGCGACCCGATTCGGGCTGTGCATATTCTGGGCCGCGATATTCGATCGGTGCATCTGAAGGATGCCAAACGGCCGACCGTACCGGGTCATTGGGGCGAGGAAGTGCCTCTGGGTGAAGGCGAAGTGAATATTCCGGCGTTTTTGCAGGCTTTGGCGGAAGTGGAATTTGAAGGCCCGCTGAGCGTTGAGCGCGAAGTGGGCGACCAGCAGGGACGCGTGCGAGATGTGGCCCATGGGCTGACGGTTGTCAACCGTTTACTTGAACGCGTTTAATTGTCTGATAGCTGTTAGACTCGCTCAATCAGCCGATGGCCCGGCCATCGGCTTTTTTAATTTTTATCGCGAAAAGCCTTGTGGCAGGCGGTGCAGCGGCCCGTGATGGTGGCGATGGCCGAAAGAGCGGCTTTTTTTGTTGAATCGTCGTGCATGCCGGTGTTTTTACGAGCTTTTAAATTGTCGATCCAGCGGGTCAGATCAGTCTCAAGCAGGCTGAATTCCCGGCGGAATTCGGCCGGTTTTTCATTGCAGATAGGCAGCCGGGCCGATTCGCGTAAAAGCTCTCGTAATTGAATGGACTCGTTGAGCGGGTTGATTTTCGGCTCGCCGGCATGGCCGCTGTCTGGTTTTGACCAGGCTTTTAAAAGGTCGAATCGCTGGTCTATCGCCACCATCAATTCGACGAGATCGGCCACTTCCACCTGCTCGGGCAAGGGCGATCGGGCTGCGGCTGCCAGGGTTTGTGCCGAAGGTGGCCTGAAATTTCGTACGGATTGATAAAGGCCTGCATAATCCGGTGAAGTGCCGGCCCGTTTCATGAAGGCCACGGCATCGTTTTCTGACCAGTTCAGGCCGAAGCGTGCCATGATGGCCGCCCCGGCAGGCCCGCGATGCTTGCCGTGGTGGCAGTGAATATAGATTGGCCGGGGCAGTTCTGCCATGCTTTGCACAAGCTGAAGCTGCTCTTTCTCGCCGATAGCATCGTAACCGTAGGGGATGTGAACATAGCGCATGCCGTGCTTTCGGGCCAGATCAAGGGCGGGTGCTGCACCATCAACGCTGATGATTGATTTGATTTTCAGGTCAGCAAGTGCCTGAAAGCCGACTTGCCCTTCGGGCTGGCCGCCAGAATAAAGCCCAAGGCCAAATTGCCAGACATTTTCCATTTTGACTTCGGGCAAATGTCGAGGTGCCTGCTTTACCGGCTGACCAGGTTCTTCAGCATGCAGGTTGATTCCGGCAGGTTGAGATATTATACATAAAAATAAAAATATATAAGCAACCAAATGCATAGTGATTGATCCTGATCAGGCGAGTAATTCATGAATGACCGAGCCTGTGGTCAGGGCCATGGGTCGATCAAGCGAGTCGCGCAGCTCTGTGGCGGGGTCGATTCCGAGAAGGTGATAAATGGTGGCGGCCAGGTCGGGCGATGTGACGGCGTCGCGGGCAGGATAGGCAGCATATTTGTCGGAGGCACCGTGCACGTAACCCTGACGGATGCCCGCGCCGGCCAGCACGCTGGCAAAGCAGTGGGGCCAGTGGTCGCGCCCGTCGCGCCCGGCCCCTGCTCCACCGACAACCGACTGACCCACGCGCGGGGTGCGGCCAAATTCGCCGCTCCAGACGATGAGTGTGTCGTGAAGCATGCCGCGGCTTTCCAGGTCGTTCAAGAGTGTGTCAAAGGCTTGATCGGCCGGGGGCATAAGACGGGTTTTTAGGTCGATAAAATTACGGTTGTGGGTGTCCCAGTAAACTGAGATATTTGTAATGCCGTCGTTTGGCCAGAAGACGGTGACGATGGGCACGCCGGCCTCGACAAGGCGCCGGGCCTGAAGAACGCTCTGGCCGTGCGGGTTCATGCCATATTTTTCGCGCAGGCGGGGGTCTTCGCGGGTAAGGTCGAAGGCCTCAATGGATTTGCGATCGACGAGCATTTCGTGAGCGCGGCTATAGTGTGATGACATGGCTGAGGGGAGGCCCTGAGCGACCCAGGGGCGGTTTTCATGCAGGAATCGGGCATTTTCGATGGTGCCGGCGAGTGCCCGGCGGCCGCCAAGGCGTTCCAGGGTGAGGCCGTCGGGCAATGAAAGAGTGGCCGGGCGATATTTGGCAAGGGCCGGATTATCGTCGATTGTCATGGGGTCGAAATTCGGGCCCATCCAGCCGCCGCCCTGGCCGTGGCTTGATTCGACAAATCGGGGGGCGGCATCGGGCAGTTCGGGCCGCATCTGCACATAGGCGGGCAAGGATGACCGGCGGGTGTTGGGTGCCAGGCGAGAGAGCACAGCACCATAGTGTGGCCAGTCTTCGCGAACATCACCACCACCGACCCGGGGGATGGGTCGGCCGGTAAGGATTTCATGCGTGGCTGTGGTGTGGTTAACATCGCGATGAGTCATTGAGCGGATGACGGTGAGGCGATGAGCCTGCCGGGCCAGGCGGGGGAAATGCTCGCTGATTTCAAGGCCGGGCAGGCTGGTGGCGATAGGGCGAAATTCGCCGCGAAATTCAGCAGGTGCGGTGGGCTTCATGTCCCAGGTGTCCTGCTGTGCCGGGCCGCCCCACATGAAGAGAAAAATGCAGCGTCGGGCGATGCCGAATGATTTGTCGGGCGGGCGGGGTGTGGTTTGGGCCGCTGCCCTGTGCATCAGGAATTGATCAAGGCCTGAGGCCGAAACGCCGCCCAGCCAGCCCAGGCCGCCGAGACGCAAGACCTCGCGGCGATGCCGCGACTGGGCATGCTTCAGAGAGGCTTGACGGATGAAATGGCCTGGCTGCATCTGTGTTCTGCCGGAAGTTCCGATACTGGACGACAATTCATACATTAATTATAGCCGATTTGCGATGATCGGCATGCAGAAAATTCAACGGTTCTTATGCCTGTCAGAGCATCGGCAATTCGGGTCGCTGCCTGGCCGTCGCCATAAGGGTTAAAGTGCAGCAAGCCGGCCGGCCCCCTGCCCACCCCCCTGCCGAGTTCGGCCATGGTTTCGCGGATGATATCATCGGCACGCCACCCGACAAGTCGCGAAAGGCCCGCGGCGACTGCCTCGGGCCGTTCGGTAGTTGAGCGCAGAACCAGAACCGGCACGCCCAGGCTGGGGGCTTCTTCCTGAATGCCGCCGGAGTCGGTCAGGATAAGCCGGGCATGCTTCATGAGCTGCACCAGCCAGGGGTAATCCAGTGGTTGAAGCAGGAAGATATCTTCTGTCTTGCCAAGCATTTCATGAACCGGGCCATGCACCTGCGGGTTCATATGAACCGGGAAGACCCACTGGACGTGGTCGGTTTTATAGATTTTTGACAGATGACGGATAGCCCGGCAGATTTCGCGCACGGGTTCGCCAAAGCTTTCCCGCCTGTGGGCGGTGACAAGCACAATGGGTCGAGAGGGGCTGAGCATGGCCAGCGGGCCGGTGGCCCAGTCGGGGTTGTGGCGGCAGGCTTCAAGAAGGGCATCGACAACCGTATTACCCGAAAGGATGACATGATCAGGTGCAATGCCTTCGGCGATGAGCTGGTCGCGGGCGGCGGGTGTCGGGGCGAAGTGCAGGCTTGCCGTGAGGTCGGCCACGCGGCGATGAAATTCCTCAGGAAAAGGGGCGGTGTAATCGCCGGTGCGAAGGCCGGCTTCGACATGGGCAAAAGGCACCCTGCGATAAAAAGCGGCGATGGCGGCCACCATGACAGATGTAGTGTCGCCCTGGGCGATGACCCAGTCGGGCGAGGTGCGCACAATGACATCGTCCAGGCTTTCCATCAGCCGGGCGGTGAGCCCGGCCAGGGTTTGGCCGGGTCGCATGAGGTCGAGGTCGATATCGGGCACGATTCCGAAGAATTGCAGGATGGGGGCAAGCATTTCGCGGTGCTGGCCGGTTGAACAGACCACGACATGTGTGCCGGGCCGATTCTGCAATTCACGCACCACCGGGGCCATTTTAATGGCCTCCGGGCGCGTACCGATCAGGCATAAGAAGCGGCGGGATGGAGGAATCAGATTGACCCGTCGGGGCGAAGAACGCGAGCAAAGCCCTGAAAAATCAGGGCAATTCGCGAATTTTCAGGTTGCGGAAGCGGATGGGCGAGCCTTCACTTTCCAGGCAAAGGTAGCCGGAAGCGGGGTTGGCACCGGTGCCGCCCGAGACTTCTTCGCCATTGACCCAGAGCCGCACTTCACCATTGATGGCACGAATGTAATAGTGATTCCATTCGGCGGAACTCTTGCTCAGGTTCTTGCGGGGAAAGCTGCGGCTGCCGTCTGGCGATTTTGGCTCGAACGGGGTGAGCTTCACGCCCACGGCAAAAACGTCGCCATGTGTGGTGAACCAGTCGCCTTTTTTCTTGGAATTGGCTTCGTAACGGTCTCGGAAGCCATTATCAAGCACCTGCACTTCGATTCCCTTGGGAAGGCGGCCTTTGGGCAGGCCCTTAATCGATTCGGGTGTTGTCCAGACGAAAACGCCGGAATTCCCGGCCGGCTTTTCGTGCATCCATTCCACCAGAAGTTCGAAGTTTTTGTATTCTTTGGCCGTGCGAATCACGCCCACCGGCTTGCCGGTGCAATAAATGCCGTCGCTGCTGAACTGCCAGGTGTCGTCGTCGTCGTTAACACGGGCGAAATCGGCCTTCCCGAGTGCCTTCCAGCCAGGGCCTGAATCGTCAATAACAGCCTTTTTCACCTGGGCCTGAAGCTGGGAATAACTGGCCGTGATGACGACAGCCAGCGCTGCCGCTGCGATTGGGATAAGTCTCATGGGGTCACCTGATTCTTGATGGTTTTGTTTGGGTTTTCCGAGCGATTGTTTGAAATTAACAGATCAGCGGGCCGAATGCCACAGGGTCAATCAGGCAAAGAAGGCCAGGCGCAGAAAAACAGAGAGGCAACAAAATGAAAAAGCCCCCAACACAACTTCGATCCTCTACCGAAGTGGTGGGGGCCAGGGTTCCACCTGAAATAAGGGGGAGATCCGGTGCCGAGTGGGGTTACTCGTTACTGGGCTTATTCTTCGGTTCGTAGAAGTCTGGAGACGGAGCGAATTTCAAAAGCAATTTGCCGACATCCTGCGCTGAAGGATGCCCCAGGCCGACCACCCTGCCAAGGCTTTCACGCAGGTCGGCGGCGGCATTGTTGTTTTCCATTGAGATGAACAGGTCGCTGACGGATTTGGCTTCAGCAGGTGTAAGTGGCAGGCCGGTGGCCTGCATGTCGGTTGCAAGATTATCGGCAGCGGCCGATTGTTCTTTGAGGTTTTTACTGCCGAGGATTTGTTTGACTAGGGCCTGGCGATCAACGGCCGGGGTGGCCGATTCAGCCGGTGGGCTGATCACCAGCGACCGCAGGGTGTGCGGGTCGAGCGAGGCGAGCATGGTGGTCATGCCTGATTTTTTGCGGGCCGAAGCGACCTTCGAGAGGATGGTGAAAGCATTGTTGGCAAAGGACTGGCGTTCTTCGGGCGAGAGCGGGGCAACACCAATTTGCTCAAGCTGAAGGGCAATCTGCCGGTCGGCAAAGTCCTGATTGGCCGGATTTACAATAAAGCCGACACGGTCGTGCTGGTTCAGCAGCGTATTGAGGCGGGTCTTGGAATCGAGCGGGCCAACGACAATTAGAGGAATGCCCTTGGTGCGGGCATCGGCCCGGAAATTGGAAATCGTTTCATGAAGACCCCAGCCGGTGGGGTCGATGGTGGTCGAGATCAGGACGAGTTCGGCATCGCCGCGCCGGGTGGCTTCTGAAAAGCCTTCGCGACCTGATGTTTCCAGAATGGGGTCGTAGCCGGCCTGTCGCAGATAGCTGACCCAGTCAGAACCTTCCACCAGGTTGTTATGCACGATCACGGCACGCGGCGAAACCGGGTTGGCCTGCAAAAAGCGGGCGAGGGCCGGAACGACGGTGCTTGAACCCGGAAATTGGCCTTCGGGAGCAAGATCAACCAGCGTTTTGGCAGCTTCAAACTGAATCCGGCGATCCATGGAATGAACGGCCCTGGCGAGTGTGCCCGGCTTGCCGTCGGGTGTCACCAGGTCGTTAGTGGTCATAACTTCGCCAAGTGCCCTGATGGCCAGAATGCCAACTTGTTCGTGCTTGCCGGTGGCCAGTGTTCGTGAAAGCACCCGACCTATCGCATCCGGGCCCGAGGCCTTGAAAATGGCCCAGATGCCAGCCGGATCTTCGGCCGGAAATTTAGCCCCAAGACGATCAATTTCTTCCTGCAGAAGAATTGACAGGGCCAAAGTTTGCGCTTCGTGGTCGGCCGGGTTCAGGTCAAGTGCCAGACGGGCCAGCCGATAGCCCACGGCCCCTTCGGCCAGGCTTTTATCAAGTGTTTTGGGCTCAAGCCGGTTTTCTGCCGTATTCCAGAACCAGAGTTCGACCTGATTACCCGAGAAATAAACGTCGCGGTCTAGATAACGCCGGGCCTGATTTTTCAGGATACCCGCCGGGTCTTCAGGCGATTTGCCGCCCGTGATGAGGGCATAAGACTCAAGGGCCGCTTTTTTGACGGGCTCGGGGCGGGTGGAAAGGTAGGCAAGAACCGGCAGGGCCGCAGGATCGCCCACGTGGCCAAGTGCTTCGGCGACAGCGGCGACGACTTCAGGCAAGGGGTGACGCAGGGCACCGATCAGGGCAGGCAAAGCGGTTAATTCGGTTGAGTTGAGGGCGGCTTGAATCGCCTTGCGGCCGTCGGTATCAGCTTTGGCATAGCTATCGACCAGCGGGCCAATGGCCTGCGAGCCCAGACGGGCCAGTTTCTCGCTGGCAACTTCGCGTTCTTCCCTGGTGGCCGAGAGGGCATTAATCAGCTTATCAACGCGTTCCGGCTTGACTGATTCTGATTTGACCGCCTTGTTGATTTTCTCAATGAAAGAGGACATCAGCGAATTGAGCTGTGGCTCATTCGAATTCTGAAGCTGAAGAAGGCGGGCGGAGCCGAAGATTTCGCGGATTTCCAGCAGGGTTTCGTCTTCGACTTCCGCGGAGTTGAGCTTTTTGGCCAGACCAACGGCCTGATCGGTTCGCCCGACCCGGGTGAGATAGCTGATGGCTTCCATCAACTCGGCTGGCGATTCTGGCGGAACAGCGAAACTTTCAAGCCCTGGTGCCTGGCCAACGGCCCGTGAAGAAGCCTGGCGTGGAGGAGGAACCGGCAAACCTGACTGCGACCAAACCCACGACCCGCCAATGGCCAGAAAGGCCATCGATAAAATGGCTGTGGGCGAAGATTTGGCAATGGTCTGGCTTGCCAGATTTATCGCAAACGAAGAAGGAACCGAGAAGAAATTTCTAAGGTGATTGCAACAGGCCCTTGCCAGTCGTCTCGATGTGTCAGTTCGCCTTGGCATCGATTCACCCAATTCCTTTAACGCTTACCATGCATGGTTTTGAGATCTGCCCAAGGTGATCAGCACACCTGTCACCGGCAACTCGCTTGGGTTACAGTCCGCAGCAGCCAATTGTCCATGAAAGTGGAGGATTGGTTCGGATCATAACATGAGTTGACTGGGTAATCTAGGTGGCTGAGTGAAATTCCTCGGGAATGGCTCGAGATTCCTTCCAGCATTAGCAGGATAGCAGATAAAAAAGCACATCCGCCCGGAATGGGTGAAAAAAACAACCTGAACTTGTTAAAAATTGCCGGTGATGCGTGTCAGGTAAAATGTTTGCTTTGGTTTGATTTTGTTCACAATAGAGTGCGTCAGATAATTAGTGGCAGGCTTGAATGGCAAGAGGTTAGAATCAAATGAGTTTGAGTGTGACAAGAACTGAGCAGAATAATGAAGGGGAATGATTGTGTCTGACCAGTCTGACAGGCGGATCAGGGTTGCCATGGTGGGTGCGGCCGGGCGAATGGGCATCAGGATCATGCAGCTACTGCAGAATGATACGCGTGCCAGGCTTGCAGCGGCTTTTGATCGACCCGGGCATCCGCAGAAGGGAATGGATGTCGCTGGTTTGACTGGCACTTCAGCCTCGGGTGTACTGCTGGGCGACGATGTTTCGAAACTGGCGGATATTGATGTCGTTATAGATTTTTCGATGCCAGCTTCGACGATGGCACTGGCCGAAATCTGTGCAGGCAGGGGCATTCCGCTGGTGATTGGCACGACGGGCATTGAGCATGCCCAGCGAGAGCAATTGCGTAAACTTGCCGGGTCAACCGCCATTTTGCTTTCGCCGAATGTGAGCCGGGCGGTGAATGTGCTGATGGCACTGGTGGGCCAGGCAGCATCTCTTCTGCCCGATGCGGATATTGAGATTGTCGAGCGGCACCACCGTTTCAAAAAAGATGCGCCCAGCGGCACGGCCCTGCGGCTGGCGGAAGTGGTGGCCGGGCAGATTGGGGTTGGCCCTGAAGCCTATAAGCACGGTCGAGAGGGAATTACGGGCGAACGCCCGGCGCGCGAGATTGGCCTTCATGCCCTGCGCACCGGCGACAACCCCGGTGAACACACGGTGGTTTTCGGGCTGATGGGCGAATGCATTGAGCTTTCGCACCGTGCCCTGAATCGTGACGGCTTTGCCCGGGGTGCGATTGACTGTGCTGTGTGGCTTGCCGGCAAGGGCCCGGGCTGGTATGGCATGAACGACGTGCTGGGCCTGTGATGCCGACGGATTGATGAGTTTCGCAGCTTTTTCGGGAATTTGAAACGGGGGGCTGGAAGTAAATGGCCGACGATCCATTGGCGGATTCGCCCTCAGTTATTCCTGCATCGGGTTATCTCAGGCTTTTTCTGGACGACGACCCGGCCCGGGCCGAAGCCTTCTTTGACAAATATCCTGACGCGCACTGGGTTCAGACGGCTGTTGATTGTATCAACGAGCTGAAGGAGAAGACCTGGGACGAAATTCATCTGGATCATGACCTGGAAGGCGAGTGGTTTGTCGATTCGGAACGAACCGACTGCGGAATGGAAGTGGTGAGGTGGCTGGTGGCCGAGCCCCGCACGCACCTGATGGCCGCGAAATTCATTGTGCATTCGCACAATCAGAATGCAGCCATGGGTATGGTGTCGCAATTGGGTCTGGCGGGTTATTACGTGATTGAGCAGCCGTTCGGTTCGGCCCCGGCTGTGCCGGAAGTGGTTTTTAATCCTGCGACTGCCAGTGCGCCGCAGGCGGGTGCGGGTCAACCAACAGAATCTCTTAAAGAGACTTCGGCCCGGCCCGGGCTTCTGATGAGAATTCTGCGATGGTTCGTGCCGCCGCCATCGGTTCAACAACCGTGGGAAAACGCCCCTGCCCGTGACTTGAAAATGCCCAGGCGGGGGCGGTCGAACGATTCGACTGATGATGGTTGGGGCGTGGCGGGTGGTCAGTCGATTGACGAACCGGCCGGCGAAGATGAGAGGCCAGGCCCTTTTGTCATGCCGATTCGCGAGGAAGATCTTGAATCATTCACTCGTGGTTCGCGGCCGGGCAGGCAAAAGCCCCGGAATGACTGATGTATCCCTGCTTTGTCTGAAAAAAATTCATGATGGACGGTCAATCAAATGCGGGTATTGATTACTGGCGGGGCCGGGTTTATCGGGAGCCACTTGTGCGATGCCTATATAGAGGCAGGGCATGACGTTATTTGTGTTGATAACCTGCTGACCGGCCGGCGTGAAAATGTGCAGGGTTTGATTGGCAGGCCGGGCTTTTCATTTCGGCCGCATAACATCAGCGAGCCATTGTTCGTGGATGGGGTGATCGACCAGGTTTTGCACTTTGCCAGCCCGGCCAGCCCGGTGGATTATCTGGCGCACCCGATTGCCACGCTGAAAGTCGGTTCGCTGGGCACGCATCATGCATTGGGAGTGGCCCGAGCCAAGAACGCAAGATTTATTCTGGCAAGCACTTCTGAAGTGTATGGTGACCCGGAGATTCATCCGCAGAGGGAGGATTACTGGGGCAATGTAAACCCGGTGGGGCCGCGCGGGTGTTATGACGAAGCCAAGCGATTTGCCGAGGCGATTACCATGGCTTACCACCGGGCCCATGGCATGAACACGGGCATTGTGCGAATTTTCAATACATATGGCCCACGCATGCGTCTTAACGATGGCCGGGTGTTGCCGGCCCTGATGTGCCAGGCCCTGAAAAACGAGCCGATGACTATTTTTGGCGATGGTTCGCAGACACGCAGCTTCTGCTTTGTTGACGACCTTGTGCGGGGCATCATGCTGCTGGCGTCCAGCGACGAGCACGACCCCGTGAATATCGGGAACCCTGCCGAGATTACGATCAGAGAATTTGCCGACGAAATTCAGTCAATGGTGCCCGGCCATACGGCTGGAATCGAGCTGAAGCCGCTGCCGCAGGACGACCCGCGGAAGCGCAGGCCGGATATTACCCGGGCGCGAGAAATTCTGTGCTGGGAGCCGAGAGTCGAGCGGCGTGACGGGCTGGCCGTGACCCTTGACTATTTCAAATCAGAACTGGGTCTGGCCTGATGGCGGCCTGATATGTTATTTTCCAAAAAAATCCATCTACCTTCCTTCTGCATCTTTGCGTGAAACTAGAGAGCCTAAAGCCCATGCCACTGCCCGAGCGTGTCAACCTGCGACAACTTGTGAAGGATCGATCCCGCGTTCTTTCAAGCCTTTTGATTGGGCAGCTTTGCGACCCGAAATTTGTTGAGCTGGCCTGCATGTCGGGCCGGTTTGACATTGTCTGGTTCGACCAGGAACATGTTGGCCTGACGACCCCCCAGATTGAACATGCCGCACGGGCGGCCCGGGCCGTGGGTGTTCCCAGTTTCGTTCGGCTTTATGCCCAGAATTATGCGGATGTGATGCGGCCGCTGGAAGCGGGCACCGACGGCATTATGGCGGCGATGGTTCGCACCACGGCCGAGGTGGAAAACATTGCACGCTGGAGCCGGTTTTATCCGCAGGGCATGCGGGGTATCAACGGCAGCGGAGTTGACGGGCTTTATGGCGGCTATGCCTCGCGCGATGCCTATTTTCAGGCGAGCAACGAGCGCGTTTTTGTGGCAATCCAGATTGAAACGGCCGAAGCCCTGGCCGAAGTGGAATCTATTGCCAAAGTGCCGGGCATCGACATGATTTTCGTTGGGCCGGCTGATTTGAGCCAGTCGCTGGGTATTCCAGGCCAGTTTGATCACCCGAAGCTCTGGCAGGCCGTTGACAAAGTCGCCGCAGCCTGCAAGGCGGCCGACCTTCCGTGGGCGGCCCTGGCCGTGGGTGTGCCCATGGCAAAGGAATTTATCAACCGGGGCTGCACACTTCTGACACATGCCGTTGACACCTGGGCCGTGAATGCAGGCATTGCCATGCTTGACGAGCCATGGTCGGAAGTTTTCGGCAAAAAATAAAGATGCAGTCGCCCGGCAGGTGAAATGTGATCGCCGCGCGATTATGCTGATGTATCTTCGGCCGGAAGAAGTCTGCCGGTGCGGCGGCTTAAAGGATGAGAATAACAAAATATAATCATAACATGAAATCAGGTTTTACCAATGTCTGAATCAGTGGAAGCCGGGTCGCCAGAAAACGGTTTAACGCAGCCAATACCCGAGGTGCAGACGACTGCTGTAAAGCGGCCACGGCTGGTCTCTCTCGACCAGCTTCGCGGCTTCACCGTGGCAAGCATGTTTGTGGTGAATTTTTCGGGCGGCCTGAAGGCGATGCCCGAGATTATCAAGCACCATAATGTTTATGTGAGCCTAGCTGACTGGATCATGCCGACATTCATGTTCATGGTCGGTTTTTCGTTTCGGCTTTCGTGGCTCAGCACGGTGAAGCGTGAGGGTACGGGCCGGGCGGTTTCGAAATTTTTGACACGCGGGCTCTTGCTTGTTCTCGTCTCGATTTTTCTCTATGCGGCTGACGACGACATCAAAATTGAAAAATGGTCGGAAATATCGCAGGAGTCGATCACCAAACTCGTTGTTAATACGCTGAAGGCCAATCTGTGGGAGACTCTGGCGATCATTGGCTGTGCCCAGATGCTGGTTTTACCGCTGATTGGGCGCTCGGGCAAGGTGCGGCTGGGTGCCATGTTCAGCCTGATGCTGGGCCATGTGATTTTTTCGTATTACTTCAACTGGAATTTTGTGCATGGCAAGCCGAATTTTCTGGATGAATTTTTAGGATCGACCGGCAAAACAGCCTGGGACGGAGGCACATTTGGGCTGATGGGCTGGGCCTCGCTGATGCTGGCCGGCTCGCTGGTGCATGATTCGGTGATGAACCGCGAGAACCTGACCGGTGCCATACCAGGGCTGATTTTCAAGGGCGTGCTGATCGCGATTCTGGGCTGGGGCCTTTCCGGCCTGAGCCGGCTTTACGATGTGCCGCCTGGCGACACCGCCCTGGCCAAGGCCGACAAACTGGCCGATTCGCCTGTGCTGCCTGATTTTTCAAAGGCCAATGGTCGATCAATCAGCAGCCTTCTGGCCGAGCCGCCACTGGTGCCGCCACCCGGCCCCGACCAGCGCAAGATCAGCTACTGGATGATGTACAAGAAGATGGTCAGCCTGCCTTTTGTCGTTTTTCATGTTGGTGTGGGAATGGCGACGCTGGGCACCTTCATGCTGATGTGTGATGTGCTGAAATGGCGGCTGGCCGTGCTGGAACGCTTTGGCCAGAATGCACTTGCGGCCTATTGTATTCATCATTATGTCGAGGGGGTTCATCTCCTCTTCGTGCCCAAGGATTCACCCGCCTGGTGGTGCTGGCTCAACCTGATTCTCTTCATGCTGATTGTGGATCGATGCCTGGCCTGGATGCAGAGAAACAAAATTCGATTTACGGTGTAAATTCCGTGAATGGAAACAAAAAACCCGGCTTCCAACGAGGAAGCCGGGTACAACCAGGGAGAACGACGCTTTGATTCTTCTCTGTCCGCATGTGCCGACCATCGTTTGCCTCTTCAGGTCGAGGGCACAAAGGCCTGAGGTGCATTTTTCGTGCCAAATAACTTTAATCAAAAAAAGTAATTTTTAAGCGGTCTGCCCGAGAATTGATCAGGCTGCGACGCGCGAGATTTAACCGGGCGAGGGTCATTTAGTGCCGATCTTCAGGGCCGATTCCTTATCAAGCATGGCACATTGGCTTGCAGGCGGGTTTCGACAACAGGGAATGGCTCATAGGGCTGAGTGAATCGGGCTGTCCCACAATTTCTGCCAAAAGATTTAAACGACCCTTCGCTGATCTTAAACTTCTCAGTTCTTGCTAAAGCTGTTAAATTGACGTTGATCCATAAGATCGGTCGATTCGGATGAGACCGGCGAAGCAGGCTCGATTAATCACAAGCTACCTGAAATAAAGGGCTTGTGCTGGTCGGTCGAGAGAGGGAGACGGAGGCGAATGTCGAGTCGCGTTTTTTTGCTGGGTTGGGACGGAGCCACCTGGGACATTCTTCGCCCGCTGATGGCCGAAGGCCGCTTGCCAGTGCTGCAGAGCCTGATGAAAAAAGGCGTTTCAGGAACGCTTCAATCGGTTTTTCCGCCGCTGAGCCCTGTGGCCTGGACAACGGTTATGACAGGCAAGAATTCAGGCAAGCACGGCATTTTCGAATTTCTTGAACATCATCATAACCCTTTGCAGGGCAGGGTGAATTCAAGCAGGGCGATCAAGTCGGAACTGGTCTGGGAAACGGCAGGCCGGCATGGCAAGCGAACAGTGGCCGGCGGCGTGCCGATGAGCTATCCGCCCCGGCCGATCAACGGATTTTTTGTGGGTGATTTTCTCAGCCCTGCCGACTCTGCTGATTTTTCAAGCGATCCTGCCGCATTTGAGGCAATGAAAAAGTCGCTTGGCGGCAAATATCGCGCCTGGGCGACGGTCACGCATGACGGCGGGCACGAGGCCGACGCCCTGGCCGACCTGCAGTCGTTTCTGACGGAACATCTTGCCGCTGTTGAGTATATGGCGACCCACCATGAGTGGGATCTTTTCATGTATGACCTGATGGCGACTGACCGCATTCAGCACGAGCTTTGGCACGCCTGGCAGCCATCGCACATGAAGGCCAAGGGGCGGGACCTGACCAAAATTCGTGAAGGGTTTATTCATTTCTGGGAATCGCTCGATGAGGGCGTGGGTCGCATTCTTGAGAAGCTGGGCCCGGAAACCAACGTGATCCTGATGAGTGACCACGGCTTTGGGCCAATTGAATGGTATGTGAATTTCAACGTGTGGCTGCTGGATGAAGGCTTTATCAAGCTGATAAATTCGCTTTATGTTCGTCAGAAACACTGGTTTTTCCGTCGCGGGGTGACGCCGGAATGGATTTACAAAATTATGACGAAGCTGGGCCTTGCCGACCAGCGAGTCAGCCGCTTTCAGGGCAAGCAGGATAACTTCTGGGATAGGCTTGCGACATCAGGTTTTCTCTCAGGCAAGCATATCGACTGGTCGCAAACTGTGGCCTATGCCCAGGGGAATTTTGGACAGATTTTTCTCAACATCAAAGGCCGCCAGCCAAATGGTTGCATAGAACCTGCCGATGCCCCTGCCCTGATAGAACGTATTAAAGAGCGACTACTAGAAATTAAGCATCCCGAAACGGGCGAGCCACTGGTTGAGCGGGTGTTAGAGCGAGACGAACTTTACAGCGGGCCATTAAGCCATATGGGGCCTGACCTTACGGTAGTGCTGAAAGACTGGAACTATCGCACGATTGGCTTGCATGAATTCACGACCCACAAGACAATCAGCCCGGCATTTGGTCCAACGGGCGACCACCGTATGGAGGGGATGATTGTGGGCACGGGGCCTGCCTTTGAGCCAGGGGCCGTGCCACAAAATGCCAGCCTGCTGGATATTGCACCCACGGTGCTGCACTTGCTTGGCGTGCCTGTGCCTGAGGATATGGATGGCCGGGTGCTGACCGAACTGTTAAGGCCCGAACTTCGCGGCGAGTTGCAAAAACAGGAAGCGGTTGAAGCAGGTGTGAGTGCAGCCGATTACGGTGAAGACGATGATGCCGTGATTCAGCAGCGATTGGCTGATCTTGGTTATCTTTGATGTCAAAATCGCATGAGTCCAAAGCCCACCGAAAAACATATTAATATTTATGGATCGCTTGATGAACAGTGGGCTGTCAGGCATTTTCTCGGCAAATCTCAGGAAGAAGCAGAAATCCTTTTTCGCGAGAACTTTCTGAAATATCAGGAAGATCTGATGTGGATGGGGCCGGTTGCATTTGCCTATTACCTCATTCCGGCCATGAATTATCTGAAAAGTGACGAATCAAGCGATAATGCTGATGCCGTGAGTTGTTTTTCCCGCTTGATTGAATTTAAACTTGAGTGGGAAAAAACAACACTTTTGCCGGTCATGTCTCAAATCTGTCAAACTATTGAAATAATAACCGGGGACTTCGAGAGATTCTGCTGCGATGAGTCTATCTACGGAGATGTTAAAATGAAGCTGCTGCAGATAAAAGTGGTGTTTAATTCGTGAATTTTATTATGTTTTTATATTTATCCAAACAAGCCCGATACAGGTCGGCCGAGGGTTAGCTGAAGTGGCCGCCCGAAGCGGTCATAATATTCCATGGCCGGGTCAACACCCAATACAGCGGCAATGGTGGCATGAATATCCCATGGGCCATAGCGATCGGAAGTCGGATAGGCTGAGAATTTGTCGGACGAGCCGAGCACAGATCCCTTTTTGACACCGGCCCCGGCTGCGATCATGGAATAGACATTGGCCCAGTGCTTGCGGCCTGCCGAGGCTCCGGCAAATTTTGGCTCGAGGGCCACGCGCGGTGCCCGGCCGAATTCGCCAAGGCAAAGAATAAGTGTATCTGACAAAAGCCCTTTTTGTTCCAGATCTTCCAGAAGTGCAGAAAATGTGTGATCGAACCGGGGCAGAAGATAGCGTTTCATCACGTCAAAAAGGTCGTTGTGCGTATCCCAGCCCTGGGCTTCGGGGTCGTCGGGCAACAGGTCCTGGCCACGGCCGGAGTGGTTCCAGATGACGGTGATGAGGGGCACTCCGGCTTCAACCAGGCGGCGGGCGAGCAGGCAGGCCAGGCCTGACCTGTGCGTGCCGTAGCGCCGGATGACCGATTCCGGCTCGGCCGAGAGGTCGAAAGCTCGCCTTCCGGCCGGGTTATCAAGCAACTCAAAAGCCCTGGCCTGAATGCCCGACATGTCGTGGTAATCTTTGAGTTTAGCAGCCCTGGTTTGAAAGGAGTCGATTGCGCCCAGCATTTGTCGGCGAACAAGCAGGCGTTCCGGGCTCAGGCCTTCGGGCAGGTCGAAGCTGGGCCAGGTGGTGGGACCGCCCGTCAGGTCGCCCACGAGAAACGGGTCGAAATCGCGGCCGAGTAATCCGGCATTCTGGCCGGGGGCGGGCAATTGCGGCACCTGGGCCGGGCCATTGATGGTGATGGCGTTATCAATGGATTTTGCCGGGCCGAGAACTTGCTTCATCGCTGCGCTGAAAGCAGGATGGTCGTCGGCCGAGGGCGGCGGATTCGACGATTTACGGCTGTGGTAGCGGCCGGTGAGGGTGAGATAGGTGGCCGAGCCGTGGTCTGTGTCGTCGTGCGACATTGACCGGATTATGCTGTATCGATTGGTCAGGCTTGCCAGGCGGGGGAGATGTTCACTGACAAAAGTGCCAGGTATGGCTGACTGAATTGTTTTGAATTCACCGCGAATTTCCAGCGGAGCATCGGGCTTTGGGTCGAAGGTTTCAAGCTGGCTGGCCCCGCCGTTGAGAAAAACTACAATAACAGAACGGGCTTTCGGAACGCCTTTGATCTGGGCATTGACGGGCCCTGGCCAGGAAAGGCTGAGACCAGCCCCGCCGGCAGCGGCCAGCAGGCTTCGTCGATCAATTATGTAAAGGTTGTTTTGATTGAACACAGTTATCAGGTGTGAATGGTGGGAAGACGGAATCGCATGTTTAATTTTGCAACCTCTTTTCAATAATTTCAAGTTATTGCTGTCATTATCTGCTAAGATGAGCATTACTTCAATCACTCAGAATACCGCCAGGTTCAGCGTGTTTGGTCAACTTATCATGAAAATTCCAGCATGGCTTGATCTGTCGCGATTAACTCTGAGGCGAATCACGATTTTCGAGCTGATTTACAGGCTCATTTCTATTGTCATCATCTCGCCGTTTTCGTTTTATGTACTTTACCGGTTTGTGCAGTTTTCAGGGCACCCATCCATTGGGAACCTTGATTTGTCAGGCTTTTTTCTGTCGTTGCCTGGCATTGGTGCGATGATCGGTTTTGGGGCCTTGTTCCTGACTGGCCTTTATTTTGAAATCTCGGGCCTGATGCTTAACCTGCGGCCCACCGAAAACCGGCTGAATAATCCGGAAATACTGCAGTATCTGGTGATTCATTTTCACCGGTTATTGCTACTCGGCCTGGTGCAGGTGATGACTGCACTCATCATGATATTACCGGGCGCCGTTTTGACACTGCTTTTCATTGAATGGTTATGGGACGGTTGGGATCTTAATACGCTGGTGATATTAAAACCCGTTATTTTCTGGCAGGGCGTGGGCCTGGGCGTTGTGATTAATGCAATTCCCGGTTTGTTTGTTGTCAGGCAATTGCTTCGCTGGAGTATGGCGCTACCCATTATGCTGTTTTCAGTCAAGCAGTCTGGTGTCAGACAAATTCTGGAAGAAAGCCATGGGCTGACGGCCGCACACCTGAATGCTATTGGAAAACGCATTGTTGGCTGGTTTCTTGTGCAATCTGTCATTACTCTGGTGACACTTTTGCTGCTTAAAAAATCGGCCGATGGAATTCTTGATCTTGTCGGTTTTTCAGTGGTTCTTGCAATACCTGCGACAATCGTAATACTCATTACCCACTTTCTTGTGGTGAATCTGGTTTCGATTGTATTTAATGTGAGCTTTGCCTGTATTCTTGTTGAAATTTATGAAAAGATAAAAGGGCCTTTGCCGCATTATGATGGCGGATTGCTGCAATCATCGTATAAAGCATCGGTAATCCGATTGGCCTTCTCGGCAATTGCATTACTGGGTTTGATTTCAGGCGTTTCGGTTTTAAAGTTCAATTCGCTTGATATCCACGACGAGGTTGAGGTGATTGCGCACCGGGCGGGCGGTGCGCTGGCACCTGAAAATACTATTGCTGCATTAAAAAATGCAATTCGCCTGGGCTGTGAATGGGCCGAGATTGATGTTCAGCTTACGAGTGATCAAAAAATTATTGTGGCGCATGATACGGATTTACGCCGTCTGGCACATTTGAATAAGGCGGTTCAGGAATGCACTTTGGCCGAAATACAATCGCTTGATGTGGGTTCTGCGTTCAGTGCCGAGTTTAAAGGCGAGCATATACCGACGCTGGAAGATTTTCTGAATGTCGCGAAAGATAAAATACGGATTGTGGTTGAACTCAAACCGCATTCGCAGCAGGATGCGGCACCACTGGCCCGTGCTGTTGTCAACCTGCTTCAAAAACGGGGTGAGACGAAAAGGCACAGGGTCTGTTCTTTGTCGTATGAAGCGGTGCAATCGGTCCGACGTGACGATCCTTCGATTGAGCTTGGTTTTATTGTGGCCCAGGCAGTGGGGCCGATTGAAAAACTTGACGCTGATTTTTTTATGATTGATCAAAAAATGGCGACTCAGAAACTTGTCGAACGATGCAAGGCCGTTGGCAACCGGTTTGTGCTGGCCTGGACAGTGGATAACCCGGATAAGGTTCTGCCGCTGATTGATAATGGTGTCAGGGGGATCATTACGGATAATCCACCGGTGATTCGAGAGCGATATGACCAACTCAGGAATCTATCGACACTGGGCCGACTGGTGATTCGTGTCAGAAATGAAATTGCAGACTGATACAGATTAAAATTTCAAGATTCTGAAATGTTGTCGATTTCATTTTCTGATGAGTCGGACTGGTCGAGTTTCATTTCCTGGATTTTTTTGTGAAGAGTGTTGCGATTGATCCCGAGACGGGCAGCGGCTTTGATCTGAATGTTGTCACAAAGTTGTAATACGTGACGAATCAATTCATTTTCCACTTGTCCAACGACTTTCTCATGGAGGTCACTGGCATTGGAACCACACATGGAAACACCGTGTCGCACAAGTTCTGCTGCCATAGTTTCAAAATGTCGATTCTGCCCGGTCGGCTCTATCGGCGGGCTGGCCGAAGGTTGCGGACGCGATCTTTCAGGGCCGTTATCAGCCAAAATTGATGAATTTTGGCGGGAAAGGCCAGGAGTGCCAACAGTCGTCCATCTTGGCAGCCAGTTCGTAGCCTTTTCACCACGAACTTCAGGAGGAAGATCTTCGGCAGTCAGTTCTTTACCAACACCCAAAATGACCGCCCGCTCGGCGTAGTTTTGTAGTTCTCTTACATTTCCTGGCCAGGCATAATCAGTGAGAATTCTTGCTGCTTCTGGGTGCACCAAAGGTGCTTCGCACAAATTCTGAGCAGCATATCGGCGGAGGAAGTATTCCAAGAGCATAGGAATATCTTCGCGGCGTTCCCTGAGTGGTGGCAAGATTATCGGTACCACGTTCAAACGATAATAAAGGTCTTCCCGAAAGCGTTCAGCTGCCACTTCTTCACGCAGGTCGCGATTGGTAGCGGCGATCACGCGTGTATCAACCCTGACCGAGCGGAAATCGCCAACTCGTTCAAATTCGCCTTCCTGCAATACCCGTAATAGTTTCACTTGCAGCTTCGGAGAAGTACTGTTGATCTCGTCGAGAAAAAGGCTGCCGGTGTGGGCGGCTTCAAACCGGCCTGTGCGGTTATCGGTCGCACCCGTAAATGACCCTTTGACATGCCCAAAAAGTTCGCTCTCAAGCAGGCTTTCGGTAAGGGCACCACAGTTCACGCGAATATAAGGTCCGCTTCGACGGGGACCTAAATCGTGCAGTGCCCTGGCGATCAGCTCCTTGCCCGTGCCGGTTTCGCCGAGAAGAAGCACACAGGCACGGCTGGGCGCGACCTGACGCGTGACTCTCGCCACTTCATGCATTGCCTGACAGACACTGATAACCCCCGGCAATACTGAATATGAAGGGTCGATGATCGAAGATGCGCGATTTTGATGATTGGTTTGAGTGACCATATATTAAAAATGACAAATAATTGGTGTTTTATCAAGCAGTGAGTGACGAAAAATGTGTCAGTTTGTGTCGAAAAAACCGACAGTCTGCACACTTCTCAGGCATTAAAAAGATCGATCTGTTATTAACCAGTATCTAACAGTAATTGCCAGGCTTGTTTTTTGAAATACAGTGATTGGGCTTTACCAAATTGATGTATTCGTTTTAATGATTTTCAGATTTTTCAGTTTCTGGAAAAGTCTCACTGGCGTTGATGATCGAAATTGGGCAAGGAGTGCCCCTTCAAATGAGCGAATCAAAACGGCGACCGGGCACTGTTGAAGATGAATTCCAGACAGACTGGATGTATCGCCTTTATTTGAGGATTCGACGTCGTGCCTGCAAATATGGTTTAGCCAGGCGGGTGATTGAGGCGATAGAGACGCGCGACCCGTTTGCCTATTCGATGAGTGCTGTGCTTTTCGTGTGCCTGGCAGTGGCATTTTCAGTGGCGCCGCTGTTGAATTCGATTACTGGCAAGCCAAATAAGGATTATGACCTTTGGCAGCGCACAGGGCAGACTATTGCCAGTGGCGGCGGGGTTTACCCGACTGACCCGCAGAGGCTTTTTCCGTTTATGTATCCACCGGCAGCCGCAGTGATGATGGCACCGGTGGCAAACTTTCCCAAACCGCTTTTTGTAGCGATATTTCTGGTTGTGCAGACGCTGGCGTGGGGGTTCTGTATTTATGCTTCGGTCAGGCTGACAACCGGACATTTTCGGCGAGCGAATCCGATACTTTATCTTGTGCCTTCGCTGATGGTGATTCCGTTTGTAAGCGACATGTACCTGCTGGGTCAGCCGGCCGTATTGCTGCTGGCCCTGAGCCTGGGGTCGTTTATGGCATTGCGCCGGAAGAGGCCGGAACTGGCCGGATTTCTGGTCGCGACGGCCGCCGCGATGAAGGCGTATCCGATCATTCTGAGCGGTTATTTTATCTATCGCATGGAAGTCAGGGCCACAGCCGGCATTGTTCTGGGTGTGTCGTTTTACCTGATGATTTTTCCGCTGGCATACCGCACAGGCCCGCAGGCCAGCCAGGATCTTCGGCTTTGGGCCAATGGCATGCTTTTCAAATATGATGATAAATCCATCGGCCAGCGCCCCGACCGATCTTACAGTTATAAAAACCAATCGCTGCAGGCCACGGTGCATCGGCTGTCAAGGCCGGTGCTGGCTGACGGCGAGCGCGACCGGCAATGGCGCGTGAACCTGGGCAACTTGAATTTTAAACAGACCAACTATTTAATGATGTTCTGCGTGGCTGGAATCGGGCTGTTCACCATGTGGTCGTGGTGGGGTAAAGGCCAGCCGTTGCATTCATTAAACGATGCTGCCAATTGTGAGCAGGCGATGAGCCTGATGCTGACTGTGATGATGGCACCACTTTCGTTTAATTATTCGTATGTCTGGCTGATATTTCCATTTACGTTTTTGTTATCGGTAGTGATTGACCCGAACCGGAAGGCTTTTCAGCGACGCTCGGCCGCACGCACGCTTTTGATCAGCGTCGGTTTTTTGATGGGCTCGCTGGTTTCGGCAAGAATGGCCGCTGCCTATGCCAATATTTTTATGTCAGGATTCGTTGCCTTTGTGGGAATTGGCCTGTGGGAGCGCCGGGGTACATTTTCAGCCAACTTGGCGGGAAGCCAGGGGAACACGATACGGGCCCCGCACCTGACATCGAAACCCGCCGTGAAATCACGCGGTATTACCCGCGGATAAACATCGCAGACCTGCCGGCGACTTGGTCGCCCGGCTTGATGCCGCTCATGGTTGACGTTCTGTCGTGGTGCGGTAAGAACGTTTCGGCGGGGGAGACCTGATCCGTTCCTGTTGGAAATGCGTTGGTTTTGGGATATTATTTAACTTATTGACCGATGACTTCAGATGACCCCACAGGCGGGTTGGGGATATGGCAATGCATTGCAATCAAAATAATAATTGGGTAGCACTTACGAGGAAAAGCCTGGCGATTGTCGCGATCGTTCTGGCCGCCGTACCTGCTTTTGCTGACGAGCCCAAAGTTGCGGGCCAACTCAATGAAACTGGCGAACAAATCTATAAACGGTTGTGTATCGAATGCCATGGCGAAGCTGGCAAGGGCTCGAAGAAATTCAAGAAAGCCCTGACAGGCGATCTTTCCGTAGGGCAACTGACAAAACTGATTGACGAGACGATGCCGGAAGAGAATCCGGATTTGTGTGTGGGTGAGGATGCCCGCAAGGTTGCCGAATTTATACATGAAAGTTTCTATTCGCCTACGGCTCAGGCACGTAATAAACCGCCCCGGGTTGAGATGGTACGGCTGACGGTGGGGCAATATCAAAACGCCTTGATGGACTTGGTCGGCAGCTTCAGGTCATCGGGTCAGACCCCGGAAATGAAGGGCCTTAAGGGCGAATATTATTCAAGCCGGCAGATGAGGCGAGAGACGCGGGTGATTGAGCGGGTGGACCCTGTTATTGCGTTTAACTGGGGATCGCTACGGCCGCACGACCCCGTTGAAGAGAAAAAGCCAAATGCCGATGCCGGCAAGAGTGGCCCTGAAGCCAAAAGCCCTGACACCGCAAAACCGCCAACCGAACCGGCGAAAACCAAGCCGCAATCGTTCGGGCCAACAGAGTTGGCTCTGGCTGACCCGCCTAAGAATGCTGAACCGGCCAAGGCCGACGATAAAGCCAAAAAACAGGATGCAGTGAGAAGCGATCAGCCCAAAAAAGAGGCAGAAAAGAAAGAGCTTTCAGAAGAGGAACTGAAGAAGAAGATTGAGGAGCAGAAGCGGCTTCAGCGGGAACGTGAGCGCAAGCAGCGCGAGGAGCAGAAAAAGAAGGACGAGGAAGCGAAGCAGTTTGCCGTTCGATGGTCGGGCTCGGTCTTTCCGACCGAAACCGGTGAATTTGAATTTGTGGTGCGCACTGATAATGCGTTTCGCCTATGGGTGAACGACAACGATAAGCCGCTGATCGATGCCTGGGTGAAGTCGGGGAACGACCGCGAATTTCGGCAGTCGATCAGGCTTCAGGGTGGGCGTGGATATATCCTCAGGCTGGAAATGTTTAAGTTCAGGGAGCCGACGGCTTCGATGGAATTGGCCTGGAAACGGCCTGGAGCAAGCCATGTTGAGGTGATTACCGACCGGCACCTGAGCCCGACATGGAACCCTCGCCGGTTCATTCCCCAGACACCGTTTCCGCCCGATGACCGGAGCTTTGGATACGAGCGGGGCATTGCCATTTCAAAGGCGTGGGAGAGTGCAACGACCGACGGTGCCATTGAAACGGCCAATATGGTGATTGCATCACTGGGTGAACTGGCGGGAACCAAGCCCGACGATGCCGATGCGGTCAGGTCTCAGAAACTAAAGGATTTTGCGCGGAAATTTGTTGAGCGTGCTTTCCGGCGACCGCTGACAGCCGAACAGCAGAAACTTTATGTTGACCTTCAATTTGATGCACTGAAAGATCCGGAACAGGCTTTGCGGCGGGTGATTCTGCTGTCGCTCAAGAGCCCGAGATTTCTCTATCTGGAATCAGCGACAGACGAGGCCGATGCTTATGACATCGCCAGCCGGTTATCGTTTGCCATTTGGGACAGCATTCCTGATAACAAGCTTTTGGAAGCTGCGGCCAAGGGAAATCTGAGTCGTTCCGAGCAGTGGAAATCCGAGGGCGAGCGCATGGTGAAAGACCTGCGGGCCGAGCAAAAGCTGCGTGATTTTCTGCATGCGTGGCTGAAGCTTGAAGGATCGCCCGACCTGGCAAAAGACCCGAAGGTCTTTGCGGAATTTACGCCAGAAGTGATTGGCGACCTGCGAACGTCGCTAGAAATGACTCTGGATGATTTTGTGAAGCAGGGGCAGACGGATTTTCGCCAGTTGTTGCAGGGCGAGTCGTGGTATGCCAACGACCGGCTGGCGAAAATATATGGCCTGAAGCTGCCGCCTGGCACAGGGTTTCGCAAGGTGTCGGCAAGTGCCGGCACGGATCCGGCGAAGCGGGCGGGCGTGATGACCCATCCTTACCTTCTGGCGATGCTTGCCTATACACAGACGACTTCGCCGATTCATCGCGGGGTGTTTCTGGCGCGAAATATACTGGGCCGGGCGATCAAGCCGCCACCGATCGCCGTCAGCCCGCTGGCCCCGGATCTGCACCCGGGCCTGACGACCCGCGAACGGACTTTACTGCAAACCAGCCCGGCGGCATGCGTGAGCTGCCACAGCACGATAAACGCGCTAGGCTTTGCCCTTGAAAATTATGATGCGATTGGCCGGTATCGAACGACCGAGAAGGACAAGCCGGTTGACGCCACGGGCGAATATCTGACCAAAGACGGCAACACAGTGAAATATAACGGGGCCGCCGAGCTTGCCCGTTTCGTAGCCAGCACGGCCGAGACACAAAGTTCGCTGGTTCAGCAGCTTTTTCACCATACGGCCAAGCAGCCCATCATGGCTTATGGCATTGATACGCCGGGGCGATTGCGTGAGCAGTTTGGCCGCGACGGTTTTGACATGCGTAAGCTGATTGTGCAGTCGGCACTGATCTCTGCCAGTGGGCCGAAGAATCAAAAATCGGCCATCCAGCCGCAGATGGCCGGCAGGGTTGCTCCTGAAACTTCCAAAGTGGCCGAGAAGTCAGGTGGCAGTGATTAGATCAGCCGCTGGAACGGCAGGTCGTAAACCCTTTGACTGATCTGGCGGGCCCGCTTTGAAAGACCCGGCGCAAAAACGGACTTCGGCAATTGTTGTATGATATTGTAAGAAGGCCAGAGTTTGTGGTGCTTTTGGGGCGAACAAGGGGGGGAGAGCCTGTGAATGCTTGATCGACTTTCCGTTCTTTGCTTCGGTGGAACTTATGCGCTTTCGCTGATGGCCGATCTGGCCCGGCTTCGCTGGTCATTGAAATTTTCATGGCGACTGGTGCAGGGCCTTCTGGGTCTTGGGCTTATTGTACACACTGTCTATCTGATGAATCATGGCCTTGGTGAGGGGCGGTTCCCGATCTCGACCATGTTTGATTCGATGATGCTTCTGGCGTGGATATTGGCAGCGATCGACCTTTATTTTCAGGTCGGTTCGCAGAAGCCAAGCGCGTCGGGGCTTTTTCTTACGCCGCTGGTAGTGGCAGTGGTCATGATGGGAGGCCTGGTGGCACCCAGGGGTGCGTGGTCGGCCGACTTCGGTGGCCCTGCCCGATTCTGGGGCACCGTGCATGGCATATTGTTGGTGGCCGGTGCTGTCTGCACTTGTGTCGCCTTCGCAACCGGGCTGATGTATCTGGCACAAAGCCGGCGGCTGAAGCAGAAGCGGCCTTCGCGAACGGGCCTGACCCTGCCCAGTCTTGAGCAATCGGAACGAATTAACCGGATTGCCATTACGGCGGCATTCCCGATGCTGACATTTGGTCTGTTTATTGGCGTGATGCTGAATTTTTCGCTGGGGCGGCAGGAAGCGAACATAGGCATTTCATGGACCGACCCGAAGCTGCTTAGCGCAGCTGTGATGTGGTGCGCCTTTGCGGTGCTGCTGCATGCGCGATTTCGCCCGGCGATGCGTGGCAGAAGGATTGTCTGGCTGACAGGAATTGCCCTAGGGTTTCTGATTTTTACGTGGGTTGGTGTGGGCTGGCTGGTGCCGACGGCCCATGGCCCATCACGTAATGGAGCAACCGCCACTGGGCCGGCAGCCGGGGGGCAGACCCCGTGAGGCTTCTTGCGGTTGGCGTTGATCATAACAGGGCCCCGGCGGCCATTCGCGAGGCACTTGCGTTCAACGGCGAGCAGATGCAGCATGCGCTGCGAGAGCTGCGAAGTGCCTATCCGCAGTCGGAATTTGTGATACTTTCCACCTGTAATCGGGTGGAAGTGTATGCAGCAACAGATCTTGAACGCCTGCCCCGCGACCACGCCAGCCTTGATGCGCAGGAGCTTTGTCGGTTTCTGGCGAAGTATCATCAGTTGGAAGCCGGCGACCTGAGCCGCCACACCACGGTTTATCAGGATGAAGGCGTGGTGGGGCACCTGTTCCGGGTGGCCAGTTCTGTTGAGAGCGTGGTGCTGGGAGAAGGCCAGATTCTGGGCCAGGTGCGAGACGCTTATCAATCGGCAGTGGCGGCCCACAGTGTTGGCTGGATCACTCATTCGCTGTTTCAGCATGCCCTGCGTGTGGGCAAGAAAGTGCGTGAATCAACGGGTCTGGGTATCGGCAAGCTCTCGGTGGCCAGTGTGGCTGTTGAGCTGGCAAGAGAGGTGTTTGACCAGTTTAACGACAAGACCGTGCTGGTGATTGGTGCGGGCAAAATGGCCGAACTGACGCTCACCCACCTGATTGGTCTGAAGCCGGGGCGGGTGATTGTGGTTAACCGGTCGATTGAACGTGGCCGTGAATTGGCCGGACAGTTCGGTGGCACGGCCCTGCCCATGGAACAACTGAACCAGTCGCTGATAGAGGCTGATCTGGTGGTGAGCACCACAGCCAGCGCCCAGCCGATTATGAATCTGGAAACGTATTCACGCATTCAGCGGTCGCGGAAATATCGCCTGACCCTGATTCTTGACATTGCCATGCCGCGTGACTTCGACGACCGGATTGGTCAGCTTGAGCAGGTCATGCTTTACAACGTGGACGACCTGAAAGATCAGGTGGAGCGCAATCTGGCCCAGCGGCGCGGGGGCCTTGGTGCGGCCAACAGGCTGATTGAATTGGAGATTGCCGCCTGCCTGGCGGCCCTGCGGCATCGCAAGCATGCGGCGAATGTACTGAAAGAACTGGGCGAACACGCCGACCGGATACGCGAACAGGAACTTTCTGACCTGTTCGAGCGACTTACCGATATGAAGCCCGAGCATCGGCAGGCGATTGAACGGATGGCCTTTCGGCTCCAGAATCAACTGCTTCACGAGCCCCGCGCCGCGCTTCGGGCCAATGCCGGCGCCAGCGAAGACAAGTCGTTTTCACTGCCGGCCGCCGTGGGCCACCTTTTCGGCCTGAATCATGGCATATCCTTTCGTCGTGGCAAAGAGGCCAAAAAACTAACACCAGGCAAAAGTCAGTATGGTTTGAAGTTCGAAGATCATTTGGATTAACCACAGAAACAGCCTGACAACAATCATCGTTAAGTTATTGCCAATTAAAAAGTTTTAGAGAATCCACATTGATTCTTTTTGAAATATTCATAGAATCTTCATAATTCGCAATCTGGCGGAATCCTGAACCATCCAGCCTTTTTTTGAGAGGGCGTGGCCGATGTTTCTTGAATTGCTGCGACAGTGCCTGAAGTGTATAGTTTTAGCCATTTTGGCAATGGCCGGTACATCTCAACTAATGACTGGTAATCGAGCCGGGAATCTCCAGAATCTACCGATTGTTATTGAATCCGGTCAAAATCAAAATTCTTGGTTTGTCGCTGTCGAGATGGCGGATGATCAGAATGGGTATCTGCTTGGCAGGGAAGGTATTATTCTTCGCACGGGCGATGGCGGGAAATCCTGGCATGAAGTGCTGTCGTTTAATCCACGTCAGCCGCACTGGTTGAGAGATGTCTGCGTAATTTCAAACGAATCGGCATGGGTTGTGGGCAACAGGGGATTAATCCAGAAGACGGTAGATGGTGGGAAAACATGGATAGATCAGACGCTACCTGATAATGGCGACTTTCTGGCAATCGATGCGATTGATTCACAGCGAGCGATTATTGTTGGCAGTGAGGGAGTTATTTTTCGCACCAGTGATGGCGGGAAGAATTGGCATCAGGAATATGCCGATATTCGTGACAATATCTACGATGTAGAGATGATCAACGAAAGATGCTGCGTGGCTGTTACAGGCCAGGGAGTAATCATACAGACGGATAACATTGGAAACACATGGAAAACTAAAGCCGATTTCAAGCGACGGGCCTTGCATGCCATCACCAGGGTATCTGACAATTTGTTTTTAGCGGTTGGCGAGAAGGGCCTCATCGTGAGAAGCACAGATGCCGGTGAAACTTGGCATGAGATCCCTTCGCCTTATTGCCGAATGTTTTTATCGGTTGATGCAAACGAGATGCGAGAAATCTGGGTGGCAGGAGCTGATGGCAGCGTGATGAAATCGACAGATGGCGGTAGTCGCTGGCAATTACAGCACACGGGCGTTGATAATTTTCTTTATTCCATTGATGTCAGCCGAAGGGGACAGCTTTTCGCCGTCGGTGGCAACGGTTGCATTGTTGCTTCGTTTGATGAAGGCAAAACGTGGCGGCAATCTGTGCAGTGAATTGGGCCTGGAATCAGCCGTTAGCATCGCCCGATGCCACAATGCGTGGCGTGGCCCCTTTGGGCGAGAGCAGCTCATAGCTTTTGGTCTGGGCGAAGCGGCTCCATTGATGATCAAGGGCTTCGCGATCAACATCGGCGTGAGCCAGCAGCCGATAACGCAGCCTGAGCGGGTGGTCGGCCGCGATGCGCCAGGCTTCTTCAAGGGTGAGCGATGCGATCATCCAGCCATCACGGCGTACATGCCAGTAGGCTGGATGTCGGGGATTTTCCGGGTGATCCATATAGCAAATGCCTTCGCGAATGGCAGGCCCGGTGGGCCCCGAGTAATCAACCCAGCGGGCTTTTTTCGCGAAAATTGCCGGTTCGCCCGTGGCTCCTTCCGAATTCATCAGCCGGCCGCCACCAAACTGCTCTGAAATGGTTTTGGCCACGCGAACGCCCATCAGGCCGAAGTTGGATTTGCCCATTTCCACGATCAGTCCGCCAACGCTGGCAAATTCGGTCTGGACATCAAGCCACTGATTTTTCTCGTCTGCGCGAGAAATGGCGTAAATAGTGGTCTGCTTTAGCAAGGCCCTGCCCCCTGCCCACCAGGTGGCCTCAACCGCTGCTGCGGCAAACCGGGGCGAGTCTTCCAGGGCAAGCACGCGCGAGTGCCTGATTTTCACGTCGCTGGTTGGCTTGGGCTCTTCCCAGAAATTCCATTCCTGAGCAGGTGCTGCAGTAGTCTTGCCGTCGCCAGCCAGCGGGCGGATGAACTGGTGCCCGAACCAGATGGCCCGGTGATGATCGTGATTCGACTGCGGGTTCGGATGCCCGTATCGTGTGAGAATGGCCCCTGATGGTCCGCGCAGCGGGTGAATAAATGGCTTGGGCTGATTCAGGCCGAATTCATATACGGCCAGATCGCGGCCGGCCCACTGCAGGCTGATGTTGTCGGCGGCCGGAATGGCCTGTGCTGTCGGGTAAGTGTAGGAGCCTGGTTTTTCGGCCTGTCGCATGGAAGGCAGTCCATCAAGGGGTTAAAGCGTGCAGAGTCGCGATTGACGAAACATTGATCGTCCGTAATGATAAAATGAATAAACGGGCCGGGCATTGCGGGCAATAGCCTGCTGCCAGTTGCAGGGGGCAAAGCGATTTGAAAAGCCCGCTGGCAATAGCGTAAAGCCCTGATGGCCCGGAAGATGCGGAAAAATGCCGGAACCACGACAAAGTATTGAAATTCATCAGTCTTCAGGTGATTCTTCACTCGCTGGCCGTTCAGCCACTGTTGCTTTGCTCGCATCGACCGGTCTGAAAAATGATTCGGCCGATAATAATGGCTGTAAACCCCGCATGGCTGGCAACCCGGCCGTTTACATGATTTTGGGTGCGATCAGCTTCACGTTCATGGCGGGCATGGCGAATGCCCTTGGCAACAGATGCGACTGGCGACTGGTGGCCCAGTCACGCACGGTATTCAGTTTTTTCGCAGCTTTTTCGCTGGCACGTCTGGGTGGTGCCCAACTGGTTTTTGCAAGTCCGCGAATTCTCTGGATGCGTTCGCTGGCCGGTACTTTCAGCCTGATGACCACATTTTATGCTTTGGCTAATCTGCCTGTTGCTGATGTACTGACTCTGACCAACACTTATCCGGTCTGGATTGTTCTGATTGGCTTTCTGCTCTGGGGCGAGGTGGTGGAACCGTCTCTTCTGCTGGCAATTTTTTCGGCTGTTTTCGGTGTAATTTTAATACAGCGGCCGCATCTCGATGGCAACCTCCTGGCCATTATCTCAGCGTTGTCAGCCGCCGTTTTCACTTCTATTGCCATGATTGGCCTGAACCGGCTTGGGTCTATTGATCCCCGATCCGTTGTCACCCATTTTTCTGGTGTCGCAGCAGTTATCATGATACCGGTGATTGCATTTGGCGGCTCGATGAACTGGAACGAGTTGCGAGATCCTGTTACTCTCATGCTGCTAGCTGGCGTGGGCATTACTGGCACGGTTGGGCAAATCTTCCTGACCAAGGCATATGCCATTGGTTCAGCCCCGAGAATCGCTGTGATCGGAATGAGTCAGGTCGCCATGGGTCTTGTTTTCGACATCATTTTCCGGCAACAATTACCATCAGTCCTGAGTCTGATTGGGATGACATTCGTCGTTGGACCGGTCGCCTGGATCATCTCTCGCGGAAAAGGCCGACCAAAGTCTTCTGACGATGTTATCACTAAAATTTCGGCCTCAAACAATTCGGGAAAAAATATTCCCGTTCGGGAATTAAACCCGGCATCATCGATTTCTGCCCAATCATAGAAACCTTAACTTCTGCCATGACACCCAAAGAAACATCTCTTGTGCTTCTGGTATATGCCTTTCTTTTGGTCATGGGTGGCTGGATTGGTTTTCTGAAAGCCAAAAGCAAACAGAGCCTGATTGCAGGTCACACCTCGGGTCTGTTGGTCATTGTCGCTATTTTGTTAATGTCCGGGGAGAATGTTGCCGCTGGTCGTGGTGGTTGTCTGCTGGCTACAATCATATCGCTGACCCTGACACTCTTTTTCGGCAAGCGCTTTGCAAAGACCAGAAAACCCATGCCAGCCGGTATGATGGCTGTTGTCAGTGCCATGGTTTTCCTCCTGTTGATTCTTGCCAGCCCTTCATTTACTCCATGATTTATAGATTGGCCAAATCGGGTTTATCTGCTGATGAATATTGAACCGGTTCTGGCAATTCGAGATGTTCATAAAGCGTTTTTTGGTGCCCCTGCCTTGCAGGCAGTTCAATGGGAAATCAATGCCGGCGAGATTCACGCCCTTTGTGGCGAAAACGGTGCTGGGAAAAGTACTCTTGTCGAAATCATTGCTGGAACCATCCAGCCTGATCGTGGTGAAATTGTTTTTGAAAATAAGTTGGTCAGCTTCTCCAGCCCGATACAGGCCTTGGCATCGGGCATAGCCGTCATCCATCAGGAACTTCAACTAGTTGGCTGCCTCACTGTGGCCGAAAATATTGTTTTGGGTGCTGAGCCCCAAAACAGAGGCTGGCTGAAGTGGAAGCAGGTGCAAAATGAAGCAGCCAGATCGCTGAATCAGCTCCAAGCTAATCATATTCCGCTTAATGCCATTGCTGACAGCCTTCCGACAGGGCAAAGGCAGATTGTCGAGATAGCCCGTGCACTGCGAAGGAACGCCCGTGTGCTGATTCTTGACGAGCCCACAGCGGCACTGACCCGTCTGGAAGCCCAACACCTTGCTCTTTTGCTCAACAGGCTGAAACGACAGGGACTGGCTATTGCCATGGTCAGCCATCATCTAGATGAAGTATTACATCTGTCAGACAAAATTACAGTTCTGCGTGATGGCAGGCATGTCGGAACCTGGCCTATTAATGAAATGAATCACGAAAAACTGGTTCAGGCCATGATTGGCCGCGAATTGCCCGCCGGGCTAACCCGAAAATCCGATAATCTTCCAAATTTGAGTAAGACCCAGCCAATCATTACTGTGAAACAAATCAGCGGTGCGGCAATCCACAATGCGTCATTTGAAATTAGATCAGGAGAGGTTCTTGGGCTCACCGGTCTTTCGGGAGCTGGTCACGAAGAATGTGCTGAAATCATTGCAGGTGAAGCCCACTTTGCCAAAGGTTCAATGACATTGGACGGGTCTGCTTATCAGCCACGTCATCCGGCAGAAGCACAGAAGGTAGGAGTAGTTGCGGTGCCGGCAGATCGTCGCAGGCGTGGTCTTATCGCGGCTCTGGGGCTGGGTCGCAATATGGTTTTTCAGCAGTTGAAATGTCAGAATAAGCGGGGCTGGCTCTTATGGAAACCCCTTTGGCAGCAGGCAAAAGCCCTGGGTGCTGAGCATGAAGTAAAGTATGAAAGGCTGAATCAGAACCCACTGACACTCTCGGGAGGCAATCAGCAGAAATCACTCCTCGCCCGAGCCCTGGCGACCAGGCCCCGGGTTGCAGTACTTAACGAGCCGACTCGAGGCGTTGACATCGGAACACGTGAAAAAATTCATGAGCGAATCTCTCACTTGGCGGAAGAGGGAATGGCGGTAGTAGTGATCAGTCCTGACACTCAGGAACTTCAGCGAGTGTCCGACAGGGTCATCGTTTTCCGACAGGGTGTGATCCAAGTGGAGCTTGCCGGTAACGCAATTACCGAGAACCGTATCATCGCCGAAACCATGGGCGCAACTTCATAAATAACATGTTAATATCATTTAACAACGGCCAATCAGGCCTCCATTTCAAGCCCCCGGATTTTTCTGACCAATGAACAGCGGGATTTTGTTTCTCAGACGACGCTGGCCACAGATTCTGATGGTTGGTATAGCATTTTGGCTGACATCCACAACTCAAAACTTTTATTCAGCTTCCAACCTCAGCGCCATACTGACACGCACATCGATAGTAGGTGTACTGGCAGTTGGCCAGTGCTGTGTTCTTCTGGCGGGCGGTTTTGACTTGAGCCAGGGTGCCACATTAGGCTTGGCCTGTGCGGTGTCAGGCACGGCCATGACACGTGGCTATCACCCTGCTGTCTGTGCATTAATGGCAATTCTCACCGGTGTAGCGGCGGGCTGGGCAAATGGTTTTTTCGTTTCAAAAATTGGTACCAACCCGTTTGTGACAACTCTCAGTTCGCAGATGATTATCAGGGGCCTCACATTTTGGGTTCTTGGTGGTGGATTGTTAAACCGGCTGACGGGGTTTCAAGTCATAGAAAAGCAAATTCCCGTCGGACAATTTCCAGTTTCAGGTCGGGCCCTGATGTTCATGCTAACGGCGGTTTTTGCATGGGTTTTTATACGACAAACCATTTGGGGACAGCACCTTCGGGCAACAGGTGGTAATTCTGAGGCCGCTCGGTTAGCCGGTGTGAGAACCGATCGAATGAAGATTCTCTCGTTTGTGCTGAGCGGTTTATGCGCGTCTCTTGGGGCCATTATGCAACTTGCTTTTGTACGAGTCTGCAAGGCTGATACCGGATCTAATATGGAGCTGGAATCAATCGCTTCATGCGTGATCGGTGGTGTTTCACTTTCAGGTGGTGAAGGTTCAATTGCAGGAGCGGCGTGGGGCTGTTTTTTATTAAAAACTATTGAAACCATCATCACAATCCGTGGTACCAACGACAACTATCGTCTGCTTATTACGGGTGCACTGATTCTGACATTTGCTGCGACCGATGCCTGGTCGAGACGTGGTCGGAGAAATTAGTCTTCTGACACGATTCCTCTCTAAATTCACGCTCCTAAAATGAATCATCCATGAGCAAATTGATGAAATCTGAATCCGAAAAGTCAGATACGTTTTCAAAAAAAACTGAACTTGATCGCACACTTGGCCCACTGACCCTTTGGGGCCTGGGAGTTGGATATGTTATTGGTGGCGAATATTTCGGCTGGAATCTGGGTCTTGTCGCGGGCGGCTCTTTGGGTATGCTTGTGGCGTTTGTCATCGTGACTATACTTTATATTACATTCGTTTTTTCCTATGCCGAGATGGCTTGTGCCGTTCCGAGGGCAGGAGGAGTTTTTGACTATACCATGCTAGGCCTGGGTAAATTCTGGGCTTATATCTCGGGCATGGCTCAGGTTGTTGAATTTCTATTTGCACCTCCAGCACTGGCGATGGCAGTCGGTTCTTATCTTGCACCAGTGATCCCTGCCTCTCTTGGATTGAGCCCAAAAATCCTTGCGGTAATTTCCCTGGCGCTAGTGACGGTGATCAATATAAAGGGTGTAAAACAGGCAGCAGCTTTTGAACTTGTGATCGCGATAGTGGCGTCGCTGGGCCTGATTCTTTTTGCCTGCTTAGTTTTTCCAGCCTTTGAAACTCAAAAATTTATGGCTGATTCATGGCCTAATGGCTGGCTTGGAGTTTTCCAGGCAGTGCCATTTGCCATCTGGTTTTATCTTGGTATCGAAGGCTTGGCAAATGTGGCAGAGGAATCTCGAAATCCCTCCAAAGATATTCCTCGCGGTTTTGGTGCAGCCATGTTCACATTGATTTTACTGGCCGCCTTGGTAATGCTGCTTTCCGTAGGAGTTGCCGGCTGGCATGGTGTGGTGTTTCATCGTGCAGATCTTCAAGGCTCAATAGAAACTGGTTGGAAAGTTGTCGATGGGGCAGCGAAATCTGATAGTCCGTTGACGCTCGCACTGGATTTTGTCGAACCCGCTGGGAGTTGGGGTAGCATGCTATTTCAGTGCATGTGCCTTTTCGGACTCGTCAGTTCGTTGAACGGTCTGACTCTTGGGTCGGGTCGGGCCATTCTTGAGATGGGCCGTGTACACTACCTTCCCTCAATTCTTGGTCATGTTCATCGTCGCAATCATACACCTGCAAACGCGCTGATATTTAATTTTATAATAGGAACGATTGCATTAATCCTGCTTGACACTGCCAAGCTGATAACGTGGTCTGCCCTGGGTGCCTGTATGCTATACATTTTTTCCATACCGGCACTTTTCGGACTGCGGAAAAAATATCCAGAAATGAATCGCCCATTCGTCACTCCATTCTATCCACAGATGCCAACGATTGCATTTCTGTTGTCGATCTTTTGCTTTTTCGCAATGATCATTGGTAATCTCAGTGAGCCAGGTGCTTTTTCTTCCATTTTTGGTTATTGTACGGTTGTCTCGGAATTCGCTGCGTTTTGGTTCCTGGTAATTATTTCATATTTTCTATTTGTTCGTCAGATTTCGCAGCCGCAGGTTTCTATGGTTGAAGAGGTTACGAAGTCAGACAAATCAAATATTTCACCGCAAGTATGATGGAAAAAATCCATGCCTGTCTATTCAGCCAACGTTGGTTCAATATCATTTCGGTTTGATTCTCTGCGGCAATTAATGGCTAAGGCAACGCCACAGAAATCAGGAGATGAACTTGCCGGTATCGCTGCCGATTCGAATACAGAACGTTTGGCCGCCAGAATAGCCCTTTCTGAAGTTCCACTTATCAGATTTATTGAAGACCCGCTGATTGATCCAGCCAATGATGATGTTTCCCGTCTGATCCAGAACCAGCATGATGCGATAGCTTTTGAACCTTTAAAAAACTTGACTGTGGGTGGATTTCGCGACTGGTTACTGCAATATGAGACCAATAGAGAAATATTAAATCAGATTGCGTGGGGAATTACACCCGAGATGGCTGCTGCAGTCTGTAAATTGATGCGAAACCAGGATTTAATTCTGGTTGCCTCAAAAATTAATAATATTACAAAATTTCGAAATACAATTGGCTTACCTCGGCGACTTGCAGTACGAATTCAGCCAAACCATCCGACCGATCATCCCCATGCCATCGCTGCTTCGATACTTGAAGGCCTGTTTTATGGTTGTGGCGATGCCGTGATCGGGGTCAATCCTGCCTCTGATAGTCTGTATAATACAATTCGCCTGCTGTATCTAATGAATGACTTAATCGAAAAACTTGAAATTCCGACCCAAAATTGTGTCCTTGCGCATGTCACAACACAAATGCAGGCTATCAGGCAGGGTGCACCGCTCGACCTGGTTTTTCAGTCTATTGCCGGAACACAATTGGCTAACTCGTCGTTTGGAATTTCATTGGCCATGCTGGAAGATGCCAAGGGCATGGTGATGGATTTGAACCGAGGCACTGTAGGCAATAATTGCATGTATTTTGAAACTGGTCAGGGTTCTTGCCTTTCGGCAATCGCCCATCATGATATTGACCAGCAGACTTGTGAGGCTCGTGCCTATGCCGTTGCCAGGGCCTTTGATCCACTGCTTGTCAATACAGTTGTTGGTTTCATAGGTCCTGAATATCTCTATAACGGTCAACAGATTTTACGCGCCGGCCTCGAAGATCATTTCTGTGGAAAACTTCTTGGATTACCGATGGGATGCGACATCTGTTATACCAATCATGCAGAAGCCGATCAGAACGATTGTGATAATTTGTTAGGGCTTCTCGGTATTGCTGGATGTAATTATATTATGGGTGTTCCCGGTGCTGATGACATTATGCTTGGTTATCAATCAACCAGCTTTCACGACTCACATTTTCTGAGACAGACCCTTGGGCTTCGCCCAGCTCCAGAATTCGAGCAGTGGTTGCTTCGTAATGAGTTGATCAATGATCATGGCGAATTAAACGCAATGAATCAGCATCGTATTGTAAACGCCACTGAAAATATCATAATGAAATCGCGAGGTTTATTGCCATGAACCATGAAAGTAATCAATTGAATAATAAACTAAGCCTTCTGCCTGATATTAAGGAATTGACGTCAGCCAGAATTGCCATCGGTCGATCAGGTGGCAGCCTGCCAACTAGAGAGATTCTTGATTTCGATCAGGCGCATGCTCGTGCTCGCGATGCTGTCTGGACAAGTTTTGAACCTGAATTGCTCGTCAGCAATTTGCAAAATAGAATTACCTGTGATTTGAAACCAGAGATAATGATATTAAATTCGTCAGCCAAAGATAGAGCCACCTACTTGAAAAGACCGGACCTGGGTCGCCGGCTTGATCTGTCGTCTGTTGAAAAATTGACGAAAATATCAAATCGGCCCGAATTGGTCGTGATTATTTCCGATGGCCTTTCCAGCCAGGCCGCTTCAGAACAAGCGCCGAGGCTGTTGTCAGAATTTCTTGCAATCATTAAAAATGATTTAATCAAGACTGGGCCCATAATCGTCATACCCAAAGCCAGGGTTGGTATCAGCGATCACGTCGGTCAACTCACCCACGCAAAGGGTGTTGTCATGCTTCTGGGTGAAAGACCAGGACTCGCAACTCCTGAAAGTCTTGGAGTTTACTATTCTTATATGCCGCGGAGCGGAACTTCGGATGCAGACAGAAACTGTCTTTCAAATATCCATTCACAGGGTTTATCGCCTGAAAATGCGGCAAGTATTCTGCGACTTATCATCAATCATAGTTTTATGTATCAATCCGGCGGAGTCGAGTTGAGTCAAAAAATGGCCAATAAACCGCTCTGTTAATCAATTGAAAAACATATTATTACGGAACCTGGGGTCCTTTTTGCACTCGATGATCATCCACGATTTGTGTTGACAGGGTTTAAATTGACATGTACAATCAAAATATGGTTTTTGGGTATACAAAAACAGAGTTTTGACCATTGAAATAGATGACTGTGTCTGATTTTCGAGCGAATCGTCGAACTTTAATGACCACTGTTCTTTCCTGTTTATCGGGACTTGCATATGG